>NZ_JBITDP010000032.1:0-73747 GCF_044454405.1 Streptomyces sp. NPDC051555 | reverse complement strand
GCCCGCGAGCACGAGCGCCTCTACCCCACCCCCGACCAGCACGACTACGACCTCACGGCCTGAACAGCGATCTTCCCTCCGGGAGAGCTACACCCATCGAGGTTCCCCACAGACAGGAAGTACATCGGTGCCCGGCGTCCCCATACCGTGCGGCAGGCCCACTGGCTGACGACGCCCTGGGTAGGGTCGTTGACACCCGCTTCCCGCAGCTGTCCGGCGGGCAAGGCGTCGGTTGAAGTCTGGGGGAGGAACGCCTCCCAGCGGAGCCACCCGTAGGCGGTTCGCTCCCGTATGAGCCGCAGTTCGGCCGCGGCGGGGCGTAGCAGGGCCGTGGGCCGCAGACTCAACTCGGTTGCCGCGGAGTGGTACAGCCTCATCGCCTCCCGCAGGGCGCTGCACCAGCGGCCCGCATCCCCGTCGAAGGGAACGGGGCCGGCGGCCCCGGTGTTCACCGTCCACCTTCCGCGTCGGGGCCGGAGGCCGGGCAGGATCGCAGGGCGGTGCGGATCGCCGACTTCTCTGCGACGGAGACCGTCAGCCGGTACTTTGCCTTGCCCCGTACATGGTCGGCTGCGTACCACCAGTGGGTTTCGCCGCGTGGCGGCAGCCGTAGGGAGGCGTCCCTGGCCCGGACGACGCCGGCCAGGTCCCAGGCCAGGATGCCTTGGCTGGTGGGGCGCTGGTTGTTCGACAGGCCGACGGTGCCGCCATCGCTCCAGGCTGGCCCGAAGACCTCGCGGCTGAAGCCGGAGAGGGAGGTATGGGAGCGCACCGGCAGACCATCAGGCTGGGCCAGCGCGGGCGCCGCCGGTGCGGCCGCTCCCGGGGCGCCGTCAGCACTGGAGGGCACCATCGTGAGGCGGCCGCAGGCGGATGCGGCCGGCCTACCGTCGAGTACGAGGCCGGCGGCAAGGAGGCGGTGAGCCATGAAAGGTTCCTGTTCAGGTCGTAGGAGCTCCGTCATCTGCTACAGGTGCCGAGATGGGGGCCGGTGTGACACTCCGCCCGAAGATTTTTCGGGCGGGCGCTGCCGGGCGCACCGGTGCGTGTCCGTTGGGCCATTGAGATTCGCGGTTTGCTGGCTGCCCGTACGGGGTGTTTTCTTCGTCACGAGGCTGGCTGCCGTCACGTTGCCCCCTGCCGGGGTAGCAGTCGTTCCGGTATACCGGGCTGCCCTGGCCGCCAGGCCGAGCGGCCGAACATGGACCGGTAGGGCCGGTCTTGCAGACAACGGCCCGCGGTGCAGTGCGCTACGGCGCAGTAGGAGGGTCCGAGGTGACGTCTGGCCCTGCGGGTCGCGGCCGTGGTGCTCGCGGAAGACGATCCGTAGCGGGGGAGAGGGTGGCACCCTTCCACGGCAGTCACGGCGTCCCGTGGTCGCTCCGTCCCGTCCAGCGGACGTGCCCGTTCGTCTAACGCCGCCGTCAGGGCGCGTACTGCCTGCTCCGGTGACTCGGGCGGCCCTGGGCGGCCCACGGCGGGGAGGGCACGGCGGAGGTGGCGTACGCCCTGGGCGGTTGTCCTGGCCGGGCCAGCGGTGTGCACGGCGGCGAGGTAGGTGTCGGACAGGGGGGTTGCGCTCCGCTGTAGCGGTGCACTGGTCGAGCTGCGCGTCCGTCTGGTCGGGGCCCCTCGTCTCACGGAGGGCTTCGAGAGCGACGGCGCGGGCGAGGACGGCCCGGATATGGTCCCGGCAGACGTGGCCGGGTGTGCCGTAGCGGTGGACTTGGCGGGCGGTGCCGATCGACGTTATCGGCACTGCGTGGATCGGGCTGAAGGCCGCCCCGGGGCGGGACGGCCTTCCGGTGGGGTTCGTGCAAAGGGCGGGGTGACAGGGCCGGTGGTTCAGTGCGTGTGCGGGAAGGGGATCACCATGACACCCGAGTTGAGCTTCATCTCGGACAGCAACTGCGATGCCCGTCCTCCCGCTGTGCCGGGTCCGCCGGAGTCCAGGCTGATGGAACCCAGACGCGGCCCGCGAGCGGGAAAGAGGTGGACCGTGGCGTCGGGTGAGTTGCGCTCCCAGACACTGACGGCGGCGTAGGCGAAGCGCCGGAAGTCGGGGTATTGCTCCACGACGGCGAGGGAGAGCGCGGCGATCAGTTCGGGGCTCGCGGCGGCGACCGAGGGCGGGAGGAGGGGGCGCCTTCGGCGCGGCCGGACGCTGACGATGACGAAGATGATGGCCGTGCCGAGGATGAAGGCGAGAACGAGCGCGCCGGGCTGGAACATGAGACCCCCTTGGTGGTCGGTGCGGGCGGGTTGGTGAGACGGGGCGCTAGTTCGCGTGGGTGGTGAGGGCGGCGTGCACGACGTGGGCGAGTCCGTCGCGGCGCGTCTTCCTGCCGAGGCCGTTGAGGGTCGGGGAGCCCTCGTGTCCGGCGGCCGAGGCGAGCATTGTCACGAGGCCGTGGACCAAGGCCTTGCGCGCCGAAGTGGTGGGGCCGTTCGGCTCGGCGGCGGATGCGAGGACTCGGACTACGGGGCGGGTGACAGCGGCATAGGCCTTCACGAACCGGGGGTCCTGTTCGGCTGCGACGGCCGTCAGGATGCGCATCACCGGGATGTGGTTGCCCCACGTGTCGAGTACGGCGTTGACGAACTGGGTGGTGCCGGTCACGTCGTCCAGGGCCCAGGGGCCGTCGTTGTGGGCGCCCAGGGCGGCCGTGGTCTCCTCCACGAGGGGAGCAGCTGCCTCCAGCACGGCTTCGTCGATCCCGGCGAAGTACTGGTAGAAGGTCGCGGGAGACGTACCCGCCTTGCGGGCGACCATGGCCACGGTGATGGCCCGGTAAGAACCCTCGGCGAGCAGCTCGACGGCCGTGTCCACAAGGCTCTGGCGGGTCTCGCGGGCTCGCTGGCCAGCGATGCGGCCATCAGTCGTACGGGTCAGTACAGATGCGGACACAGTCGTCTCCTGAGTCGGAAGGAAGGAAGGAGTGCCGGGGCGGGGATGCCGCCGCCCAACTGATAATTACACTACACGGAATAATAGATATAGGCAACGTTCTATTGTCGACGAGGCGCGCCGCCCGGCGTTCGGTGTGACGCCCGACGCGCCTGCGCCCGCACCGTGCGAGCCGCAGCCCCGAGCCGGCCTGTGCGTGGCGAATCCGCTGGTGCCCAGGCGGGGCTTCTCATGGTGGCCAGTGGCGCTTCGGCGGCTATGTGAGGCAAGGAGCCGCGCTCTGGTGCCTCAGCCCTGCAGCTTCTGGTGTCGCGGCCGCACTCAAGCTCGGCCTTGGCGCCCGCCAGGCGATCGAAGCCTCAGTCGTTCTACTTGGCGGGCAAAATGCCGGCGGCGCACTCCTTCGAGGTCTGGGCGCCGGACAGGTGGCGGGCGAGGTAGTCGGGCCACCGGCCAGCCGGGCCGTCGTGAGCGATCTCGTACGTGCCATCCGTGACAACGCTGCCCGGCAGCGGAACGAAGGTGCCCGCTGAGCGGATCGCGACGTGCCAGCCCAGAGCGCTGTCCGTTCCGGTGCTGGCCGCCGGGCAGGGGCCTTGCTGGGGGTGGGCGAAGTACAGGTGCATCCCCCCGCCGGGGGTGGCGACTGTGTAGACCTCGAAGGGGAACCGGGCGTTCATGCTCTCGGTGAGGTCGGCCAGGACGTCTGCCCCGTCGTGGATGCCGGCGGAGCGGTGTCGGAGCGGTGGCCGTTCGCCTGGCCGGGCGGGTGCGAGGTCGAGGACGATGAGGTTGGAGGGGCACGGAATGACGGCCACGTTGTAGGGGCCGTGGTCCCAAGCGGTGCTGATCCTTTCGGGGTCGCAGGTTGCTTTGAGCTGCCAATCCGGGACCGCTGGTGTGAGGGAGCCGGGTCTGAGTGGAAAGACTCGCCATCCGCGCTCGGCGGCAGCCAACGCAGCGGTCTTGAGGGTCTGGCGGGAAGGAAGCGAGTGGATCACGGGGGCGGGACCTTCAGGCAGGCCCGGCCGCCGCACAGCCTGTCGGGGGCCGGGCGGCGAACGGGGCGTGGCGTGGGGGAGGGTGGCTTCAGGGGGCCATCACGCGGCTTCGCCCGGTGTCGTGGCTGCAGGGCGGGCGGCCATGCGGTGGGCGAAGGCGTGAAAGGCGACGATGGCCGTGGCGATCGCCAGACACAGGTAGCCGAGTGCCGATCCCCGGGGGACGAAGCGGTCGCTGTCGTCGCCCATCAGGGCGATGCCAGCGGTGACGGCGCACAAGGTCAGGAGCGCGTCGAGCCCGACGGCGGCGCCGGTCCAGCCCCGTCGGGCCGCAATCCCCAGCGGCTTGGCGGGCCCGCCCTGTGCGGCGGTGGAGCGGTCTGCGCGACGGGCCAGCTGGAGCACGGCCACCGCGATGACAGTGAAGGGGGTGACGAACAGGAGCATGGCGGGCAGGCGGAAGATGAGTACGGCTCCGGCGAGCAGCGTTGTGACGAGGTAGGTCGTGTGCAGCGGGCGGTAGCAGTGGTCCCCCAACAGCAGGGCGGATTGGTCGTGATTCATGGCATTCCTCGTTCCGGAAGCGGCGTCCCTGGAAGGGGACTTGGAGGTAGGGGCGGGGCTGGTGCCCCGCCCGGACGAGATTTGACGGTAAATGCATGTGATTGCAGAGTTATGCAATCTCTTAGGTGTGGCTGAGTGCTCCCTTGGGTGTGGTCTGGGCTTGGGTTCGCCGGCTACGGGCCCGGAACATCCGGTCGGACCAGGGCGCATCCGCGGGCCCCACGACGTGCTCCGGGATCGTGATCTCGTCGTGGGCGCAGCCCTCCGCCATCTGGCGCTTGGCGTGTTCGTGGGAGTTCGGGCACTGCTGGCGCTCGTGTTCGCCGCGCCAGTACCGCACGGCCAGCTTGTAGCCTGACGCGCTCCCGGTCCTGCTGCGCCGCTGGGCCCGGTATTGCTCGCCCGCGTCCGGGTCAACCCACACGGTCGTCACCTGGCCGGAGTCGGTGATACCCCGGCGCCGGTCCGAGCGCTGATCGCGCGGCCGGGCCGCATGGACCTCCTCGGACAGCACCCTCACCGACGACCGCTCGTGCTGCGTCAGCAGCTCCCACAGGCTCCGCACGTGGCGGGCGATCAGCTCGTTGCGGCCCTGGCGGCCGGAGCCCTCCAGGAAGCGCTCAGGGTCGTCCGGGTCTCGCAGTCGCGCCTGCGGTTCCACGATGTCGCCGGGGCGGAGCAGCAGCGTGTCGTAGGGCGCGAACGGCAGCGATCCCAATGACCGGTCGCACGTGAGAGCAGTGACCCAGGTCCAGGACTGGTTGCCCTGGGGAGCTTCAAGGTGCTCCAGTTCCCTGCCGCCGTCGAGCGCCAGGGCCCACCCCTCCGTCTCCTCCGGTACCCAGGGACCCCACACGTAGCCGACGATCCGGCGCTCGTCGGGAAGAGTGAACGGGGCGTCGAGGATCATCACTCCCCGGGTGGAGGCGGACGGAATGTGATGCCGTTCGAACGGCGTTGTCGGCCGGTCGGCGTTCCGCTGGAGGCGGCGCAGAGCCATCTGCGCGGTGGAGTCGGTGATCTGCCATAGACGTGCGGAGCGGGCCCGGTCGGCCTCCTGCCGCAACTGGGTCACCACGGCGGCCTCAAGCCCCCCAGGGTGCCAGTACGGGGCCACGGGTTCGCTGACCTTGCGGTACTGCTCGGCCTTGGCAATCGCCCAGGCGAGATCCTGGGAATGGAGGTCCACGTAGCGCCGCCGCCAGTCGCGGATGCGCCGCCAGTCGGTTTCCGCCCACGGCGCGCCAATGGTGTCCGTGAGCGCGGGTCCGGCGGCGGGATCGTGTCCCGGGTCCAGACCGAGGGCGCGGAACCTGCTCGCCTGTGCCCGCTCGTCGTCCACCGTCCCTTCGCCGCTGTCCAGGTACACGGTCCGGTAGGCGTCCTCCCGGTCGACGGCCCATTCGATGCCCGCCAGTTTGGCCAGGGTGGCCCCGATGGTCTCCCTGTCGGAGATTTCCAGGAAGCGTCCGATGAACATCTGGACGGTCTGCGGCGGGATGTTGCGCGTCGCGAAGCGCAGCAGTCGGCGCAGCAGCGAAGAGCCGGGGCCGCTGATCGATCCCGACTGCTCCAGCGCCATGTCGGCCAGGCGCGCCTCGTTCGCTGAGGCGTTCGCCAGGTGCGAGTAGGCCTGGTAGAAGACGCTCAGCTCCTCGCCCTGGTCCATCACGTCTTCGACTGCCACGCCCAGCGCGTTGAGGGCGGAAGCGCTCGGCTCCGGTCCCATCTCCTCCCAGGGGCGGATCGCCCTCGCCGCAGCCAGGTGGAGAGCCCCGTACAAGTTGAGCTGCCGCTTGGTGATGATGGCGATCTCGTCCACGGGCACCTGTCGACGGCTGGATGCGGCGGCGACGTTCATGAGCACGTCGGAGTCCGTGGCCCGGGGCAGATGGGCAAACATGACAGTGACCTCGCGGAAGGATTGGGAGAGTCCGGGCGAACCCCGGTGATGCCACGAACATACATGCGAAACCAGAGATATGCAACGGTCTTTTGTTTTACTGTCCCCGGGTCTTGGGTGTCGACGGGTCCCAGCCCCCGGGCGCCCCGGGCGGGAGGCGTTCAGTCGGCACCTGACCCCGCTGTCTAGCCGGCACCTGCACCCCCGGCTTCGCGGGCGGCCGTGTCGAGACTGCGGTCGGCAGCCGCCACGCGGCGCATCGCTGGAGAAGGTGTTGCGGCGCGGCTCAGACCGGGGTGGCACCGGCAGCGGGTTGCAGCGGGATACCCAGCGGGGTGCGCTCCGTTGACTCCTCCTGTCCGCGCATGGCCGTGTCGGGCAGGAACGCGACACGGGCGAACCGGTCGATCCTCTGGACCAGGTCGAGCATGACGTCCGGATCCCGGGGGGTCGTCGTCCCCCCAGAGCGCCGCAATCCGTGCAGGGGTGCTGGCCTGTACATGTTGGTATCCGCGCCACGTCCACGGGTAGTCCCACAGGACCTTGCCGTGGGCGTCCCTGACGGAGTCGAGGCGTAGTTCCTCGTCCTCGGCGGATCTGGTGAGGACGAGGAAGTGCGCACCGGGGAACTGGGTGAGCAGCGTTGCCCTGAGGAGCGGAAGGATTGCCTGCGCGGCATGGGCCGCGGCCCGCTCGGCCGATGTCAGGGTGCTGACCGGCTTCAGGTTTTCGGTGATCATGCTGGGGGCCTCCGGGGCCGACGGGGTGCCGCGCCGCTAGGTGTGATGCCGGCGTGGCACCGGGGGTTGTCTGACGGCCGGCACGCTGCCCCACCTGCGGCGGGAGCAGCGCGCCGGGGTTCTGCTTCTGCCTGCGGGGGCAGTCGCCCGCGGTCGGGCCAAGGCGGGGCGGGTCAGGCCGGCCAGTACGGGGACCGGGTCGAGGTCGGGTACATCACGGGGTTGGCCTTCTGCGCGGCGACCGCGCGTGCCGCGCGGCGCCGGACTGCTTCCTCCAGGAGCTGTGGCTGGCCAAGCGCGTCGCCGCAGGACACGGTGACCTGTCGGCCGAGCCTCCACAACTGGGCGTTGACAGCGCAGCACGCGGCGTTGAGGGAGTCGATGTCGTTGAGCCACCAGCGGTGGCTGGCCGGGTCCATACCGTCTCTGCGCATGGCCGCGGCGGCGGCCCGGGCCATGGTGCCGGTTCCCGCGGCGGGTTCAAGTAGGAGGCTGCCGGGTTCCAGGTCGGTGGCGAAGGTGGTCTCGCCGACGTGGTCGGCGGCGATCGCCGGGGTGAAGAACTCCCCGGTCCTCTGCCGCTCGGTGTAGGGGCGCATCCGGGTGATCAGCAGTCCAAGGATGTCGTCCGACTCGGCGCGGGCCGTATCGGAGCAGTACTCCAAGAGCCCGGCCCGGATAAGGACTCGAGCGTAGTCGGCGAGGCCCCGGACGTCGTTCTCGCTCGGGTGGGAAAGCCATTCGTGGAGCGGTCGCGCGGCTTCGGCGAGGTCGGGATCGTATGCGTAGAAGGAGTTCCATCCCGCCCTCAACACGTCTATGAGTTCTTCGTCGCGGAGCGGGATCAGCAGCGGCCCGTAGTCGTACCCGTCGGGGTGCGTGGGGGCGGAGAGGGCGAGGCCGGCCAGGGCTCCGACCGCGATGGCCCTGTCTCCCGAGCCTCCGCGGTTGGCGCTCCACCAGGCGTGTGCGGCATCGGCGATGGCGTGGGCGTGGTCCCGCCCGCTCTCCGGCGCCATGAAGCGCCGGAACCCAGCGGGCGGGATGCCGTACAGCGTCACGTCCGGCCCGCCTGCGCAGCGAGCCGGTCGAGCTCGGCGGCGAACGGGGCGAGCACGGTCCGGTTCCGGCCGAGACGGGAGGAGCCGAAGGGCCGTTGCGTGGCGGGGACGCCGCTGGGCTGGAACTCCGTGTCCATGATCCAGGCTCTGTCGGCTGGAAGCCGGGACAGGCGGTAAGCCGCCTTGTTCAACAGGCCGCTCAGGTCGAACAGAAGCAGCTCGGCGTACAGGCCTGTGACGGCGCCTGCGGTGTGCTCGCCGATGACCGGAACGATGCCGAGGTGCTCTTCGGATCCGAGGTCGTCCGTGATGCTGACGGAGAACGTCTCGGCGGCCAGCAGCGGGCGCAGCACGGTCTGTGCGGCCTGGTGGGCGGCCGGGAGGTTGAGGGGGGCGGTGACGATCTGGGCAGCGAGGCTCAGCGGGTCATGCGTCATGGAGGTCGGAAGGCCGAGCGGGGCCAGTTCGCGCAGCAGTGCATCGCGGCCCAGGGTGGCCAGGTACCAGATCTGCCGCTGTTCGGAGGTGGGAGCGGTGGTGTTCAAGGCGGTGTCCCTTCGGTGGGTTTCCGGTGGGTTGGCGGGTGACGTGGTCTCAGGGGGTTGCGGGTCCGGTGGAACGGTGGGGCCGCCCGTCGCGGAGTTCGATGACAGCTCCGGTCTCGAATCCGCGGGCCAGGCCGAAGACCCCGCTCATCCGCTTACGGGCCTCGGTGCTCTGGCGCTCTTCGCCCGGCTTGTAGCAGCCGGTTCCGGTGAGGTATTTGACGACCTGAGCTGTGACTTCTTCGCGATTCATCGCGACATGGGCTACACGTCCGCGGGTCGTGTACTTGCCGGAGGAGATGCCGACGAATGCGCCGTCGGTGCCGACGATGAGGATCTCGTTGGCGTAGGTCCAGCTGTAGTCGGTGGGGGAATTGCTGTAGTTCGTGTCGGATGCAGAGACGACGAGCTTCATGGGTGCTGCCTTCTGGGGGGGGATGCGTAAAGCGAAGTGGAGTGGGAGGCGCCACCTCGACCACAAGGAAGACAATACAAGAAGTAACGGAGTTATGCAACGGTCAGGTGGTGGGTGAACCCGGCAGCGGCCGCCGGTCGGCCTCCCACTTCGGGTACGGCATCGCGGGCATCCCGAATACCGTCCGCGACCGGTCCTGCCGGGTGCGGCCGGCGAGGAGCAGGTAGCGCAGATTCCCCGGATGCCGGGTCGGGTGGACGCCGATCGCGGGCAGCACCTCGGCGAGCCAACCGCTGGGGCTTTCTTCCTCGCGCCGCGGCCGGGCTCCAAGCGATTCCAGGTTGCGGATGACCGCCTGCGCACCCGCCTCGCCGCCGGTGACCTTTGCCTTGGACCGCGCGCTGAGCACGGAGCCGTCCGGCAAGAACAACAACGACCTGGCCGTGCTCCGGCCAGCGAAGCGGGCCCCCAGCGCCTGGTAGACGATGCCCAAATGGCCGGGAGAGGCGATAACGGTTCCGTGGTCCGTCCGTCGCTTCCTCGACATCGGGTCGGCGAAGGAGACAACCCCGCGCACCCCGTGGTCGGCCGCCATCCGCAGCGCCTGCGCAACCAGGAATGTTTCCCCGTTGGCGGGGACGGAAGCGCTGACGACGAGCCGGGCCAGTTCGACGCTCTGCGCGTAAGGGATCAGCCGGGGGAAGGCGTGCGTGAGCACGCGTTCGTTCATGGGTGAGGCGAGCACGGTCACGCCCACCAGAGCGTGTCCGTTAACCGTCTGGCCGTCGGGGCCCGCCTCCGCTTCGGTATCCAGCAGCCCGAAGCGGTGCATGGCAGCCGGCCATCCGGAGAGGTAGTGCTGCTCGGTGACGTAGCGTCGGGCCGTCACCTCGTCGAGCCGGACAACCAGGTAGCGCTCCCTGCGGAATCCACCTTCGGAGACGTGGCGCCAGCTCGGCACCCCGAACGTCCACCGCTGCGCGTAGCCTTTCGGGTGCCCGGAGGTGATCGCGCGCAGCTCGCCAGCGCCGGGAACGATCCGGGCCCCGCTCACACTCGCTCCCAGCACGCAACAAGGGCGCACGGGAGGCGCTCATGCCACCGCTGGGCGACGCCGCGGCAGTTGGCCTCGCTCGTGCCCGTGCCGCTGCCCGCGTAGACGCGACATCGGCGGAGGCGTCTGCCGTGGGGACGGAGGGCGAGGGGGCTCTCATCCATGGAACCAGTTCCTTTCGGCCCGAACTGCTGGGGCGTGATGGTGTGGCGGACGGTGCCGGGGCCGCGGGCGGGAGCCCTGCATCAGCTGGTGGATGTACGGATGTCGCCCATCCACACGGTGGCGCCCTCTCGCGTCAGTTCGTCCAGCCTCTGGCGGGCGCCGATCTCGGCGCGTTCGAAGGCACGCCAGAACTCGTGGCCATGGGAACGTCCGCCGGGCCGCATCGCGTGCACCATTTCGTGAGTGAGGACATGGCGCACCAGGGTGGGGCGGAGCTGGAAGGTCTGCCAGGCGATGCGGATCTCGTCGTCGGCCGGGTTCGCCCTCCCGGTATGAACGCCCCAGCGGGTACGGCCGATGTTGGCGGCCGTGACGGACGGCATGGGGCGACGCCCGCCCGTCATCTGGTTCCAAAGAGGCTGGCTCTGAGCCTCCAGCCACGCGTTGCCTTCGCGGATGTACCACGCGATGAGCGGCTTCGCTCCGTGCCGGAAGCTCCCGCGATCGAGTTCGAGCCAGCGGCCCGCCCACGTGCCTCGGGAAGTGGTGGTGCCTTCGTCGTTGACGTGACGGACCGGGTCGGGAGAGTTGTCGACCAGGCGAAGCCGGTTGCTGCGCCCCAGCCACAGGTACCCTTCACCGCCGACGAGCTCCTTGACTGGGATATCCGGGGTGAGTCGCTTGGACCTGAGCAGCATCGAGCCGATCCGGTGGCGGTTCTTGGCAAGGACGGCCATGGTCGCGGCCGAGGACCAGGCACTCGGCACGTGGATCGTGATGCCCTTCTCCCCTGCCTGGATGGTCATGCCCAGGCGCTTGCGGCGGGCGCTGATCTTGATGTTGGTGATGTGGGGGCCGAGGCGCGGGTCCGCGTCAAGGGCGGCGCGGATGGAGGGGACGGTGGTGGTCATGAGGATGGTCTCCGTGTGGTTCCCGGGGCCAAGCCCGGGTTCGACGAACAAGGCCTCCGCGAGTAGCGGCCGGCCCAGGATGAAGGGATCTGCGGTGTGGGCCCAGGCCAGTCGATACGGCCTGAGAGGCTGGCGGGCGCCCTGCACGCGCCGCGCCAGCCCGCTCTCCGGTCAGCTGATGCGGTCAACGTGGGCGAAGATCACGGTGCCCGGGCCATCGAAGTCGAATCCGCGTTCCCCGGAGTGCTGGACGAAGCGGTACGTACCCGGAGCCACGTCCACGACGGTGTCACTCCAGTCGAGATCTGCGGGATCGCCGCCCCGCGCCTGCCAGTGCTCGAAGTCGGCGCACGAGTAGGCCCAGAGGTCCGTGCACACACTGGCCATCCGCGAGCTGTCGGCGAGGGATGGGGTGTCGTCCTCGTCCCATTCCGGGCGGGCCATGATGTAGGTGTCCGGGCCCGTGCGGAAGAGTCCGAGGTCACAGTTGGTGGCCGGTCCGAACGCGCAGCCCAGCGCCGCCATGGCCTCGATTACTTGCGCTTGGCCTCGGGCGGAGTCCAAGCTGGTGAACGCATCGTGGTCAATGCTGAAGACAGAGCGCAGACTGTCGCTGACCAGGAGTTTTCCGGACGGTACTTCGATGGTGACCGTGGTGGTGATCCCGTCCGCGTCGGGGCAGGGCTCCTCCACCTCGGCGACGCCTCCAACGACCCGCGCACTGGGGTAAACGCCGCAAGCGCGGCAGTTGGGCGTGCCACCGGCCAGCAGTAGCACTCCGTCGATCCGGACAGCCTCTGCCCGCGCTTCGCTTCGGAACCAGTGCCCGTTGGGCTCCAACGGCAGGTGAAGTCGCTCGATGTTCATGGCGTGTGCAACTCCCAAAGTGAGCCCGCGCGATGGGACACAGAGGTGGCGGGTCCCGTGCGGATGTGGTGGGTGGGGTTAACGACCCCGACCCGCATCACCATACAAGCAAACATAGAGATAGGCAACGCATCGTGTTGTGCGGCCCCGGTGCGGGCAAAGACGGATCGCCCGCACGTACCCGTTCGTCGTCGAGGATGCTGGCCGCGCGCGAGCGCTCGGCAGGTTGCCCGGGCAGGTCAGGGTGACGCTGAGGCCGCCGCACGTCCCGCAGGGGGTTCCCGCGACTGGCCTGCCGACGCGGTCGATCAGATGGCCCTCGGCCAGCAACTGCCGGTACTCGGCCAGGTAGACGGGAGGGGCACCTCCTGTACGGGACCGCCTCGTGACGAAGAACTGGTCACGACGGTGCTCCAGCCTGAGGGAAGGCGGTCGTCAGGATGAGCTGCGCGAGGGCCGACGGGGGTCCGGTGTAGGCGAGGAGGTCCTCGCCGGCCGCCGATTCCGTCACGGCCAGGCCCTCGTGCTGCGCCGAGGTCGAGCGCAGGGCGCGAAGGAGCCCTGGGCTGTCGGTGAGCAGGAGACGGCCGGGACCGTCGGGGGCCGACGCCAGCCGGGCGACCGCGATGCTGCCGGGCCCGGGGCCGTGGCTCCGGGCGGCGTAGTCCAGGCACGCGTAGGTGAGGACGGAGGCCGGGCACGCCTGTCCGGCGGTGCGGTTGATGGTCAGCGTGTGGGTGCGATCGCCGAAGCCGTTCAGGCTGGGGCCGCTGGTGAGCACGTGAAGGGAGCGGAAGGGGTTGAACAGGGCGTCCTCGACGCGTTCCCCCGGCTGGTCGGGGTCGCTCGGTGCGTACATGCTGACCAGGCAGGCGATGTCGCTGGCCACCACGGACCGAGCGGGTACCCGCAAGCCGGCCCGGTCGGTGGTGCCCGTGATCAGCTCATGCAGCGCCTTGCGGCTGTAGCTTCGCAGGCCCGTGTGCCCGAAAAGATAGCGCCAGCTCGGCACATGACAGGGCGTGGAGCCCAGCAGCCACCAGTGCAGCAGATACAGGCTCGCGACCTCTTCGAGGAATGGGTCCGCCCCCTGCTCGTCGTCGAGGAGCCACTCGCCGCGTGTGGTTGGCGTGAGACCGCCGGCGCACGGCTTGGCCAGACCGAACGCCTGGGACCAAAACCCCATAGCGGGCACCATGCTCGAACCGACGCCGAGGACCACGGTGGCGTCCGGCCGCCGCAGGCAACCGGGATCGTCGAGCAGGGCGAGATGGACCTTGCGCAGCCAGCCGTAGCGGGGCGGGTAGCCTCGGTGCCGACCGAAGGCCGGATGGCATTCGGCTGGCGGTTCCTGGGGTCCCATCAGGCAACTTCTCCTTGGATCAGGTACGGCGTGTCAACGAAGAGAAAGCGGACGGCGGTCGGAGAGGACCAGGCGGCCCACGAGAGCGGCCGGGCCCTCCAGCCTCGGGGCGAGGTGTCGCGGACGAGGAAGTCCCTCTCCCCGACGGGCCCGTCGCCGAACCGCGGGGTACCGCTGAGCCGGACCTCGCGCGGCGGCACGGCACCGTGTGCGACGACGGGCTTGGCGGCCGGGCCAGGGCGCTACCTGCTGGCGATCAGCTCGCGCAGGAGCCGGTCAGCGGTGTGCGAAGCGATCGCGAAGCCGGTCAGTTCGCTGAGCCGATCCCGGTGCTGGACGAGTTCACGCTGATGCACCAGAGTGTCCCGGTCCAGGTCGGCGCGCGCGAGGACGTCTCCGCAGCCGACAACGGCACGGGGGCCGAGGCCCCAGACGACCGCGTTGACTGCCGCCCCGGCGGCGGCGAGAGGGTCCAGTTCGGTCATTACCCAGCCGTAGGAGGCGGGGTCCCGGCCTTCGGCGCGCAGACTCTGCGCCATGGAGCGGAACAGGCCACCAGTGCCGGCGGTGGCTTCGATGAACCATTCCCCCTGCGGCCTCGCCACCGCGGGCAGCTCGGCGCCGAGCATGGCACCCATCAAGTCGCTGATGTCCGGCGGCGTGTGGTACTCGCCGATGCTGCGCCGGGATTCGTGGTGGCGGAGGCTTGTGATGACCCAGGACATCAGGTCGATACGGGACCGGGCGGCGGCATCCACGTCTCCGGTGTGATGGAGGACTCCGTGACGCAGCGCTGCCTGGGTTACGGCCTGGACACCGGAGAGCTGGGTGGGGCTGAGCTCTTCCTCCGTCCAGCCGAACAGCGGCCAGGCGCGGTCCATCAGGTCAGGCCGCAGGTTCCAGTGCGAGGCGAAGCACTCCGCGAAGCCCCGCACAAGGACGCGGGGCGGCTGCGCCGCGATGTAGTTGGCGAGGGCGTCGGCGTGCGCGGCTCCGGGCGTCTTGATCGGCCACAGGGCCAGGGCCGCGACAATCCCTGCGGGGATGTCGAGCCGGCTGCCGCCGGACCGGTACCAGGCTTCGGCCACCGACTCGCCGAAGACCGCTCCGCTGCTGCGGCCCGTCGGGAACGGTGGGTACTGGTGGGTTCCGGCATGCCGGGCGCAGCCGGGGTCGCGGCAAGGCCCGGGATCCGGGGCGAGGGCTGTGGCGGCGGCTCGGCTTACGCGCGAGGCGAGGGGGGTGGAGGACATGGTGACTTCCCGATGAGGTGACCGCCGAGTTGAGGCGGAGTGCTGGGGGCCGGGCTCATGCCCGGCTGTGCGGTGAGGACGGGCCTTGTGGCAAAAGGCAGTCGACCTCCGGTGCGGTGGGGCGGGAGAGGGCGCCCCACCGCACCGGAGGAGTCAGGAGCCGGACGTGGTGGGCGAGGCCGGGGCGTACTGGGTGCACGCGGGCGTGGAGTCCCGGAGATCGGGGCCGCGCAGCCCCCGGCTACTGCGGGGCAGGAGACCGCACTTGCGTCGGTCCTGTCCGTCGTGGTGCTGCTTGAGGACGCTGTGCGCACATCCCCCGCAGAAGGCGGCCGGGTTGAGAAGGTCGACGTCGAGCAGCGGAACCCGCGTAGCCGGGTGAATGCGCTGGTCCAGGTATTCGCGTATGGAGCCGCGCCCCGAGAGGGCCGGTGCGGGAGTGAGGGTGAGGGTGATGGTCACGGCGGAAGTTCCTTCGGGTGGCTATGGAAGCGGAGGGATGGGGCCGGGGCGGTCGGCACCGTGAGCGGGTGCCGACCGGCCCAGCGCGCGCGGGACTACCGGGCCTTTTGCTGCTCGGACCGGTGCGAGTTCCCGGCCGAGCGGGTGATCTCGGTGAAGTCGAAGCCGACGGACTCGGCGTAGTCGCGCAGATCCGTGAGAAGCGTGGCCAGGGCCGCCGAGAAAGAGACGGGGGCGGTGTCAGCCGTGTGTACGCGGAGGACCAGGGCGGCATCGCTGGCGTGCACAGCGAGGTCGAACACGTGGTCTGCGGTGGCCGTGTCATCGGGGTTGGAGATCGGACGGGCATCTCCGGACAACTCGGGCATAGCTGCCAGGTTCCGCTCGTCCAGCCGCGCCCGGGCGTCCCCGTCGAGGCACCGATCGAAGTCGGTGCGCATGTGGGTGGCCAGGTGCATCAGGTCGCACGTGAGGTCGGACAGGGTGAGCCAGAGGTCGTTCTTACGGTTGCGGTAGGCGATGAGGGCGGAGGTGATCTCGGGGGCGGCGAGAGCGGCAACGGGCACAGCGGGCTCCTGATTCGGGGCGTGCGGTGGGAGAGGTCCGGCGGGTGGCTGCACCGCCTTCCGATATGAACAATCTACACGCCATCTCCGAGGTATGCAACGCTTGTGTTGTTCGGGACGACCTGGGATGTCACTGCACGAGGCGACGGCGGGCGCCCCAGTCGGCGGCGCCAGCCGGCCCTGCGCGCGCCTCCGGCAGGGCGGGTGGACGCCCCGCCGCCGGATTGCGCCCATGGAGCATTTCGGCGGTCCGGGCGGCGGGTGCCGTCCGGGCCGCCGGGGGTGTCAGTAGATGAGCTGACCGTCTGGCACGACACGGCCGACCAGGCGCCACGGGGAGCCGTCGGTCGCAACGCTCGTGGGGCACCTGTCAGGCCGGTGGTGCGGTATCGCGATGTCGCTGTCGGAGTAGTTTGACGTGAGGGGGCACTTCGCGCCGCGCGTGCAGCCGTTCCGCTCCGCTGTGAACACGTGATAGACGTCCGGGGACGTCGGCAGGGCCGTGCGGAAGAGCGCCGAGACCCTCCTGCCGTAGGCGTCGGGGCTCTCAGTGCCATACCGGCCGTGCCAGAGGTTCACTCCGTACACGAAAGCCGACCGCGCCTCCCGCTCGACCCGCCAGCGCAGCCCCGAACCGTACTGCGGATTCAGGGGGTTGGCGCGATCGCCCGCCGGTACGGCACCCTCCATGTCGAATACGGATTCCCGCACCCCCGCGAACGCCTGGGGGACGGCGATTGCCCAGTGGGCAGATCCGCGGTCGTCGAAGCGGAACGCCTTCCGGTGCTGGTGCTGGGTTCCGGGCTTACGGTGCTTCGTCAACGGCTTGTTGCGCTTCATGGGTGGTGTACCTCGCTCCTGGATCTGAAGGCGGGTGTATCCCGACTCGACACGCCAAGGGGATTGAAAACGGGGGAAGTTCACGACCCGCAAGCAATAAAGTACACGCCTATCTAGAGATAGGCAACGCTTCGTGGTCCTTGGTCATACTTCCGGGCAAGGGTGAGCGTTCCACGGCCCCGGGGGCCGTGGAACGCCGCTACGGCTACTCGGTGCCGCTGGACGAAGGCTCGTCGGCGCGGCGCGTCCGGGTAGTCCCCGTCCTGCGTCGCGGCATCGTGAACGTGAAGACAACCAGTGCCGTCACGGCCACCCCGGCGGCGGCCACACCCTTCCCCGCGCTGTCCGCCTCGTACAGCCAGACGCTGCTCAGCGCGATCACGGCGCTGGGCAGGCCGAACAGGATGATCCAGCGCCTCCAGGCGTGGCGATTAGTGCTCTGTGTACCGCCGACCTGCATGAGTTCCTCCTGAGTTGTTGAGCCGGCCGCCGCCGGTGGGTGGCCGGCGGGGCCGGTTCGGTGCGAGCGCACCGAACCGGCCCCGCGCGGATTAGAAGCGCAGACTCTGCCCGTCGAAGTGTGCGCTCTTCGGCAGGACGCTGTTCGGCAGAATCCCCGAAACCACAGGTGAGTCCAGGCCGGGGACGTCGGCGAGCGAGGTGTACCGGTCCAGCGGCTTGGCGGCGATCCGGCTCTCCTCCCACTGCTGGCCCACGGTGTACCCGAAGCCGAGGTGGACGTTCAGGGTGCGCATCGTGGCGAATCCGAGCCGCTCGTAGTAATCCTCCAGGCCTGTACGGAAGTTCAGGGTGAGCAGTCCGTATCCGGCGCGGGTGAAGCGCCGTGCGGCGTGCTGGACAAGTTCGGTACCTACGCCACGACCGCGGTGGTCGGGGTGTGCCGCTACGGCGGAGATGTTGCCGATGCGTTCGAGCAGGCTGATCAGGGGGCCGCGCAGCGCGGGGTGGTCGAGACCGTCGTGCATGTAGACCCAGTTCGGAGCGCCGCCCAGGAGGGCGCCCAGCGGCCTGCCGTCTCGATCCTCGGCGAGGATCGCAAGGGAGCGGTGGTGCGACAGGGGGCCCGAGGGGGGTCGGCTGAGTGCCTGGCGCATGTCGTTGAAGTTCGTGGGGTCCTTGGCGCCTTCGGGGTCGGCGGCAGTCGCCAGCTCGATCACGGTATCGATGTCCTGCGGTCCGGCGTCGCGGATGCTGATGGGTGGACGGCTGCGCTTGGCTTTCATGGAGGGCTCCACGGGGTCCCGGAGGCGCGTGGCCTCGATGTCACGGGGGTCAGGAAGGGGGCGGGCGCTGACGCGGCCCGACGACTGAAACCAAATTACACGCACACATAGAGATATGCAACGCCTGATTGTTGGGTGTGCCCTTCACATGGTCGGCGCAGCGTCGGCCTGTTCGAGGATGCTCCCCTTGAGTGCGGCTTCGAAGCGGTCCCGGGCCAGTCTGCTTTCCACGGCTTCCTCGATGGCTCGCCAGACCAGGCCTTGGGCAGGGTCCTGAGGAACGCGTGGCTCTCCTCGGTTGCCTCGGATCGCCGCGACCTTGTCCCCTTCGGGCGGACGGGACCTGTGCACGAGAATGCAGGTGGGCGTTCCGTGTCCAGGGATATAGACCCCCGAGGTGTCGATGATCCACCGGGCGTCGTAGCGCGGCAGGAACTCCTCGATGTACCGCCGGCCGAACTCCCGCTTCATGAATGCGTTCGAGGTCAGCTGGGCCACATAGCCACCGGGGGCGGCCAGGCGCTCGAGCATCAGGGCCGTGAACGGTAGCGCCAGGGAGTACTTGCCCGTCGCCACCTGCGGATAGGCGGCGCGGACGCGGTCGCGCACGAAGGCGTTCTTCGGCGTGATGTACGGCGGGTTCGCCACGCACGCGTGGTAGGCGCCGGCGCGCAGCAGGGGCTCGTCGACGTCGAGCAGGGAGTCGGCCGCGGCCACGTTGACGGGCCAGTTGGGGAGGGCGTCGAGCCGGATGCGGAGGAGGGCGGCGGAGCTCGCCAGGAGTCGGTAGGCGGTCAGCGCGGCAGCGTAGGGGTCCAGGTCTACCCCGGTGACCGCGGCCAGGGCCCGCTCCACGGCCTGGGGCCCGTCCCCGGACAGAGTCCGGCGCCGCCCCCGGAGCGGCGGGACGCGGACCCTGTGGAAGGCGGCCATGACGATGTGCCCGGTTCCGCAGGCGGGGTCGATCATCCGGGCGTCGGCCGGTCCCCACTCCTCCATCGCCGGCTCCAGGGACAGCCGCAGTAGCAAGCGGGCGATCCACGGCGGGGTCTGGCACAGGGCGCGGCCCTTGCGTGCCTCCTCGCTGAGCAGCTGATAGGTGTCGCCCAGGGCGTAGCCGTCGACCAGGTGCTCGTCCTCCAGGCCGGGGTGGCCGGCCCAGAACTCATCGACGGCGGACCAGACTGCGGCCCCGAGCGGCTGCGACCACACCGGCAGCACCGCGGGGTTGGCGAACGGCGCCAGCGCGGGGTGGCAGGACGCGAGGGTCTCCAGGGACTTGAGGAGTCCGTCCGGTCCCGGAGGGCGCGAGTCGAGGGGGAGCAGGCCGTGGTCGTGGGCGTGCCGGGCGAGTCCGCCCGCGTGGATCCACAGGGCGGCGGACCGGCGGTCGCCGGTGTCGCGGGCGACCTCGGCGGTGAGCCGGTCGTAGGCGGCGGCTGGCAGGGTGCGGCTGGTCATGACCCCTCGCTGGGGGTGAGATGCGGCTTCCGCTCGCCGCTCATCTGGTTCCACACGGTGGTGAAGCTCTTGCGGGCCTTGTCGTGGACGCCGGCGGGAGCGATCGCGTAGAAGTCCTCGACCGCGCCGTATGTCTTGCCGTCGGGGCGCATCCGTGTGCGGACTCGGTCGATGCCGAGGCCGTGGGCGCTCGTGGAGTGCTCGACGGGCCGGCCCAGGGCCAGCGCGGCGTTGCGCAGGAAGGTGCCGGCCTCGGCGCGGGTCCCGGTGCGCACGGTCTTCACCGACCGGAACACGGTGCCTTTGATGCTGCTGTCGCGGCACGCGGGCTGGTCGCACCGGTCCCCGTGCTCCTGGCGGCACGTCGGGCGCCGGCCTGCGGTGTAGGCCCGTTGCACCCGGTAGACCGCCCAGTCCTCCTCGTCGAGCCGTGCCCCGAACTGTCCGAGGGCTTCGGTGTTCTGGTCGTCGGTGACCCGCCGGAACAAGGTGTCGTCCTTGTACAGGCTGCTGTTTTCGTTCAGGGCCATGGACACGTACTCCAGGCGGAGCACGCGGGCTGCGAGGTCGGGGTATTTCCGCAGCCGCTTCAGGTGGTCAGGCTGAGGTGAACAGACCCCAGAAAAGGGGCATACCGGGCAGTATGATTTGGCTATGTCCACGCCGAGCTGTTCCTTGACGTACCCCTGAACCGTCTTTCGGTCCCAGCCGAGGCGAATCAACGGAAAATCCAGGGCGAAGGCCGCATGCCCCGTCTTCGCGTCCCGCTGCGCCTGGTGCTTGTTGGCCTTGACGGCGCGCTTGTGTTCGTCCGCGTTGTAGCCGAAGAGCTTGCCGACGGTCTCGCCCTCCGCCTCGCTCTGTTGGAAGGACTCGATCGCGAAGGCCTTGAACTTCTGCGCGCATTTGTGGCCCCCGGAGTACTGGGGGACCGTGCCATTGGCCTCCAGTTCGTCCATGAGGGTCCACCTGCCGCGGCGGAACTGCTTCCAGGGCTGCCTGGTGTCGGAGAGCACCTGGACGCCGGCCTCCTCCAGGTGCCCCGCCCGGGCCACCTGCACGTGCCGGATGCGCCGGGCACGCAGCAACGGCAGCACATGCTCCTGGACGGCCGCGATCGTGTCCGGAAACTCGAAGCCGGTGAGCGCGGTGATCACGGAGAAGTCGGAGAAGTCCTCGGCGATTCCGAAGCGGACCGGATCGTTGAGGATCGCCAGCAGAAGGGCCGTCGAATCGACGCCCAGGCCGTAGGCGAGCGACTTACGGGACGTCGAGCGGAAGTCCTCCAGCGCATTCGCAGAAGCCACCTGCAATACGGCGCCCGAAGGGGAAGGCGCGGGAACGGGTGTGTCGAACAGGGTCAGAGACATGAGACGTACCAAAGGGATCGGGCGGGGGCGAGCCGCGCGGGCTCGCTCCCGCTGGGGGGAGTCAGGTCTGGGGCGGGCGGCGCCGGCCCGGGGTGTCGCGTCTGCGGATCCAAACGAGGTGCACCGCGAGTCCTACGTGGCTGCGCGGGGCTCGGGCCGGGGGCGACGTACAAGCCTCCGTCTGCGTGAACGGGGGGATCTCAGGCGCCCGGCGTCCGCCAGGCCTGGGTGAGCTTTCGCCGAAGGTCGGATTCGTACTCATCGGCCTCCACCCCGTGGACCCTCTCGTAGGCGGCAAGGTCTGTGGGACTGGCGATGTGCTGCCCAAAGTACTCAGGGAATGCCTGTGAGAAGAGGCGCATGTAGAGGTGTGCGGCGCCGGAATTGAGCGGGGCGGGCAAGCTGCTTTCCATGAGCACCGCCATCATCTCGGCGGCCGTCGCGGATCGGGGGTTCTTTCCCTCGGCGAGGCGGTCAAGCAGTTCTGCGGCGTGGGCCCGGTAGAGCCGCTCGGAGGTGTGGAACCGGTTGTGGGTCGGCCGCAGGAGAGGGAAGGCGCGCCAGATCGCGCCTTGACCGCTCTCCTGGTGGCGGTGCTGGGCTGCCTCGATCTCCTGCTCTGCCCACCCCATCGTGGCGGCGAACGGAGCCAGCTGCGTGTCGAGGCTTTGCCGGATGTCGCCAACGGCCTGCGCTGTAGTGGAATTTGCGGTGTTCACGGTGTGTCCGTTCTGATGTCGGTGGAGCCCGACCCGGTCCCACCCGGCAGGCGGGAGCGGGCGGCACGGCCAGAGGCGGACGGGCCGCCGGGAGGACCTGCATCGCGCCCCTCGGTGTAGGCGGCCGACGCGTCCCCCTCGGGGTCAGACCTGCGGCGGAGCGGCGCGCACGGCGGCAACGCCCGCGCGGGTAAGCCAGGGGCGGTACTTGGGGCCGGTGTGACCGTCGTCGCCGTCGTTGGGCTGGACGCCGCCGCCGGTGTCTCGGTACTCGACAAGTCCGAGCCGGGCCAGGGCGACGGCGGTCGGCCATCCGACCTCCGGCCCCAGCGCACCGTCTTCGTTGGCGGAGTCGATGGCGGCGCATTGCGAGCTGTTCAGGAGCGCCCGCCGCCCTGCCCCGGTGATGATGTACGGTCCGCCGCCCGGATCGTCCTGAGCTGCTGCGGGCGCCAGCCGGTATCCGTCGGCGTCGTCGCGGTAGACCAGATGGTCGTCCAGGTAGACCTGGAGCGTCGCGCGGCTGCCGACGGACGTGAGGTGCCCGTCCGGGTGTCCGCACGCGGCACGAAGGTGTTTGGGCGCGGGAGGGTACGGCGCGCTGGTCATCGCGTTCTCTCCAGGGCGAGGACCGGCCCCGCGATGGCGGCCGCCCCCTGCGGGCTCCAGGCCGACGGCTTCGAGTTGCGACAGCCGGAAGGCCCCTCGCAGCATGTCGCGGCGCGCGGGTTGATCCACTGACACAGGGGGCACGCCCACATCAGCCCGGCAGAGACCGCCGCCGAACGGATCGCAGTCTTCTGGCCGTTGTCGCCGCCGGCCAGCAGTTCCTCCAGCACCGTGGGGTGCGGGGCGCGTGCGGTGCTGTCGTCGAGGACGACGGTGTCCTCGACGACGATGCGCAGCGGCACGGTGTCGTCCGGGCGGACGACGTGCTCGGGGTCGGCGCTGTCGAGGTGCACCGAGACGCGCACGGCGCCGTCCACGGGGTCCAGGTAGGTGAAGACGACCACGCCGGCTACTTCGACGCATGCCGGACCGTACTCGTCTGCCGGGTGGAAGACCGCGGCCCGGTTCAGGGCGTCGGCCTCAGCGGCGCCGGGAAAGTCGAAGTCCAGCGGTACGAGGCGGGAGCGCTGCGGTCGGGTGAGGTCCTCGGCGTAAAGGTCGTAGCCCTCGTCCGGCCGATCGCCCCGGCCCCGACCGTAGTAGAGCTCGATGGCCTTGACATTGTCGGCCGGAGGCTGCTCGGGGATGCCCTCCTGGCTGCTCAAGTTGTCCCAACTGCCGCGGACGTGGTCGGCGAGCTCGGCGATCGCAACTCCCTCCGTGGAGTAGGGGGCGGTCTCGTCCGCGTGGCGGTTCCAGATCCGCAGCTGCCAGATCTGCTCACCCGGGCGGGGGCCCAGAAGCGCGGAGACGGCCGGGGAAGGGTCGCCGGTGGCCTGGGCCACCAGCTCAGTGCGCGCGCGGGAGGACAGCTCCCGGTACGGCTGGGAGAGGCCGGCGGCGGCCGGGGAGTCGGCCAGGGTGGCGGCGATCCGGACCAGGGATTCGATGTCGGATGGGCTGAAGCGTTCGGCGATCATGGTTCGTCCTCGTCGAGTCAGGGGCCCGGCGGACACGTGGGAGGCGGGCCGCAGTGGCCGCCGGGCTGAGAAGGGGTTTGCGCCGGGCAAGGCCCGGGCGGGGTCGCCTGGCTACAGGCGGAGGTGGTCTCTGGAGGTGCGCTCGGGGCCGATCTGGATTCCGCTGAATTGCGGGTGGTCGCACGGACTGGTGCTGTCGCCCACCCCGTTGAGATAGACGTGAAGGAGTTCGTCGCGCGACTGGACCGGAGACCACAGGCGCCCGGCCGTGCACCGGTCAAGTTCGTCGCACGGGTGCGAAGATGCGGCCTCGAAGTGATCGGCGTAGCGAAGGTCCAGCCGGTGGGTATCGACCGAGAGCCGGGCGTAGGTGTGGCGGCGGTCGCGGTGCTCAACCGGGACGAGGTAGTCGGCCACGAGCCCGCCGAAGTGCTCGCGTGCGCTCGCCATCATCCGGGCTCGGGCATCGGCCTCGTGGTCGCCCCGGAGGAGGTCGGCGAGCGGGTCGCCGTACGGGATGGGCGAACCGTCCATCGCGAAGCTCCCGCACGTCGGGCAGCTAGCGAAGCGCATCCCCGCGCCCTCGCAACAGGTCGAGAGGCGTTCTCCACAGCAGCGGCAGTGATGGCTATCGCGGGCCAAGTCGTTGGCCAGGCGCATCCGGCAGAAGGGGCACTGGAGGCTACCCGTGGTCCGGTCGTGAGGACGTCGGGGGGCGGGCGGAGCGGAAAGCTTGTGCGTCGGACAGGGCGGCATGGGAGAGCTCCTCGCGGAACGCGGGACGAAGGAAAGGGCCAGGTCCTGAGGTGGGCGGCGATGTGAGCCAGCCCCGACCGGTAGTGACTACAATACAGGCAATTGCAGAGTTAAGCAACGCACATGATGGAGTTGTCCGCTTCGGCTGTGGTGAAGAAGGCCGACAGCAGCGATTCGCACAGGTGCCGGACACCGCCCTGCTCCCACTGGGCATACGTCTCGGGAAGCGAGGCCGACCACCACCGCACCGCCACGACATCTCCCTCGATGCCGACCGTGACCCCGTACCCGTCGGATCGGCTCCAGTCGGCCATCCGCGTATGAGGGGTGAGGAGTTCGACGACCGCCGCGTTCCGATGGACTGTTGCTTCCTTGGCGTTCCGTGCGGACATCCGTACGGCGCTGGCTTCCGCCGGGGTCACCGGGCGGTAGACGGTGCTGGTGCCGTCGGCCTCGGAGATGACGATGGCCCCGCCTTGCGCGGGAAGGACCCTCTCACGGCCGGCCCTGGCGGCCAGTTCGAGCAGCTGCGCGTCGGAGACGACGGAGTCCTGCCGCTTCCCGGGAACCGCGGACGCCCGGTAGCGCTCGCTCTGGACCAAGTCCACGGCGTGGCGGACGTCGAGCATGGTCCGCGCGAGTTCGAGTCCGCCCGGTTGGCCGTGGGCAGCGAAGCGCGCGAGCTCGCTGTGGATCCGGGCGGCCTGCTCGGCGGAAGGTGCGGTGTCCTCACTGCCGGTCACCTCCCGGAGGATGAAGTCGATCATCTGCGCCACGTACGGCGCGGTGAAGGCGGTACGGCGCAGCAGCCGCAGTTCCAGCTGGCCGTACGTGCAGGGAGTGGCTGGGTCGAGTGTCGAATGCATGGGGGCGCCCGTTCTGTGCTGGGGATCAGTGAGGTGGGGTGGGCCTGGGCGGGGACTGGGCGCGGAGGAAGTCCGTCCAGGCGTCGTGCTCGGCCTCGGTGAGCACGGGGACCGGGACGATGGGGGCGCGCCCGAAGCACTGGTCGCAGGGCAGGACGTCGCCCCCGCCGGCGCCGGCGCCGGTGGTTTGCGGGCCTGGGAGCCAGGTGCCGCACAGCGCCGCGATGTCCGGCGCGGGCGGCTGAAAGGTCAGGTGCAGCTGCTGGCCGTCGAGCACCGGACGGATCTGAACGGCTGGCGGGATCTTGGGCCCGGAGCCGAAGTGGCGGGCGAGAAACCGCAGCACCTGCCCTTGGGCGGCCTGCTCCCGTTCGCTGAGCGTCCGTATGTCGGAGGGCGGGCCTGTGACCGTCCGGAGGGGCGGTCGAAGCTCTGCGGTCAGGCGCACGGTGAGTGCCTGCGCCTCGGCGCGGAACGTGGTGGCATCGCCCCGGGGGTCGTGGCTGCGAGGGCCGCACCAGAGCCAGGCGGCCGGGACGAAGACGGCGAGTTTGGCCAGGAGGCTGTAGGAGCTGTTCACGGCCCAGGCGAGGTAGTCCGGGCAGGGGTGGTGTGAGCAGGTTCCGGCCGGGGCCTGGCACAGGCGCAGCTCGAAGCGGATGCCGAGCGCGGTCGCCTGGGTGCGGACGATCCCGAGTTTCGCGGTTCCGTCCGCCGGCCGGTTCCGGTACCACCAGGCGGGTTCGGTGCCCAGCAACGGGCCCGGTTCGGTGCTGGGGCCGGCACCCTGCGCCTCGGCCGCCCGGGCAGCGGCCAAGGAGGAGTACGCCGAGAGGATACGGCCGTCGTCGATCAGGAGGTAGGTCATGGGGACTTCCTGCTGGAGCCCGGGCGTGGGCCGAGCCCACGCCCGGGGAGCTGGCGCGTCAGTGCGCGGACTTCGGGGACGCGGCGGTCAGGCTGCCCTTGGGCGCCTTCCTCACCGAGACCTCGCCGCCCTTGGGCAGCTTCTTGGTGCCGTCGACCAGGTCCTTGAATCCCTGACCGGCGCGGAATCGGGGCACCGAGGTCTTCTTGACCCGGACCCGCTCGCCGGTCTGCGGGTTACGGGCGTAGCGGGCCGGACGATCGACCTTCTCGAACGAGCCGAAGCCTGTGACCGAGACCCGGTCGCCCGCGACGGTCGCCCGGACGATCGCGTCCAGTACTGCATCGACGGCATCAGTGGCCTGCTGCTTGCCACCGAGCTTCTCGGTGACCACTTCCACGAGCTGTGCCTTGTTCATGTCGGAACTCCGTTGCCTGCGAGTGGAGGACCGGAGGGCGCCCGGCGGGCGCCCTCCGGTGGGGATGGGTGCGGGAGGTTCAGCGGCCGGAACGGAGCCGGAGGGTGCTCTCGTAGTCGGCCAGGCGGGCCTTGGCGATGACCTTGCGGTCGTGGGTGCGCAGAACGAGGCCTTCGGGGCGTCGCCCGGCCTCGCTGTCCAGGGCCACGTTGGTCGCCGGGATGCGGGAGGTGAGGAAGGCGTGCATCGCCTCGATTCCGGTCGGCACCTCGGAGGCCGGGATCGTGCCGAGACGGGGAGTGAGTTCGATGCGTTCCTCGGAGGCCAGGTCCTGAAGTTCCTCCTCGGTGAAGAACTGCTGCCCGTCGTGTTCCCGCCAGGTAGCGACCTCGGACGGGGTGAGGCCGAGGACCTCCCCAGGAACGGTGGCTGCGTCGAACATGCGGAAGCCCACCTGGCCCTGCCCGCTGTACTGACCCGCGTTTCGGCCGATCTTGCCGCCGTAGACCTCCAGGTACAGGACGACGGCCTGGGCGCCGCCGCCGCCCGGGGTCCACAGCGAATCTGCGACGGGCCGAAGCGCCTCGACCAACCCGTCCTTGGGGTTCGCGATCAAGTCGCCGCGTGCATGGAGGAGATGTTCGCGGGAGCCGATGACGTAGTCGCCGTTGGAGAAGGCGATGATCCGGGCGTTGGCACCGTCGACCTTCTCCGTGACGAGCACGTCCTCTTCGAATGCATCGACGACCTTCTCCGTGAGCGTGCCCCGCTGGCCCCGCTCGTGGAACGTGAGGATCGAGGGGTACTTGGTGGCCGAGTTGAGTGCCTCAAGGCTGAGGCTGCGCATGTCAATCATGGCTACACGGACTCCAGTTCAGGTGTGGCGAGCCGCCCGAACGCGGCTGCCGGAGAGGGAGGGGGATGTCAGCCGTTCAGCGGCTGCCTCGACCCAACAACCAATAAGCTACACGTCATTACAGAGATGTGCAACGCATATCGTCGGGTTGACCAAATGGGTGGTGCTGTGTCAGGCTGACATAACGACAGCGGGTTGCAGTGCCTGGCGAGTTCACGCCGCGCTCCCCGCAACAGTGCTCACCCTCGCGCCCTCCGCGCATCCATCCCGGGAGAAACCGTGAAGACGTCCGCAGCCCCGTCCGCCCCCACCCAGCAGACCTCCCCGGTGTCCGGCATCCAGGCCGCCAACCGTGCCGCCGGCGTCCTCATGGGCGCCGCGACCGGTGACGCCCTCGGCGTCCCGTACGAGTTCGCGGCCCGCCTCACCGACGACCAGCGGCCCGCCATGATCGGCGGCGGACTCGGCCCCTACAAGCCGGGCGAGTACTCCGACGACACCCAGATGCACGTGTGCATCGCGAGTGTCGCCAGCACCGGCGCTGACCTGACCAGCCTCCCCGCCCTTGACCAGATCGCCCGCAACTTCCAGCTGTGGCGCGAGAGCGGGGCCACCGACATCGGCGGCCAGACCAGCGCCGTGCTCCGCGTGGCGAAGCGAGGGGTCGGCTCACCGTGCGAGCTCATGGCAGCGGCAGCCGACGCCTACACCGCCCGCACCCGCTACAGCGCAGGCAACGGGAGCCTCATGCGGACCGGCATCGTGGCACTCGCCTACCTTGACGACCCCACGGACATGGTCAAGGCCGTCACCCTGGTCAGCTCCCTGACCCACAGCGACCCCGAGTGCATCGAGGCGTGCATCCTGTGGTGCTCGGGCATCCGCACCGCCGTCCTCGAAGGCACCTTCGACGGCGTCCGCCAGGGCCTCAACCTGCTCCCGGCCGACCGGCGGGACCTGTGGGCCGGACGGCTTGACGAGGCCGAGAACAACCCGCCGCACCACTGGCCCTCGAACGGCTACGTCGTCACCGCCCTCCAGGCGGCCTGGTCGGCCATCACCCGCACCCCGGTCCCCGAACTCGCACCGGAACGCGGGTCCTTCCCCGCCCAGCATTTCCAGCTGGCCACTGAGGCGGCCGTACGGGCGGGCAACGACACGGACACCGTGGCCGCGATCGCGGGCACGCTGCTGGGTGCGCGATGGGGACTGTCGGCCATTCCGCTCGCCTGGCAGCAGGCGGTCAACGGGTGGCCTTCCCTGACCGGGCCCGACCTTGTCCGTCTGGCCGTCCTGACCGCCCGCAAGGGCTTCGACGACGCCGACGGCTGGCCCTCGGCCCCCCGGGTGGAGATCCCCGCCTACGCCGGGGAGGCCTACGTCCTTCCCCACCCGCAGGACCCGGGCGTGCTGCTGGGCAACCTGCCCCTGACCGAGTACCAGGGCGAAGCCCCGGTCGACGCTGTCGTCTCGCTGTGCCGGGTCGGGCAGGCCCCGATCCTCTCCGGCACCGACGTCGAACACGTCCGGGTGTGGCTCGTAGACAAGGAGGGAGCCAACGCCAACCTCCACTATGTCCTCGACCAGACCGCGCGCGAGATCCTCCGGCTGCGCCAGCAGGGCAAGCGGGTGCTCCTCCACTGCGTCGCGGGCCGCTCCCGGACCCCGGCCGTGGCCGCCGCCTACAGCACGCTGCTCGGCACGCATCCCCAGACAGCGCTGGCCCAGATCTACAGGGAGCTCAAGCACTGGACTCTCCTGTCGCACTGGCAGCTGCACGATGCCGTATACGAGCTGGTCGGATGCACCCCGTACCGCCCCCGGCCCCGCCTCAGCTGGAGCCGCAAGCCCCGGTAGACCGGTGCGCTGCGCGACACGAGCCCCGGGTGTGCGTTGGGCTACTTGGGTTCGAAGTTCCCGGGTCCGGGTCGGCTCAGGACGAAGGCGTTCACCGTCCGGCGGTACCAGTGGTAGGAAAAGACGCGCGGTGTACCGCCGTCATCCGGCGCCCGGTCGGCGTACGGGATCTGGCCCCGGTTGTGGTAGGCGGCCATGGTGTCGCGCAGCACGGGCTCGCCACGCGTGGCATTCCCGAGGATCGTGCCGAAGTCGTCGATGTCCAGCAGGTCTTGGGGGTCGCCTTCGGGCAGGGGGTTGAGCAGTACGGGGCCGGAGCCGGTGAACGCGGCCCATACGTGCGGGCGGGCCTTCTCCACCCAGGCGTCCACGTCGTCCTGGTCCCACGCGCGAGGGCGCCGGCGCCTCGGCTCCGGGAAGCCCGGGCGGACTGCCGTGTCACCTTCACGCTTCTCCGTGACCGTGATCCAGCTCGCCACGGTTCCGCGTGGCACCCCGAACCGCTGGGCGATCTCCTCGACCTCCAGCTCGACGGGCTCCTCACTCCCCGAACGGCCCTTGCCCCCTGACGGCCGTGTGGTTGCCGGCCCGGTCGTGGCCGGCGTCTTCGCCTCGACAGCAGGGGCGGCGTCTTCCGCCACTGGCCGGCGCCGGCTCGTAGCCCACGCCCGCGGCCGGTTGGCGCGCACCCACTCATCCACCGCGGCGGCGTCGTAGCCGGCCGGATCAGTGCTGGCCTCCGGGAAGCCCGCGGCCTGAGTCCACGACCCAGCGGTGCGCCCGATGACGCCGTACTTCGAAGAGATCCCGGAAAGAGTCAGGGTTCCCCCCTGCTGCACGGCGTTCCCTGCCGGCGCAGCAGGCTGCTGCGTGACGGAGGTCTGCTTCGCCTCCGGCTCCTCGGCCTTGGTCTGGCGCCGCATGCGCTGGCGGGGCCGGTTCACCCAGTCGTAGGCGGTCTTGCGGAACCAGCGGCGGTCAGGCACCTCGGGCCGCTGTCCATCCCCGGGCAGGCGATCGGGCTGGGGCATCTTCCCCTTGGAGAGGTAGCCCCGCAGGGTGGGCGTGGGTACGGGCTCCTTCCGGCCGAGGGCCGTCGCCTCGAACCTGCAGATGTCTGCGAGCGACACGAGGTCCCGGTCGCCGCCCTTGGGCAGCCCGAACGGATTGTCGGAGTCCTGCCCCTTGGCCCAGTGGACGGGGAAGTTGTCCTTCAGCCAGGCATCCACGTCCTCGGCGTTGCGCACCAGGGTGTCGCCGACCATGCCGACGGTCCAGCCCTCGGGAAAGCCCGGCATGGAAGTCCAGTTGTAGACCTGGGTCGTCGCGACCGTGTAGCGCGTCGCGATCTCCTCGACGGTTACAACCGTCTCTTCCTGCTGTGCGGCGTCGGCTGGGATCACCGGTGTCACTCCTTGTCGGTCCGGCGGCGAACGCCGGGGCGGCGGCCCCGCGGACGGAGCAGGTCGTAGATGGATCGGGGATGAAGCTGCCGGCACCGCCGGCTCCTTTCCTCGCCGGCCCCGGATCGTGCAGGGGGACAGGCGAACCTAAAGTACAGCCCATTATGGAGATAAGCAACAAGGGGTGGTCCGAGTGGACCAGCTATAGCGGACGGGCGGTGGGGGGGGGGGGGGGGGGGCCCGGCCCCCCGCCCGCCCCCCCCCCCCCCCCCACCGCCCATTGGTCGTCAGTGGACGAGTTCAGGTGTCCTCGTCCTGGCTTTCTTCGCAGCCATCCTTTCGTCCTGGTCACGCTGATGTTCGCCGAATGTCCAGTCGCCTTGGAGCTTGAGCAGATGGCGGATCCGATTGGCCGGGATTCCGACAAGAGGCGACTCGCTGAGCACCGAAAGGAGGTCGGACTCTGTCTGATCTGAATATCCGGCGACAATGAGTTTCTCCACATCGGGAAACACGTCGGCATGCCGCTCGGTCGCTAGATCGATGAGGTGGTCCTCGCGGCCGCCGAGACTGTAGCACCAAAGGAAATTTGCGGGCGGCTCGGGCACCACAATTCTATTGAAGCGGCTGATCTCCTTGGTGTAGCAGTAGAACCGAACTCCGGGAGAGTTCTCCATGATGCGCATCCATGCGAGAAGGTAAGAGTCCGAATAGAAGTCTCCAGAATCGTGCAAGCGAATCCACTTTCCGGAATACCGCTTATGGCTCAGCTCCTCCGTCATGCGCTCCTCCCATTCCTTCGGGGAGTCCTTGCAGAGAAGGAGATTTCTAATGTGAGCCGCACGCACGTTCTTAAATCTGTAGGCTCCGACCCTGGCGTAGCAGAATTTCTGGCAAATGCCTGCCTGTTGGCATACATTGAAGTTGCTGCCATCGGGAAGTTTTACGGCAAATGCTGGAAGGGTCCAGTTGAAAATACCCTCCTTCCGTAGTTCTGAGTTCTGAGTCAGAAGCCATTTCCGGGGGCTCTTCTTCGGTGCGCTGGTGTCGGTCATGAGTCACTTCTCCGCGTCGGGATGGGCGGGGGCAGGTGAGGTGGTGAACCGGCCGGGGCAGCCGATGTGCGGCCGGAGGCATGCGTGGACGCCGAGTGCGGTGACGCCGCCGTCGGCCCGCGCCATCAGCGCGAGCCCCTTAGCGATGGCGTTGCGTCCGCCGGCTCTCTGGCTGCCGCCGAACTGGGCATCGTCGCCATGGGCGGTGATCAGGTCGACGTTCTCTTCACGGAGCCGGGCGATCTCGTCGTCGGGCAGCTCCCGCATCTCCGCGATGAAGAGCGGGACCATCAGGAGAAGCCAGTTGGTCCAGTTCGGCGGCGCCGCGGTGGGTCGGTCGGTGGAGGCGACCACCAGGCCGAAGGGGCCGTGATGCTCCGGTTCGGAAGAGCCGCTCGCGTTGTTCATGACAGGTGTCTCCGGGGGGAGTGCGCCGGCAGGAGGTCGTTTCATGCAGGGGCGCCCCCGGCTCTGTGCGAGCCGGGGGCGCCGGGTGGAGCGGGAGGAGCGGGCAGAAGTCAGGCGCCGCGTGCGGAGCAGACGGCAGTGTGGGCAGGGGAGTAGCGGAATCGGGGAGACCCGCCGAGCGCGGTGCGGGCCTGGAGGAGGTAGTCGCCCAAGTCCTCGAGCGAGTTGATCCCCTCGGTGGGGACCGGCTCGTCGCAGCACGGGCACGAGGCGACGACGTCGAAGACGAGGCGGCGACGGTCGTCGTACGAAGCCAGGAAGTCGAGGCTCCTTCCCGCGAAGGGGATGGACAGCGCGACGGCGCGGTAGTGCCGACCGCTAGCGAGAAGGGGGTGGAGGGCGTCGGCCCCTGTGCGAATGGCGACCGGAGTGCTCAGTGAGTCCAGGCGGAGGCGGTGGCGAAGTACCCGCGCCACGCCCGTGGCCTCGTCCTTCTCGTGGTGCACGGCCGGATCCGTACCGGCCGGGAGAGCGCTACCCGTCCGCGCACGCTTCATCGCGGCGTCGGCGGCGGCGGACTCGATGTGGTTGAAGGACGGAATCATCGTGCTCGGCATGTCGGCTCCGAGTGGGTTGAGGCGCGGGTGCGGATAGCTGTCGCTGGCCGTCGGAAGCCCGTGCTGGTGATCAGGGCCGCCAACGACAGCCCCGGGACGGGCGGATGCGATCCAGCCCGACACGAGTTACTGTACAAGCAATATCAGAGATAGGCAACGTTCATTGGTCGGGTATGCGTGTGCCCCCGTCCCACGATGCTGATGCGGGACGAGGGCACACACTGGGAGAACAAGGGTCAGACGGAAGCCAACTGTCCGACTTGGTCGAGCAGGAGCTGCGCCCGGACGAACGCGGAAGCCTTGTGGCCGTACGACGGCACGACCAGGTGCATGGTCTCGTGGGCCAGGGCGCGGTCGGCTTCCTCGCGCGTGGTGATCACCTTCAGGTTGATGGCCAACAGCGGCACGGTCAGCCGCGCATGCTCGGGGCCTGTGTAGATCTGGGCGGCGTAGTTCGGGTAGAAGTGCATCCCGGTGGCCGAGGCGTACGCCTGGAGGTCAACGACCAGATGGAAGGGCCGGCCGGAGACGAGAGCGAACTGCTTGGCCCGCCGGCGCAGCCAGGCCTGATCGACCGGGAGCTGCCGCTCCTGCTCAGGCAGAGGGCTCCGCAGCGCCGCGTGGCGGGCGTCGGTCCGCGGGTGCCCTCGGTGCACTGTCATGACGTCCTCCTCTCGTTCTGGTTCTGGATGGAGCGGGCGAGGTCCAGCAGCGCCTCGGAATCAACGCCGAAGTGCGCGGCGATCCCGTCCAGCACGGCGCCTTCGAGTACCGGGGCCGGCGTGCCAGCGGCCTGGACGACCGCCGCGTGGGCCTGGAGGACCTCTTCCTCCTGGACCTCCCATGTGGCGGCCAGCTGCTGCGCAACCTCGAGCCTCAGTGTCCGGGTGTGGCCGTTCTCAAGCATGGCGTAGCCGCTGCGGGTCAAGCCCGCTGCGGCCGCCGCGGAGGCCTGGCTCTGCCCGGCGCCGCACCGGAGGTCTTCCATGGTGGTCGCGTGCCCGGGGCGCAACTCACCGACCGTGCTGGAGAGCGCGGTGGCGAACACATCCAGGGTCTTCCATTCCGGCGTGCGCCGACCGTCCTCGTAGGCGTCGATCAGGGAAGCCCTGGTACCAGTGGCCCGCTCGAGGTCGTCCACCGACATGGAGCGGCGTTCGCGGGCAGCTCGGAGCACCGCCCCGTCGAAGCCGCGCACGCCGCGTCGTCTTACTGCCACGCTGTTCACCTCCCAGGTATGCCGTGCCGGCTGGTGGGCCGGCCGGTGTCCCGCGTTGCTGGGGACGTGAAGGCCATCATGCCAATACGGCTGTCGGCCCCCGCCGGGCCGGCGGATGAAGTGCTCAGGCATAGCGTCCCTGCCAGGAGTCCGCGTCCAGGCTCCGCAGCGCCGAGACCTCGTCCGCTGTGAGGCGGTTGGTGAATTCGTCCCAGCGAGTCAGCTCCTCCAGCTCGGCACCGTCGGCCGGCTCGATCCGGGCCCGCTGGCCGGTGACGAGGTCCATCTCGACAGCGCATTCGACGACTTGCGCGCTCTTCCACTGCAGGGAGCGGCGCCGTGCCACCCCCAGATTGAACAGGTACCCACTCCCGGTGTCGCCGCCGCCGAACACCGGCCGTATCCACACTGTCTGGTCGTCGTCCGTGAATCGGTGGTGCCGGGCGAGGGCGGCACGGAAGACCTCCTCACCTTCGGGATCGAAGACGATCAAGCGCGCGCCCGCGTCGACCGGGTCTCCAGTGGTGCTGTGCTCGCCGGCGATGAGGTCCGAGAACCGCTGCCGCCACTGCTGTGCTGCTGTCATCGTGGAACTCCTCGTATCAATACTTGTTCAGGCACAGGACATCCTCGACCGGCTTCCCGCCGAGTTCGGTGATGCCCCGAGCGGAGAGCGACGAGAGGATCGAGTCCCGCTCGCCGGCGGACCCGCACACGATTCGGCTGGGGGCTTCGGCGCCAAGCAGGTCGATGCCGTTGCGGAACATCACCTCGTTCGAGTCGCCGCCGAAGCCAGCGATCTTCATCGGGTCCCGGGTGATCGCAGACTTGCTGTAGTTGTGGTGGTCTGGGTTAATCGCGCCGTAGTGGTCACCGGCGTAGGCGTAGTAGTCACTGCGCCGCATCAGCACGCTGGGGTCGTCCCAGATCAGGGTGCCTCCGCCGTAGTAGCCGCTGTCGCTGTTAACGCGGAGGAACACGGAGTTAGCGCCGCCAGTCATCTTGTCTGACTGCTCGCTCTGTCCGATGCCGCTGCCGATGCCCATCACGGCGCGCTTCTCCGTAGACGCGAGGACACCCGTGCCCAGCAGGCTGGCGATGTCACCGCTGCCGATGCTGTGTGTCAAGGCCCGGCCCGTGAATGCCGACTGGATCTCCTCGTGTTTGCCGGTCACGTCGAAGCGCGACCAGGTCAGCCACCTTCCGTCCGTCGTGGGAGCCGGTTCGTAGCCCGGGCTGGCCGCCAGTTCGGAGCCGTTCGTGAAACCGCTGGCCTTGGCGACCGCGTCGCGGACCACCTGGACCTTCATCGGCAGCACCTTTTGGGCCGCTTCCAGGTGGATCCGTTTCATCTGAGTCTGCAGGTCGTCGCTGTCGAGCCCCATCAGGGACTCCATCCGCTGGTGCACGATCTCCTGAACCTGGAGGTCCTGGAGACCCTGGGCAGTCTCCATGGCCGCCTTCATGCCGGCCGCCTTCTCCAGCTTCTGTGCCTGGATGTTGTTCGCGAGGTAGGTCCACTCGCCCTCGGCCGCGGTCATCGGCTTGTTCATCAGGTGCAGCTGTTCCAGGCGCTCCACGAGCTGTTCGCCGTTGCCCGCGCCCTGGGGTGCGTGGACTTCGAGCTGTCCGCGCAGGGAGTACTCCGTGCTCGACGGGTCGTTTTCCTTGTAGGGCCGGTAGACGGCCTTCCAGCCGTCACCCATGTCGATCTCGTACTCGGTGCCGTTGGCATGGCTGCGGGTGACGCCGTCCCAAGAGCTCTGCCCCGTTTCGGAATCCAGGGCGGCCTTGATCCGGCTAGCCTTGCGCGCTGTCGCTACGAGCGTCCCTGGCTCCGGCTCGCCATCGGACACCTGGACCTGCTTGGTGACCATCTTGGTGCCGGTCACCTCGTAGGCGTCCATCCATGGCATCGGCGTGCCCCCGTTGTCGATCTTGTCCTTCACTACGTCCAGCTGGTCCAAGTAGTGCTGGGCCATGGCCTTCTCGGCCTCACTGGTTCCTGGGTCGTTAAGCACCGCGGAGACCGCGTCGACGGCCTTCTCGTGCTTGGCTATCGATGCCTCGGACATCGGGAGTTCCTGGTTCAGCTTGTGCTGCACCGAGGTGACTGCCGTCTTGGTCAGCTCGGCCAGCTTCATCTTCTTGTCGAGGTCGAGCCGCCCCTTGACCTGCTCCTCGACCTCAATCTCCTCTGTGTGCGTCCCGGCGATGCTCAGGGCGTCGAGCAGCCGGTCCTCGGCGTCCTCGGAGATGTGCGCGAGCAGCACCTCGCGCGGGCCGTCCTCGGAGTCGTACGCGACGAGCGTGGCCTCGGAGTTGATGAAGTCGGGGCCGCCCACCAGGAGCGGCACGCCGGTCGGCGCGCCGACCGGCGGAGCCGCCGGCACCGGGGTCAGCGGCGGATCCTTCTCCTCCTCCGGCTCATCGAGCTCTTCCGCCAGAGGCGTGGCTTCGTCACCCGCCGGGACATCACTGTCGGCCTGGCCGGCCTCCTGAGCGGTGGCCTCGCCGTCTTCCTGAGCCACCTCCTGCAGGGCGGCTTCCCCTTCTTCGGGCTGAGCGGTCGCCGTCTGGGGCATCTCCTCGGCTTGGGGACTATCGAACTGGTTGAACTGCTCCTGGAGGAACTCATCAACATCAGCCTCCAACTCAGCGAGCTCGGTATCCGGCCCAGCAGAAGCGTCCGCTTCATCCAAGACCAGCTGATGACCGGATGCCTGGGGCTCTTCACTGACGGGACCGGCCTCGCTGCCGACGATGCCTCCCTCATCGGCCAGCACGCCGCCGAGCTCCACGGGCGCCGTCGGACTCTCCGCGACCGCGGTGGGACTGACGGCGTAGCTCTGGTGGCTGGACTTCGATCCGGTTCCCATCAGCTACCTCCATGCTTGAGGGAAGCCCCGGAGGGCATCTTCAGTTCCTTGACGAAGAAGTTGGTGAAGCTCTCACGCAAGGTGTTCTTCCTCTCGACTGCGTGGTCCAGGAACGCTCCGGCGATCTGCTCGTGCGTGACCTGGGACTGGGGGATCTTCAAGGCCTTGGCGGCGCGGCTGCGCATCTGCGGCACCCACGCGACGCCGGATTTGGCACCTTCGTGGGCGGTGGCGTGCAGGACCGAGCGGAGCTGGGTGTCCGGGATGGACTCGAGCTTCTTGATCGCCACGTGTGCGGCCGCCGGGGTGACCTTCACGCCCTTGGCGAGGCCTCCGCTAAGGGCCGCCTGGTACAGGAGCTGGTGGACTGGTGTGAAGCCGCCCCCGCCGCTGGGTGCGTAGTCCACCGACAGCTTGTCGCTGCCGAAGTGTTTGAAGGCCTGGCCGCGGTCGATCTGCACCACGCCGCCTGACGGCGTCTCCAGCCAGTTGTTCTTGTGGCCGTCATGCTCACTGACGAGCCAGGACCCGGGGTGGGACTGGATGATCGCGTCGACCTGGCTCTGCGTCCACTGGCTGGGGTTGCTGCTGAAGGGCTTGGCGCCCTGGAGCATGGGCTGGATGGAGCCGGCGGTCCCGTTCGTCTGCTTGTGGGCGTACACCGGCACGGACGGCACGCCGCCCAACGACAGGACATGCGAGGCGCCTGCCTCTGCGTGTCCGAGCGCTCCGCCGTGGTTGTGGTCGGCCTTGAACAGCCACTGGCTGCCGTCCGGGGCCGCATGAATGGTCTTGGCGTACGTCCCGCCGAGGCTCGACCCGCTCGTCCCGGCGCCGAAGGTCCACGCCGCGACCTCCTTGTCGTCAAGGCGTTTCGGTACGTCCTGATGGGTGGCCTTGGCCTGCTGGACCTGGGCCATCATCGCCTGGACGTTCGCGTTGAACGATCCAGGCTTCGCGGGCTTCATCGCCTTGGGCGGCTTCGACGCCTTCGGGACAGTTGGAGCAGTCGGGGCCGCCGGAGCCGTCGATGTTGCCGGGGGCCCAGAGGCGGTCGACGCTGCCGCAGGCTCCGGTGTCGTGGCCGACGGTGTGGGGGCCGGGGTTGCGGATCCGCCGCTGGGGCTGGAGGGCAGGTTGCTGGCCAGCGCCTGGACAGCCTCGTCGGAGGCCAGCTCGCCGCCCGGATTCGCCGCGTGTGCCGTCGCGGCCGGGGCCTTGACGGCTGCCTTCTTCGCGACTGCGGCCGCGGCCTTCTCCTTGATGGCGGCCTGGTCGTACTTCGGGTTGAAGCTGGCCGCGATGTAGTTCTGGACGTGGGCACGGGAGGCGCCGGCGCTGTTGTCCATCCCCATCTCGCCGGCGACCACGCGCAGGTCGGCGAGCTTCTGCTCCTTGGCCCACGCCTTGAAGTCGGTGGTCAGGCCGTCGGGTTGTACGTGCTTGTACGCGCTGACGCCGGGGTGCGATGCGAAGGGATCGCCGCCGTCGGAGTGCTGGCTCTTCAGGTACCAGCCGAAGACGCTGTGCTGAACATCCTTGAGTTCGCTTGCGTTCTGCGCCCACGCGGTGATGGCCTGCGAGGCCCCGGGCTCCCCCGCAGGGGGCAGCTTCAGCAACTCCCCGCCCTCAGGTGCGAGGGCGGAGTGGGAGGCGTAGGCGGCGTCCAGCTTGGCGAGCTGCTCCTGGCGCGTGACCGCGAGGTCCTTGAGCGACTGTGCCTCGGCCTCCGGCGTCGTCGAACGCATCAACGTGACGACTTCGCGCGCGGTGAGGTGGTTCGCCTCGGTCTCCGTCAGCGCACCCGACGCGACGGCTTCCTCGACGGCCGGCCTCACGTCGTACGGGTGCAGGGAGTGGGCGTTGAGGGCCTGGTCGACGAGGAGCTTGGCATGCGCCTTCCCCTTGTCCATCTGCTCGCCGAGCTCGGGGCAGTCGGCCGTCGCCAGCTTGTCCTCGGCCGCGAGCATCGCCTGCAGGGCCTCGCCCTGCTTCGGGCCGGCCGTGTACTTCGCGTCGTGGAGGTAGGTGTTGACGGTCTTGGTGATCGCCCCGGCGGCGGCCTTCGCCTCCTCCGGCGTGGCCGACCAGGACCCGCCGCTGGGTACAGGCTCGAGCCCCGCGTGGTCGTGGTACTCGGCCAGGGTCATTCCGCCGACCGTTTCGCCGGCCAGCAGCTGCTGATACCGGTTGTGGGCGGCGGCCTGGATCTTCTCCTTGGATGGGATGCCGTCGGGGTAGGCGGGGTCGAGCCAGTGGACTAGGGCGTGCTGGCCCTTGCCGGAGAGCCCGACCAGCGCCGGGTGCTCGAAGCCCTTGTCGGTGGCGATCTCACGCAGGTCTTCGTCATCGAGGGAGGTGAGGAAGGCTGTCGTCTGGGCCTTGAGCGCCTTCGTGTGGGCCTCGATCTCCTCCTCAGAGGCGCCGGCCGCCTTCAGCTTCTCGATGGCCTCCTGAGCTACCTCGACCTGGCCGACGAAGAGCTTGTAGCGCTCCACCGCACCGTCCAGGACCTCGGTGTCGGAGTCCGCGAATGACGGGTCGGCGATCTCCTCCATGAGGTTCATCGCCACCAGCAGGTTGGACTTGGCCTGGATCTCCTCGTCCGACATGGGCTGCACCGGCGCCGCGGCCACCGGCTGCTCCTCCGGTGCCTCGGATGCGGTGGTAGGCCCGACGGCGTAGGAGGCGTGGCTGGACTTGCTGCCCGTGCCCATCAGACGTCACCCCGCGGGGGAAGGACAGGGATGACCTCGGCGAGCAGGTCGTTGATGACCAGATCGGCGGCGTGGGCGAGGTCGAGCGCGCCGTCGGGCACCGGCACGGGCTCGATGGCGCAGATGCCCGACTGCACGGTCCAGTCCGCGATGTCGTCGAGGGTGGTGCTCTCGCCGAGGCGCTCACGCCACGGGTCCGCCGCGTCGTAGACGAGGGGGATCCATCGCACGACGCGCGCCGTCGGCTCGTCGGCGCTGTCGAGGGCGAGCACGGCGACGGGGTCCACGGGCAGGCCCAGGGCAGGGTGCCAGACCAGCAGGATCCACAGCCGCCAGGCCGCGGACGTCGGAGTCGTGCTGGTCGCATCGGCGGCCGGTGCGCCGGGCTGGTTGACGTCGGTCGACATCGGGGCTCCTCCCATAAGGGGTCTCACCTGCTACAGGTGTGGGAGGAGCCGCCGGTGTGACAGTTCGGGCGAATAATTTTTCAGCGGGCCGGCAGAAGTGAGGACATGTACTGGACCGTCGCGGCGAATGCGTCCTCCGGCCGGGCGTGGACGTCTTCACGGCCGTTCGCCGTCATAACGGCGCCGTGCAGGGCGTACTGGTGCGGGTTCTGGGAGATGAGGGTCAGCCGGGAGCCGAAGAGGTCCACCATCTCCGCGATCCGGTTGGCGCGGGACAGCCCGGTGAGGAAGACGGGCATGTCGTCGGGGAGGTTCGCGGCCAGCCAGTGCAGCCCGGGGCGCTCCCAGCTGTCCCAGGTCGCGTTGTCCCGCACGGTCTGCACGTTGATGGCGATCGCCGGCGGCGGCGCGTCCTCGATCCAGGACAGATACCGCTCCAAGTCCTCCAGCCGGAACCAGTACACGTTCGGGACGACGGGCACGCCGGCCTCGGCGAACTCCTGGGCCAGGAGCAGGCACCGGCGCATGTTAAGGAGGTGCTCGGTTCTCGGCCAGTCGCCGTAGATCGAGTAGTTGCAGGAGAGCACGAGGTCCCACTGCTGCTCGGCGATCCGTTCGACGAGACGGTCGCGTTGACGCCTGGTCCAGAAGGCTTCGACGAGGGGGTCCTCTCCGTAGCCGACGAGCACGGCCTTCTGGTGCGGTTTGAGGTCCAGGGCCTGGTGCGCGGTCTGCTCGGTGAACCGCTTGTACAGGGTGTGGGTGTCGGGGGAGAACACTCTGCGCAGTCCGACCCCGTAGGCCGGCCAGTTCAAGCTGGCGTCGAGTTTGGTGACGGAGGAGCCGTCGGTCATGGGGATGAACGTCGGCAGGTCGGGAAGAGCGCCATCGATGCTGATGTCGTCGAAGCTCAGGGTGCCGCCGACGTCGGCCATCCACTGGGCAATGTCGGTCCGGCTGCCGCAGCGGATCGGGCACTTTCGCGTGACGCAGGCGTTCGCGGGCGCGTCCGCTTCTGTCGCCGCGCACCCGCAGAACCGACAGTCGGAGTTGGTGCCCGAGCACAGCGGTTCGACGGTGGCCGGTCCGCCCCGGCCGTCGGGTCCGGCGTAGAACGCGCAGGCGTTGCAGTCGCAGCCGCGCCCGGGCAGGGGCACGCCGACGGTCGGGGTGGGAAGGGAGATCAGGTTCATGCGGCTTCGGATCCTTCGTGTGTCGCGCCCGGGTGGGCGGCTTCGTCTTCTAGGTGGGTGCTGAGCTCGCGCAGGGCCAGGCGCAGGGAGCCGCGGTCGTAGCGGGAGATCTCCTTGCCGGCCCGGACCTCGACCAGCAGGCTCCGTACCCCGTCGAGAGCGGCTTTGATGACGTCCGTTGCAACGTCCGGCTGTTGCACCGAGGGCGCCGCTGCCGTGTTGCTCTCGGAGCCCGCTACCGGGGCCAAGGGCACGGCGGAGGGGTCCGGGGCCTCGCCGTCTTCCCGTGGGTTTGGTTCGGACGGGTCGAGCTCCGTCTCGGGGTCCTCGGCCTTGTCCGCGTCGGTTGTGCTGGCAACGCGCATTAGTTTGGCGCGGCGGTCGGCGTTCGCTGTGTCCTGCCGCTCTTCCGCCTCCGCGATGATCTCGTCCGGCCCCAGGCCAGGCTCTTCCAGGCCGACGTTCACGGCCGTGGGCAGGAGGTGAAGGCGCTTGGACGTCTTGAGCGCGGCCCAGATTCCTTCAGCCGCCTCCGCTCGGCCGTTGCGCAGCTCGGCGTACCGGATCCGGGTGTTCAGCCGGATCGCCGCCTCGTCCATCTCCTCGGTGAGCTCACGCGGCAGCGCGCGGAAGGCGCGCACCAGCTCGCCGGCTTTGCGCTCGTTGAGCTGGAGCCCGAGCCGGTTGAGTACCTCGCTCCACGGCGCGGCACACGAGCTGTCCGTGCCGCGGATCTTCTCCAGGGCCTGGAAGCGCTCAGCCGGATCCGGGATGGCGTAGACCTCCTGAGGGACAGGCCTGCCGGACTTCAGGAGCTTCCCGACGAGGATGGCGCACCGCTGGTACAGCAGGGCGGCGGCCTGCTCGCCGGGCCGGAGGGGTTCACGGGCGAAGTTCTCGACGAACCGCCACATGTGGCGCTCTTCGTCACTCAGGGGACCCGGGCAGACGACCGCGGGAAGGGCCGCGAAGTGGGGGTTGTCCGGCCTGTTGGTCGCCCCCCAGCGCATGGCGCGCAGGCGGCGCTCGCCGGTGACAAGCCGGATCGTCGGGGCCTTGCCGTCGATGATGATCTCCTCGGCCAGGACCGGCTCCAGGAGGCCGATCACGGACATGGAGGAGATGAGGTCAGCGAGTTCCGACGGCGGAAGCGAGTCGGAGGGGTTGCGGGCGTGGGCCTCGGTGAACGGGGCACCGACGCCGCGCAGCGGCAGCATCTCGAATCGCCGCTGCCGCAGCTTGACGCTGCGGTGCAGGATCTCGGTGAGCCGGATCATGCTCCCGCCGTCCGGCGGAGCTTCGAGCGAGGTACTGGTCATCGTGCTGCTTCCTTCAGGGCCGCGTCCGGCGGCCGGCTACTTCGTGGCGAGATAGAAGTCGGTGGTGGCCGGCCGGTTGGCCGGGGTCCCCCGCAGAAGCGGGGTGAAGATCGGCGCGCAGGGACCGTGCTGCTGGAGCTGCTGCAGGGTGGTGACGCCGATGGCGATGTCGTCCTTGAGCCGGTTGAGCCGGACGTCGGCTGCGACCCGGGTGTAGAGGTCGTCCGTACGCGCGGCCAGGCGCTGCGGCCGCCGGTCCGGCTCGCCGTGCCGGGGCGGCGCGGCGTCCAGAACCACCAGGACCCTGGGGAAGACGGGGTAGTTGTACATCCAGGCCGGACGGGTGGCGTTGGGTATCCGGCGTGCCCGGTCGGGGCTCTGGGGTACGTACTCGTACAGCCGGCCGTAGGCGTGCAGCTTCGCCGCGAGACGGGCGGAGGTCATCGTGGCCCGGTCCAGCTCGATGAAGAAGCTGAGCATGGTGCGTCGGCCGCGCTCGACGTGGACGTAGTTGAGCACGGCGTCGCTGATGACGTGGTCGTCCTCGAAACGGCGCTGGCCGTCCCTGATCCTGTTGGCGACCTCGGGGGTCCAGTCCAGCGGGCCGCACTCGTGCCCGAGGCGGCGGGCGTGCTCGGCGAAGGCCACGCCCACGTCGTTGACTGCGAGCGTGTGCGCCTGCCGAGCTCCCGCCACCGACTCGGGCGTGACCCGGTAGGGGCGGCTGGGGAGCTCGGCGGCCTCCTCGACGGACTCGGCGCCCGAATCGGTCAGGAACCACAGGTAGGGCTGGCTCTGGATTCGCCCCGGCCCGGAGCCGCCGCCCTGTGCCCGGACCCGGTCGACCAGGCCTGCCGACTGGAGATCGCCGAGCTGGCCGAGCAGGTACACGGGGCGAGCTGGCCGCTTCTCCGGCTCGGTGAGCAGGACGTGAAGCTGCTGGGTGGACAGCACCCGGTGCTGGTACAGCATTTCCAGGGCACGGCGGGCCATGGTGTGGAAGCTGCGCGTGCGAACCGGAGCCGTGGCCGGTTCGGCAAGGTGCAGGGTCATCCGAGCCTCGACTCATTCTGGTTGGGGTTGAGCTGGTGGACGTTGCCGGGGCCCTCATCGGCTGGGGTCTGGCCGCCGCTGACGACGGTGCCCCCGCTGTCGTGGACACGCGGCTTCGACGAGCCTTGGGCCGAGTTTCCGCCGTCTCCCGCCGGGCCGTTCGGGCCCTCCGCGGGCTTGGCTGCCGCCTCACCCTCCGGGTCCTCGGGCGGGAGTTCGGGGTCCTCGGAGTCGATGTCGTCCGGCGGCACGGGGAGGGTGACGATGAACTTCCGCAGCCTCTGGTCCAAGCGGCGCAGGTCGGTCAAGATGTCGCGGACCGGCCGGCGCTGGAGGTTCTCGTTGATCGCCTGCTCCAGCCGCTCTTCGTTCTGCGGCCGGTAGTAGTCGCCGTAGAGGTCCTCGACGGAGGCACCGCGGACACGGAAGGGATCAGTCTGGCCTCCGCCCAGGGTGACCGACATGACGTAGTTGTACCGGTCGAGCTGGGTGATCGTGTCGGGCGAAACCTTCTTGCCCCAGCGCCGGGCGACCAGCGTGGCCTCGTCGATGTCGGACGCGGTCGTGGAGAGGATCGACAGGTTCTGCAGCAGGCCCTGCCGGGTGGTGGGGGTCAGGCGCTGCGCCATCTGCGTCATCGCCAGCAACTTCACGTTGAACTTGCGCAGCTGCTCGGTGATCTGGGCCAGCGTCCCCTTCGAGGCACCGTCCACGCTGGTCAGCTCGTCGACGAAGGAGAAGAAGTCACGACGGTCCTCGGGGCGGGTGTCGCGCCGTGACAGGCCGGCCCGGAACAGGTCGTAGATCAGCAGGGAGCTGATGATCCGGTCGACGTCGCCCGTTCCCGCAGGACACACGAAAACGATCTTGGATGTGTCCATGGCGTGCCGGATGTCGTACGTCGACCGGCTCGACCCGAGGAACGCTTTGACCGCGTTGGAAGACGACAGCCGCTCGATGATGTTCGTGACGACCGGAGTGGCCTCCTTGGCGTAGGAGGGGAAGACGTTCTCCCAGAAGTCGCGGATGTCCTTGGTCAGGTAGGGCAGGACCTTAGTGCGCCAGACCGCGTCGGTGAGGATCGTACGGATCTGGAAGACCGTCGGCGCCAGATCCGGGCGGCCCGCCCGGCACACCTGCCACGACAGGTAGACCAGGGACTCGACCGCGCGGGTCAGGATGGTCTTGGCGCGGCCTGCGGAGTCGGACCAGTTCAACGCGGCCGCGAAACCGGTGACGATGTACTGGACGATGTCGGGGATCTCGGCCTCGCGCCGGCGCTCCATGGACAGGGGGTTCCACGAGCCGACCATCCTGTCGAGCTCGGGAGAGGTCAGGTCGATCGCCCAGATCCGGTCGGCCAGCGCCTTGTGGGCGAGGTAGGGCCGCGCTCTGGTCCAGCCGTCGCCGTGGGGGTCGAGGAAGAGCACCCCGAACCCGTTGTGGGCCAGTGCGATGGCCTGCACCAGCGACATCTCCGTCTTGCCGAAGCCCGACTTGCCCAGGAACAGAGCGAACAACAGGTACTTCAGCGGAACACCGGCGAGGCGCTCCCCGCCGCCGGGCTTGGAGACCCAGCCAAGGGGGAGCAGACCGCGCTGGCCCGTCCACGTGGGCAGAGCGGCCGGCGGCGGCGGGACGACGCCGCCCGAGCGGGCGATGTTGGCGGCGCTGTTGTTCTTGGTCGGCGGCTTGAGCAGGCCGGCGATCTCCTCGGCGGTCACCCAGGAGTTGCGGCGCGGGGTGAACAGCCCGGTCTCGAAACGGCGGTCGAAGCGGCTCCGGTACATCCAGTGGTCGGCCCGTACACGGGTGATGCCGAGGTGGAGGCCGACGGGGCGCAGGTGGTTGTCCCCGGACCACGGCTCCAGAGCCGCGAGAACCTGGTCGAGGAGCATCCGAGCCCGGTCCGCGTCCCGGGCACCGGTGCGCACGAGCAGCTGCAGGGAGAAGACCGGCTCGGACCCGGGGGCGAGCTTGCCCATGGCGGCCTTCAAGTCGGTCATGCGGTGCGCGCGCTGGGCGCCGGACGGCTGGCGCCGCTGGTTCTGGCCCTGGTTGCCCTTCATCTCGGTCGCGATCTCGGACAGCACCGAGGACATGTCGAAGCCGAAGCGGTTGGTGCGCTGCGGCATGCCCGGTATCGCCGGTCCGTCGGCGGGGTTGCGGCGTGCCTGCGCCAGCAGGCGCCGCCGGCGGCTACTCACCCGGGACGGGGCGACGGGAACGAGGTCGAGGACGACGTCGGCGCTTTCGCCGAGGTCCTCGCGGACGTCGGCGACAGCGTTGGCCAGTGCCTCAAGCGGGTCCGGGGTGAGCGGGACTTCGCGCAGGGCGAGGTGGTCGGGCAGCGCGAGGGCGAGTTCGGCCCGTGCGTAGTGCATCTTCGGGCCACGGCTCACGGGGCCGGCCGCCTGGGGCTTGGCAAGGTCGACCGGCGGTGCGCCGGTCAGTTCAGGTGTGGTGGTCATGATCGTCTTTCTGTGGCAGGTCAGGCGGCGGGCTGGGTGCTGGAGCCAGGCTGGACGCCCAGACGGATCTGGGGGCGTTCGCGAGCGGGGAGCCCGCCGGACTCGGCAGGCCGCATTTCCACCTGGGCGTACCCCTGGTGCCGCAGCACCGAAAGGGCCTTGGCCGGGCCCTCCACGCGCATGGACAACATCCCGCCGGAGCAGGTGAAGCGGATACGGACAGCGGTGCCCCGGGAAGAGGCGAACAGCCAGCGCGAGACACTTTTGTGGGCGCGGGTGATCTGGTGGGCGAAGCGGACCACCTCTTCCACCTTCGGGTCGAAGCCGGTGGTCGGCAGCACTTCCAGCGCTGCGCGCTCGGTGAACGACCCCCTGGACAGGAACCAACGGCCCGTCCCGGCGGCGGCCCCCGCCCCCACGACGAGCAGGGCGACCCACCAGGCGTTGCTCGCGGCCCAGCCCACCAGCCGTTCGGCGTGGGTGGGGAGGTCCTGGATGACGACGAGCGCCTCGTCGATGAGATCGGTCGTGTTCACCGTCCACCGTCCGAGACCGGGCGGTGCGACGTCCGGCCAGTGGCCGAGGCGAGGAGCAGGGAAGACGGGAGCACGAGGGACCTCCAAGAGCAGACGGGCTTTCATCTGCTACAGGTGCAAGGACACGGCTCGGTGTGACACTCGGGGCGAAAATTTTTTCGCCTGCGGTCACGCAACCCGCCTCAACAAGCTGGGTTATGCGATGTGGCGCATGGCGATGATCATGGGCGCCCATTCGCTGAGCGGCCGTATTCGAACTGGAGAGCCAGTCTTGGGGGCTTCGATGACCTCGCCGTTACCGATGTACATCCCGACGTGTTCGGGGCCGCTGGGGCCGGGCCGGGAGAAGAGGAGATCGCCGGGGCGGAGTTCCGAGATGTTGTTGACAGCTGATCCGGAGTGGACCTGGTCGTAGGTGACCCGGGGCAGGTTGACGCCGGCCGATCCCCACGCGTACTGCATGAGGCTGGAGCAGTCGCAGCCTCGGTTCCGGTCGTGGTCGAACGGCGGCTCGCAGTCGCCGCCCCACTGGTACATGGTGTCCAGCGCTGTTTTCGCCGTGGCGATCGCCTGTGCGGCTCCACCCGAGCCCGGGAGAAGCGGCACGCCTCCCTTGCCGTCGACGGCGGCCCACTTGGCGGCGAGCTCGCGGATTTCTTTGACGTATCCGCGGGTTTCCTTGAGGGGCGGGATACCCCCGGCCTTCTGCACGGCGTAAGCCCCGGCGTTGTACGCGGCCAGCATGTTGTCGGTCTTGTCGCCCGGCACATCCTTGACGTCTTTGGCCAGTGAACAGTCGTAGGCCATCTGGGCGGGGATGGCGTCCTTGGGGTCCCAGACGTCCTTGTCGCCGTCGCCGTCCCCGTCGACCCCGTGGCCTGCCCAGGTTGTCGGGATGAACTGCGCGATCCCGTCGGCTATGGGATCGCCGGATTTGGGGTCCACGGACTGGGCAATCGGATTGAAGGTTGACTCGGTGTAGAGCTGCGCCGCGATGAGCGAGGGAGTGATCTCGGGACAGCCGTAGGCACCCATGTTCTTGAGGATGAGATCTCTGACCCAGTCGGGGACGGGGGCATCCTTGGCGATTCCTCCGCCGAACCCCGCGTTGCCGAGGTCGTCCGAGCCCTCCTTGTCGGCAACGGCCATGGCGACGGCGATGACGGTAGCGATGATCACGCCGATGATGACGGAGCCCAGGCAGCCGAGGGCTTTCAGCACGGTCTTCACGGACGGGCCCTCGTCACGCGAAGGGCAGTGCGACGACGCACCACTTGCCGGATGGGTCGCGTCGCGCCTCCAGCGCGACGTGCTCCTCGTCGCGAGTTGGCTGCGTGCCTGCCGAGGTGACGGTGACGGTGTAGTGCACGCGCAGGTAGGCGAGGTCCGGGGTCGGGGCGGGTGCGCCGTCGGGGATGAGAACGTCGGTGACGGCGGCGGTGACCTGAGCCTGGGTATCGGACCAGCGCTTCCACTGCCTCGCAGTTCCAGACGTCGAGGCAGAGAGCTGTCCAGCCAGTGCGGGCGATGCAAAAGCGGCGGCACGTCGTCCGGCGTCCGCGTAGGAGGCGTCCTTGCCCTGTCGGGCATCGTGACTCGACCAGGCCTCTACGAAGACGCGTGCGAGAGTGGAGAGCTCGGCGGGGACTGCGGCGACAGGCTCATCGCGCGCTGCTGTGTCAGACGGCGAAGGTGTGACAGGTGGTGGCGGCGATGGTGTAGTGGCCGGGACTGTCACTGGCCCGGTGGTGGGCTTCGGTGCCTGGGGATTCGTCGTGGCGGGATTGCCTCCGGACGGCCACACGAGAAGGCCAACACCGAGGCCGGCGAGCAGGACAGCGGTTGCTGCGATCGCCGCCGTGCCGAAGCGGCTGTGCTGTTCGCACGTGGATTTCGACATGAGGGTCCCCCGGAAGCTGGTCGGTGTGGTGTGTGTGGGCGAGAGGGGTGAGGGCCGCTTTGGCGTACTGCAACGGCCCTCACCGGCCTGTCAGCTGGTCGACCTCGGCGGTCCGGCGGGACGCGTAGCGACGCGACGTACGCGCTGCGGCGCCGCCGAAGCAGCCTTCTTCGGGGGCTTCGAGCCGCCCGAGGGGGCGGCGCTCGTAGGTGTTGGCGGCCCGGCTTGAGCCGCGGGCGCAGACGTGGCGGGGACGGCCGGAATGGCCGCAGGGCCCGATGTTGAGCCGCTCTTCGATGCGGCGGCGGCGCCTTGCCCGCCAGCACCCGTCATGGTGATCTTCACCGGTTTGGGCGCTGTCTTCGGGGTGGGCTTCGGCCCGGTTCCCGTCAGCTTGTTGGCCGCCGGCTGAGTGCCGGCCTTGGGCTGGGCCGCAGGGGGCTTCGTGCCGGACTTGGCCTTCGGACTCAGGCCTCCGGGCACGCGGGGAGCGGTGGCAGCGGATGTTCGCTTGGACGGGGTGGTGGGGGAAGCGGGTAGCAAAGGCTGTGCCAGGCCGATCTGGGCGTTGGCGGCGTGCCGGCCAACGAACCTCGTCGCGGTGGCTGTGTTGCGCACGTACTCCTGGCGGAACGCCCTCGCCTCGCCGCGCTTCTTGTCGACGCGGGCAGCAGCCCGATTCTTTGCCGCGATGAGGTCGCTCCCCACCGCAGTCGCCCGGGTTCCCGCGCCCTGAAGCCCCCGCTTCGTCGCGGCGACACCGCGCGGAATCCCAACGGGAGCTCCGATGGTGGCCATCAGACCGAACTTTCCGGCCTTGACTCCGTACTTGCCGGCTATCAGCGCGGCCTTGCCGGTGGCCATGGTGGCGCGTCCGCCGCGCGTCTGGGACAGCTTGTTGGTGGCGGCAGTGGCGAGCCGCTTCTTGAGTGTCTGCTTGGCCGCGTTCTGCAAGGCCAGCTTCCCCGCGGCGGCAGCGCCGCCCGTGCCGACGACCGCGGCCGCGTTGCCCGCTATTCGTGCAGCTGCCCTGAGCCGGCCGCCCTTCTTACCGCCCTGCGGAGATCCAGTCCACAGCTGCTTGGCGGTGCGTCCGATCGCGCCGAGGGGCTTGGTGACCTTGCTGGCCTCCCCGCGGGCTTCGCCCCACACCTGCTTGAGGCCGGGGGCAGTCTCGGCGAAGCGGCCGTAACTGCTGAAGACGGACTGACGACTGCCCCCGACGCGCGCGTTGTGGAGTCGGCGATTGAGGTTGACGGAAATCTGCCGGGCCGTCTCCTTGATCTTCTTGTGGCCGGCCAGCCCGGCGATGGCGGCGATGTCGATCGAGATGAATTTGATCGCGAGAATCGATCCGGTCTTTGCCTTGATGAGAGCGAGGATTATCAGGATGAAGATCGCCAGGAAGAGGATGGCCAGCACGACAGAGAGTGCGGCTTTGGTGATGGCGGCGACCCAGCGCCACAGCACCGCGCGGCCGCCGCCGGGAAGGATGCCGGCGCACAGCGCCCAGTGCCCGCGGATGCCTTCGAATGCAATCCAGCCCTGGGCGACGAGGAAGCCGCCTGCGACCAGGCACATCAGGACGGACACGATGATGGCGGCCAGGGCCACGAAGATGGCACTGAAAGCCATGTCTGCTGAGGCCTTCTTGGTTTTCAGGGGCCCCTCTTTGGTCCGCTTGCAGATCTCACTGAATTTGTCGCTGGCTTTTCCGACTTCTTCAAGGCTGGTCACTCCAGGTACTAGCGCTTGAGGACCAAAGAGCACTTTGCCGGACTGTGACCAGTTGTATTCGACGAGCTTGTAGTCGGCGAAGGCCTTGGAGCATTCCTTGTCGAAGACCTCGCCGTAGAGCATGAGCTGTGTGGGCTTGACGATGAAGGCGTCGACGAGGGCGTCCGTGATGGGCTTGCTGACGGTCTCGGGGTTTGCCTGGACGGCCTTCGGGTCATTGCTCAGCACGAGGCTGGAGACCTGCAGGGACAAGTCCCTGGCTCCTCCGATGAGTCCGTTCTTTGACAGGAGCATGGAGTTCCCGCCCGGGCTGGGCTGGTCCTGGGTGCCGAGAAGGACCTGGGCCGGGGAGATGAGCAACGTAGTGGCGACAGCGGCGATGACGAGGGACATGCCAGCCTCGGCGAAGCCGCGGGAGCGCTGTTTGAACATGATGTGCCAGCCCGCGTACACGGCCGCGAACGTCAGGAACAGCCCGGGCAGGCCTAGGCGATTGATGACTTGGTCCCGGATGGTGCTGGCGATCTCATCGACCGGTTTCACCAAGACCTGCGCCAGGCCGAAGTCAAGGGCCCACTTGATCAGCCAGCAGGCGAAGCCGATGAACCACTTTGCGACGCCGAAGAAGAACTGGGCCAGCACGTTCCAGATCTTCAGGTCGATGTCGTTCCAGTCCCCCGTGTCGGCCCTGACCGTGTACGCGCTGATGGGGACGCCGTATTCATCGGTCACGTTGAAGGGCTGAAGCAGCCCGTCGCTGGCGTCTTTCGGCGGCGTTGTGGACTGAGGGGTGGGAGCCGGGGTAGCGGGGGCGGGAGCGGCAGGAGCAGCCGGTGCCGGGTCGGACGGCGAGGGCGAGGGCTCGGCGAAGGCGACCGTAGTGCACAGGGCCATGAGGAGCGTTGCCACGATGACCATCAGCCACCGCAGTCCCCGTCGAGGCCTGGTGCTCTGGCGGCCCGGCGAGACGCGGGCGCTCATGCGTAGCTCTCTTCAAGGAGAGCGGTCTCGTCCTCGGTCGCCTGCCCAGGCGTGGTGAGGATCGCGTCGGCTGCATGTTCGTCGGCCGGGATGAGGACCTTCATGCCGCCGATGCGCCGGCGCAGGTCCCGGTATATGCATTCGCCGGCGCGCAGGATCCGCTCGGTGTCGGAGAGGTTGATCGGGCTGAGGTTTTCGGTGATCAGCTTGATCATCTGCTCGTCGGTGGGGTCCAGGTCGAGGAACTCCAGGCAGCGGGCAGCCAGCGTCTTGCCACGGTGGCGGAAGACGAAGACGTGGGAGAGCAGGGCGCGGATCTTGTCGCCGATCTCGCTCTTCGGGCCGATGTCGTAAGGGTCGTGGGATCCGGCGAAGGCCCCGGCGAAGTGCTTGCGTCCGTCGGCGATGAGTTCCAGGAGGAGGTTGGAGCCTTCGGCGCTGGAGGTGAGCCACCAGCACTCGTCCAGGAAGACGCCACAGAACTCGTTGGGGTTGGAGAAGGCAACCTCGCGGCAGAGCGCGGTGATCAGGTACATCAGGCGCCAGCCCATGCGCTTTTCGATCTCAAGGCTGGGCAGGCGGTGCTCGGAGAGCTCCTCTTTGGTGGGCAGGCCGATCCGGTCCACGGCGAAGACGATGGAATCGGCGTCCGTGATCTGCACGACCGGCAGGGTCGGGTCGAAGATGACCCTGCCCAAGTCCTTCTTGGCGAGGGCGCGGAGAGTACGCACGAGTTCCGAGGCGGCGGCGCGGACGTTGTTGTCGTTGGGCTCGTCGGGGTCGGGCGTCTTTGCGCGCAGGGCGAGGTTCTCGACGAGGGCGGTCATGCTGGGGTTCGGCCCGAGCCGTGTGGTCTCGATGGCCTCGGCGAGGGTGACGCCCTCGATGCTCATGGAGCCGATGTCCAGGAGCGGTGTCAGGAAGCTCTCGCAGTAGCGGGCGGCCCGCGGTCCGCGAAAGACCCGCAGGGGGTCCAGGGAGATGCCGGCGGTCTCGTCGACGCGGATGATCTGGGTGCTGCCCGGGCAGGCAGAGGCGAAGCGGGACCACTCCTGCTGCGGGGTCCGGTCGATGACCAGCGCACGGCCGCGGCTGCCCACGGTGTTGGTGCGGTGGCCGGTGGACAGGATTCCGTACATCGCGGACTTCATGGCCACCGACTTGCCTGACCCGAGCTCGCCGACGAAGGCGGCCGAGGCGGAGGCGTTTACTCGCGGTCCGTGGCTGAAGTCCACGAGGACGGGGCGGACTCCGCCGCCGTTGAGCTGCAGGCCGTAGAGGTTGCCGGTGTCGTCGCCGAGGGCTGCGCCACAGAAGGGCAATGCCATCGCGAAGTCGCGGGCGAGGAGGTACTGGGTGTAGTCCATGACCGGCTTCGGCGTCGGCACGCCGGGCAGCATGGCGTGGAAGAGGGCCTCCTGGTCGCCGACGGGACGGGTCATGGTGTAGTCGTTGCCGCCGAAGTGGTTGGCCAGGGCGGATGCCTTCTCGTTGGCCTCGTCGGGGTCCGCGCCCCACACGCAGGTCATGACGGTCGCGCGTATCTCCACCTCGGTGGAGGAGGCGGTGAGCCGGTCGCGGTACTCGTCCAGCGCGAAGCTGGCCTTGTCGAGGGAGGCGGGGACGCCGGCGGTTTCACCGTCGTACTCGCCGCGCTGATGGGCCAGCTCACGCTGCTGCCGGCGGCTCCTGGGCTCGGCCTTCGATCCGGACTCGATGTGCAGGCGGACCGCCCAGTCGACGGCGAATCCGAAGTCGTCCAAGGCGGAGAGGTACTCGGAGCCGGGGAAGACGAACGCCTCCGGCATCTCGGAGAGAACGGAGAAGGCCTGGTAGCTGTCGCCGTGTTCGCTGGTCGCCTTCAGGTAGCGGTGGCGGAAGGGGTTGGCGGGCGCCTTGGAGACGTTGTCGCTGCGGCCGCCCTCGTCGAGGATCACCTGGGTGTGGGCGGTAGCGGTGTGACCGCGGCCGCGCAGGGCGCGAGGGGTGCCTTCCTCCGGCAGCATCGGCTCGCTGATGCCGCGGCGTGCGCTGTGACCGTAGATCCACAGGATTTCGCTCTCGGTGGCCGGGCGTAGCTTGATGCCGGTGGGCCAGGAAGCGGAGAGTCGGCGGGCCTGGTTGAAGCGGATTTCCTCTTCGGACCGGCTCACCGGCGGGACCGGCAGGCCCAGGGTGGCCAGCAGCTCGGCCTTGGCGGCGGAGGCGGTGGCCTTCGCCGTCTGCTTGAAGTCGGCGTTCACCAGCGGCATGGCGATGAAGTCGACGCGCCCGGTGAGGTCCCACTCCTCCAGTTGGTCCAGAACCTTGAGTGAGAGGTCGATGTAGTCGGGCGACTTGTCGAGGTCGACGCCGGAGGTCATGCGGGTGACGACCGAGGCCGCGTCGACCTGCGGGCACAGCGACAGCAGGAGGACTTCGCCGCGCAGGCTCTTGAACAGGGCCTCCAGCGCGTCGAGGCGCTCTCTCTTTGTCGCGCGGGAGGCGTGGGTGTAGTTCTCGCTGTCGACCTTCCATACGCCCCACACCGCGGCGTGCTTGGTCCAGATCAGGTGGCCGCTGATGTGCCGGATGGGCAGGCGCATGGCAGGTCCTTTCGTGGTTCGTGGATCGGTGGTTCGAGGGGCTCAGCGCTCGTCGAGCGAGGCGAGCAGGGCCTGCAGGCCGGTTCGGGCCGGCGGCCGGGGGCCGGCCCGAGCCGCAGCGGCGACTGCGGCCGGGACGGGCTGTAAGGCAGGTGCGGGCTGTGGGATGCGCTGACGCACCGGTGCTGTCGCCGCAGGCTGCTTGACCACGGCTGGGTTATCCGCCGGCGCCTGGGCTGTAGCCGCTTCGAGGAAGCGGACCGTGCACTGGCCGGTGGCAATCCGCGACCGGGTCCGGCGCTGGGGCCGGCCGCCGAGTCGGCCCCCGGGCGGGGCGGAGGCGTAGACCATCAGGCTGCGCACCGCTCGGGCGGGGTCTCGCCCATCCAGGCGGGCGTACCGAAGGATCCAGGCCAGCCCCCACGGGACGGCGATCATGATGAGGGCGTTGCCGATGCCGAAGTACGCCCACAGCTGCCGGGTTAGCACCAGCAGGAGGAACGTTCCTGCCATGGTCACGATCTGCGTGATCGTGTACGGGCCGCCGGGAAGACGGCCGGCGCCCGGCAGTTTGCCGATGACCAAGGGGTGTCGGCGTGCCCGGGTGTAGGAGTGGCCGACCAGCTGCTCTTCGTCGGCGCTCACTGGGCCGGCCCGTCATCGGTGGCCGGGAGAGCGAGGACCTGGACGGTGTGGGTACCGGCCGAGTTGATCTCGGAGCCGACCTTGCTCTGCAGGGACGGCATGTTGACGATGCCCCACAGGACGAGGGCGCCCAGGAGGAAGGCGACGGCGGTGGCCACCCAGGACTTCGTCCTCCAGTAGGCGCCGATGATGGCGACGATGACCATGACGGCGGCAACGGCCTTGACGAGGTTGCCCACCGCGGTGGTCTTGGTGTCGGCCCAGGTGAGGATGTCGCCGGCGAGGATGACGGTGTTGGGGTCGGTGGTGTGCACGGTGGTTCTCTCCGTTGGTTGTTGGGATCAGGAAGCCGACGGCGACGGCGACGCAGGGGTTTGGATCTCTGCGGGAGCCGGGCTGCCGGAGTTCAGGGAGGCGGTCGGTGTGGGGACGACCGGGTTACTGCCGGGCTGCAGCAGGGGCGCGGCGCCGAGCGAGGCGACTTCCCACCGCCCGCCGCGCGATCGCAGCGTCAGCGCGTAGGTCATCGGGTGGTCGGTGCCCGTGGTGTCCGTGGCCGCGACCTTCGCCAGCACCTGCCTGCTCTTGCCGTCGCCCGGTACAGCGCTGTCGGAGGCCTTGGCGGAGTCGTCCGAGAGCTCGGTGATCTTGACGCCCGTGTACGGGGCAGGGGCCACGGGCAGCAGGACGACGCCGGGCGAGGTGTAGCGGGTGAGGTCGCCCTTGCCTGCGAGGTAGGCGCTGAGGAATCCGGAGACCGTCTGCGTCGCGGGGTCGGTCGGGTTGCTGCCGCGGCTGGTCGGGTATCCGAGAGCGCTGGGGGTGAGCGAGGCCGGAGCAGCGATCTGGGCCGGAAGAGCGGTGGCGGCGTAACCGAGGACCACTTGCCCCTGTGCGGCGCCGCCGGCAGCCGGAGTGCCGAGGACCTGGACAGGGACCTGGAAGTACTGCAGGCCTGCGTCGGTGACCGTGCCCTTGGCATCCTTGTTCGCCACACGGGCCGCGACCGTCACGCTCCAGTACCCCGGGCCGACTTCGTGGCTGGCCACGGCGACGGTGCGGCTCGAGCTCCGCGAGCCAGGAGCGCTGGTCAGCGTGACCGAACCGGAGTAGTACGGCGCCAGGATCTTCTCGCTGCCCCGGCCTGCCTCCAGATACGTGGCCACGAACAGCTGGGCAAACCCCGACGGACCCGTGTCGGAGGCGGACTGGGTGACCGGGGCCACCGGAGCCGGAGCTCCCTGAGCGGTCTCCGAGGAGCCGAGCAGGCCTGCGAGACCGAGCAGGGGGCCCGAGGCGATCAACACCCAAGCTCCGGCCGTCACCAGCTTTGCGATCCCGGATAGACCCGCACTGGTAGCGGTCCACCCGGTTTCCAACTCCCCGGTATCGGATGCGGCACTTGAAGGCTGCCCGTTGGCTCCCGCCCAGTCGTCGACCTTGTGCTCCGGGCGACCATCCTTTCGCTGGCGCCGCTTCATGCCGCCTGCCGCTCGGGCCGGGCCGTGATGACGGTTCGGATCCGCTCCCGCAGCTCCTCGCGGGTGCGCTGGAGCCAGGGCATCCTCGACCTGCTCGACGTCCTCGTCCCACCAGTCCGCCTCGACGAGCTGCTCCTTGCCGGCCTTCCGCTGGCGGCGGACCCGCTTCACGAAGCCCTCCGGGCGGCCTGGACGGTCAGGACGGTGGAAATCCGCTCCTTGAGTTCGTCGGGCGTGCGGGCGAGCAGGGCGTCCCAGGAGGCCAGAGCCGGCTGTGACTCCTGCTCCAGGAAGGCCTGCATCTGAGCGTGCAACTGGCGGTCCATCGGGCGGCTCACCAGAGCGGCGGCGATCTTGGTCAGCTCGCGCGAGGCGCGCGCCACTCGGGCCTCATCGGCATCGAGGAGCTTTCGGCCGGTGTCGGCGCTGGACATCGTGGTCACGTCGGTTCTCCCAGAGGCGAGATGGGTGGAGGCGGACTGAGGTGGGCGGCACCGCTCACCGGGGCTCTCGGTTGCTACAGGTGTCGGAGAGGCGCGCGGTGTGACAGTTCGGCCGAGGTTTTTTCGGAAAATTTCGCGGTGCCGGGACCCGGCCCCGCTCCGGACGCCGTAACAGGGCGTCACGCCGCGGCGAGGTACTGGGTGAGGTCCGCCTTGGTGCGCAGCTTGAGAACGGCGCGCGTGGCGTGCTGACGCAGCAGGTTTCCTTGGGGACCCATGGACCGAGTGCTCATGTGCCGCTGCTCGGGACGCCGCGAGGCCGACAGGTAGTAGCGGGCGATGCGTTGGGCGTCCTGTTCCTCCAACGCCTCGATCTCCACGGCCCACAGGAGCAGCTCGAGGACCTCCGTCCGTGCCTCGTGCCGGGACAGCGTCGGTTCGTCGACCTCGACGAGTTCCATCTGCGCCGCGCGCATCAGCAGGTCGGCGAGCTCGGCCGTGTCGTGCGGAGTAGCCGGGTCCTCGCTGGCGACGACGTGGGCGTACCGGGCGTGGCACTCGGCCGCCGCGAGCGGCGCCACCTCAGCCGCGAAGTCCTCAACCTCCTCCCCGTCGTCGGTGTAGGCGGCGATCGTGCGACGGGTCAGCTGCAGGGTGTCGAGTGCGAGGTTGTTGTAGATGCGCTGCGGCCGGCGGTCCAGCGGGTAGGTCCGCACGACCTCGAAGGCGGCGCCGAAGACGGCTGCGCACACGTCGTCCCACGGCAGTCCTGTCCGCCGCTGGGTCTTGGCCATGAGGACGGCCTTGGGCAGCAGGATCCGTACAGCGATGCGCCAGGCAAGGTGGCTGTCGAATCCGGTTCCTCCAGCCCGCTCGACCAGGAGGTGCATCACGCGGTCGTGGTTGTCGGAGTCCCCTCGGCGGTAGTACCCGGAGATCGTGTCGACGACGTCCTGGGGGGTAGCGGCACCGGCGAGCACCGGGTGCTGTCCGGCCCATGCGGTGACGTAGTCGGCGGCCCGCAGGTCCCGGCACAGCACGTCCCAGTCCCGGTTCATCAGGGTGATCGTGTTGTAGCGGGTCACGGACTCGGAGGAGCCGAGCGCCGGGGTGAGCTGGGTGGTGGCCACGTCCGTGTCCGTCCTTTCGCCGTCTGATCTCGATGGCGCTCACACTCCCCAGGCCCCCCTTGACCGCGGTCTGACGGCGCCATGGGCGGGCCGTGGTCAAGGGGAAACGGGACCTCGGCATCCGGTGGACCCGCTGGTCAAGGGGTGGGTGGTCAAGGGGTGGAGGAGTGGCGGTCAAGGGGTGAGGAGTGCAGCGAACGTGAGTGCAGTGCCCTCGCAGGGCCCCGATCGCGTGCACTCCCGACGCACCGGTGCACCACATCGGTGCGGTGCACCGCCATGCCGTACTGGGGAGGCACGAGCCCGTGCATCGGATGTGGGTGCCGGCATCCGAGATCAATGCCGAGTCGCACAGGGCGGTGCACCGCACCCGCCCCCGGTGCATCCAGTGCCCGCATTCGCCTGCCCGAGAATGCACCGGCACGGCGGGGGCCAAGCGCTGCTGGAGCACGGATGCCGCGCGGGAGGCCTGGCGGACGGCCGGGGAACGCCCCCGTACGCCGGTGCGCCGACAGATCCGAACCGAACCAACTCGCCATCGACATCGGACCGCGGATGCCCTTGCCGCCGTCCCGGGCGGGTTTCCCCTTGACCAAGGCGCTGGTCAAGGGGAAACCCGCCCTGGACGGACCTTGGTCAAGGGGTAGACGCGGCGCTGGTCAAGGGGTTCGTGCAGGGAAGGGCTGGTTTGCCGCGGAACCTGGTCAAGGGGGCGGGTGCAGCGGGCCGCTGTCGGCTGCCCTCGGAGCGACTGGTGGAGGCGGCGGTCAGCAACCCGGCACGTTCCGGGCGCGGACGGTCGGGCGACGGGGCGCTGATGAACAACCGACGGACATGCACTCGCGCCGGGAACACCGGCTTGATGAATCCGGTGCGCTGCACCGCCGACCGACGATGCACTGCACCGCGTGATGGCGGGTCCCACGATGCAGAGCATCGTCACGATGCTCTGCATCGCCCACGAAGCCGGATGTCCCGCATCGGGTGCACCGAAGGTGTGCCCGGCGATGCAGTGCACTGCATCGCCGCAGAGTGCATCCGATGCTCTGCATCGCATCGGATGCCGGTGGCCGCATCCAGACGAACACCGGCTCTCCGACATTCGGCCGATGCAAGTCCTGCGGTGCCCGATGCTCGGTGCTGGTGCACCGGGAACACGCCCTTCGTCCGCGAACGGGACCGGTCACGCGGCCTGGTGACCACCACCGGCGGATGTCGCAGGTCCCCAGAAGGCCCAGAGCTCCAGAGGGGCAACCGGTGTCAGTCCGCTGTCCCCGAACCAAGCCGACACATCCGCGCCGGCAAGAGAATCCCAGCACGGTGTTTCCCCTTGACCAACGAGCTGGTCAAGGGCAAACAGATCGAGGCCACACGTCTGGTCAAGGGGTGGGCGCCACCCTGGTCAAGGGGTCGCGCAAGGCCGGCCACTGGATCCCGCAGACGGTCGCTCGCCCAGGGCTGGTCGACCTCTGATGGACATCCGCGTCGCGCGCCGGCATCGGATGCAGTGCATCGGATGCCAGCGGAGAGCGGCAGTGTCCCGGTGGACGACTCCGCGGTCCTGACCCGATGCGCGTCTCGGCCGCCGACGATGCGCTGCATCGTGCTCGCCGAACCCAGTGCACGGTGTCTCCGGACCGGGCATCGCCGTCGAGTACTCCCGGGCACCCAGTGCATCGATCAGGCGCCGTCACGATGCCCTGCACTCCAGCTGGCGCGTCCGGCACCGCACGCACAGCCCTGCAGTGCCGAGAGCCGGGCGGCTACATCCGTCACCGTCCCAGCCGATGCAGGCCTCCGGCATCGCGGTGTGTTCCAGCGGTGCTACTGGTGCACCGGCCTCCTCCCGTCGGCAGAGTCGGCAGAGAGTGTCCGCGACCACCTGGTCCAGTTGGAGAACGACGCAACCGCACCCTCGGCACTGGCCGCGGGGAACCGTGGGGGCGGCCGGTGGCCACGCGCGGCCGGTGGGTGCAGGACTGCAGGGGGCGGACTCATCAGGCAGCCTGTCGGCGCGGCGCCGGTCCTGGCCGATCTCCTGGCACACCGAACACCGGCGGCCACTGCTCCACAGCACGCCGGCCTCGCAGTCGAAGATCCCGCAGCCCCAGTGGGGCAGGCCGACGCCGAGCAACCAGCGGCCGGGATCCCGGATCTCGTCGCTCATGGTGCGCATGTACCGGTCGGTGAGCCGCTGGCGGAGCCGGGCATCGTCGATGCCCGCGCGCAGCTGGCGGCCGACCTCGCGGGCGATGCGTCGCTGGACGTAGACGGTGGTCTGCCGGAAGAGCAAGTGCACGGGCTCCAGGACGTGGTGGATGCGCGGACTGATGGTCATGCCCGGCCGGATGTAGGTCCGGTTCGACGTGGTCAAGGGGGTGGTCGAAGGGTTGGTCAAGGGGGAGTGGTTGCCATCCGCGCGCAGCGCGAAATCGTCCCCGGCATCGGTGCGAGGCAGTTGCGCAGCTGGGTTTTCCACAGCTTTACCTACCTGTACCTCGCCTACGGCGGGTGGGAAGGGGGCTCGCTCGTCATCAGGTCGGTCAGTTCTAGGTTCTTCCCTAGTCGCGAGCCATCCCGCATCAGCCGAGGAACCCGATCCCTCGTCAGACGCAGAAGTCGCTCCCGGTGCCGAGTCGGTCGAGGAGGGTTGTCCACAGGGCGTCGCGCTGGGGTCGGGCGGGATGTCGTGGGCGATGTAGCGGTGGCGGCCGCGTGCACCGGCACGCCGCTCCACCGTGATCCAGCGCGCGGCCTCCAGCTCGTCGACGATCTCGCCGGCGGCCGCGGTGGTCAGCGGCTGTCCGGCCCGTCGACCGCTGTGGTGGTGGAGCGACCCTGCGATCTCCGACTCCGTCAGCGGGATCCGCTGGGCCTGGGCGTACGCGATGAGCGCGTAGGCGCGCAGTTGCCGCGGGGTGAGGTCCTCGGCCACCGCCACCGGGAGCCAGACGAACCGCTCGGTCGCGGCCATGGGCCGGGTGCGGCGCAGCGCAGAGGTGCCGCACCCGCCCCGCAGGGAACGACGGATCGAGGACAGCTCAATGACGCCGTCGGGCCCGGGCTGCCGCAGCTGGGTCATGCCGCGCTCGACGGAGGCCTTGGACAGGCCGAGATACTCCGCGATGGTCGCCGTCGCCGCCGTGCAGCCCTCGGGCCGGGACGCCAACGCCGTGATCTTCACGTACGTGCTCAGCGCGACGTCGGCATAGTGAGGCGAGGCGACGAGGCGCATGGGCACCTTCACCCGCTGACGCCGCGTCGGGCGCACGGCTGCGCCCGACGGCGCCGGGTTGAGGGGATCTGCTGCTGTGCTGGGCACGCTTCTCCTGACGCACCGGTGCCGCGGAAGCGACAACCGGGGTGCGCTGGGTCTCGACGGTGTCTCCGGCGGGCGGGGACACACGATCTGGGGTCTGGCCAGGGGCACTCGGACGGAGGCGAAGGAAACGGGCCCTTCAGTTCCTACGGGTGTCGAAAAACCCGACGGTGTGACAGTCGGGCCAAAGAAATTCCTGGCGAGCCTGTGACCTGCAGGTCAAGGGGGTGTCCCAGGCGGCAGCAGACCCCTTGACCAGATGCCGGCAGAGCCGCTGGACAGGCGCCGTCGGCGATGACGGCAGGCCCCTGGTCAAGGGGTGGGGGCCGGAGCTGGTCAAGGGGGGATGTCCCGGCCCGGGACCAGGTCGCCCCCAGCGCGTGTCGCCAGCCTCACGAGCGGCTACGGGGAGTCGCGAAAAGATCACGGATGGGCGAAAAAGGGCCGGCAACCGCGGGCGCTGGTGGCGTCCGAGCTGACAAAGGGCATGGCTGTGCTGCAAGATGGACCCCGTTCTCCCGGGTCGCCCGGGAAACGACGAACCCCCTCGGGGGGATTGCTGCTGGATGGCAGTGATTGCCGGACCGATTCGGTCCGGTCTTCGCTCGGACTGGGCCGCTAACCCGGATCTGAGCGGTGACGGCCGGCGGAGGAGCGCTAACTCCGAAGCCGGCGGGAGGGGCGAGGAGCGGCCTTTGCTAGAGGCGCCCGCCCGGAACTTCTAGGAGATCATCGACTCCCCTTTGCCGGGGGTTGTGCGTACCCGTACCGGACCGCGCCGACGAACACCCGCGGTGCCGCGGACGTCGCGCGAAGCCCGCCCGGCGTCTTGAGCTGCATGCAGGTGCACGTCATGAGGGAACCGCCTTCTCGGTTCACCGGGACCTGACTGGACGCTGTGCGTCTGGGGCCCGCGGGTGAGGCGTAGTGGATCAAGCCGAAACCACCCTATCCCGTACGGGGCGGCGTGCACATGTATTGCGGCTTGCTGTCACCGAGCCGTATGTCGGGCGCGGTAGTTCCGCGCCAAGCGGCAGCAGTTGTATGAAACTCCGTTAACTGTTGCTATCCGTAAGGATTGTGACTCTATCTGCCCGCACTACCGTCAACAGGTATGAATTCGGGCGTTCATCGGCATAGCCCACCCTTCGGATCTCCTGGACCGTCAGGCCGTGGCCCCTGAGCAGCCTGTTCTCCTCTGCTGTCGCCGGCCGGGCCGACCAGCGACTGCTGTGTGCCGTCTCGAGCTTCGCGCCTCCGGCGAGGAAGGGCGCCACGGTGACGGCGTGCTCGCCGCCGGCGCTGCGGACTGCGGCCGCAGTGAAGAGGGTCTGCAAGGCCCAGGGTGTGCCGGCGTGGAGCAGGACCGCCTGGGCTTCGAAGAGCCGCGCGGTCGGGCGCAGGGTCAGGGCCTCGGCCGCCTGTGAGTTGACGGCCTGGGCGCCGGCGCGGAGATCGCTGTAGCCGAGGTTGTCGCCGTCGGCCGGCCACAGGTGGCCGTCGCGCGACAGCCGCACCTCCAGGTGCGGGAAGGGCTGAAGCACTCGGGTCCGGCGCCGCGGGCTCATCTCGACCAGGCCCTCGGCTTCGAGCAGCCGCAGCGCCTGTCCCATCGTGTTCTGTGCGACGCCGTACTTCTCGGCGAGCTCCCGCTGCCCCGGCAGGGTCTCTCCGGGGGTGAACGTGCGCGCAGTGATGTCGGCGCGCAGCGCCGCCGCGGCGTGTTCGTGCGGGTGATGGGACGTCATGCGGACATCTTGCCGTACCAGCCACTGCTGGCCCGGTTGCCTGGTCATCGGCTCCGTGCCCTCCTCCTTGACGTGATCCGCATCGGCATGCATGATCTGACGCAACTGACGCAATCAGTTAAGTCAGATGGGGCGTGAAAAAGCAAGCGACCCCCGGGGCCTGGTACCCCCGGAGGTCGCAGCGCCTCATCCCGCCAGTCACAGGAGATGAGAACGCGTGAACATCATCATGGCACCCCACCCACCGGCCCGGAGCCGGGACCGTGAGACGACCGAAGCCGACATCGCCCAGTACGTCGCCGACACCGAGCCGCTCGACGTCCTCGTCACCGGCGGCTACCTCACCGGTACCGACGGCCGCCTCGTCGCCCGCAAGTTGCGCGCCCCTCAACTGCACCAGGCGCTCGCCCTCTCGGTCTGCAACGCCGTCCAGCCGGACGTCGAGGACTTCTACCAGGAGGACGACGAGCCGGACACCGACTGGCGCCAGCGAGGCGCCCGTACGGTCCGAGACCACTGCACCGTATGCCCAGTCCGAGCCGCGTGCGCCGAACTCGCACTCCGCGACAACGACATCGCCGGGATCCGCGGCGGCCTGCTGCCGGAGGAACTCGACCGCCGGCAGCAGGCGGAGACCACGACCCTGGCCAACGCCTGCGCCGAGGACGACCGCGCGGCCAAGGAGCAGTGGGACCGCATCGACGCCGCGGCGGAGGTACAGCGGCTCGCCCGTCAGTACGTCGGCGGATCGGTCCCCGTGGCCAAACGGGAGGACAACCGCCTCAAGACCGGCAAGGCCCTCCGCCGACGCGACGCGCTCGTCACGGCCCACCGCCTCACCACCGGCTGGACGGAGGCCGCGTGAACCCCGTCGAAGACGACCGCGCCCACACCCGTGCCCTGGTCAGCGGCCTCGCCCACCGCGACGACGTCCTTCTACTCCCAGTCCTCCTCCCGGCCGGCGCCCCGGCACCGAGCATCCACCCGCTGACCGTGCTGCTCCTGGCCCAGCTCCGCCAGGTCACCGCCGAGCGCGACGCCTACCGGGACTGGGTCACCCAGGACCCAGCCGCACCCGTCGACGAACAGCTGCGCGCTGACGTCGCCAGCGACCTCGCCAGGAGGGATTCCCCGTGACATCCGACCTCGTCCCCGGCGGCGTGGCCGCGCTCGATCTGCTCAGCAGCTGGCAGTTCGTCGTGGGGGCGCTCGTCCTGACCATCGGTCCGGCCATCGCACTCCGCCGCCGCCGCATCGCCCTGGCCGCACTCACCGAAGCCGACCGTGCCGCTGGCGCCGACCGCCGAGGACGACGTATCGAGGACATGCTCACCGTCGTCATCGCCGCAGCCGCGGCCGCCCTGTCGGCCACCGGCTTGCGCAGGGTCGGCCACCACCAGATGGGCCTGAACAGCCCGTTCGACTTCCTGCCCTTCGTGGCCCTGGACGTCGCCGCCATGGTGTGCGGCCGCCGAGCCCGCCGCCGCGCCCGCGCCGGCGAAGGCCCGGGCCTGTCCGGAACACTCTTCTGGATCCTCGCCGGCATCAGCTCCGTCTTCTCCGCATCCGAAACCACCTCCCTCCTCGGCGCCGCCGTCCGCGCCGTGTGGCCCGTCCTGGCCGCGGTCCTCTGGGAAATCGGCTCGCTCGAGGAGCGTCGCGCCGCCCGCAACAGGCACGGACGCCCGGACCGCCGCATCGCCCTGGTGCGCCTGCTCCACCCCGTCGAGGCCTTCCGCGTCGCGCTGCTGCTCGCCGCCCGCCAAGACCTGGCCCAGGAGAACGCCACCGCCGAGATCCGCATCTCCCGCGCCGCGTACCGCTGGTTCCGCCTGCGCCGCGCACAGGAGGGGGTCAAACAGGCCGGGGGGATGACCCGCTGGGCATACCGCCTCGCCGAGCTCCATGCCGACACACGCGCCCAACGTGCCAACGAACGAGCGGGATGCTCCGACACCCATGTCCTCGAGCAGGTCGTCGCGCGAGTGCAGTTGCGGGTACGCCTGAGGGACATGGCGGGGATGAACCTGAGCAGGGCCACCGTCTTCGAGCAGATGCGCGGCACCCTGATCGGCGCCATCCCCACCATCCCCCCGCAGACGACAGCACCTCATCCCCCCGACCCATCCCACCCGCAAGCCGATGAAAAATCGCAGGTCGGGACGGGGATGAGCGGTGACAGGCAGCCCCACGACAGCCATGACGGCAACGGCGCACCCGAGCCCGACCCCCACGAGGACGCGGAGGGGGATGAGCCGGTGACGATCGACCACAAGACCGACGCGGAGGTCATGGCCACCTTCGTCGAGACCGTGCCGCGCGGGGATGACGGCACCTTCAGCTGGGGCATCAACAAGTCCGCCACAAAGCTCGGCATCGGCAACAAGCGAGCGAAGCGGCTCCTGGACTCGCAGCGCGAGTGGCTGCCCGGGGCACTCCGCGCCCACGCCGCAGCCAGCAGCGACATCGGCCACGGCGTGGACCTCCTGGACCACTTCGACCAGGCCGTCGCCGTCGCGAATGACCCCCAGCCAGCTGCCGCCGCCCGAACCCTCCTGCTGACCGCCCCGGGATCCGCCGTGGAGCAGCAGTCCCTCGACGAACTCCTACTCGGCCTGGCCCCCAGCGACCGCTACGCACAGCTCGGCAACGGTCTCCTCGTCCCCGCCGGCGCCGGCGCCCGGCAGTCCTGATCCGATGTCCCGCTCTGCAGGGCGCCCCGAGGCTGCCCGCGAGCACCACCGTGAGGACCCATCTCATGCCCGCCACGTTCGACGAGCACGTCAACGAAGCACTCGCCCTCATCGCCGCGGACCGCCGCCCGGCAGCCCGGGCGCGCACCACCCAGACCGCCCGCGCGCGGCAGGGGACCCGGCCCCGCCTGATCCTCGTTCCGCACCCCGACGCCCACGGGAAGTCCGAGCGATGAGCGACACCCCCTCCAGCCGCGGCCGCCGCGGCCGCACGCGGCGCGCCCGGCGCCCCGCGCCGCGCCCGGACCGGAACCACTCCGCGGGAGCCGACGAGCGGCTGATGCGCCGGATGCTCGCCAAAGTTGGCGCACGCCCGTTCGGCCATAGCGATCCCCTTGCCGACGACACGGAGGTCGCACACCCGAACCCGGCCGCACCTGCGGAGCCGCCCGCGGAAGCGGTACCCAGCGCACAGCCCGGAAGCGAACACCCGTCCGCAGGGACACAGCACCCGGCCACGACCCTTACCCGCCGAGGCGCACCCCGCCTCCCCGACTGGCGCCTGCCCGACAAGCCACAGCTCACCGCCCACGACGAGCAGGACCTCCAGGCGGAAGAAGACCCGGCGGACGAAGAGCCGGAACAGCCCGTCCTCGGCCTCCGCGACCGTGTCCGCGCGTGGGCGCGAACCAACGCCCCGAACAGTGCAGCCACCCACCGCCCCGAAACCGCGGAGGCACAGGAGGACAGCTCTAGTGACGGGGAGGAGAGGGAGGACGAGCAGGACACCAGCAGGAACCCGCGCTCAGGCAGCGGACCGCGCAGGGCCCGCGCGGGACGCAGCCAGAACTGGACACGGCGCCCGCGGTTCGCGGCCCCCGGAGTCGACCAGATCATCCGACCGGAGCGGGAGCGCCGCTCGCTGATCGAAGTGATCCGCGCCACTCCGGCCTACGTCATCTGGCTGCTCTACTCCGGCAGCGCCCTGGGCGTCGGGTTCTGGCGCGGTGGACCCCAATGGGTCCGCGAGGGCGTCGCCTTCCTGGTCAAGGAACACCCCACCCTCACCGACACCTACAGCCTCACCTGCTACGGCATCGCGGCCGCCGTCCTGCTCCTGGACTACCGGGCACGGAAGTGGATTCTCCCCCTCGCCTGGGCCGCCCGGATCCCGACCGCCTGCCTCGTCGCGGGCGTAGCGATGTACGGCGACCCCACCCCGATCTCCCAGATGACGCTCTGACGCCACCGCACCCTGGAACGGAAATACCCACATGAGCTTCCTCACCGGCGTCGGCGTCTTCGGTGTCGCCGCCATCCTCACCGTCGTGCTGTGGTTCGGCACGAAGGACAACGAGGGCGGGAAGGCCGGCCCGCTCCCGTGGTGGGCCTGCGTCCTGCTTCCGGCCCTCGCCGGCGCCTCGTTCGTCGCCGCAGGGTTCCCCTTCGACATCATCTCTTCGCTTGTGAACGACATCATCGGCCTCGTCGGCAAGGCCTTTCCCAAGCTCACGATGCCAGCCCTGGCCGGCATCCTGCTGGCGCTCGCCTTCTTCAAGAAGCTGAGCCGCCGGGGCTTCGCCATGCTCTTCCTCGTCCTCTTCTACGTCGCCTCAGGCGCGGGAGGACCGTGGGGCGAGCTGGCCAACCGCATCGCGGCGATCGCACAGAGCGTCGGATCATGAGGCCGGCCCCGCACGCCCGCCTGGCCCCGGACCCCGACCACGCGCCCGGCCCGGAGACGCAGGGGGAGCAGGCCGCCAGCCCGGGCGGGGGCCCCGCTCCGCGGCCGCCGGCTGCCGAGTGCGGCAGCCCTCTGGAGCCGCAGGGCCCGGAAGGGGAGAGCAGTCCCCTGCGCGCCCTGACGATGCCGGACCTCCGTCCGTACGTGGTCCTGGACCGACGCACGGCAGCGGACCTCGGCTCGCTGGCGGCCGAGGCCACCCGAACCGTCAGCCGCCGTACCACGCGGCGTCTGGCCGGCGTCCCCCGCTGCCTGTGGACACCCCTGCGCACCGGGACACGCGTCCTTCTCGTGGGGGTCCGGGGCTGGTTCACCGGCGACATCGCTCCGAAAGCGTCTCCTGTCGTGCGTCTGATTGTCGCGCCGCTTCTGGTCGTGTACGCGGCGGCGCACACCCTGGCCACCTATCCGCTGACCCCGCTCGTCGCGCTCCCGGCCTGGGCGGCCGCAGCTGTGATCGCGGAGAGGTGGGCGGCCGCGCACACCACAGGCGGCCGCGAGAGGAAGACTTCGGCCAAGTCAAGCGGGAGTGCTCGGACATCCTTCACGGACCGTTTGGCCGAGGCCTTGACTCCGCCCACCTCGGCGTCACCCTCCGCCGAGCCGTCAGCCAGCTCCCCCACGCGGGCCACCCGGGAGGGGAACACGGAAGAAGGGTCTGCTCGGCCCCCCACAAAGACCCCGCAGGAAGAGCCCCTCACGGCCCTTCTCCGCGAGCTGATTGGGATGGACAACGGGGTCCACCTGCAGGACCTCCGGCCGGCCATGCGGGACCGGCTTCCCGGGCTCCGAGATGCCACCGACGAGCAGCTGCGCCAGACCCTTCTCCGCGCCGGCTACAACCCGGCCCGTAAGTTCCGGGCCCGGGGGCACGCGGGGAGGGCCGGAGTCCACCGGGACGAGCTGCCACCACGGCCCTCTCCCACGGATTCGCCCACCGCGCTCTCCGGGTCGCTCTCCAGGGGCGGAGAGCACTGCGGACCTGCACACTCTCCACCCGCGGAGAGCCGCGGAGAGCGGGGCGGAGACCGAGCGGAGAGGCGAGTCCGTATCGTCCCGGACCCGGCAAGGGGCCCTTCGGCATGGCGCGTTGAACACCTGGAGAAGTGAAGGGGACAGCTGGGGGAGGGCCCGCGCCCCATGCCGGGATCACCGAAACGGCCAACATCCGGAGGACCAGGCCGTGACACCAGGAGCGTGTTTTCATGGCACCTACGATCACATGCGTTGTGTAACTCTGAGATTGTATGTAATTTCATTCCGACGAAAGAAAATCCTCCGCAACTGTCACACGCGGCTCGCGCACAACACCTGTAGCAGACGAGCGCACCTACACACGCCCAGGAGACTGTCGTGCCCACTGCCCGCACCATGATGATCAGCTCGGCGGCGGCCGCCGCCCTCCTCCTCACCGGCTGCTCCGGTCAACCCGTCAAGCACGGCGAAGTCATCGACAAGCGCGGCCACGCGGGTTACTGGATCCCGGAATACGAGAACCTCTACCGCGAGAACTGCACAACCGTCCGTTCCAGCGCCTTCACCATGTCCCTCCCCAGCGGTACAGGTGGGACCGCCGGAGGTAAGAGCACGACGTCCGGGAAGACGGGAAGCAGCGGGTCCACGGGCAAGACCGGGTCGTCGTCCAGCTCCTCCGGCGGCACGAAGCCCGGAAGCAAGTTGCCTGGCTCCAGCGGAAGCACCACCTCGGAATCGTCCGGCTCGGCCACCGGTGGAACTCAGCCCACCAAGCGTTGCGACCAAGAACTCGTCGGCCGGAAAGAGACAGGCCGACGGTGGGAGCAGCCCAAGTGGGAGCTCAAGCTCAGCGACGGCGACCGCACCGGGTGGATCAAGGTCTCCCAGACCAAGTACGACGACACCGACCTCCACGACCGGATCTGAGCCCCGTCCCGAACCCGGAGACCGACACATGGACCCCAAGCGGCAAACAACCGTGAACAACCGGCCCCGCTACGCCCGATTCGATGACGACCCACTGCCGCGCGACCAGTTATGGCAGCGCGACGCAGCCCAGTAGCAGCACAACTCCCACTCCCGCAGGGCCGGCGTCCACTCGGCGCCGGCCCCGCGCCGACGGAACCGCCCACCGACCACGCCCCGCTGCGGCCACCAGAAGCCTGCCACGCACCACAGGCCGCCCAGCACACCTGGACCACCACTCGGAAGGCCTGCCCATGACCATGCAGCCCGAACACGTCGTCACCGCGTACCACCGCGAACGCCCCTCCATCACCCGGCTCATCCTCGAAGCCAGATGGGCCTTCTTCCAGCTCGTGTTTGCCCTTGAACACGACCCCGACGGCGAGTCCGTCCCCACCATGCGACGCCAGAACCTCCTCCACCTCGGCGCGCTCACCGACATCCTCGCCCTGCGCTCCCAAGACCCGACCCTCCACGAATCCGCCCGAGACCAAGGCGACTTCCTCCGCGAGGTCGACGGGCTGACCCGCGACGACCACCCTCTCAACGCCCACGACCACCTCCGCACCCAGTACGGCCTCTTCCACGGCCACGACCACGGAGCCGTCTACGGAACACAGCCGCCCGCCTCGGACAGACCACACCGCCAACTCCCGATCTATCCCGACGGGCCCCGACTGCTGCACCAGATGTGCGACACCTACGCCTGGGCCACCCTGGGGCGCTGCCTGTACTTCCCGCCCGTCAACGTGGCGGACGAGACGCGGCGGCACCTCATTACCCGCGGCCTCATCCTCGACTGGGCCGCCGCCGCGGCCCCCGCCGACACAGCCACCGCCGCGGCGGCCGCCACCGCCGGCCACGCCCTGCGGACCCTCGACGGCCGGCCCACCCTCAACGACGACCTCGCCCGCGCTTACCTCCTGGACTCCTACCGCGACCTCTACAACCAGGACGAGGACGACGAGGAGTCCCCGCACCCCGCTGGCTGCGCAGGAGGCTGCGACGGCACCGGCGAGGTCCTTGCCGTGCTCACCTGGGAATCCCATGGCGACGGCCTCTACGTGCCCGTTCACCAGGAGCCGATCGACTGCTTCGGAACCAGCTCCGTCGGCCACGCCCCCGACTGTGCGACCTGCGACGGCCACGGGTACACCCATACGCCTGGCTATCGCGGCCTCTGCTTGGAAGGCCGAATCCCGGAGGAGAACGGACCCAAGGTGGCCGTCCTCCCTCCGCAGGGGTGACCACCCCTGGTGAAGTGACCACGGCCCCGGTGCCGACGGCGAGCAACTCCGCCGGCACCGGGGCCGTGGTCACATCCCTGCACGACTGCCGACCGCGCTACGGCCGGAACCCTGGACCAGGAGCCACGGAGAAATCTCCCCCTGACTGGAGGGGAGATTTCTCCCCCCCATGAATGCGCCACGGAGAAATCTCTCCCCTGATGCCTGAGCGCGAGGCTCCAGGGCAGGAGGGAGACTTCTCTCCCCCGTCGCGCAGTGCCGGGGAGGGGAAATCTCCCCACCCCCACACGCGTCCAGGGACAGAGGGGTGATTTCTCCTCCCCGATCCACGGGACCGGGGAGGAGAAATCACCCTCCCCGGTTCCGCCGGCCATTCACGTCCAGCCCCCCTCTACCGCAGGTTGCTCTACGAGTTGCTTTACGAGTTGCTTTACGAGTTGCCTTACGAGTTGCTCTACGAGTTGCTCTACGAGTTGCCTCTACGTCATGGACTGCAAGGGGAAAATAGCAGGTCAGGGCCATGGTCAAGGGGTGCTAGTCACGCCGACTACTTCTCTACGAGACCCCAAGGGCTATGAGGGCCCAGCGAAGGTGAGAGGGACAAGGGGCGGAGATGGACAGAGACGGGAAGACGAACAGAGAAGGGACGGACGGACGGGGAAGGACGGAAGGACGGACGGACGGACGGGGAAGGACGGACGGAAGGACGGACGGACGGGGAAGGACGGGAAGAGGGACGGGAGGAGCGAGGGCAGGCAGACGGCACGGAGTGGATAGGCGATACGACGGAGCCAGTTAAGGCGAAGAAGAGAACAAGCGAGGAAGGGAAGGACCGAGCAGGAAGGAAGAGACGATCAACAGGACAACGCAGCAAAAGGCCAGAAGAGACCCGAGGAGACGAGACCAGGGTGGCGACGACCGATTGGGGAGGAGTAGCCACCGAGGAAGCAGGACCGAGGATCGGGCGACAACACCGAGTGCCAGAGGCGGCCCGGCCGGTGCAGCGGCACCCCCACGCGGGGGCGTTGCATAACCCGAGAAACGCGAGTACCCCGCTCAGCAAATGCTGAGCGGGGCGGGGCGGGCGGGGGGCCGACTACGAGGCCGCCCGGATCATGCGCCACGCGGCGGCGCGTCCAGTGGCCTTGACGCGTTCCTGGGCCTGGACGCGTACGGCCTGCGTCTTCACGAACGCGGCGGCGGCTGCCGCGTCCCCCCGCGCTGCGCGGGCAAGCAAGTCCATAAGAGGGTCAGTGTGCATGGGAATATCCCTTCGTCGGCGGATCAGATCTGCGGGTTGTCTTCTGTCCTCAGCACAGGGTCAGCGGATTCGGACGAGAGGTTGAGCCCGGCCGTCTCCAGAGCGGCGACAACCTGCGCCCGGACGCCGCCGTCCTCTCCACCGGTCCACGGGGCAGGGGAAGTCGAACGCTCCGCCTCGGTGGAGTACCACCACCACACCGAAACCTGGCTACCGGCGGTGTGGACGTACACGCCGCTACCCCCGGGATGCATCCACCGGGCCATCTGGATACCGGCGGCCCTGAGCACTTCGGCCACGCCCTTACCGAGCCGCGCGTTTCCATCGATCTTGGCGCGGTTCTCCTCCATGATCTGGGCCCGGTCGTCCGCCGTGGCGGGCCGGTAGTGGGTGGTGGTTCCGGTCCGGCCGTAGGTGATGGTGAGAGACCCGTCCACGTGGCGCTCCGTGGTGTTGGAGTCGTGTTCGGCCTGGGCGTGAACGTCGCGAGCGTCGCTGATGCCGCGTCCACCTGTTGAGCCGTTGTACTGGTACCAGCGGACGTCGAGAGTCGCGAGGTGCGTCATGGGAAGTCCTTCGGTTCTTCGTATGGGTGGGGAGCGGGGGCGGGCGCGCGGCGCGCCCGCCCCGTGGGCCGGTCGCTAGAGCCAGAGCGGCGAGGGGCTGGTGAAGCGCTCGATGCCCGGCTGGCAGCCGTACGAGCTCGGCGAGAGGTTCCGCAGAGCGGAGAGTTCGCCGTATGCATCGCAGTTGACGCAGGTGGCGCCCCGCTGGTCGCCGTTGGCCTCCAAGTCGCAGACCTTGAGGAGGTGGGGCCGGGTGAGGTCCGGCGTTGCCACCGTGGAGGTGATCAGGTCGGACGAGGGCTGCGGAGTGGTCGTGGACATGCGGTTCCCCCAGGCGTGCGATCGGATGGAGTGGCGGCCGGCGATCCGCGCGGCCTCACAAAAACTAAGATACCTGATAATTCAGAGATATGCAACGCTAGTTGCGCCGACGGGACTCGAACCCGCGACATCGCCCTTATAAGAGGCGCGCTCTACCAACTGAGCTACGGCGCAGCAGGGCGGCCCGCCCGTGCCATCCGTGCCCGCCCGGAGCCCGTTGGGGAGGCTGGGACGACAGGGACGGGGCCCGTATCCCCGGGGGGCCGGACACGCGAGCCTTCCCCCGGGGAGAACTTGACTCGGGCCGGTGGCCTGGGGCCGGCTTTTGCCGTGGCGTTTCGGGTGGCGCCCGCCCCAACCCCCCGGGGGTGGGGGGTTGGGGGGCTGGGGCGGGTTGTGGGGTGGGTGTGGGCGGCCCTTGGGGGGTTGGGGTCGTCCGCACCGTGGTTGGGGGTTTAGGCGGCGTTGTAGCCGTTCAGCTTTTCGGTCAGCTCGGCCTTGCGGAGCTGGAGGATCTTCATCTGGGCGTCGATCGCGTCCAGCTCGGGCTGGATCTTTTCGGCGCGCTGGGTGTTGAGGAAGGCCGCGTACTGCTTGGCGCGCTTGGGGGTGTTCTTGTCGCCCTGGTAGATGGTGACGAGTGCGGTGATGAGGTCCTGGACCCGCTTGAACGTCTCGGTGGTGGCCTGGAACGAGGACGTGCCGGTTTCGGTCTGCGCGGCGCGTACGGTGCGGGTGATGTTGATCTTCGGGTCGGTGACCGGGGTCTCCGCGTCCGGGTCGGCCACGAGGTCGGCCGGGTTGACCAGCTGGTGGCCGATCACGTAGGGGTCGTGCTGGCCGCCGAGCATCGGGACGTCGGTGCGCTCGTGGCGGTCCGTGCTGCCCTTGCCGAACTGGATGTTCAGCAGACCCGGGACGGCCGGGGTCAGGTCGTAGTCGGGGTGGACCACGACCGAGCCGATCGCCAGCGCGTTCTCCCCGAAGACCCGGGTCAGGTTGTAGACCGTCTCGCCGTTCTCGTCGGTCTCGACGGTGTAGCTGTAGTTGGAACCGGCCTGGGTCGTGAACGTGGCAGACATGAAGTTTCCCTCCATAAGGGCGAGTTGGTTCTCGGCCGGTTCTTCGTACCCCCGACCTCGTGATCACTACAATACACACGACTCCAGAGATATGCAACACCCAAGGGGGATGCCCCCCACAGCACTTACTCAGACCAGCCACCATCTAGGAACTTCACCCCCGCCCCACCCCCACGGTCCAGCCCCGGCCCCGCACGCGACCACTCAGACTCACCCCCGGGACTCACTGCGCCCCCGCATCCCGGAGCACCCATCCCGCACCCATGGGCGCGAATCTAACGGCCCCGGAATGCGGTACGGTCCATCCGGACGCGAATCTAACGCCATCCCCTCACGCGCCCACCGGACGCCCCCGGATCTAACCCCCCACGGGGGCGCCGAATCTAACGCCCCGCCAAACCTGGGAGCGAATCTAACGCCACCCGCGAAGGGCCACGGAAAGCCCCCTCGCGCCCCGCATGGACAAGCCCCTGCCCCACCCTTCCCCAACCCGCCAAACGCCCTGTAGGCTCACACCAGAAGCCTTACAGGGCAAGCCTCACTGCCCCGCACACTCCCCGGACAACCCGGGGATCGGATACCCCGTCAAATCCCGTTGCATAACTTGCAAATGACGGACCGGAACCCCTATACTGGGAACACACGGCAGGACAACACGGGTCCGGAAGAGAAACACCTACCGGACCCCGCGATAACCCGCCGAGAAACCACCGAAAAGGCAAGCAGGACAACGGGGCCCAACCCCCTCCACCTAGCCAGCCATTCGGTAACAGAAACCCCAGAAAACCGGAAGCAAGAAAACCCGCCGCACCACCCACCACCCGGCCCGCCCCGCGGGCCGGCTCCCCGGACGGCCCGAAGGGCCGGCCGGTCAGCGCTCCGCGCTGACCCTCTTTCAGAGGGCGCCCCGCGCCCTCTGTACCCGCTCCGCGGGTGTGGACAACTTTTTGTCCACAGGTTCGTCCACGGCTCTGTCCACCGGCAACCCACAGGTTTGAACCGGCCGTGCACAGGGTCGGCGGGC
>NZ_JBITDP010000031.1:0-77616 GCF_044454405.1 Streptomyces sp. NPDC051555 | reverse complement strand
GGCAGTTTGGTGCCCGGGCCCATCGAGCCCAGCACCCAGCGCTGCTGCCCCGTCGAGGCCGTGAACTCGTCCGCGACCTCGCGCGCGATCCGCGCACCCGCCTCCGAGAGCTCGAAGTTCCGGTCCGGGATGTCGTACTCCACCAGGGCCGCGTGGTTCGCACCGAAGGTGTTGGTCTCCACGCAGTCCACGCCCACCGCGAAGTAGGCCTCGTGGACCGAGCGCACGATGTCGGGGCGCGTCGCGTTCAGGACCTCGTTGCAGCCCTCCAGCTGCTCGAAGTCCTCCAGCGACGGGTCCTGCTCCTGGAGCATCGTCCCCATCGCGCCGTCCGCGACCACCACGCGGGTGGCCAGCGCCTGCCGGAGGGCGTTCGCCCGTTCCTGCGCGTCGGTCGTCATGTCAGCCGTCCCAGTCGCGGTGCGAGCAGCTCGGCGGAGTGGTCCCCGTACACCGCGCGGACGGTGGCGAGGAGGGCCGCGGGGCGGATCTCGTACGACTGCGAGCCCACGGCGGCGAGAACGAGGGCGGACATCGCACAGCCCAGCTGCGCCGCGGTCTCCAGCGGCAGCTGCCAACTGACCGCGGCCAGGAAACCGGAGCGGAAGGCGTCGCCGACGCCGGTGGGGTCCTCGGGGGTGATGCCGGGGACGGCGCGCACCGTGATCGTCGGGTCGCCCTTGCGGTCGATGCGCACGCCCTGGGCGCCCAGGGTGGTGACCCAGGTGCCGACCCGGTCGAGGACGTCGGTGTGGCTCCACTCTGCGCGTTCGCGCAGCAGGGCGGACTCGTACTCGTTGGTGAACAGCCAGGCCGCGCCGTCCACCAGGGTGCGCACCTGCGCGCCGGAGAGGCGGGCGAGCTGCTGGGAGGGGTCGGCGGCGAAGGGGATGCCCAGGGCGCGGGCCTGGTCGGTGTGGTGGATCATCGCCGCCGGGTCGTTCGGGGAGACGAGGACCAGGTCGAGGGGGGCCTGGGCGTGCAGGGGGTGCAGGTCGATCCGGTCGGCCTCGGCCATGGCGCCCGCGTAGAACGAGGCGATCTGGTTCGAATCCTGGTCGGTCATGCACATGAAGCGGGCGGTCTGGCGGTCGTCGGAGACGTACACCGCGCCGGTGTCGACCCCGTGTTCCTTGAGCCAGACCTCGTACTCGGCGAAGTCGGCGCCGACGGCGCCCGCGAGGAGCGGGCCGAGGCCCAGTCCGCCGAGCCCGTAGGAGATGTTGGCCGCCACTCCGCCCCGCCGGACCTCCAGCGTGTCGACGAGGAAGGACAACGAGACGTGTTCCAGCTGGTCGGGGAGCAGCTGGTCGACGAACCGGCCCGGGAAGGCCATGAGGTGATCTGTGGCGATGGATCCGGTCACCGCGATACGCACGTGGACTCCTGTGAGCTGATCTCGATGTCGGCGGGGCGAAGTGGGGAGGCGCAGGGGGCAGGGCAGGGGCGAGCAGGTGCTCAGACGCCGGCGGCGGCCTTCAGGGCTTCGGCGCGGTCGGTGCGCTCCCAGGTGAAGTCGGGGAGTTCGCGGCCGAAGTGGCCGTAGGCGGCGGTCTGCGCGTAGATCGGGCGCAGCAGGTCGAGGTCGCGGATGATCGCGGCCGGGCGCAGGTCGAAGACCGTGGAGATGGCCTCCTCGATGCGGTCGGTGGGCACGGTGTGGGTGCCGAAGGTCTCGACGAAGAGGCCGACAGGCTCGGCCTTGCCGATCGCGTAGGCGACCTGGACCTCGCAGCGGGTCGCGAGACCGGCGGCGACGACGTTCTTCGCGACCCAGCGCATCGCGTAGGCGGCGCTGCGGTCGACCTTGGACGGGTCCTTGCCGGAGAAGGCGCCGCCGCCGTGGCGGGCCATGCCGCCGTAGGTGTCGATGATGATCTTGCGGCCGGTGAGGCCGGCGTCGCCCATCGGGCCGCCGATCTCGAAGCGCCCGGTCGGGTTGACCAGCAGGCGGTAGCCCTCGGTGTCCAGCTTGATGCCGTCCTCCGCCAGCTGCCCCAGGACGTGCTCGACGACGATCCCGCGGATGTCGGGGGTGAGCAGCGCGTCGAGGTCGATGTCGGCGGCGTGCTGGGTGGAGACGACGACGGTGTCGAGGCGGACGGCCTTGTCGCCGTCGTACTCGATGGTGACCTGGGTCTTGCCGTCGGGACGCAGGTAGGGGATCGCGCCGTTCTTGCGGACCTCGGACAGGCGCCGCGAGAGCTTGTGCGCGAGGTGGATCGGGAGCGGCATCAGCTCGGGGGTCTCGTCGCAGGCGTAGCCGAACATCAGGCCCTGGTCGCCCGCGCCCTGCTTGTCCAGCTCGTCGCCCTCGCCATCCGTTCCGACACCCTCGACCCGGCTCTCGTACGCCGTGTCCACGCCCTGCGCGATGTCCGGGGACTGCGCGCCGATGGAGATCGAGACGCCGCAGGAGGCACCGTCGAAGCCCTTGCCGGAGGAGTCGTAGCCGATCTCCAGGATCTTCGCGCGGACGATGGCCGCGATCGGCGCGTACGCCTGGGTCGTCACTTCACCGGCTATGTGGACCAGGCCCGTGGTGATCAGCGTCTCGACGGCCACGCGGGAGGTGGGGTCCTCCGTGAGCAGGGCGTCGAGGATCGCGTCGCTGATCTGGTCGGCGATCTTGTCGGGGTGGCCCTCGGTGACGGACTCCGAGGTGAACAGACGGCGGGACATGTCACTCCTGGTGGATGGTCGGGTACGGACGATCGGGTGCGGGAGGTCGTAGGTGCGGGAGGCCGTAGGTGCGGGAGACGGTCGGTCGGCGGTCGGCGGGTCGGTCGGTGGGCGGGCGGGTCGGATGAGAGGTGTCCCCGATCGATCTTGTGCCATGGAAGAAGGAGGAGCGAGCCGCGCCCGGATACCCCCAACACGTTCGTGACATCAGAATCTGACGGGGCGTCAGAAGAATATCGACCCGCTCGGGTCTCACAGGGTGCGGATCGCGGACTCGGCGTGCCGCTTGGCCAGTTCGAGGACGGCCGTGCTCTCGCGGCCGAGCATCGCGCGTACGTGCGCACGCGCCCGGGGCAGATCGGCCCCCGGCCCGAGCACCTGCTCGACGTCGGACGCGCGCAGCAGCACGCTGTGGTGGGAGATCGCCGTCACGCCCGTTTCGTCGGGCAGCACGGACCACTCCCCGGTGTGCGCCTCGATCAGCGGCGGTGTCCTCGTCTGCTTGTGGACGATGCGGGCGGCGTGCGGGAAGCAGATCCGTACGGACTCGGTCTCCCGCGGCGGACCGCCGCCCTCGGCCAGGGTCTCCATCCGCACGCGCTGCACCCCCGGGACGTCCTCGCGGACCTCCGCGCGGGTGACGTGCGGGACCCGGCCGGGCCAGTCGGCCACCCCGTACAGGTAGTCGTAGACCAGCTCGGCCGGGCCGTGCACCCGGACGGAGTCCTCGAAGCCGAGCATCAGTCCGTCGATTTCGCGCCACCGCTCGGCGTTCTCCTTGAGCTGTTCCAGCTCGGCCCGGCTGTTGGTGTCGGTCGCGAGCAGCAGCCACGCGACGTCCCCCGGCGGGCCGGCGGCCACGGTGAACTCGTGCTCCAGGCGCAGCCGGCTGCGCCCGGTGCCGCGGGGTTCGACGGTCCAGGTCCCGGCCATGGTGACCGCGGGTGCGGCGGGGAGTTCCTGGAGGAAGTCGATGCGCGTGCGCGCGCTGTCCAGGGTCCGGTGCGAGAGCGCGGACCTGATGCTCCCGTTGGCGGTGAACCACATCCTGAACCGGTCGAGCACGCCGTCGAAATCGAGCCGTTCGACATGGATGCTCGACGCCGCGATCAACGGCCACTGCGTGGTGTCCGCGATCAGCCCGTAGACCACCCCGGCCGGCGCGGACACGTCGATCTCGTACGACGCGCGGTGCACTCGCTCACCCGACATCGGCTCAGCCTCCCTGACCTGTGGCCCCGACCCTCCTCCCCGGCGCCGGAGAGCCACCGGAAGTGCGCTTGAAGACGGGTCCGGGCGGCGCGGGGCGGGGCGGGGGCCGCATGGCCGGATCCTGCGGGTGCCCGTGCACGTGCACGTGCCGGTGCCGGTGCCGGTGCCGGTGCCGGTGCCGGTGCCGGTGCCGGTGCCGGTGCCGGTGCCGGTGACCCGGCCCACGAGCCCCGCCCCCGCCCCCGCCCCGCCGCTCACTCGTGACCCGACCCGTCCCCCGGCCCTTGGCCCTGCTGCTCGATCCGGGTGGTCACGGCCGCGGCCAGGGTCGCGATCGTGGGGGTCTCGTAGATCTGGCGAAGCCGGAGCTCGACGCCGTAGGTGCGGGAGAGCTGGCGGAGCATGTGGTGGGCGGCCAGTGAATCGCCGCCCAGCTCGAAGAAGTTGGCCTCCAACGGAGGGTCGGTGATCTTGAGGAGGGTCGCCCAGACTGCGCGCACCTCGTCCAGGACGGTGCGTACCCCGTCGTGGGATGTGAGGAACGTGAGCGAGGTGGTCATGGTGATCTCCTTGCGAGAACGTACGGACGCATGCGAAGTCATGGGGGACACGGCTGGACATGGTCTGTGCTCGTCACTCTCGCGGCCCGTGCTCGTCCGGCCCTTGAGTGCACGTCGAGTCGGGCTGCGGCCGCGGCGGCCCGAAGGAAACGGTCTACCGCACGCGGAAGTTGGCCATCATCCCCATGGCCGAGTGGTCCAGCAGGTGGCAGTGGTAGACGTACGTCCCCCGGTACGAGGCGAAGGTCGCGTGGAGTGTGACGGTCTCCCCCGGGAACAGCCGGACGGTGTCCTTCAACCCCGCCTCCGCCGGTCCGGCCGGGGCGCCGTTTCGCTCCAGCACCCGGAACTGGACCAGGTGCATGTGGAAGTTGTGCGGGATCAGCTTGTTGGCGTTGGTGACCGTCCAGACCTCCGAGGTGCCGTGGGCGACCGTCTGGTCGATGCGGTTCGGGTCGTAGGCCTGGCCGTCCATGAACCCCCGCGGTTCCTGGCGCCCGTCCTCGTCCATGCTGAGCACGATGGTGCGCCGCACCGCGGGCTTCGGCAGCGCCGCCACCGCGGGCAGCGTGCGCAGGGTGTCCGGCACCCGGCTCTGGTCGCCGGCCGTGCGCACGACGTCGAAGCGCAGCACCTTGCCGACCTGGTCGGGGGTGCCCGGGCCCAGGGTGTTCTCCAGGACGATCTTCGTGCCGACCGGGTAGCGGGAGAAGTCGATGACCACGTCCGCGCGCTCCGCCGGGGAGAGCCCGATGGTGTCCGTCGGGAAGGGGTGTTCCAGCAGCCCGCCGTCCGAGCCGATCTGGATCATCTGGCCGCCGTCCGACAGCTTGAGCTGGAAGAAGCGCATGTTGGAGGAGTTCAGCAGCCGGAAGCGGTACTTGCGGGCCGCGACCTCGACGTACGGGCTCGGGCGGCCGTTGGCGAGGATGGTGGTGCGGCCGAAGGCGTCGTCCATGACGTAGACGAGCTGGCCGTACTCGTCGAAGTGCGCGTCCCGCAGCGCGATGGGTATCTCGTACTGCCCCGACGGCAGCGGCAGTGCGCGTTCCGTCTCGTCCGAGAGCAGGTAGGAGCCGGACAGGCCGCGGTAGACGTGCTCCGACTCCATGTGGTGGGCGTGGTCGTGGAACCAGAGCGGGGCGCCCGGCTGCTGGTTCGGGTAGGTGTACGTGCGCGAGGTGCCGGGCGCGAAGGTGTCCATCGGGGAGCCGTCGTTGTCCTGGGTGACCGATCCGCCGTGCAGGTGGACGGCGACCGGCATGCCGAGCGTGTTGCGGTGGCGGACCACCACCTTGCGGCCGCTGCGCGCGCGCAGCACCGGTCCGGGGAAGCAGCCGTCGTACGTCAGGACCTTGGCCATGCCGCCGGGCAGGATCTCCCGTGACACCTCCTTGATCGTGACGGCGTAGGTGTCCTGCCCGCCCGAGGTCGAGACCGGGGTCAGCACCGGCAGGATCGGCATCCGCACCGAGAAGGGCGGCGGCACCGGCACCGCGACCGGTCTGGGCGCCACGCCCGGCGCCGTGTCGGCGGCTTGGGCGGTACGGGCGTCGAGCATCGGCGTCAGCGCGCCGCCGGTGATCAGTCCGGCACCGGCCGCGGCCAGGGCGCCGCCGAGCACTCTGCGTCTGGTGACCATGCGATGTCCTCCTGGAAGGGCTGAAAAGGGGTGGGCGGGAACGGCTCCCGCAGCCGTGCGCGGGTGTCGCACACGGCTTCGGCACGGGTGTCGCGCGGCGAGTGCACCAGACGCCTCTCGCACATCGCTGGAGCCCAGGTGGTGTGCGGCCGTCCGGCGTTGCGCGGGGCTTGCGTGGGCTCCGTATATCTGCTCGTGCGTACGTCGGACCGCGTACGCACCACTCGTGCCGCAGAGCGCGGCCACCGGGGGAGGCTCACCGTGGACCTGAACGACCTGCACGATCTGCGCGACTGGCTACCGCGCGCGCTCGGGGTCGCCGAGCGGTGGGGCGGCCAGTTCGGACCGTACGAGACGCACGACGCCCACCGCGTCGACCCCGATGCCTTCGACGGGGCCTTCGAGCGGCTCGCCAAGCGGATGGACCACAACTATCCTTTCTTCCACCCGCGTTACGCCGGACAGATGGTCAAGCCCCCGCACCCGGCGGCCGTCGTCGGCTACCTGACCGCGATGCTGTTCAACCCCAACAACCACGCCGCCGAGGGCGGGCCCGCGACGACCGAGATGGAACGCGAGGCCGTCGCCTCCCTCGCCGCCATGTTCGGCTTCGACGCGCACGTCGGGCACCTGACCACCAGCGGCACCATGGCCAACCTCGAAGCGCTGTACGTGGCCCGCCAGCTCCACCCGGACCGCGGGATCGCGTACAGCAGCGAATGCCACTACACCCACGAGCGGATGTGCCACGTCCTGGGCGTCGAGGGCCACCGGATCCCGGTCGACGGGCACGGGCGGATCGACCTGGACGCGCTGGAGGACGCCCTGCGCACCGGGCGGATCGGCACGGTCGTCGTCACCACCGGGACCACCGGGCTCGGCACCGTGGACCCGGTCCACGAGGTGGTCGCGATCGCCCGCCGGTACGGGGTGCGCGTCCACGTGGACGCGGCGTACGGCGGCTTCTACGCGATCCTGGGCCGGGCCGGGGCCGAGGGCTTCGACCCGCGGCCCTGGCGGGCCATCGCCGACTGCGACTCGGTGGTCGTGGACCCGCACAAGCACGGGCTCCAGCCCTACGGCTGCGGGGCGGTGCTCTTCCCGGACCCGCGCGCCGGACGGCACTTCGCCCACGACTCCCCGTACACCTACTTCACCGACGCCGACCTGCACCTCGGCGAGATCAGCCTGGAGTGCTCGCGGGCGGGCGCCGCGGCGTCCGCGCTGTGGCTGACCCTGGAGCTGCTCCCGCTCACCCCCGACGGCTTCGGCTCAATCCTCGCCGCGAACCGGCGGGCCGCGCTGCGCTGGGCCGACCTGATCACCGACTCGGCGGAGCTGGAGCTGTACCAGCGCCCCGACCTCGACATCGTCACCTACTTCCCGGCGACGGCGGACCGATCGCTGTCCGCGATCGACGCCGCCTCGGACCGGCTGCTGCGCGACGGCATGACGGCGGAGGCCGACCCGGTCTTCCTGAGCGTGCTGCGCGCCGACGCCGACGCGTTCGTACGGCGCCACCCGGGCGCGGTCCGCGACGCGGACGCGGCGCGCATCGTGCGCAGCGTCCTGATCAAGCCCGAGTCCGAGCTCTACCTCCCGACCCTGCACGCCCGCGTGGCGGCCCTGGCCGCGCACGGCCGTGCCACCTTCTGACCGGAGGACCCGACCATGACCACGTCCACGTCCCTGTCACCGTCCCTCTCACCCCAGCCGTCCTTATCCACCGGCACGCCCCTCGTGATGGGGCGCTCGGCGGTCACGCACCTCTCCACCCTCCTCGCCGTCGCCTTCCACCAGGACGCCCTGGCCCGGTGGATGGTCCCCGACGAGCAGGAGCGCGCGGAGCGCCTCCCCGGGTTCTTCCGGGCGTTCGTCGAGCTGTCCGCCGCCCACGGCGGGGTGTTCACCGGCCCGGACGGCGACGCCGTCCTGCTCTTCCTGCCGCCGGGTGCCGAACCGGACCCGGCGCGGCTGGCGGAGGCCGCCGCGGCCCTGGGCCCGTACGCCCCGGCGCTGCACACCATCGCGGCGCTCCAGGACGCACGCCACCCGCACGGCCCGCCGCACTACTACATCTCCTTCGCCGGGGTCCGCGCGGACCGCCAGCGGGACGGCCTGGTCTCGGCCCTGGTGGGCCGGTTGGCGGCGCGGGCCGACGCCGAGGGCGTCGGCCTGTACACGGAGGCCAGCTCGCCCGGCGGCGAGGCGGCGAGCCGGCGCGGCGGGTTCGAGCGGGTGGGCCCGGAGATCGTCCTGCCAGGGGGCGGACCCGCCCTGCGGCCGATGTGGAGGGAGGCGCGATGAGGGGCGACGACCTGATCCTGTCGTGGACCTCGGGCGAGGTCGCCCGGGGCGAGGTTCCGGCGGAGCACATCGGTCCGCTGCTGCAAGTGCTGATGTGGAGCCGGGAGTTCCTGGTCTCCAGCCATCCCGAGCTGGGCCGCTCCGGCCCGGTGTGTCCGTACACCGCGCCGGCGCTGCGCAAGGACCTCTTCCACCTGGCGATGCCGTCGGCGGACTGCGACGACCTCGCCTCGGCGGTGGACTCCCTGCGCACCCGGCACGCCACCCTCTCCGAGGGGCTCTCCGCCGAGGACCGGGAGCTGCTCACGATCCTCCTCGTCCTGCCGGGCTTCGACCCGACGGACTCGGTGGAGTTGGACGAGCTCCAGCGCAAGGCGAAGGACGAGTTCGTCGCGGAGGGCCTGATGATCGGCCAGTTCCACCCGGTCTGCGAGGAGCCCGGCCTCTACAACGAGTCCTTCCGCCCCCTGCGCTCCCCGCTCCCCCTCCTGGCCGTCCGCAAGCTCCTGGTCTTCGACCTGCCGTTCCTGGTCGGCGACGACCTCCACATGGACCACTACCTCCAGCGCTTCGCCCCGGCCATCCCCTCGCGCATCCGCGACCAACTGGTCAGCCGCGTGGTGGCGGCCTGACACCGGCCCCTGACCACGCCGATGCCCCCACCGCCGCCGGGCGGTGGGGGCATCGGTCACGAGCGGGCGGGCGGGCGAGCGAGCCGGGCTAGCGGACCGGCGCGCAGGTCTTGTCGTCGCCCTTGAGGCACACCCAGATCGTGACGTCCTTCACGTCGGCGCCGGTACCGCTCGACTTGAGCACCGGGTTCTTCGTGCGGTCCATGTGGTCGTCCCGCCAGGCGCCGTTCTCCCACTTGCGGTAGCTGACCCGGAGCTCGACGCCCTTCCCGTCGGCGCAGTTGTCCTTCGTCGTGAGGGTCCACTGCGTCTTGTAGAGCGGGTAGCCGCCGGCGTTGCCGGTCTGGAACCACTGGTAGTTGCCGCTGGCCTCGCCGCACCCGCCGACGGTCTTGCCCGAGACCGCGCCCCCGGACGCCTGCGCCGCCCCCGCTGCCCCGATGACCAGCCCGGCCGCTGCCACGGCCATCGTCACCTTGCGCGCGAGTGTCATGTTTCCCCCTGAAAGATCTGCCCGACATTCTTTGTTCCGACGGACAGGAACCTACGGCGGCGGCCCTTCCCAGCTCGCCCAACGGGAGGTTGATCCTCATCTCCTACCGAGGTGGGCGCGCCCGTACCACCAGGGGTGTAGACGGCACCGTTCGGGTGATGGTGAGGCCCGTGCGGGGGCCGGGATCCCGGGGACCTGTAGCTTCACCGTGACGGAGGAGAGGAGTACCGCTCCATGAGCACAGCACCGGTCGGCAACGGCGGGGGAGCTGCCGACTACAGCCTGGTGGGCGACCCGGAGCAGGCGCTGAAGTTCGCCATCCAGCACATCAAGAGCGATCGCGTGGAGATCATCGAGGGGGTCATCGACACCCTGTCGCCGTCTTGGGACCATGAGCGCGCCGTCGAGATCGTGCGCCGTCAGATCGTGGAACGCGTCGACGAACTCGACTGCCTCGGCGGCTCCGGGAACCTCGACCTGCCGGGGTCGCCCAATTGGTACGTGCCCGACATCGCCGTGGTCCCGGTCGAGCTGGCCAAGGGCAGCGGAGCGTTGCTGCCCGACCAGACCCTGCTCGTCGTAGAGGTGACCTCGAAGTCGAACGCCGAGACCGATCGGGTCGTCAAGCGCAAGCGGTACGCCGAGTACGGGGCTCCGCTGTACCTGCTCGTCGACCGGGTCGAGCGGAGCGTCAGCGTGTTCTCCGAGCCCGGCCCGCTCGGCTACACCCGCGCGGACGGGCCACACCCCTTCGGGGTCCCGGTCCGGCTGCCCGAGCCGTTCGGGATCGTGCTCGACACGTCGGGGCTCTAGGCGCGCGGCCCGCGGACGTCACGCGGGCAGGGCCGCCGTGAGGTCGACCTCGATCAGTTGGCCGGTGAAGCCCAGTTGTGCCACCCCCAGCAGCGTGCTCGCGGTGGTGAAGGCGGGGCCGATGGCGGAAGCGGTGAGGCGGCGCCAGGCGGCGCCCAGGGCCGGGACCTCGGCGCTGACCACGTAGATCACCGAGCGGACGACGTGGTCCGGCCGGGCGCCGACCGCGCTCAGGGCGGCGAGGGCGTTGGCCGCCACCTGGTCGATCTGCGCGTCGAGGTCGCCCGGACCCACCAGCGCACCGGAACGGTCCAGCGGGCACTGCCCGGCCAGGAACGCCGTTCGACCCGCCTCCACCACCGTGATGTGGTGGTACCCCGGGGTCGGGTGGAGCTCCTCGGGATTGATGCGCGTGATCTCGGATGCCATGCGGGCGAGTCTGGCCGTCCGGCCGACACCGCGCACCGGGTTTTCGTCCGAACCGAACCGGAACCCCGTTGCCCACGGTGTCGGTGATCACTAGGGTCGGGCGGGTGACTGCCGGGTCGGCCTTGGGCCATGCACGAGTGGGGTTCCCGGCCTCGGAGTGATCCCGGGGCGGGGCAGGGCGCCGCCGCACCCTCCGCGACTTCCTGAGCCCTGCCCAGTGATCCCAGACCCGGAGAGACCCCCGCCCATGCAGAACGCACCGCAGCACCCGACCCCGAACCCGCACGCGCCGAGCGCGAACGTCGTCCGGCTCGACCACACCGTCGTCCACGCCCGGGACCGGCAGTTGTCGGCCGAGTTCCTCGCCGTGGTCCTGGGGCTGGCGGTGGGCGCGCCCTTCGGGCCGTTCCTCCCCGTCGACCTCGGCAACGGCGTCACGCTCGACTACTACGAGATGCGGGACGAGCCGATCCAGCCGCAGCACTACGCCTTCCTCGTGCCCGAAGAGCGCTTCGACGAGGTGATCGCCCGCCTCGACGCGGTCGGCGTCACCTACTACGCCGATCCGCACCACGGCGAACCGGGCCGGATCAACCGGCTGTTCGGCGGTCGGGGCGCCTACTTCGCCGACCCCGACGGCCACAACATGGAGGTCATGACCCGGCCCTACGCCCGCCCCGTCAGGTAGCGGTGAAGAACCGCCACTGCTGGTTGTGGTCGTCGCCGTCCAGACAGGTCCACTGGTGGATGATCGCTCCGTCGTCGTGGGAACGCCCGCTCACGTCCATGCACTTGCCGCTGCGGCGGTTCTTCAGCTTGAAGTACTCGGGGACCGTCTGCGTGGCGACGTACTCCCACAGCTGGCTGTCCGTCCCGCCGCAGCGGTACTGCTGGAGGCGCGCCCCTTCGGCCGAGGAGCCGTCGAAGACGTCCAGGCACTTGCCGCTGTTGACGTTCTTCACCTTCCAATAGCCACCGCTGCGCTCGAAGGTCCACTTCTGGTTCAGGTCGTTGTCGAGTCGGCAGCTCCACTGGTGGACGACGGCGCCGTCGTCCTTCGACCAGTCCTTGACGTCGGCGCACTTGTCGGAGAGCCGGCTGACGAGTTTGGTCTGGCCGGACGGCGGCGCCGCCGCCCCGCATCCGGGTCTTGGTCACGGGCCCGGTTCTAAGGGGCCGCGGACCGCGGCCACAAGACGTCCCCGAGCCCGACCACCCGTACGGCGGCATCGATTCGCCCGCAGAAACGGCACGCCCGGCGAGCGCGCGAACCGCGGGCGGACCCTACCGCGACCCCAGCAGGCATTCCTCCAGGAAGGCCAGGACGCGCAGGTGGTAGGCGGTGGCCGTGTGGCCCAGGCTGATGTTGTGGCCCGCGGCGGCCAGGTGGTCGACGGTGACCCTCGGGGTGGCGGTCAGGCGGGCGGTCATGGCCGTCAGGGCGGCTTCGGACAGGTCCCACCAGGCCTCGTGCTGCGCGAAGGTGAGGCGGACCGGTATGCGGACCTCGGGGGCCAGGGCCTCGAACTGGCGCGGCCACCACATCGTTTCCGCCGACTCCCGCGGCGGGGTCGGCGCGAGCAGGGCGCGGCTCGCCTGGAAGGTGCCGCGCGGGTAGAGCCCGAGGGGGCCCCAGTTGAGCTTGGTGGCGCCGCCGCCCAGGGTGGACGGGAAGTGCAGAGCGGCGGGGTCGTAGTGGTAACCCACGCCGGAGGCGTCGAGGCCGAGCAGGGGCGGTGCGTCCGCGCCGCCGGCGGCCGTGTGCAGGGCGACCTTGCCGCCGTCGGAGTGGCCGAGCAGGAAGACCCCCGCGCCCAGGTCGTGCGTGCGGGCGTGTTCCTTCAGGGCGGCCCGGAGGGTCTCCGCCTGGTCGGCCAGGTTCTGCCCCTCGGGGAGGTCGCGGGCCGAGTCGCCGTAGCCGGGGCGGTCCACGGCCAGGACGGCGTGGCCGAGGCGGGTGGCCAGCGGGGCGAAGGCGTCCCAGTACCCGGCCCGCATGCCGCGGCCGTGGATGGCGAGGATGGTGGCGCGGGGCGCGCCGCTCGCGGGGAGCGCGAGCCGGGCGGAGAGGCGGATCCCCGCTCCGGTCAGGGTGTGCTCCGTAAGCGTGCTGCCCGCGTCCTGCGCCAGCGTGCTCATCGGACGGCCAGGTCTTTGCGGGCGCCGACCACCGCGTCCATCCACCCGATCGGCGAGCGGGTGCGCAGCAGGGAGGTGCCGACCAGGAGGCCGGCGAAGCCCGCGTCCAGCAGTTCGGCGGCGGTCGCGGGGCCGTTGATGCCGCTGGCGCTGACCGGGGCCGGGGTGCCCGTCGCGCGGACCGCCGGCAGCAGGTCGAGGCTGCGGTGCAGGTCACCGGCGTCGCGTTCGCGCGTCTTGATGTCCTTGTTGTTGACCGCGATCACGCATTCCTCGGGGTGGTGGATCCCCTCCAGCTCGGCCTCGGTGGTGATCTCGACGAAGGGGGTGAGCCCGGCCAGCAGGCACTCCGTGACCAGGGTGCGCATGCTCGACTCGGGCAGCAGCGCGGCGGTCAACAGGACGGCGGAGGCGCCGAGTTCCTTGGCCGCGCGGATCTGGTCCTTGCGGGTGATGAAGTCCTTCTGGAGCAGCGGCAGGTCGGTCATCGCGGCGACGTCGCGCAGCAGGGCGGGCGAACCGCCGAACCAGCGGCCGGTGACCACCGAGATGCAGGGGGCGCCCGCGCTCTCGTACGCGCCGACGATCGCGGCCGGGGTGCGGCCGCCGAGGAGGTCGTAGCCGTGCGCGTCGCGCCGCTTGACCTCCATCACCACGGGGGTCGGGGAGTCGAGGAGGGCCTCTAGGAAGGGGAAGCCGGTCCGGTTCTGCTTCGTCATCGCGACAGCTCCAGGTCAAGGGGAGGAGGTGAGGCCGGGAGGGGTGCGCCAGGCGCGGGCCAGGGCTGCGATCTCGGGGATCCCGAAGGACCCGGTGGTCCGGTCGCGGGCCGCGGTGTCCACGTCGATCCCGCGGAAGCCGGGGTGGCGCACGACCTCGTCGTAGGCGGGCCGGTTGGCCGGGTCGAGGCCGCCGGCGAGCAGGAACGGGCGGGTGAGGCGGGGCAGCAGGGCCAGTACGTCGGCCGGGTCGAGGGTGCGGCCGGTGGAGCCGATCCGGCCGTCCTCGGTGGCGGTGTCGAGGAGGAAGAGGTCCGTCCCGGCGCGTTCGTAGGCCCCGATGAGCGGGCGCTCGACGCAGCCGCCCCCGCCCGGGGTCACGTGGAGCACCTTGACGATGCCGACCTCCGCCGGGAGCGCTTCGCGCAGCGCCCGTACGACCGCGGGCGGTTGGTAGGCGTGGAGCTGGATCCAGCCGACCCCCGTGCGGCGGGTCAGCTCCGTCAGTTCCCCGGTGTCGGCCAGGAAGGTGACCAGGACCGGCAGGAGGCCGGCCGCCCGGGTCCGCGCCGCGAGGGCCGCGAAGTCGTCCCGGTCCAGCTCGCGGGGGCCGCCGGGTACGCCGTGCCAGAGCCCGACGCAGTCCGCTCCGGCGGCCGCCGCGGCCTCCACGTCCCCCGCCGCCGTGGCTCCGCAGACCTTGAGCAGCGTCCGGGCCAGGGTGGCGGCGGAGGGGCCCCCGGGCGGAGCGGCCGAGGCAGCCGGAACCGCGGTCCCGGTGGTCATTTGCCGAGTCCCAGCATGGAGGCGATGCGGTTGTACTGGATCTCGTTGGTACCGGAGTAGATCGTGCCGCCCACGGCGTTGCGCACGTCGATCTCCAGCCCGTACTCCGCCATGTAGCCGTGGCCGCCGAAGACCTGCACGGCGGTGAGGCTGGTGGCGAGGTTGCTCTCGCTGGTGACGAGCTTGGAGATGGCGAGGTCGACGGTGATGTTCTCGCCCGCCTCCAGCTTCTCGCCCGTGTCGTAGAGCCACTTGCGGGCGGTCTCCAGTTGGATCTTCGTGTCGACGATCTTGTTGGCGATCGACTGGTACGAGCCGATCGACTTGCCGAACGACCTGCGCGTCCTGGCGTATTCGACGCACCGGTCGAGGCGGTGCTGCATCTCGCCGACATTGACGATGAAGGAGTAGAGGATCTCCCGCTTCATGACGTGGTCCAGGACCATGAACCCGCCGCCGACCCGGCCGAGGACCGCGGTCCTGGGGACCCGTACGTCGTCGAAGAAGAGCTCGCAGAGCGGCGAGGTCCGCAGCCCCATCTTCTTGAGCGGCTTGCCCGCGGTGATCCCGGGGGTGTTCCGGTCCACCAGGAACGCGGTGGTGCCCAGCGGTCCGCCGTCCGGATGGGTGCGGGCGTAGACCACGATCACGTCCGCGACGGGGCCGTTGCTGACAAAGACCTTGCTGCCGTTGATGACGAAGTCGTCGCCGTCCCGGATCGCCCGCGTGGTCATCGCCATGGCGTCCGATCCGCCCTCGGCCTCGGTGATGGCGTGGGCGCCGATCGCCTCGCCCGAGGCGATCAGGGGCAGGTACCGCTCCTTCTGCTCGGGGGTCCCGAACTGCTGGACGGGGACTCCGGTCGAGCAGATCGAGGTGGTGACGGAGAAGCTGAGGCCGGAGTCCCGGTTGTACTCGCCGAGCCCTTCCAGCACGTACATGGTGGTGAGGACCGACTGGCCGAGGCCGCCGTACTGCTCGTCGAAGGGCAGGGAGAGGATCCCGGTCTTCTGGACGAGCTTCCACTTGTCGTCCGAGAAGGCGGACTTCTCGTCGAGTTCGATGTGGTCCGCGCTGAGGGCGTCTCCCCATCGTTCCAGGCCCTCGCGCAGGTCTGCCTGGTCGGAATTCCAACGGATCACGACGGACCCCTTTGACTAGTGGTGTGTCTGCGGGTGCCGGGCCGCCCGGGTCTGCGCGGTGGCAGGTGGTCCTCGGGCGGCCCGCGGGCGGTTCAGTAGGCCGAGGAGCTGTGGGCGTCGAGGTTGTGCACCTCGTTGCCGCGCAGGGCGGGCGAGAAGACGCAGACCAGGCGCAGGTCCTCGTCGGGGCTGGCGACCAGGAAGTGGGCGTCGTGCTGGTCGAGCGCGTACATCCGGCCGGGGACGATCTCGTGCGAGGTGCCGTCGAGCTCGATGACCTCGCCGGAGCCGGCGATGCAGTAGCACGCCTCCAGGTGGTTGACGTACTCCAGGCGGGACTTGGTGCCGGCCAGCACGACCGTGTCGGTCAGCGTGTAGCCGAGGCCGTCCTCGGCCAGGAGGAAGCGGCGGCTCAGGCCGTTGCCCCACTCGACGGTCTTCACGGACTCGATGTCACGAACGATCATGGCGAACTCCTGAGGTGTGAGGGCGAGCGGAGGGGGACGGTACGAGCGGTACGAGCGGTACGCGTGTGCAGGTCAGGCGGGTCAGGCGGGTCAGGAAAGTCAGGTGGTCGGCAGGACCGAGCGGACGAACTCGCGGAAGGCCGTGGGCACGTCGCGCCCGTCCTGCTGGGCCCGTTCCACGGCGGCCACGGCGGCCGAGCCGATGATCGCGGCGTCGGCGCCGCTGGCCCCGACGGCCGCCACGTCCTGGCGGGTGTTGACCCCGAAGCCGACGGCGATCGGGGCCCCGGTGTGCGCCCGCAGGGCGGTCACGGTGTCGGCGAGCGCGGCGTGCCCGGTGGCGGGGGCCGTGCCGCTGCGCCCGTAGTGGGCGACGAGGTAGAGGTAGGCCGAGGCGGCGGCTGCCGCCTGCGCCCGGGTGTCGGCGGGACTGCTCGTGTAGCAGGTGGTCACCACCGGGAGCCCGGCCTCGGCGGCCGATTCCAGGTGCTCCGCACGGAGCCGGGGCGGCAGGGCGTGGACGAGGAGTCCGTCGGCGCCCGACGCCGCGATCTCGCGGGTGACGGCGCCGAGGTCGCGGTCCCCGAGGGAGTACCTCCAGTCGGTGAGCAGGGCGATCCGGGTGTGGGTCAGGTGCGGCCGTACGTCCGCCACGAAGGCGAGTACGTCGTCCAGGGCGGCCCCGCCCCGCTCCAGCGCCCGGCGCGCGGAGCGCCGGATGACGGGGCCGTCGGTGACCGAGTCCGGGAAGGGCACGGCCAGTTCGAGGCAGTCCACGCCCTCCTCGTCCAGCATCAGGACGAGGTCGCGCAGGACCGGGAGCGGCGGGTCGCCCGCGTTGAGGAAGAGGGCGAGCCCGGGGGCGCCGTCGGGGGTCCGGCGCCCCGGGAAGAACGGCGCGGGAAGCAGCGCGGGGGGCGTGGTCTCAGGCACGGGACACCGCCCGGGTGCGCTGCGCCGGAGCCGGCTTGGGGGCCGCGGCCATGCGCTCGGCCAGGTCCCGGGCGGCGCCCGAGAGGATCGCGCCCTGGGCCAGGGCGACCGCGGAGGGCCAGTCGCGGCGGGTGCCCTCGGCCACCAGCAGGGCCGCGGCCCCGAGGGCGACCGTACGGCTGGCCACCGCCCCCGCCGTGCCGGAGAGCACGGAGAGGAAGTGCGAGACGGCGTCGGCCGGGTCGGCCACCGGCCGCAGGTCCCCGAAGGAGCCGTCGCCCGGGGCGAGTTCGCCGGGCCTGATGATCCGGGTCATGGCACGCTCCCCGTAGACGGTGTTGGTGGCGAAGGGCAGCAGCTCGTCCGCCCCGGTGTCGTTCGCGGTGAGCCAGATCCGCCGGGTGAGGGTGGACGCGGCCAGTCGGCGCAGGGTCTCCAGCGGTGCGGCGGCGGAGACCCCGGTGATCTGGGCGGCCACCGGGAGGTCGGCGAGGAAGGGCCCGAGCGCGTTCAGGAAGCGCCCGAAGGGCTTCATGCTCAGCGGGGCCACGGTGCGCGCCAGCCGGGTCAGTTGCGCCGGGTAGACGAAGGGACCGGCGAAGGCGATCCCGTACGCGGCGAGGGTGTCCTCGGTCTGGGCGTAGGAGGAGGTGAGGCGGACCCCGAGCCGTTCCAGCAGGTCGACGGAGCCGAGCGAGCTGGTGTAGGCGCGGGAGCCGGTCTTGACCACCTTCACCCCGGCCGCCGCGGCGACGAAGGCCGAGGCGGTGGAGATGTTGAAGGTGCGGGGGCCGCCGCCGGTCCCGACGACGTTGACGGTGCCCTCCCAGGGGCCCGTCACCGTCGTCGGCGGACGGCGCTCGGCGAGCGAGTCGAGCAGGTGGCGCAGGGTGTCGTGGTCGGGGAGCCGGCTGGTCAGCGAGGCCAGCAGGCCGACGACCTGAGCGGTGTCGAGGCCGCCTTCGGCCAGCTGGTCCCACCAGGAACCCCAGGTCTCGCGCCCGATCGGTGCCTGCTGTTCCAGCAGGCCGGTGAGTGCCTCGTGCACGGTCGCTCCCCCTCCCTCATCCTTCTCGGTGGTTGGCTCAGGCCGCCGCGCGGGCGTCGGCGATGAAGTGGTCGATCGCCTCCACGCTGCGGAAGTTGTTCGGGTCGAGGTCGGCGTCGCCGACGGCCAGCTCGAAGCGGTCCTCGACCCAGGCGATCAGCTTGAGGACGCCGAGGCTGTCGATGACCCCGTCGTTGAGGAGGTCGTGGTCGACGGCCAGCTCGGTGGGGGCGGTGCCCGGGAGGAACTCGGTGATGACGAAGTTCTTGATGGTGTCGACGTTGCTCATGACGGGATTCCTTCGGCGAGAGGGGCGGCGACGGCCTCGGTGACGGGTGTGACCGGGGTGACGGCGTTGGCGGGAGTGATGGGGGTGAGGCGGTCGAGCGCCTTGCGGTCGACCTTTCCGGTGGCCGTCTTCGGCAGCGGCTCGTCGGTGAGCGTGAGCTGCGTCGGGACGGCGTTCCTGGGCAGGTGCCGGGCGCAGTGCGCGCGCAGGGCGAGGACGCCGAGGGTGGAGCCGGGGACCCGCTGGACCGCGGCGACGAGCTTCTTGCCCGCGATCGGGTCGGGCAGGGCGCTCACGCCCACTTCCTGGACCTCGGGGTGTTCCTGGAGGACCCGCTCGATCTCGGCGGTGTTGACGGCGACCCCGCGCACCTTGACCTGGAAGTCGGTGCGTCCGGTCAGGTGCAGGGTGCCCTCGGCGTCGCGCCGTACGAGGTCTCCGCTGCGGAACCAGCGGCGGTCGTCCAGGCCGAGCGGGTGGCCGGTGAACTTGTCGGCGTGCCGGGTGCGGTCGAGGTAGCCGCGGGTCTGGAAGGGGGTGGAGACGTACAGCTCCCCGCTTCCGGCGCCTTCGACGACCGCGCCGGTGACCGGGTCCAGGACCAGGGCGTGCACCCCGGGGAGCGGGCGGCCGATGGGGACGGGCGGGAAGGTGGTCGCGGACGTGTCCACCTCGTGGATGAAGCTGTCGTTGGTCTCGGTGCACCCGTAGATGTTGTGGATGCGGGCCTTGGGGAAGAGCGTCGGCAGGGCGGCGAGGGTGCGGTCCGCGATGGCGTCGCCGGTGAACATCACGTGCTCGACGGTCTCGAAGGTGAAGCCCGTCTTGGCGGCCGCGTCCTGGAGCAGTCCGAAGGCCATGGGCACGGCCTGTACGACGTGCACCTCGTGCCGGTCGACCAGGTCGCGCAGGTGGCGGCCGTGGGCGGCGAGGGCGGGGTCGACCAGGACGACCCGGCCGCCGCGGGCCAACGTGGTCCACACGTCCAGCAGGCACAGGTCGAAGTTGAGGGGGGCGTAGTTGAGGACGGTCCGGTCGGGGCCGATCTCGAAGGCGGCGCCGGCCCAGGCGACGAACCGGTCCACCTCGTCCCGGCCCAGCGGGACGATCTTCGGCAGGCTGGTGGAGCCCGAGGTGGTGAGCATGAAGGCCACCTCGGCGGCCTCCTGCGGGGGCAGCGGCTGGGCCGCCACGTCCGGGTTGGGGACCACCCGGGCGTCCTCCCCGCCGGGGGCGAGGACGTGACGGCACCCGGCCTGGGCGAAGAGGTCGGCGAGCAGGGTGTCCGCGAGGGCCGGGGACGGCAGCATCACCGGGCGGCGGGCGAGCAGGGCGGCCAGGACGAGCGCGACGGTGGCCGGGGACTTGTCGGCGAGGACGCCGACCGGCTCGCCGGGGGCGAGGGCGAGGCGCGCGAGGCGGTCGCGTTCGCGGCCGGCGAGGTCGTACAGCTCGCGGTAGGTGGTCTCCGCCCCGTTGAAGACGAGGGCGGTGGCGTGCGGGCGGTCGTGGACCTGGGTCAGGAATCCGGCGACGAGGCCGGGGGCGGAGACGTGTCGGCTGTGCTGAGCGCTCACGGCAGGTCACCTCCTTCCGGTACCGGCGGCGCGGCCGGGGCCGCGATCTCGACCCAGCCGCTCTTGACGGCCGCGCCCTTGGGGGTCTTGCAGGTGAAGCGGACGACCCGGGCCTCGGCGTCGGGCTGCAGGACGATGTCCAGCGGGACGCCGGGGGGCACGGGGGCCGAGAAGCGGCAGCCGAGGCCGCGCACCCGGCTCGCGTCGCCGTCGGCGAAGCGGTCCACGGCCTCCTCGACGGCCAGGGCGACCACGCTCATGCCGTGGGCGATGACCGTGTCGAAACCGGCCGCGCGGGCGGCTTCCGGGTCGAGGTGGATGGGGTTGAGGTCGCCGGAGGCGTGGGCGTAGGTACGGATCCGGTCGGTGGTCAGTTCGTGCGTGACGGTCTGCGGCGGGCCCGCGCCGAGCGGGGTGGGGGCCGGGGAGCCGCCGGCGATGTCGCCGAAGGGCTCCAGCAGGGTGGCGCCCACCAGCAGGGCGGAGATGACCAGTTCCGCGAAGGGCTCCGGTCCGGTCCTCCCCTCGCCCTGTCCGGTCAGCCGGACCCGCAGGGCGATCCGGGCGCCGCGCGCCTCCTTGCGGATCCCGAGGACCTCCAGTCGTACGGTGACCTCCTCGCCGGGGCGGACCGGGCGCAGGACCCGGATGTCCTGGCCGAGGTGGACCACGGAGACCGGGCCCGGTTCGGCGGCGGTCAGCTCCGCCACGGTCTGTTCGGCGACGGTGTGGGCGAGGACGAAGGGGTGGACGGGCGAGGACTGTCCGGGGGCCGCGGGGGCCAGCCCCGGGCGGGCGGCGGCCCGATAGCCGGTGACGTCGGCCTCGGTGACGGTCAGGGTCCGCACGGGGGCGGGCAGGGCGAGGAGCGTCATACCGGCGTCACCACCACGGAGGAGTTGTGGCCGCCGAACCCGAAGGAGTTCGTGATCGCGGGCCCCGACGGGACGGCGCGGGGCGCGCCGTGGACGACGTCGATGTCCATTCCAGGCTCCAACTGTTCGAGGTTGGCGGTGGGCGGCACCTCGCGGTGCCGCATGGCCTGCACGGTGGCGATGAGTTCGACGGCGCCCGCGGCACCGATGAGGTGGCCGATGACGGACTTGGGCGCGGTGACGGGCGGTTGCGCGGTGCCGAACACCTTGGTCAGGGCGGCGGCCTCGGAGCGGTCGTTGTAGGGGGTGGAGGTGCCGTGCGCGTTGACGTGCACGATGTCGGTGGGGTCGAGGCCCGCGTCGGCGATGGCCCCGGCCATGGCGGCGGCGGCTCCGGCGCCGTCGGGCAGCGGCATCGCCAGGTGGTGGGCGTCGGCGGTGGCGGCGTACCCGGCCACCAGCCCGTACGTCTTCGCCCCGCGGGCCCGGGCGTCGTCGAGGCGTTCCAGGACGACGAAGCCGGCGCCCTCGCCCATCACGAAGCCGTCGCGGTCCACGTCGAAGGGGCGCGAGGCGTGCTCGGGGTCGTCGTTGCGCAGCGAGACGGCGTTGAGGTTGCCGAACCCGGCCAGGGTGACCGGGGTGAGCGTGTGCTCGCAGCCCCCGGCGATGACGAGGTCGGCGCGGCCGGTCTGGAGCAGCATCAGGGCGTGGCCGATGGCGTCGGCGCCGCTGGCGCAGGTGTTGGCGACGGTGAGGGCGGGGCCGGTCCAGCCGAGCCGGATGGCGATCTGGGCGGCCGCCGCGTTGGGCATGGTCATCAGGGGCATGAGCGGGTTGACCCGGGCCGGGCCGACCTCGGTGTAGTGGGCGGACTCCAGGTCGCTGGTGGCACGGCCACCGACGGCGTTGCCGACGACGATGGCGGTGCGGCCGGCCTCGGCGGTGGGTGATCCGGCGTCGCGGTGGGCGGCGAGGGCGGCGACCGTGCCGTAGTGGGCGAAGGGGTCCATCCGGCGGGCTTCCTTGGCGGGGACCAGCCCCGCCAGCTCCTCCAGGCCGCGGACGCGGCAGCCGATGCGGACCCGGTGGCGGCTGAGGTCGAAGTGGGTCAGCTCGGCCGCGGTGGACCGGCCGGTCCGCAGCGTGCTCCACAACTCGTCCGGGGTGCACCCGCCGGGGGTGACCACGCCCATGCCGGTGATGGCTACGGGCGGCTGCGCCGAACTGCCCCTGGACGATCCAGGCATGTCTCTCCTCGGTGACGTGCGGGCGGGAGGGGGGTCGCCGAGCGCGGTCAGATGATCCGGCACTCGCGGGCGGACTTGATGAAGGCCTCGGCGGCGAAGTCGATGTCCGCCTTGGTGTGGGCGGCGGTGATGGCGATCCGCAGCCGGGCCAGGTCGTTGGGGACCGCCGGGGTGACCACGGGGAGCCCGATGACCCCGTTCTTGCGGCAGGTGGTCGCGTAGTCGTAGGCGGCCTCGTCGGATCCCGCGATGATCGGGACGACGGCGGTCTCGCTGTCGACGGTGCTCATTCCGGCGTCGTGGAGCATGCCGCGGAAGCGCGCCGACTCCTGCTGGATGAACTCGACCCGCTCCGGCTCGCGTTGGAGGACCCGCAGGGACTCCAGGGCGGCCGCGGCCTGGGCCGGTCCGAGGGCCGCGGAGAAGAGGAAGGGGCGGGCGGCGTACTTCAGGTGGTGGACGAGTTCGGCGGAGCCCGCGACCCAGCCGCCCATGGAGGGGATGGCCTTGGAGAGGGTGCCGAGCTTGATGTCGACCTTCACCTCGTAGTCGAAGTGCTCCTCGATGCCCTTGCCGGTGGCGCCGATGACACCGAGCGCGTGGGCCTCGTCGACCATCAGCAGCGCGTTGTGGGCGTCGCAGACCTTGCGCAGCTCCACGAGGGGGGCGATGTCGCCGTCCATGGAGTAGACGCTGTCGACGATGACCAGGCGGACCCCGGTGTCGGGGGCGGCGGCCAGGCGGCGCTCCAGGTGCGCCACGTCGTTGTGGCGGAAGCGGGTGACGGTGGCTCCGGAGAGCTTGCAGCCGTCGACGATGCTGGCGTGGTCGTACTTGTCGATGAAGACGGTGTCGCCGGGGCCGACGATGGCGCCGACGGTGCCCACGTTGGCCGCGTAGCCGGAGCCGAAGACGAGGGCCTTCTCGCGGCCGGCGAACCGGGCGACCTCCACCTCCAGTTCCTCGTGCAGCGGGGTGGACCCGGCCAGGGCGCGGACCCCGTGGTTGCCGGTGCCGTAGCGGTCGACGGCGGCCTTGGCGGCCGAAACCACCCGCTCGTCCCCGGCGAGGCCGAGGTAGCTGTAGCCCGACATCATCAGCAGCCGCTGGCCGTCCTGGTCCGCGTACGCCGAGTCCCGCTCCACCGTGTATGCGACGAAGCTGTTCTTGCGGTTGGGCTCGTACTCCAGCGACGCTACGCGGTCCCTGAAGTACGCCAGCTTCGGCTCCAGACGGTCCCAGGCGGCGGATGCGTTCACGTTCTTCTCCTCGTCGTGATCGTCCGGCGGACCCGGAACTCCATCGGTGCCCTGCCGTTCTTCCGGCTGGGCTCTAGTGCAATTCCATTAACCCGCGGCGGCGCAATGGCGACGCAACAGCGGTATGCGAGTGGGGCGTTAGCCTCGCGCGAGCGGCGCTCCAGTCGTTTCGCGGGCGGGATTCCAGTACTCCGCCAGTGGGTCTCGAATTCCGGGGCCAGAACCCTCCACCCCGCTTCGACCTGGCATTTCATTCGCGAAGGAATGTTTGCCGGGCTCTGTTGACACACGGAGAAGGCCCGCAGGTATCTTCGAACCGCACGCGAACCAGGGGGACACGGCCGGAAGTCGACCGTTTCGGAGAGTGCATAGTGCTGATCAGACTCGTAGGTCTCGTCACGATCGAGCCGGACGGAGCCCCGCCGCAGCACCTCTCCAGCGCCCAGGCGCAGGTGGCGTTCGCCCGGCTCCTCCTCGAACGGACGGGAGGCACCGAGCGTGACCAACTGGCCGAGACCGTATGGCCGGAGGGGCTGCCCGACACGTGGGCCTCGGCGCTGCGCAGCGTCGTGAGCCGCGTACGGACCTTCGTCACCACCCCGCAGGACCAGCCCGGTGTGACGCCCCTGATCGCGCAGGGCGGCCGGTACGTCCTGCGCATACCGCAGGACGCCGCCGTCGACGTGGAGTGCGCGGAGACGGCGGTGGCGGAGGCGGCGGAGGCGTACGCGGAGGGGGCCTACGCGGTGGCCCAGCAGCTCGCCGCGGGGGCCGTGTCGAACCTGCGCGGCTCGTTCCTGCCCTCGCACGAGGGGGACTGGGTCAACGCGGTGCGCGAGCAGCTGGAGGAGTTGCGGCTCAAGGCGCTGGAGACGGCGAGCCTGTCCTCGTCGGCGCTGGGCGACCAGCACCACGCCCTGCGGTACGCCGAGGAGGCGGTGCGGCGGGCTCCGTTCCGCGAGAGCGCGTACCGCTGCCGGATGGCGGCGCACACCCGGGCGGGCAACCGCGCGGAGGCGCTGCGCAGCTACCAGCAGCTGCGCGAGGTGCTGGCGGAGGAGCTGGGGATAGACCCGGCGCCGGAGACGGAGGCGGCCTACCTGGACCTGCTGCGCACGCCGGAGCCGCGGCCCGCGGCGCGGCCGTTCGCGGTCCTGGACCCCTTCCTGATGGGCATGTTCGAGGTGGACCGGGCGGCGGGCCCGCAGCCGTGCTCCCTCTCGGACCACGGCTGCGTGACGCACCCGACGGCGGCGCCGACACCGAGCTCGGCGGCCTAGCCGGGGCACGTACGTGGGCACCCGCGGGGAGGTTCTCCCCGCGGGTGCCCACGGCTGCCCACGGCTGCCCACGGCTGCCCACGACTGCCCACGGGCGCCCACAGCTGCCCACGGGCGCCCCCACGAGGGAACGCCGAACGGCCCCGGCCTCCCTGGGGGGCGGGGGCCGGGGCCGTTCGGGGTGGAGCAGGGTGCAGCAGGGTGCAGCAGGCGGTGGCTCAGGTGATGGACACACCGCTGTCGATGCTGATGACCTGGCCGGTCATGCAGTCCTGGTCCAGGAACAGACCGGCGCTGCGCGCGACCTCCTCGACCGTCACGAACCGCGGGATGGGAGCCTTGTCCTCCATGCCCTCGATCACCCGGTCCGGGAGGTCCTTCGTCATCCCCGTGATCATGAATCCCGGGGACAGCGCGTTCACCGTGACGCCGCGCCGGCCGCACTCCGACGCGAGCGTGCGGGTGAAGCCGATCAGGCCCGCCTTGGACGCCGAGTACGCCGTCTGTCCGGCCGTCGCGATGATGCCCGACGGGGAGACGATGTTGATCACCCGGCCCCAGCGCTGGCGCAGCATGGCCGGGACCGAGGCCCGGGCCGTGTGGAAGGACCCGATCAGGTTGGTCTGGATGACCTGCGCCCAGTCCGTCGGGTTCTGCATCGCCATGAGGCCGTCCTTGCGGATGGCCCCGTTGTTGACGAGTACGTCGACGGGTCCGAGCCCCGCGGAGATCTCCGCGTAGATCCCCTGGACCGTTTCCCAGGAGCCGACGTCACCGGTGACCAGGACGGACGGGTTGGTCAGCTTCTCCTGCACCGCCAGCGCCGCGTCGCGCGAGCTGTTGTAGTGCACCGCGACCCGACAGCCCAGGGCGTCCAGCTCCAGCGCCAGCGCCTGGCCGAGGCCGCCCGAGGCGCCGGTGACGAGCGCGACCGGGGACTCGGGCCGCTGGCCCGCACTCTTGTTGCTCATGCTGCCGCACCGCCCCATTCCATCAGGATCGAACCCCATGTCATACCGGCGCCGAACCCGGCCAGCAGGACCTTGTCACCGGCCTTGATCCGGCCCTCGTCGAGGGCTTCCGCCAGCGCGATCGGAATCGAGCCGGAAGCCGTGTTCCCGTACTTCTGGAGGTTGGTGATCAGCGCCTCCTGGCGCAGCCCGGTGTGGGACATGATCGAGTTGATGATCCGGATGTTGGCCTGGTGCGGCACCACGTGGTCCACGTCGGCCGCGTCCACCTTGGCGCTCTCCAGCGTCTCGCGCACCGTGCGGACGGTGTAGCGGACGGCGTTGAGGTAGATCTCGTTGCCGTTGATCTGCGCGTAGTGCAGGCCCGCCGCGACGGTCTCCGCCGTGGTCGGCATCCGGCTGCCGCCCGCGAGCACCTTGAGGGATCCGGTGCACGAGCCGTCGGCGCCCAGGTTCCAGGCCTTCACCCGGTTCTCCGGGCCGGGCACGATGACGACCGCGCCCGCGCCGTCGCCGACGAGGATGGACAGGTCCCGGTCGGCCGGGTTGGCCGTCAGGGTGTGGGTGTCGGAGCCGATCAGCAGGATCGGCCGCGGGTCGATCCCGATGAGGGCCATCGCGGAGACGAGTCCGTAGACGAATCCCGCGCACTCCGAGTTGACGTCGTGCGCGCTCCCGGCGATCCCGAGTTCGTGGTGGACGAACGCGGAGGTCGCCGGGGACGGCTGTTCGGGCGTCGCCGTGGCGACGATGAGGTGGGCGATGTCGGCGCCGGTGAGGCCCGCCTTGTCCAGGGCGCGCCGGCCGGCCTCGACGGCCAGGGAGACGGTCGTCTGCCCCGGGTCGACCGCCCGCCGCTCACGGATCCCGCAGCGGCTGACGACCCAGTGCTCGTCCACGCCGAAGCGTTCGGCGAGTTCCGCACTGGTGACGACGCGCTCGGGTACGGAGATGCCCCACCCGGTGATGTCGAAGCCGGTCACGTGGTTCCCCTCGTCCCTTGTTACGCCTGCGCCGGGACGAGCTCGACGATCTTCGCGTAGACATCGCGCAGCGTCGTCGTGTCGTCGAGGTCCGCGAAGAGCGACTCGTCGGCCGGGATGTGCGGGTAGTTGGTCTGGAATCCGTACAGCCACTCCATCAGGTCCAGCGAGTCGACGTCCGCGATGTGCTGGAGCGGGGCGTCGGGGCTGACCTCTGCGGCACCCGAAACGGCCTCGAGCTGGCTCGCCAGTTCTTCGATGGTGGGCAGCGACATGGGGTCGGTCCTCTCTCGGCAGTGCAACTCGGCAGTGCGTCTGTGTTTTCGACAGCGATGAAAACCCCGGGCCCGCAAGGAAGGCGCAACACGGCTTTCCGGCTCCGCCTTCCCGCCCCCTTCCCACCCCCTTTGTCCAGCGGATTCCGACCGTGTTGCGCACGCCTTGCGCGTCATCGGGTTTCCTCGGACGCGAATTCAGATCGGACGGCCCCGCCGGACAGCCAGGGCCCCGCCGGACAGCCCCGGACAGCCAGGAATGAGGATCAGATGACAACGGTCGCCCCCAAGTCGGTGGACCCCGAGGTCGATGCGATCAGGCACCACTACGAGGTCAGCAACGATTTCTACCGGCTGCTGCTGGGCCCCACGATGATGTACTCCGGTGGCTACTGGGAGGACGGCGAGGACCTCGTCGCCACCCTCGACGAGGCGCAGGAGCGCAAGCTCGACAAGTTCGCGGAACTGGCGGGCGTCCGCGCCGGCGCCGCCCAGCGCGTGCTGGACATCGGCTGCGGCTGGGGCACCATGCTCAACCGCCTCACCACCGTGCACGGCGCGGAGCAGGCCGTCGGCCTGACCCTGTCGCGCACCCAGGAAGCCTTCATCGACGGGCTGAAGAACCCGCGGATCACCACGCTGGTCGAGAGCTGGGCCGACTACAAGGTCGCCGACGACAGCGAGAAGTACGACGCGGCGTTCTGCATCAACGCGCTGGAGCACTTCGTCTCCTCGGCGCTGCCGCCGAAGGAGCGCACCAAGCGCTACCGGTACTTCTTCCAGCAGGTCGCGAACACCCTGAAGCCGGGTGCGAAGTTCGTGCTGCACACCATGACCGCCGAGGCGCTGCCGATGAACCGCGCGCTGCTGGACGACCTGAAGTTCCTGCAGCGGTCCGAGTTCAAGGACTGCCACATCCCGCACCTGCACGAGCTGGCCGCGGGCGCCGAGGGCCTCTTCGAGATCGACGAGATCGTCAATGAGCGCGAGTCCTTCGCGATGGCCTGCCGCGCCTGGCTGGTGCTGCTCGCCGAGCGCCGGGACGAGGCCGTCGCCCTGGAGGGCGAGGAGGTCGTGGCCCGCTTCGAGCGCTACCTCGACATCTTCGCGTACACGCTCGAGGACAAGTTCTTCAACAACTTCCGCGTGACCATCACGCGCCGCTAGGAGGCCGACGTGACGAGCATTCTCGAACCGGCCAAGGACGGCGGAGCCCGCCCGACGACCGAGGCGGCCGCCAAGGGCCGCGGGCCGACCCGCCACCTGCGGGTCGCCGTCATCGGTACCGGGTTCTCGGGCCTGGGTACCGCCGTCCGGCTGCTGCAGTCGGGCATCGACGACTTCCTGGTGTTCGAACGGGCCGATGAGGTCGGTGGCACCTGGCGCGACAACAGCTATCCGGGTTGTGCGTGCGACGTCATGTCCCACCTCTACTCGTTCTCGTTCGCCCGGAACCCGAACTGGAAGTCGACGTTCGCGTCCCGGGACGAGCTGTACGCCTACCTGCGCGACACCGCCGACCGTTTCGGCGTCCGTCCGCACATCCGGTTCCAGCACGAGCTGCTGGCCGCCCGCTGGGACGAGGGCGAGCGGCACTGGAAGATCGAGACCTCGCAGGGCGACTACACCGCGCAGTTCCTGGTGACGGGCACGGGCTACCTCAGCGAGGCGGCCGTGCCGGACATCAAGGGGCTGTCGGACTTCCAGGGCAAGGTCTTCCACTCCTCGCGCTGGGACCACGAGCACGACCTGACCGGTCGGCGCGTCGCCGTCATCGGTACGGGTGCCTCGGCGATCCAGTTCGTGCCGGCGATCCAGCCCGAGGTCGGCCGGCTGGACCTCTACCAGCGCACGCCCGCCTGGATCGGTCCCAAGCCCGACAAGGCCAACAGCGAGCTGCACACCAAGATGCTCCGCTCGCTGCCCGGCTACCAGCAGTTCCGGCGGGGCTTCAACATGTGGGGCCGGGAGATCCTGGCCTTCTTCTGGAAGCGGCCCAAGCTCGCCAAGAACGTCCAGAAGATGGCGAGCGACCACCTGGAGAAGTCGGTACCGGACGAGGCGCTCCGCAAGCGCCTGACCCCGGACTACCTGGTGGCCTGCAAGCGGCTGTTGTTCTCCAACACCTGGTACCCGGCGATCCAGCAGCCCAATGTGGAGATCGTCACCGAGGGCATCGCGGAGGTCCGGGCGAACTCCATCGTCGGGACGGACGGCGTCGAGCGCGAGGTCGACACCATCATCCTCGGCACCGGCTTCCGGGCCACGGACCGGCCGGTCGCGCGACAGATCTGGGGCCGCGACGGCGTCCAGCTGCGCGAGGCGTGGAAGGACGGAATGTCCGCGCACCGCGGCACCACCATCGCGGGCTTCCCGAACCTGTTCATGATGCTGGGCCCGAACACGGCGCTCGGCCACTCCTCGCAGACCGTGATGATCGAGGCGCAGGTCCAGTACGTCGTGGACTCGCTCCAGCAGGCGCAGAAGCACGGCCTGTCGAGCATCGAGGTCCGCCAGGAGGCGCAGGACGCCTACAACCTGAAGCTCGACAAGCACCTCGACGGCACCGTGTGGATGTCGGGCGGCTGCAAGAGCTGGTACCTCGACGAGAGCGGCCGCAACACCTCCATCTTCCCGACCTACACCTGGCGCTTCCGCCGGGGCACCAAGCGCCTCGACCTGAGCGAGTACGAGCTCGCTTCCCAGGTACGCAGCACCAAGCCGGTACCTCACCAGTAGGAGACGTAGGCAGATGAGCAGCACCCACACAGACGCCGCGGGCAGCGCCGCCCAGCCGTCCCGCCGCCGGGTCCTCGGCGGGATCGCCACCACGGCGGTCGCGGTCGTCGGCTGGAACGTCGTGTCCCAGACCTGGGCCACGGCCGCCGAGGCGGCGGGGAACACCGATGTCGTCCCGGTGCCGGGGCTGGTCGGGACCCTGGAGACGGCGCCCGCGACGGTCGAGGGCTTCGGCCACGACTTCGGGCACCTCTTCGACGGCGCCGCGAGCAAGCCGTGGGCCGTCCTGCGGCCGGGCGGCGTGGACGACATCGTCACGATCGTCAACTACGCCCGGACCCACGGCATCCAGCTCGCCGTCAACGGTCAGGGCGGCACCGGCAACGACATCGAGTCGCACTCGGTGTACGGCCAGGCCCGCGTCCCGGGCGGCATCTCCATCGACGCCAAGGGCATCTCGCGGATCCTGTCGATCGGCTCCGACCACGCGGTGGTCGAGGCCGGGGTGACCTGGGGGCAGCTGACCGACGCGACCCTCAAGGTGGGCAAGACCCCGCCGGCGCTCCCCGACTACCTGTACATCTCGATCGGCGGGACCATCAGCATCGGTGGGATCGGCGGCACCGTGCAGCGGTACGGCCTGTTGTGCGACACCGTCCAGTCCATCGACATCGTCACCGGTGACGGCAGGCTGGTCACCGCGACGGCGCAGCTGCGGCCGGAGCTGTTCAACGCGGCGCTGTCGGGCGGCGGTCAGGTCGGCATCATCGTCCGGGCCACCGTCAAGCTGATCCCGGCGCCGAAGCGCTCGGTCATCTTCAGCCTGTTCTACGCGGACGTGGCGACGTACCTCGCGGACTCGGAGAAGGTCCTGGCCGACGGCCGCTTCCAGGTCCACGCGGGCGAGATGCTGCAGAAGCCGGACGGTTCGGGCTGGCGCTACAAGCTGGAGGTCGGCGCCACCTACAACACGACCCCGCCGGACCGCGCGAAGCTCCTGTGCGACCTGAAGGACGTACGGGCGGACGCGATCATCGAGGACGTGCCGTTCCGGGACTACATGTTCCGGCTCGACGCCTACGAGGCGGTCCTGAAGGAGGGCGGCCACTGGTACACGCCCAAGCCGTGGCTGAGCATGTTCCTCCCCGCGTCGAAGACCAAGCAGTTCATGAAGCGGGTGGAGCAGGAGCTGGACGCGAGCTCGCTGGGCGGCGGCTTCCTGCTCTTCTACCCGTTCTACACCTCGAAGTTGAAGCGGCCGCTGGCGATGATGCCCAACGAGTCCGTGGTCTACCTCTTCGACCTGCTGCGCTTCCCCAACCCGGGCGAGCCCAACATCCAGGGCATGATCGACCAGAACCGCCGGCTGTACGACATCGCGGTGGGCCTGGGCGCCAAGCGCTACCTGGTGGGCTCGATCCCGATGACGAACGCGGACTGGAAGAAGCACTTCGGCAACCGCTGGGCCGGCTTCGTCAACGCCAAGAAGAAGTACGACCCGAACAACACCTTCACCCCCGGTCAGGGCTTCTTCGCCTGACGGCGGGAGTCCTACCGGTAGGGGAGCACCGGCGGCGGGGGCGGGGGCGGGCTCCCCGCCCCCGCCGTCGCCTTCCCGTACCCACACCCGTACACGTACCCGTTCCCCGCCACTGGAGGGTTTCGCCATGACGACCTACGACCGGATCGACGAGGCGGTGATCGACGCCCCGGCGCCCGCCGTCTGGGAGGCGCTCGTCGCGGAGCTGCAGGGCGCCAAGGAATGGTGGGTCCCGAGCAACACCTTCGAGCTGCTCTCCGGCGCCGCCGACCGCGTCGGCGGGCGGGTCGCGGTGACCGTCCACACCAAGGGCTCCGACAACGGCGGCCTCAAGCTCCGCTTCACCCAGCGCACCGTCGCGGTGGACCCGGGCCGGCGGCTGGACGTCGCGTACGTCGACGGGGTCTTCCGCGGGACCGCCTCCTTCCGGCTGGAGTCGCTGGTGGACGGCCGCACCCGGATCTCGATGCACTTCATCGGCACCCCGAACGGCTTCCTGAAGGTCCTGTCCAAGGTCGCCGACCTGGGCGCGGAGCACTCCAAGGGGGCCCTGTCGGCCTTCGAGTCGCTCGGCCGCAAGCTGGCGCCGGTGGGTTCGGGGGCGCGGGGATGAGCGCGGCGATGGAGGCCTCCCTCGCCCGCGAGCTGAGCCGGGAGCTGACCGTACGGACGGACGACGGCGCGGAGCTTGCGGTGACCGTGCTGACCCCGCTGGCGGGCACGGCGCCGGCCGTGGACGTGGTCCTGGTGCACGGCTGGGCGCACACCCGGCGGGTCTGGGGCACGGTCACGGACCGGCTGATCCGGGCCGGGCACCGGGTGGTCCTGTACGACCAGCGCGGGCACGGGGCCTCCACGCTCGGCCGGACCCCGGTCTCGATGGAGCGGCTCGGCTCGGACCTGGCGTCCGTACTGGAGGAGACCGGCGCGCGCGGGGCGGTCGTGGTCGGCCACTCGGGCGGCGGGTTCGCGGCCCTGGCGTACGCCGCCCAGGACCCCGGGGCCGGGAGGCTGCACGGCCTGGTGCTGCTGGGGACGGCCGCGCACGGCCAGGACACCCCGGACAGCGAGGTCAAGATGATGGGCAACGCGCTCTTCTCCTGGGCGCTGCGCCGGTCCTGGCTGGGCGGCAAGCTGCTGTCCTCGACCATGGGCAAGGGCGTGGACCCGGTCGCGCTGGACGTGAACCGGCAGCTGTTCGCGGCGACCGCCCCGCACGTGCGGGCGGAGTTCTTCCGGAGCACGCGGGGCTGGGACGCGCGCGCGGCGCTGAAGTCCGTACGGGTGCCCGCGGTGGTGCTGCACGGGGAGGGCGACAAGGTGATCGCCCCCGCCCTCGCCGAGATCCTCGCGGAGACCCTGCCGGGCGCCCGCTTCGAACCGGTCGCCGGCGCGGGCCACATGCTGCCGCTGGAGCGCCCGCTGCTGGCGGTGTCGGCGGTCGCGGAGCTCACCTCGCGCCGATGATCGAGTCCCTGCTGCCCCCGGGCGTCGCGTCGTCGGAAGCCTTCGACGACGCGGCGCCCGCTCCGCTGTTCCCGGCCGAGGCGGCGCTGATGACAGGCCGACGGGCGCGCCGCCACCGCCAGTTCGCGACGGCCCGGGCCTGCGCCCGGCGCTGCCTGGCCGACCTCGGGCACGCCCCCGTCGCACTGCTCCCGGGCCCGGGCGGCGCCCCGGCCTGGCCGACCGGGGTGGTCGGCAGCATCACCCACTGCGACGGCTACCGCGCGGCGGTGGCGGACCACTTGGGCCGCACCGCGGCCCTGGGCATCGACGCCGAACCGGCGGGCCCGCTCCCGCCGGGCGTGCTCGGCCTGATCACGTCCCCGGCGGAGCGCGCCCACCTGTCCGACCTGGCCGCGGCGGACCCGGCCACCCCGTGGGAGCGGCTCTTCTTCTCGGCGAAGGAGGCGGTGTACAAGGCGTGGTACCCGGCCACGGGCACCTGGCTCGGCTTCCGCCAGGCCACCCTGTCCCTCTCCCCCACGGGCACCTTCACCTGCACCCTCCACCCCCCGCCCACGGCCCCCCCGCTGGACCCCCACTACACGGGCCGCTGGCTGACGACGCCGGGGTTGGTGCTGACGGCGGTGGCGCGGGCGGGGTGAGGGGGAGGCGCGGGGTGCGCGGGGGAAGGCGCGGGGGCCGCCGGGGCCGTAAATCCCGGTGGAGATGTCCGTGCGATCTGATATTCCTGCTCCCCAACGGGATCACGCCCGACACTTCCGGCTGATCGCGTCAACTTCCCAGGGGGGACTCATCACCATGCAACGTGCCCGCTTGCTCCTGACGGCCGCACTGGCCCTGGGGCTCGGCCTACCGGCCGCAGCGCCCGCCTCCGCCACCCAGGACCCGGCAGCGCCCCGGACCACCGCGCCGCGCACCGCTCCCACGCCCGGCTTCGCCGGTGAGGGCCGCTACTCCGACTGCGACACGAACCCGTACTCCGGCAGCGGCGCGGGGTGGCTCGGCCTCGACGACGTCACGCTCCGCGTGAGCACCGGCTCCCCGGCCGCCACCCAGCTGCGGACCGACTTCCAGCTGTGGGACACCGCGTACGGCGGCCCGCGCACCGACTACCCGACGTCCTGGGCGCCGCTCGGCGAGGCGCGCACGACCGTGCCCAGCGATCGGCTGAAGGACGGCGGCCAGTACGCCTGGCGGGCCCGCAGCAACGACGGCACGCTGACCGGCCCCTACACGGCGTGGTGCTACTTCCGCGTGGACCACACGTCGCCGACGGCGGAGGTCACCACCGACGCGACGCCCAAGAAGGTCGGCCAGCTGGCCGGCTTCACGCTGCGCGGCTCCGACACCGGCTCGGGGATCGCCTGTGCCCGCTGGTCCACGGACACGGTCATGAGCGTCGGCTGGCGCTGCTCCGACGGGGCGACCGACAACCACGTCGTGCGCCTCGTGGACGGCGTGGCCGAGATCAAGGTCAAGCCCGCGGGCTGGGGCAGCCAGCGGCTCCAGGTCGAGACGATGGACGACGCGGGCAACGTCTCGCAGCCCGCGGCGCTGACGTACTACGCCACGCCGTCCACGAACCCCGCCGCCTTCGGCGACATCGACGGCGACGGCACCCCGGACGTCCTGGTCCCCGACGCCGCGGGCGACCTCCGCACGGCGGGCTCCGACCCCAAGTCACCTGCCAACGCACACCGTTCGGCCGCCCCTGGCGGCAGCGGCAGCTGGGCGAACGTCCAGTACACGCACCGCGGGACCCTGGGCTACCAGCAGGTCGACGACCTACTGGCCCACGCACCGGGCGACTCGTCCCTGTACGTGTTCAGCAATGACCGAACGGGCGCCTTCACCGGTCAGTCGCCAAGCGTGGTCGGCAAGCCCACCACCTGCCAGGACCCGGCGGGCGGGGCCATCGACTGCGCGCAGCACGGCTACGGCGCCGACTGGTCCAAGGTCACCCAGATCGCGGCCTACGGTTCCCCCCTCGGGGACACCGCCAACGCCAACGGGATCCTGCCGGAGACCTCCGTGCTCTTCGTCGAGAACGGCCGGCTCTGGCTGGCGCTGCGCGGTTCCACCCGCCAGCTCGACAGCTCGGTCATCCTGCTCTCCGACACCGCCTCCGGCTGGGCCGGCTACGACCTGCTCACTCCCGGGCCGGCGCAGGGCACCGCCTTCCCGACCCTGTGGGCCCGCTCCCGGGCCGACGGCGCGATCCGCGCCTTCTCCGTCAAGGGCACGTCCGACGCACCGGACTTCTCCGCCTTCGTCGACCCGGCCGCGGGTCCCGTCCTGGCGACGCTGCCCACCGGTGCGCACCCGCGGATCGGTTCGGACGGTGACCTCACGGGCGACGGCCTGCCCGACCTGTGGTCCGCCGACACCGCCGGCCGGATCACGCTCTTCCCCGGCGTGGGCACCACCACCCCCCACCCCACGGTGACGGGTTTCACCCCGGCCTCCTGACCGCACACCTGGGCAGCCCGTCACGGCACCGCGCGCAACACCTCCCTTCATCTCGGTATTCCGAATCTTCGAAAATAGTCAACTTACGACCATCCGGTTAGACCTGGGTTGACCCTGTGGCGCTTTACCGCCCTGTACGGTGGATCACAAGCACGTGCCAAATTAGAAACTTAAGAAGGTCGGCATTCGCGTCCACCCAAGCAGCCAATTCCCCAGGGGGGACCCGCCCGCAATGTTCGATAAATCGAAAACGAATACACCCGTTGCCGCAAAAGCCAAAATCCAGCGGAAACCGTCCGTGAACGAATGCAAGAGAGAGCGGGACAGAACAGCGGCAGGGGTGATTCTCACGACTTACGATCTCGGCGCGCTGGCCCTCTGGGGCAGGAGCGAAAGTCCGAGCCCGCTTGATGTTCGCCAGGGCGAGCTGGGGGACTGTGTCTACCTATCTACGCTCGCCGCTTTGGCCCACATCGACCCCGAAGGGATCAAGAGTCGCATCACGCCCCTCACGAATGGGCGATTCAAAGTGCGCCTCGACCGGACCGTCGAGGTAGGTCCCCTCGTACACGCCCGCCCAGCACGTTCGACAGGTTTGTATGCTGAAGGAGAGCTTTCGTCCTGGGTGGCCCTTATGGAAAAGGCCCTGGCGAAGCGCAGATCCCCTTTGCTGGGCGCACCCAGCTATGAAGCCCTTAATGGCTGTAAGAAAATGTCGACCGCACTCAAAGCGCTTGGCTACGGCGTCGAGCTTGAGGACGATAGTGGTGACGAACCACTAGAAGGAGCCCTGGAGATCGTTTCGGAGGGTTTGCGGTGTGAGCGAATCGTCCTCGCTGCGCTTGAGATTGGTGGTGACCAGTCGCAGCATGCCCATGCCGTGCTGGGGGTGAGCTCGAACATGGTGCGGCTGTACGACCCCTACGGGAGTCAGAAGGACTTGACGATCAGAGAGTTCGAGGCCCGCGTGAGAGCGGTGACCGTATCCACGGCGCTGTAAGCCCCCTCACGCCTCCAGAATCACCGTGCGGGCCGGGGCCGGGGCTTCCTGGGGGGTGTCGGGGGTGGTGCCGGCGCGGAATTCCTGGGGGCTCACGCCGCGGACGCGTTTGAAGGCCGTCGAGAGGGCGAAGGCGTTGCTGTAGCCGACGCGGCGGGCGACCGTGGCGACGGTGGCGTCCGGTTCGCGCAGGAGGTCGGCGGCCAGGGCCAGGCGCCAGCCGGTGAGGTAGGCGACCGGGGGTTCGCCGACGACCTCCGCGAAGCGGCGGGCCAGCGAGGCGCGGGAGACGCCGACCTTGAGGGCGAGTTCCTCGACGGTCCAGCCGTACGCCGGGTTCTCGTGCAGCAGCCGCAGCGCCGGGCCGACCACCGGGTCGCTCTGGGCGCGGTACCAGGCGGGCGCGCCGCTGCCCGGGTCGGCGAGCCAGGTGCGCAGGATGCCGATCAGGGGCAGGTCCAGGAGCCGGTCCAGGACGATCTCCTGGCCCGGTTCGTCCTTGCCGATCTCCATCGCGAGCAGCCGGACCAGGGTGTCGTCGCCGGACGCGGCCGGCCGGACCAGGATCGTGGGCAGGGCGTTCAGCAGCCGCCGGCCGATCTCGCTGGGCGCCTGGTAGGTGCCGCTCAGCATGATGGCCGAGCCGTCGTCCTCGAAGGCCTCGCCCCAGGAGCGCACGCCCAGCGCCATGGTGTCGGTGACGTCCTCGCCCTCCTGCGTGTTGCAGCGCTGCTCGGGGCCCACGGTGATCTGGACCGGGGTGTCCGGGCTGTCGGAGACCGTGTACGGATCGGGGCCGCGTACGACGGTCAGGTCGCCGGGGCGGATCAGTACGGGCTCGCCCCGGTCCGGGATCAGCCACGCCTCGCCGCGCACCATCGTGACGACGGACAGCGGGGCCCGGTCCTCGACGCGCAGCGACCAGGGCGGGTTGAAGACGGACTTCAGGAGGAAGGCGCCGCGGGCCTTGGGGCCTTCCAGCAGACCGGTCAATGTGTCCATGCCCACGGGCCTTCCTGGTTGCGGTGGATCCGAAGCGCCCGCTCCCCCGCGGGGGACGGAATTGAGAGCGGGCGCCGTCACGGGGGTGGTGCTACGCGACCGAACCGCGGCCGTGCAGGGTCAGCGCCCGGCCCAGCGCGGCGAGGGCCGCCGTGCAGGCCACGGTGCGCACGATGTTGCCGCCGGTCCAGCGGGCCCCGAAGCGGGACCTGGCGGCTCCGAAGTCGGCTCCGGCGCGGGCCAGTTGGGTGTTCAGCGGGATGTTGATCGCCGCGGTCACCACCAGCGAGAGGGCGTACAGCCCGAAGGCCGTCCAGCCCCAGCGCGCCGCGTCCGGTCGGCCGCCGCGCTGCTGCTGCGCGGCCGCCACGCCCGTGGCGAGGAAGGCCCCGAGGAAGAGCAGGCCGAACAGCCCGTTGTCGATGGCGTCGTTGATGTTGCGCATCGCGGTCACGTAGGTCTGGTCGTCACCGCGTCCCAGGCCCGGCATCACCGAGATGTCAAAGGCGAAGTACAGACCGGCCATCAGGCCCGTGCTCACCGTCGCCGCCACCAGGGTGGCCGATTGGGTCGTCGTGCTCGTCACGTCAGGAGTCCCTTCAGTGTGCGCTCGTACCGCCTGCGCAACAGCGTCGCACCGATCAGCCGGACCGGCGGTGGAATGGTGGAGGACACGTGGGAGACGGACTCCCGACTCGCGCCGTCGAACATCCACGGCTGGAGGTACGTCATCACGCGCATCGGCGCACTGGAGACCACCTTGCGCTCCTCCGTCAGGTAGGCCCGCTCCCCCAGTCGGTCGAAGACCGGGAAGACCACGCGCTCCTCGTCGCGCAGGTGACCGTGCAGGATCTCCTCGAACGCCTTGGCGGCCGGGGCCAGACCGTCGCCGCCGCGCCCCACGGCCGTGGACACCGCGGCCATCGCGGCGTCCAACTCCTCGTGGTCGTCGTGCAGTTCACGGGCCTGCGCGTCGAAGTCGGCGTCACGGCGGCGCAGCCCCGGCCACAGCACGTCGTCCTCGCTGGTGTGGTGCCACTCGATGACCTCGCGCAGCCGCTGCCACCACTCGGCGCCACCGCCCCGCCAGCCGGGCGCCGCCGCGCGCAGCCGCGCCGCGTCGCGCCGCATCGCGATGTGCATGAGCGCGAACCCGTGGAAGTGCGGCGGGAGCGCGGCCAGTCCGTTCTCGCTGGAGAAGGACGGTCGGGGGGTGCCGGTCATCGGGGCCTCCTGTCGGGGGGCGGTGGGGCGTGCGGTCGCGCGGTCGTGCGTACATCCCGGGCAGTTGTGCGTACATCCCGGGCGGTCTCACGGACGGGTGCGTCCCGGGATGTACGTCGGATCTGCGTACGGCCCGGTCAGACGTTCCAGACCCCGGTGGCCGCCGCCTCGCGGGCGAAGTCGGCGAAGTCCTTGGGCTTGCGGCCCAGGGCCTCCTCGACCCCGTGCACCAGGTGCGCGTTGCGGCCGTCCAGGATCATGGTGAACAGGTCGGCGAACTCCTCCGGGAGGTCGTTCTCCCGCAGGACGGCGCGGTACTCCTCGTTGGTGACCGAGATGTACGTGATCTCCCGGCCGGTGGCCTTGGTCAGTTCCGCCGCGACGTCGGTGTAGCTGAGCAACCGCGGGCCGGACAGCTCGTAGGTCTTGCCGATGTGCTTGTCGTCGGTCAGGGCGGCCACCACGACGTCGGCGATGTCGTCGACGTCGACGAAGGCCTCCACGGCGTCCCCGGTCGGCAGGGCGATCTCGCCGGCCAGGACGGGCTCCAGGAAGAAGCTCTCGTTGAAGTTCTGGTTGAACCAGCTGGACCGCACCACGGTCCAGTCGGCGCCGGAGGCCTTGAGGTTGTCCTCGCTGACCTCCGCGGCCTCCTCGCCCCGGCCCGAGAGCAGCACCAGGCGGCGCGCGCCGCTCGCGACGGCCAGCTTGGAGAACTCGCCGACCTGCTCGGCGGCACCCGGGAAAGCTAAGTCCGGGTAGTAGGTCACGTACACCCGGCTGACGCCCTCCAGGGCCGCGGTCCAGGTGTCCGGCTGGTTCCAGTCAAAGGCCGGCTCACCATGGCGCGATCCGACCCGGACCGGAAGTCCCTGGGCGGTGAGTTTTTCCGCGACGCGGCGCCCGCTCTTTCCGGTGCCGCCGATGACGAGGGTGATCTGCGCGTTCTGCGTGTTCTGCGTGTTCTGAGTCATGAGTACAGTCAAGTCCAGTCTCGCGAGACGGGCCATAGCCACGAAGCTCTCCTCCATACGCGTGCGTCTACGGCCTGGGCCCGCGACAGGGGGCGTGGAGTACGTGGCGGCGGCGGGAACCCTCGAATCGTAGGCATGCCTTACCCGCCCCTGCCACAGCCTCCCCAGCCCCCCTCGACCCCGCCTTGAGCCGTCGACGAGCGACTCCCGAAGCGATCTCCGGCGATGTCCGAGCAGCTCCCGCGCCGCCCTCCCGGCGCGCCTCCACCCGGCCCCCGACGCTCCCCCAGCGACCCTCCACCCGGCCTGGACCCGTTCTGTACGGCGGAACTTGAGTGATCCTCAGGCGCGCGCCGACACCATCGGGCCGTGGAAGACCGCAGCGAGGTCCGGGAGGCCCCATGAACCCCACTCCGGAGCATCCGGAGCTCGACCAGTTGTCCGCCGACCTCGGCGGTCTGCTCGGCCGGATCGGGCTCGACCCGGCCCGGGAACGGACGGAGCGCCGGGACCGCATCGACATCCGCTTCGCGACGGTGGCCGCCCGCCACCCGGTGCGCATCGCCGCGCGCGATACCGAGGAGCAGGCGACCTACCTCGAACTGGACTGGCTCGCCGACGAGATCGCGCGCAAGCTGTCGGGGCGCACGGGGCCGGGGCTCGCGGTCGCGGTGCGCGCCCGGCGCTCGTGCATGTCGGCGGGCGCCGTCGTGGGCGCACTGCGCTCGGGAGCGGCCGTACTCCCGCTGGAGCCCGGTCACAACGCGGGGCTCCAAGAATTCTTGATGCGGGACGCCGGTGCGTCGCTCGTCGTTTCGGACAGCGGACTGCTGCGCGACGAGATACCCGTGGCGAAGGCCGGCCCCTTCGTCATCGCGACCCGCCCGCGGGGCGCCGGCGCACCGCGCGAACTCCCGCAGGACTCCGCCTTCCTGGCCCTCCCCTCCGGCGGCGGCAACCCCGGCCGGGCACTGTCCGTGGACCCGGTGACGCACGGGGAGGTGCTGTCCTGGGTGGACAGCATCGTTCCGCTGTTGGAGGCGGGACCGCAGGAGGTGTGGACGTCCTTCCACTCGCTGAGCCTGGACCTCGGCATGCGCGAGATATGGGGGCCCCTGCTCTCGGGCGGCCTCGCGGTCGTCGTCGACCAGGACACCGGGGCGGACGCCCGCGAGTTCGCCGAGCTGCTGGAGGACCAGCAGGTGACGGTGCTGACCCAGCTGCCCTCCGGGTTGGCGCGGCTCACCGGGGCCGCCGCGCGCGGGACGACGCTGCCCGCGCTGCGGCACGTACTGCTGTCGGACGAACCGGTGGAGGAGCGGGTGCCCGCCGCCTGGCGTGCCTCGGGGATCGCGCCGTGGGCCGTGGTGTGGGAGGTCTCGGGATCACCCACCGTGCGGTGAGCCGACCCGGCCTTACGGTCCCCAGGGGGCCTACGGGGCCTACGGCGCGGTGACGCTGCGGCGGTCGAGGGCGCGGGCGATCCGTGCTTCCAGCGCGATGCGACGGTCCGGCCACTCCGCCGCCGTGATCGAGAACACCGCGGAGTCACGGAGCCGCCCCTCCTCGCCCGGCGCCCAGGACCGGGACCAGTTGCGCAGCACGCCCTCGAACCGGGCGCCCACCCCCTCGATGGCCGCGCGCGACCGTGCGTTGCGCGCGTCCGTCTTGAGGTCGAGCCGGTCCACGCCCCACTGCTCGAAGGCGTGCCGGAACAGCAGGTACTTGGCCTCCGCGTTGATCCCCGTGCCCTGGGCCGACGACGCGAGCCAGGTGAAGCCGACCTCCACGGCGGACAGTCCCCCGCCCGGTAGGTAGCACCGCGGGTCCAAGTAGGCCGTGGCGCCGACCGCCCGGCCCGACGCCCGGTCGACCTGCACGTACGGGGCCACCGTCCCGTCGGCGGCCCGGCCGAGCTGCGTGTCGACGTACCCCTCGACCTCGGCGGCCTTCGGCACCCAGGTGAAGCCGTAGGAGCTCCGCTCCTCCTCCACCGCCACGGCCAGGTCCACCGCGTGACGCGGCTCCAGGGGTTCCAGGCGCACCAGGGCGCCCTCCAGAACCGGTCCCTGCAACGTGAAACTCATCGATCACCACTCCTGTGCGGCTGCGACACGGACTCCGCGGAGCACGGCCGCGCGCCCCGGACCTGCAGGGTTTCAGAGCCGCCGGGATCTTGTCGCGCGCATTACACACGGCGGGGCCTCAGACGTTCCCCATCCCGCCGCACACGTTCAGCGCCTGCGCCGTGATGGACGCGGCGAGGTCCGTGGTCAGGTACCCGACCAGGCCGGCCACCTCCTCGGGGGTGGAGTAGCGCCCCAGCGGGATCCGCGCCTCGAACTGCTCCTGCACGTACTCCTCGGTGGTGTCCCACACCTGCGCGTAACCGCTGCGCACCAGGGCCGCGGTGGGCGTCTCGACGTACCCGGGGCAGACCGCGTTCACGGTGACCCCGAGCGGGGCCAGTTCCTTGCCCAGCGCCTTGGTGAAGCCGACGACGGCGTGCTTGGCGGCGGAGTAGGGGGCGCCGAGCAGGACGCCCTGCTTGCCGGCGGTGGAGGCGATGTTGATGATCCGGCCCCAACTCGCGGTGCCGAGCCCGCCCTGGGCGAGTACCTCGCGGGTGACGAGGAAGACGCTGTTGAGGTTGGTGTCGATGACCTCGTGCCACAGCTCGTCGGTGAGGTCGGCGGTCGCACCGCCACCGCTGCGGCCCACGTTGTTGACGAGGACGGAGATCGGCTCATCGAAGGCGAGGGTGGCCGCCGCCACCAGCTCCGCCACCGACGCGCGGTCGCGCACGTCGGCCGCCACGCCCTCCACGTCCAGCCCTTCGGCCCGCAGGTCCTCGACGGTCTGCTTCACGGCCGCCTCCGTGCGCGCGCAGAGGAACACCCGGTGACCGCGCGCACCGAGGTCCCTGGCGATGGCCAGTCCGATGCCGCTGGTCGCTCCGGTGACCAGGGCCACGGGCCGTTCGGGGGCTCTTCTCGTCTCCGTCGGCTGTGCCTTCATCGGGGCGCCCTCCCATGCTCGCGTTGACGTGACGACGTTCGCGGAGGGGACTCGGGGCCCGCCGGAAGAAAGATGGAGAAACGGTTCCGTACCCGACAACGAGGCCCGGGCGCGGGCGCTCCGACGCGGTCAGGCTTCCGACGCGGTCAGGGTTCCGGGACGGTCAGGACGGCAGGACGGCCTCGGCCGCCAGTCGGAGATTCCGGATCATCGGATTCGGGTCGCCCTTGCGGCTGACCAGGACGACCTGGCTGGGGGGAGCCCCCTCGATCGGGACGGTGACGAGGTCGGGGCGCAGCGAGCTGCGCCGATCGCCGACCGGTAGCACGGCGATCGCCCTGCCGCTCGCGACGAGTTCGAGCTTGTCCTCGTAGCTCTCGGTGCTCCCGGTGCTCTCGATGCTCCCGGTGCTCCCGGTGCTCCCGATCGGCGGCATTCCGGCACCGAGGATCCGGTAGGAAGTCCAGCCCTCGCTCTCGAACGCGCACGGCGCCGCCTCCTCGCCGGCCAGTTCCTCCGCGGTCACCGACGCGCGGTCGGCAAAGCGATGGCCCTGGGGGACCACTAGCATCCGGGGCTCCTGGTACAGCGGGGTGATGGACACGTCGTCGGCGGCGAGCGGCAGCGGGGCCCGCCCGATCAGGGCGTCGACGCGCTTGTCGGACAGCGCCCCGACGTCGCGGCAGCTCAGGTACCGGGTGGCGATCTCGGCGTCCGGGTGACGGCGGCGCAGTTCCCGTACGGCCGCCGTGATCACCAGGTCTTCCACGTACCCGATGGCGATGCGTGCGGTCTCGGCCTCTTCACGCACGGCCAACTCGGCCTGGCGGGCGGCCTGTAGCAGGGCGTGTGCCCGGGGGAGGAACTTCTGGCCGGCCGGAGTGAGCAGGGTGCCCTGGGGTACGCGGTCCAGCAGCCGTGCGCCGAGATGCTTCTCCAGGCGTTGGATCTGGCGGCTCAACGCCGGTTGGGCCACGTGCAGGTCGGCGGCGGCCCGGCCGAAGTGCTGGTGCGCCGCCACCACGGTGAAGTAGCGCACCAGCCGCAGTTCCAGGTCCTGTCCGAGGTCGTTCACCGGTCCAGCGTACGCGTCATGCCGTTTCGGAATGATCAGGTTGCCGAACCGGTCTTGGACGGCGATGCCGTCATCCGCCTTGACTGGAGGAGCAACGGAGCAACGTTTCCCCGAGAAAGCGACAGGCGCGATGAAGGCTATCCAGTTCCACGAAGCGGGCGGCCCGGAAGTTCTGCGGTACGACGAGGTGCCGGTTCCCGAGATCGGCCCGGGCGAGGTGCTCGTCCGGGTGCACGCGGCGGGCATCAACCCGCCGGACTGGTACCTGCGCGAGGGCATGAAGGTCATGCCGGTCGAGATGCGGCCGGCGCTCACGTTCCCCCTGACCCCCGGCACGGACCTGTCGGGCGTGGTCGAGGCGGTCGCTCCCGACGTGCTGGGGTTCGCCGTCGGTGACGAGGTCTTCGGCATGCTGCGGTTCCCCGGATTCGACGGCCGGACCTACGCCGAGTACGTGGCCGCGCCGGCCTCGGACCTGGCCCACAAGCCGGCCGGCATCGACCACGTACAGGCGGCCGGGGCGCCGATGGCCGTGCTGACGGCCTGGCAGTACCTGATCGATCTCGGCCACGACGTGCCGTCCGCCTTCACCGGCCAGGTGCACCGGCCGGTGCCGATCACACCGGGGATGACCGTGCTGGTCAACGGGGCCGCCGGTGGAGTGGGCCACTTCGCGGTGCAGTTGGCGAAGTGGAAGGGGGCACACGTCATCGCGGTGGCCTCGGGCCGGCACGAGCAGTTCCTGCGGAAGCTCGGCGCCGATGAGTTCATCGACTACACCACGACGCGGGCCGCGGACGTGGTCGGCGACGTCGACCTGGTCATCGACACCGTCGGCGGCCCGGACAGCTCGCGCTTCCTGACCGTGCTCAAGCGCGGAGGCACCATGCTTCCCGTGTTCTTCGCCCAGTACGACCCGGAAGAGACGGCGCGCCTGGGCATCGCGGTCTCGACCCTCCAGGTGCGTTCCAACGGCCCCCAACTCGCCGAGATCGGGAGCCTGTTCGACGCCGGCACGCTCCAGGTCGGGGTGGACAGCACCTACCCGCTGCCCGAGGCGGGCAGCGCACACACGCGGGCCGCGCACGGCCACATCCAAGGGAAGATCGTGCTGACGATGGTCTCGTGATCACCGTGTCGGCAGGACCTGGTCCGCGAGCTGGTCCTGGGCAGGCCCGTACCGTCGCCTCGGGCGGCGCGAGGCGCGGCCCGATGTCGACCGCTGGCACCTGATGTCGCGAGTCACGAACACCCGTCTATCGTCCGTACGGATGAACGACGACGATGTGACGCCCTACGCCCCCCACGACTCCGTCGAGGGCCTGCTCCAACGGGGGCGCGGGCTGGGCGCCGTCCGCGCGCTGGAGGGGCCCGGCGAGGCCGCACCCTTCGTCTACGACAGCGTCCGGCGGGACTGGCGGTGGGACGGTACGGACGACCGCGCCCGCTACCTGGCCGGGCTGGTCCAGGACCTGGGGCTGGCGCGGGGCCCGGTCGTGGAGTTGCTCGGCGGGGACGAGCGGCAGTGCGAGCGGGCCGCCGAGGTGCTGGAACTGCTCGCGCTCGGCGGTTGCGACGAAGCGCGGGAGGCGCTGCGCCGGTACGTCCGGGAGGGCCCGCACTGGGTCGACCGGCTGGAGTCGCTCGCCATGAGCTGGCCCGCGCAATGGTGGGAGGACCTGGGCGCGGTCGCCCGGGCCCGGATCGGCGCCGAGCCCGAGCCACCCTGGTTCACCGAGCCGTGGACCCGGTTCGGGATCGAGGTCCAGCGACCGGACCCGGGGCCGGTCGCCCACGACCTCAGCGGCCTGACGGACGGCGAGCTGCTCGACCTGCTGGCCGGGGTCCGTCCCGCGGCCGGCGGCCGGATCGAGGCCCTGCGCGAGCTGTCCCGTCGGGATCCCGTGGAGGGGCTGATCCCGCTCGTGCCCTCGCTCGTCACGCCGGGCGGCGGCCGTCCCCTTCCCCTGCTCAGGCGGGCCGTCGGCCACCTCGGCCCGCTCGCCCTACCGGCCGCGCGCCGCTGGGTGAATGACGAGCGGGAGTGGCTGGCCCAGCTCGGCTCGGAGGTCCTCGCCGACCACCTCGGCCCGGAGGTGATACCGGTCCTGGTGGCCGAACTCGCCGACCAGTGGCGGGCCCGCGCCTGGTGCGGCCCCGACACCACGGCGAGGCGGCTGGCCCGCTTCGGGCCGGCGGCCGCCGAAGCTGCGCCGGTCCTGCGGCGGTTCTGGGTGCGCACCCCGCATTCGTACGAGCGGGCCGCCTACCTGGAAGCGCTGGCCGCCATCGACCCCGGCGGCGGTATCGACCGTGCCCACACCGAGTCCCTCTGGGACTGCGAGGAGCGCTCGCGGCTGCTGGGCATCGCCCACGCCCCGTCGCGCCCCGACGTCCTGGAGCGGATCGCGGCGCTGCGCGACGACCCGATGGACAGCGCGGAGGTGCGTGCCGCGGCCGGGACCCGACTGGCCGCCGCGCGAGCGTCGTCCTAGGGGGGCGTCCGTCGCCCCTCTCGACGGGCGGCGCGTGCCGCGCGATCCTGGTGTCCGGGTCCGGTGACGGGGGGTCACGCGTGAGGGCGTTCGACGTGGTCGAGCCCGTGCTCGCCGCCACCTTCCTCGGGCTGGCCTACCGGACGGTGCGCACCAGCGGCGTCGGGCTGCGGGTGGCCGTGCTGGTCATGGCCGTCTTCAACGCCGGGTTGCTGTGGACCCTGGCCGATACCGGGCCGTCCTGGTCGGTGCCGGTGGTGGCCGGGTTCTCGTTGGTGTGCGCGGTGTTCAGCTCACTGGCCGCGATGCGGACCCTGGTCGCCCGGATCTCGTACATCGACGCCGCGGGCTACGAGCGGATCATCGAGCGGGCCGAGGCGCAGGAGGACCCCCAAGTGCTGGGGCTCTGCGTGCTCTTCACCGGCACCCTGGCCGTGACCACCTTCGCCGGCGACGCGCAGCCCGACGGGAAGATGCACCACCTGGTCGCCTCGGACCGCTGCTACTTCTGCCTGGTGGAGGACCGGATGCGGGCCTGGCTGGGGGATCGGGCGCCGCTGGTCGAGGAGTACCGCGCGCAGCTGCGGGCGGGCCACAGCCGGCACTTCCTGGCCAAGCGGCGCTCCCCGCAGGAGCCGTGGACGGGCCGCTTGCGGGACCGCCTGGCCTACCGGCTGCCGAAGGTGCGACCGCCCTGCGACGTCCACGACCCGCTCTTCGCCGGGCGTTAACGGCGTTAACGCCGTTAACGCTTCGTCGCTACCGCTTCCAATGCTCCGCGGCCCGGCGTCGGTTCACCGCTCCTCCGGTGAAAGCAGCAGCCGCTTCTGGGGTTTGCCCATCGCGTTGCGCGGCAGCGAGGCGACGAACCGGACTTCGCGCGGGCGCTTGTGCACCGAGAGGTGGGCCGCGACGAAGTCCGTGAGCTCGGTCGCGCCGACGCCTTCGGCGACGACGAAGGCCACGATGCGCTGGCCGAGGTCGGTGTCGGGGACGCCGACCACGGCGGCCTCGCTGACGGCCGGGTGGTCGAGCAGGGCGTTCTCGACCTCGCCCGCGCCGATCCGGTAGCCGCCCGACTTGATCATGTCGATGGAGGCCCGGCCGACGATGCGGTGGAGGCCGTCCGCGTCGATGGCCGCGATGTCGCCCGTACGGAACCACCCGTCCTCGGTGTAGGAGGCGGCCGTGGCTTCGGGCCGGCCGAGGTAGCCGCTGAACAGGGTGGGGCCGGTGAGCTGGAGTTCGCCGATGTCGGCCCCGGGCTCGGCGGCGATCCGGGTACGGACCCCCGCGACCGGGGTGCCGACCGTACCGGGGCGGGGCACGGCGTCCGCCCGGGCGCTGAGCGTGATCAGGGTCTCGGTCATGCCGTAGCGCTCCAGCGGCGCGTGGCCGGTGAGCCGCGCCAGCGAGCGGAAGACGGGGGTGGGCAGCGGCGCGCTGCCGGATACCAGCAGCCGGGCCCCGGAGAGCGCCGCGGCGGCGGCCGGGTCGGCCGCGATCCGGGACCAGACGGTGGGCACGCCGAAGTACAGGCTGCCGCCCGCCGCGGCGTAGGCCGCGGGGGTGGGGCGGCCCGTGTGGACCAGGCGGCTGCCGGTGCGCAGGGCGCCCAGGACGCCGAGGACCAGGCCGTGGACGTGGAACAGCGGCAGCCCGTGGACCAGGGTGTCCTCGGCGCTCCACTGCCAGGCGTCGGCGAGGGCGTCGAGGCCGGCCGCGAGGGCGGTGGCGGTGTGGACGACGCCCTTGGGGGCGCCCGTGGTGCCCGAGGTGTAGAGGATCAGGGCCGGGTCGTCGGGCCCGGCGGTGCAGGGCACGGAAGCGGCGGCCCGGCGGGCGAAGTCGACCTCGACGAGCGCGGCGCCGGAGTCGCGCAGGATGTGCTCGCGCTCGGCGGGCCCCGCGTCCGGCGGCAGGGGCACCACCGGCACCCCGGCGAGCAGCCCGCCCACCACGGCGGCGACGGTCTCCAGGGAAGCGGTCGCGGTCACGGCGAAGGCGGGGGCTCCGGCCACGTCGGCGGCCACCGCGCGGGCCGCGCCCAGCAGGTCTTCGTACGAGGTGGAGCGGCCGGCGATGGTGACCGCGTCCGCGCGGTCTCCGTGGATGCCGTGCAAGGCCTTGAGCAGCACCGAGGGGTCCCCTGTCCGTCGTCGACTGCGTCCCAGGGTGTCAGACGGCGGGGCGCGCAACGACATGCGGGCGGGCGGACGGGCGGAAACCTCCCGCCCGCCCGCTCGCCCTTCCCCAGGAGTCGACCCGAGGAGTCGACCCAAGGAGTCGACCTGCGGAGTCGATCTATCGACCTGTCGGCTATCGGCCGACAGGCCGGTCGACTAGATGATGCCCTGGGCCAGCATCGCGTCCGCGACGCGCTCGAAGCCCGCGATGTTGGCGCCCGTCACGTAGTCGCCGGGGGCGCCGTAGCGCTCCGCCGTCTCGTGGCAGACCGCGTGGATGTCACGCATGATCCCGGCCAGCTCCTGCTCGACGCGCTCCGCGGTCCAGGAGACGCGGGCCGCGTTCTGGCTCATCTCCAGGGCGCTGACGGCGACGCCGCCCGCGTTGGCGGCCTTGCCCGGGCCGAAGGCGACACCGGCCTCCTGGAAGATCCGGACCGCTTCCGGGGTGGTGGGCATGTTGGCGCCCTCGGAGACGGCCTTGACGCCGCCCGCGATCAGGGCGCGCGCGTCCTGGACGTCGAGCTCGTTCTGGGTGGCCGAGGGGAACGCGACCTCCGCGGGGACCTCCCAGACCCGGCCGCCGGGCACGAAGCGGGCCGAGCCGCCGCGCCGGGCCGCGTAGTCGCTGACGCGACCGCGCTCGACCTCCTTGATCTGCTTGAGCAGCTCGATGTCGATGCCCTTCTCGTCGAGCACGTAGCCCTGGGAGTCGGAGCAGGTCAGCGGGTGCGCGCCGAGCTTGTGCAGCTTCTCGATCGTGTAGATCGCGACGTTGCCGGAGCCGGAGACGACCGCGGTGCGGCCCTCCAGGCCGAGGCCCTTGAGCTTCAGCATCTCGGCGGCGAAGAGCACCGCGCCGTAGCCGGTGGCCTCCGGGCGGATCGCGGATCCGCCCCAGCCTCGGCCCTTGCCGGTGAGCACGCCGGCTTCCCAGCGGTTGGTGATGCGGCGGTACTGGCCGAAGAGGTAGCCGATCTCGCGGCCGCCGACGCCGATGTCACCGGCGGGGACGTCGGTGTGCTCGCCGATGTGGCGCTGGAGCTCGGTCATGAAGGACTGACAGAAGCGCATCACTTCGGCGTCGGAGCGACCACGCGGGTCGAAGTCGCTGCCGCCCTTGCCGCCGCCGATGCCGAGGCCGGTCAGGGCGTTCTTGAAGATCTGCTCGAAGCCGAGGAACTTCACGACGCCGATGTCGACGGACGGGTGGAACCGCAGGCCGCCCTTGTACGGGCCGAGCGCGCTGTTGAACTCGACGCGGTAGCCGCGGTTCACCTGGACGTGGCCGTGGTCGTCGGTCCACGGCACCCGGAAGATGATCTGCCGCTCCGGCTCGCAGAGCCGCTCGACGAGTCCCGGCACCGCGTACTCGGGGCGCGCGGCGAAGACGGGCGCGAGGGTCTCCAGTACCTCTCGCACAGCCTGGTGGAACTCCGGCTGGGCCGGGTTGCGGCGCTCGATGTCCGCGCGCAGCGCGTCCAGCCTGGCCTTCGAGTCCTTGGGGTCCTTCACGGGCTCGTCCTCCTCGGGAGTGTGGTGCGCACGGGTGCGGTGGTCGCGGCGGCAGTCCTTCAGCCGTGGCCGCGCCACGTCCCCGTGGACCGGAATCGGCTGTTCGGGGTGCGGTCCCAGCCGGAGGGTACCGTGCCGGGGGGCTGCTCAGACATGCCGTCCGACCTGCGGAACAATGCCGAAAGTACTACGGTCAGCACCGCGGTTTCGACCCTGTCGGGACGACCCCGGACGATCCGCCAGACTTCGCTGTCCGGAGTTGTTCCTTTCGTTTCACCTTCCGTTTCACCTTTCGTCCCACCCGTCCCGCCCCTCTCTCCGCTCTCTCTCATACCGGCGGGTTCCCGTGCTTGCGCGACGGCAGGTCGGCGTACTTCGACCGGAGCATCGACAGGGACCGGATGAGGACGGCGCGGGTCTCCTGCGGGTTGATGACGTCGTCGACGAGGCCGCGCTCGGCCGCGTAGTACGGGTGCATCAGCTCGGTCGTGTACTCCTTGATCTTCTGCGCGCGCATCGCCTCGGGGTCGTCGGCGGCGGCGATCTCCCGCCGGAAGATCACGTTGGCCGCGCCCTCCGCGCCCATCACCGCGATCTCGTTGGTGGGCCACGCGAGCGCCAGGTCCGCGCCGATCGAGCGCGAGTCCATGACGATGTACGCGCCGCCGTACGCCTTGCGCAGCACGAGCGAGATCCGCGGGACGGTGGCGTTGCAGTAGGCGTAGAGCAGCTTCGCGCCGTGCCGGATGATGCCGTTGTGCTCCTGGTCGACACCGGGCAGGAAGCCGGGTACGTCGACCAGCGTGACCAGCGGGATCGAGAAGGCGTCGCAGAACTGCACGAAGCGCGCGGCCTTCTCCGAGGCGTGGATGTCGAGGACGCCCGCGAGGGCGGCGGGCTGGTTGGCGACGAAGCCGACGACGTGGCCGTCCATCCGGGCGAGCGCGCAGACGATGTTCTGCGCCCAGGCGGGCTGGACCTCGAAGAACTCGCCGTAGTCGACGGTCTCCTCGATGACCTTGCGGATGTCGTACGCCTGCTGCGGGTTGGCCGGGACGATCTGCTCCAGCGCGTCGTTGGTCCGGTCGACCGGGTCGTCGCAGACCTCGCGGGGGGCGCTCTCGCGGTTGTTGGAGGGCAGCAGCGAGAGCAGGTGGCGCACATCCTCCAGGCAGCTCGGCTCGTCGTCGTAGGCAAAGGCGGCCACGCCGGACACGGAGGCGTGCACATCGGCGCCGCCGAGGCCGTTCTGGGTGATCTCCTCGCCGGTGACGGCACGGACGACGTCGGGGCCGGTGATGAACATCTGGGAGGTCTCGCGGACCATGAAGACGAAGTCGGTCAGCGCGGGGCTGTAGGCGGCGCCGCCCGCGCAGGGGCCGAGCATCACGGAGATCTGCGGGATGACGCCCGAGGCGCGGGTGTTGCGCTGGAAGATGCCGCCGTAGCCGGCGAGCGCGCTGACGCCCTCCTGGATACGGGCCCCCGCGCCGTCGTTCAGCGAGACCAGCGGCGCCCCCGCCGCCTCGGCGAGGTCCATCACCTTGTGGATCTTCTCGGCGTGGGCCTCGCCCAGGGCGCCGCCGAAGATGCGGAAGTCGTGCGCGTAGACGAAGACGTTGCGGCCGTCGACGGTGCCCCAGCCGGTGATCACGCCGTCGCTGTAGGGCTTCTTGTCCTCCAGCCCGAAACCGGTCGCCCGGTGCCGGCGCAGGGCCTCGATCTCCTGGAAGGAACCCGGGTCGAGCAGCAGATCGATGCGCTCGCGCGCGGTGAGCTTGCCCTTGGCGTGCTGGCGTTCGGTGGCCCGCTCGTCGGGCCCGGCGACGGCCTGGGCCTTGATCTCGGCCAGTTCGGCGGCTCGGTCCAGAACCGGTATGGGCGGGGCTTCGGGAGCCATGGTCATGTGGATCCTCCAGGTCTGAAGGCCGGATCCAGCCACCGTCACCCCAGCCCCTCAAGAGGCCTTGGAGACCTGCTGGACCCCGGCCCCGGCCGGGGTCGGGTCTGTGGGCCTGTTGCGCCATCTCCCCTTCGGGAAAGGGGAGTAGCGTTCTCGGTGTCCCGGCCAGAACGGAGTCCCGCATGACCGAGCAGTACGACCCCGTCCGTCAGACCTCCACTCCGCAGACGTTCTCCCAGCGCGCCCGCACGGCACGGGACCGCGCCGGTCTGACCAGGCCCGTCGCGGGCGGCTTGGTGGGCCGGTCCCCGGAGTGGATCAAAGGAATCGAGTCGGGCGCCATCGGGATGCCCCGGCTGCCCATGCTCATCCGCCTCGCCGCCCTCTACGAGTGCGACGTCGCCGACCTCACCGGTGACGACCGGATCGCTGCCGCCACGTACACGAAGTCCGCACACTCCGGCCTACCCGCCGTCAAACGGGCGCTGACCACCTACCGGCTCACGCCCGCCGATGTCGAGCCGCAGTCCGCCGAGGTGCTGCATGCGCGCGTGCGGCAGGCGTGGCGGCTCTGGCACGGTGACGGCGACCACCGCTCGCGGGTCGCCCGCCTCCTGCCGGACCTCCTCGCGGACACCCAACACGCGTCCCGCGCCCTCGAAGGCGTGGACCGGCGCAGCGCCCTCGTCGCGCAGGCGCAGACGTATCACCTGGCCCAGCTCTTCCTCGCGTTCCAACCCGCTCCGGAACTCGTCATGATGACCGGCGACCGGTCGATGACCGCCGCACAGGACGCCGACAGTCCCCGCGCGATCGCCGGCGCCGCCTGGTACATGAACCACTTCTACCGCGATGCCAACGAGGCGGCGGACGCCCGCGTCGAACTCGCCGAACAGGCGGCCTCATTGCTCCGGCAGGACGACGAAGGGGAACTCGCCCGTTGGGGCCTGCTCCAACTCGCGGTGGCGCTCAGCTTCGCGAAGGTCGGCCGCGCCGGGCTCGCCTGGCGCTACTGGGACCGCGCGAACGACGCCGCCGGGCGCCTCGGCGAGGACTACGCGCACCCGTGGCTGATCTTCGGCCGAGGCGTGGTGAACGCGTACGCCCTCACCATGCACAACGACCTGGTGCAGCCGGGCAAGGCCCTGGAGGTCGCGGCGGCCCTGGACCTCGACACGGTCCCGTCGCAGACGCGCCGCTCGTACCACCTGATCGAAATGGCCCGGGCCCACGGTCTCCGGGGCGAGGGCGTGGCCACCGTCGCACTGCTCCAGAAGGCCCGCGCGACCTCGCCGGAGACGGTCCGCTTCAACATGCACACCCGCATGGTCCTGCCCGAACTGGCCAGGACGGGCCCCCGTACCGTGCGGGCCGACGCCCGCTCGCTCGCGCTGGAACTCGGCATCGCCGTCTGACCCGGGAGGGGCAGGAATCCTCCCCCTCGGTCAGGGGACAGGAACCGTACCCCTCCCCCGCACCCGGGGCTCCTACGGTCGTCACACCACCCGGTGACGACGACAGGAGCCCCCGTGGAGCACAGCGAGCAGACGCGGACGACGGAACCCGTAGCGGCGGCGGCCCGGGAGCTGGTGGCCCGGGCCCTCGTTCCGTACGGGGAGCGCCCGCCCGCCGCGGAGGTGACCCGGCTGCTCGACGAACTGACCCGCCACGGCTGGGCGTTGCACGCGGCCGCACCCCCCGGCTCGGCCTCGGAGTGGTCCCACCTCGTCGCCGACCCGCCGCGCGGCATCACGGACAGCACCCGGTGGAGCTACTGCCGTGCCGTGGCCCGCGCGCTGCGGACCCTGCTGCGCGTCCTCGAAGGTGCGGCCCGGTGACCGGGGCCGGCGGCCCGCTCTGCGCGAGGTGCGACCGTACGATCGAGGGCCCGGCCGAGACCGTCACGGTCGACGGCGGCTCCGGCGTCCGGCCCGATCAGCACGCCCATCCCTACGGGGACCCGGCCTGCAGGCCGACCACCAGGGGGCGTTGGGAGCAGCGGCTCGCGACGGACGCCGCCCGCGTCCTCGCGACCGTGACCCCGCCGGCCGAGGCGGTCGCAGTCGGCTGGGTGGACCACCTGACGGACCGCGGCGGCCTCCTCGCCCACGGCGTGCGGTGCTTCCACTTCCAGGCGGAGGGGCGGCGCGCCGCCAGCGCCGACGAGGCCCTCGCGAACTGGGACGCCGTCGTCGCCCTGGACCCGGCCCGCTCCCCCTCGGGCCACTGGGGCAAGGCGCTCTCCCTCGCCCGGGTCATCCGCGACCTGCAACGCGAGGAGGACGAACACCAGGCCCGCCGCCGCGCTCGGGCCGGCGGCGGACCGGGCCTCAGGCGAGGCTGAGGGCGAGGTCCGTTCCGGCCGGGTCCGCGGCCGGGTGCCGGAGCGGCGCTACCGGGCGCTCGGGGACGAGCGGCGGCCCGGCTCCCGTACCGGCACCGGCACCTGCACCAGCGCCGCCGCCGTGCGCCAGGCGTCGGTGACCGCGGCGCGCGCCTGGTCGGTGCGGGCCGCGACATCGCCGGTCAGCCGCACGGGAGCGCCCACGTGCACGTGCAGCGACGGACGGCGCAGGGGCGCGGTGGCCACTCCCGCCAGCTGCTTGACGGTGCTCCCGGACGAGATCCGGCGCGCACCCGCCTGGCCGACCGGCACGACGAGGGCGCCGGTGCGTTCGGTGAGCCGGGCCAGGCCGCTCCGGAACGGGCCGGGGGCCGAGTCCGCCGCGTCCGTGCGCGCGGGCAGCCGACCCTCCGCGTACATCAGCAACACCCGCCCCTGCCCGAGCGCTTCGGCGGCCGCGTCGAGTGCGGCCGAGGCGCGGGCGGTGCCACGGGCGACCGGGATGTGCCCCTCCCCGTCGAGGGCGCGCCCGAGCCACGGCACGCGCCACAGGCCCGCGGTCGCCATGACGACCGGACGGACCCCGAGCCGGTGCAGCGCGGCGAGCACCACGGCCGGGTCGGTGAGCGAGGTGTGGTTGGCGACGAGGACCGTGCCCGACCCTCCTGCGGGGGCGACCGTACCGGTCACGGACAGCCTGCCGAAGAGCGGGACCAGCGATGCGGCGGTACGGCTGAGCAAGGGGGCCTCCGGGACCGGGACGTGATGCGTGGCGCGTGGTGCGTGATCACCATCGTCCGGTCGGTGCCGCGGTCCCGTCCTGAGTGATCGTGCTCATTTCGCAGGGGTTGTGGTGCCTAGGTTCCCTCGCGTCATTGACAGGACACTGTCGAATTGACAGCATACTGACACAGGCCACGACATGGAGGACGCCATGACCCGCACCGTGCACCTCGCCGTTTACGACACCCTCGCCGACTGGGAGACCGGACACGCCACCGCCTGGCTGGCCCGCACCGGCCACGAAGTGCGTACCGTCGGCCTCTCCCCCGACCCCGTCCGCAGCATGGGCGGCCTCCGCATCACCCCCGACCTCGCGCTCGCCGACCTCCGCCCCGAGGACAGCGCCCTGCTCCTGCTGCCCGGGGCCGACCTCTGGGACGCGGGCGACGACCTGGCCGTCTTCGCCAAGGCCGCCCGGGCCTTCCTGGACGCGGGCGTCCCCGTCGCCGCCATCTGTGGAGCCACGGCGGGCCTCGCCCGCGAGGGGCTGCTCGACGACCGCGCCCACACCAGCGCGGCGCCCGAATACCTCGCCGCGACGGGCTACGCGGGCGCTGCCCACTACGCCGACACCGACGCCGTCACCACCGGCGACCTCATCACGGCGGGACCGACCGAGCCGGTCGCCTTCGCCCGTGAGGTCCTCGGCCGGCTCGGCGCGTTCGAGGGCGCCACGCTCGACGCCTGGTACCGGCTCTTCCACCACTCCGACCCGGCCGCGTACGCGGAGCTCAACGCGTGAGCCGGGCCGCGCAGGACGCGCTGTCGGGCACCGCGCTGTCGGTCTTCCGACTCAACGGCCAGTTCCTCGGCGTCTCCGAGGAACTGGCCGCGCCCGCCGGCCTCACCGCCGCGTGGTGGCAGGTCCTGGGCGCCGTGCTGCCCGAACCGCTGCCGGTCGCCGGTATCGCGCGGGCCATGGGCATCACCCGCCAGAGCGTCCAACGCATCGCCGACCTCCTGGTCCACCGCGGCCTCGCCGCGTACGCGCCCAACCCGGCGCACCGGCGCGCCAAACTCCTCGGCCCCACGGCCGAAGGACGCGCGGCGATCGCCAGGATCGAACCGGGCCACGCGGACCTGGCGGCGCGGCTGCTGCACGAACTGGGCGGCCAGGACGCCTTCGACGAGACGGTACGGGTGCTGCGCCGGCTGAGCGCGGCGCTGGACGCGGTCGCGGCGGAGCCGGGGGCCGATCCGGCCGAGTGAGCCCGGTGGGCCTCGCCTTCACCCCCGCCCCCGCCCCCGCCCCCGCGGCTACGGCTACGGCTACGACTTGTCGGCAACGGCCGCCGCGAGGCTCCAGGCCGCTCCCGCCGCACCGAGGAGTTCGGGCCCGCCCTGGTGACCGAGGAGGAGCAGGCCGCCGCCACCGGCACACGCGAGGGTGCCGAGGGCCGCGAGGCCCACGTGCACGGCCGTGCGGATGCGGTACGAGGCGCTGCGGCGGCGCTCCGCACGGCGGGCCCGGTCGAGGCGGTCGAGGATCCGCCGCTCGACGGTCCGGGCGGCCTCGTAGGCGCTGCGGCGGTGCTCGACCTCGCACTCGACGTCGGCGAGGAGTTGCTCGATGGTCGCGTCGAAGTGGAGCGGGGCGGGCGCGGTGTTCTCGGGGAGGGCGCTCATGGTGGGTATCTCCGGAAATCGCGGACGGTGATGCTCTGTCACCCCCTACGAGTACGGCCGGGCCCCGCATCGGGAATCGGGACCCGGCCGCTCACTCACAGGCCGGACCTATCGTGCGTCCCCAGCGCGCACGGTAGGTCCGACCGGGCCGGCCTCGGCGCGGCCGGCTCGGGTCATGCTTGTTCGGGCCACAGTCGATCATCCAATCTTCCGGAGGACGCGTCCTGCCGGACCACCGTGCGGGCAGGCGTCGCCGCCCGGACGGAGCCCACTGCGGGGAGCTTGGGGAAGCCCATCAGTAGGCGATCGATGTGTCGGTGCAACCATGCAAGTGCCGCGCCCAGTATCGCGACGCTCGTGGATACAGCTTCGGTCATGTCTGGCTCCCTTAGCGAAGAACGACGCCCCCTGCCGCAGTTCCCCCCGCGGCGGGGACGTGGCTGTTCTTCGCGCCATTTCGTGCGTCAGGCGGAGTGAATCTCCACCCCGGGGTACGCGACCCGGGTCCGGCAACGGTGGTGTCCGGGCCGGCGGTTCGCGTACCGGGGGGAAGAGACGACTAGCCCTCCTGGACGCCCGTGCCGCGCGGGCGATAGTGGAAGCGGTCGAGCACCTCCTCGGTGCGGAGCTTCTTCTCCGCGCGCCGGACGGCCTTGCGCACCGCCGAACCGGTCAGCCCGACGTGCCGGCCGACCTCGTCCGAGGTCAGACCGAAGACCACGGTGAGGACGTAGGCGCGGTGCTCGACCGGTTCGAGGACGTCGGCGAGGACGGCGTGCACGCTCTCGTACGCGGCCTCGGCGACGCTGTCCTCGGGCGAGGGGGCCACCGTGTCGAGGACGTCGTGGCCGGTCTCGACGAGGGTCTCCGCCCGCTTGAGGATCCGCTTGTACTCGGCCCGCGCGGTGTTGACGCATATGGTCTGGAAGTAGGCGAAGAGGTCATCGACCGTGTGTCCCGCGTCCAGGTGCTTGAACATGGCCACCAGCGCGTCCTGGTGGACCTGGTCGACGTAGCGCGGGGGAACGATCCGGTAGATCACCGAGCGGTAGCGCCGGCTCTGGGCCTCCAGCTTGTGGATCTTGTCGGTGACACTCAGACCGGAGAGGTCCTCCCGGTCCGAGCTGCGTCTCATCCAGTTCGCCCGCTTCCGGGGCGCGGGGACCCCGATCGGGTGCTCGGCGGACTGCGTCATCGGTGCGCTGCTCCGATCTCGATGTCTGCGCCAGCGGCCGGCGTCCCGAGGACGGCCGACGGTTTCATGGCTGGCACCAGGTACGAGTGCCGCGCTCCCCCGGTTCGGGAACGGACCGCCAAGATTTTTTCCCCACCCGCCCTTGCGCGACAAAACCTCTAGGCTTCCGGCGGCACCACACAGCACAGACACCACACAGCACCGACACCACACTGCACCGACACCACCAGGAGCGCGCACCGTGTTCGACCCCGCAGCAGGGCACCCGTACCCCGACGCCCACCGGCCGGACGAGGCGCCCGCGCCGCACCCGTTGTTGGGGCCGGTGCTCGGGTTCCTGGGCACCTGGCACGGGCGGGGGCGCGGCGGCTACCCCACGCTCGGCGGGGAGTTCACGTATGCGCAGGAGGTCACCTTCAGCCACGACGGCCGGCCCTTCCTCCACTACGAGACCCGGGCCTGGCTGCTGGACGCCGACGGCGCGCCGCTGCGGCCGTCGGCCCGCGAGAGCGGCTGGTGGCGGCTCCAGCCCGACGGCCGGGTGGAGGCGCTGATCACCCAGCCGACGGGCATCGCGGAGATCCTGGTCGGCCGCGCGGACGGCACCGCGGTCGACCTGGCCACCCACGAGGTGGCCCTCGCGCCCACGGCCAAGGAGGTCAACGCCACCCGTCGCCGCTACACGCTGGCCGAGGACGGCACGCTCACCTTCGTCCACGACCTCGCGGCGGTCGGCCAACCGCTCCAGCACCACCTCTCGGCGCAGTTGCGGCGCCGAGAGGGGTAGGGCCGGGTCAGGCCGAGTAGGACCGGGTCAGGCGCCGCAGATGATGGTGACCGAGAACGGCCGGTCGCTGTCGACGACGTTGTTGGCGGTCCCGGACGGCGTGGCGGTGCGGATGAAGAGGGTCTTCTCGCTCACCTTGCCCACCAGGATGGAGGAGCTGCCCGGCCCGGGATCGGTCCCGCCGTTCGTGTTGATCGTGCCCAGCAGCGCGCAGTTGGCCAGATCGGGGTAGACGTCGATGTTGTAGCGGCCGGTGCCGAACTTGCGCACCGCGCTGACGCCCGACGAGCCGAGCAGCTGCCCGTTCGCGGCGACCTTGGCCCAGACGGTGGTGGTCGGCGCGGCGTGCGCGGCCTCCCGCGTTCCCGCCGACGCCGTGGACACCGCGACCGAGCCGCCGATCGCGAGCGCCGCCACGGCGGCGCCGAGCGCCAGCTTCCTCGTTGCGTTCATGTGTGATCTCCCTGCCGAAGTCGTAACCGTGCAGGTGGCCCACCCCGGGTAAGGGCTCACCGGGGAGGACTCTCCTCTCCCTACGACCGGCAGCAGAAGCCCTCGCGGGGACCGTCACTCCAAATGATCAAGATGCCCGGCGTGCGGACGTTCACTCGAAGGGTCACTCCGGCTCCACACCTGTTGACGAGTGCGCATCATCGCGGAGGGCGGCGGGTAGGGGGGACCGAATCACCCGTCCCCGCCACCGCCCGTCCCCGCCCGTCCCCGCCCGTCCCCGCTCCACGGCGGCGGGGCGTACGACGGTCAGCTCGCCGCGCCCTGGAGGAGCGTCAGGTGGCCGCGGCGGGCCGGGGTGCGGGTCGCGGCGACCGGGCCGGATGCCGCGGCGAGCTGTCGGACGGGGGAGTCCTGTTCGCGCGCGCGCAGTTCCCGCGTCCGGAGGTCTTCCTTGCGCAGGTCCTCCCGCAGCTCCCGGAGCACGTCCTGGAGGGCCTCGTCGAAGCGGGTGACGTCCTCGGGGGTGTTGTCGTAGTGGACCGAGGCCCGCAACGCGGTGGTGACGCCCCGGGCCGGAAGATGGAGGGGCGTCTCCTGGGCCACCGACTTCCACACCACGACCCCGCGCCGCGCCAGTGCGCGCCGGATCAGCGCAGAGGGCAGTTCGGCGTGCCGGAAGGCGAGGATGCCGGATCCTCCCGCGCCCGCGGTGAGCAGTTCGATGCCGGGGGTGCGCTCCAGGACCGCGCGCAGGTCGGCCTCCAGGTCGCGCCAGGGCAGCAGCGCGGCCGCCGCGTGGTGGGCGAGGGCCTCGTGCAGTGCGGCGACGGCTGCCGGGGCGGGCCGCGGGTGCGCCCGGCCGCTGAGCAGCGACCGCAGTGCGGGGGCGACGTAGGCGAAGCCGATCGCGTCGGGGCCTCGCAGGAACCGCCAGCCGTCAGCGGTGAGCAGGTCGCAGCCGATGGCCGCGGCGTCGACGGGCAGCCGCCCGACGGAGTGCGAGGCGTCGACGGCGTACCGGGCCCGGTGGCCGGCCAGCAGCCGACCGACGGCCTCGACCGGGCCGACCGTGCCGACGGTGGCGGCGACGTGCGTGACGGAGACCAGGGCGACGTCCTCGTCGAGGTGGGCGGCCATCCACTCCAGGTCGAGCTCCCCGTCCGCACGCAGCGGGACGACCTCCAGCGCGCAGTGCACACGGTCGCGCAGGGCGTGGAGGGCGGTCAGTTGTGCCACGCCCTCGTACGGGGTGGTCCAGATCCGGTCGCCGGGGGTCAGGGCGAGGCCGGAGAGGCAGAACTCGAAGGCGGCGGCCGCGCCGGTGAACAGCGCGGTGTGCGCGGCCGGGACGCCGAGGAGGCCGCCGAGGCGGGCGTAGACCTCGGTGTGCAGGACGGCGCCGAGGCGCTCCTCCAGGTCGTAGGGGCCGTAGAGGTCGTCGCGGGCGGTGGCGTCGGCGAGTACGGCGCGCACGGCGGCCGGCATCCGGCCGGTGCCCGCCGTGTTGAGGTGAGCCGTGTTCATTTCAGGGGCCTCCCCCCACAGTTGGGGTGTACCAAAGCTTGCCAACTAGCTTGGCAATATGTTGCCCGTCAATGAGCCGGCTTGGCAATGCTTGGCAACACCCGCTCAGGCGGGACTCTAGGAAACGGGTCCGGCAACCCTTGCCCACCCCCTCTTGGCAACTCTTGGCAACATTCACCACCCCTCTTGCCGTCCCATCATTTACGCAGGTCAGAGGCATACATCAAGGCAACCAACGCGATCCAGGGTGGCAAATAGGGGGCCTTTTCTGGGGTTCTCCACCCCTTCTCCAGCGCATTCCGAGCGGTTTTCCAGCGGGTGTTGCCAATCTTCTTGGCAGAGAGGTTGCCAAGCCGGATCAAACAATTGCCACGGAGGACACCATGAAGAACATCGCCCGCCTCATCGCCACCGCCGCCCTCGCCGCCGCCGCCCTCCTCACCGCCGGTGGGATCGCCAACGCCGACATCGGCTGGCCGGTCGCCCCGCCCACCGGGGTCACGGCAGTCGCCGACGGCGGCTCCGAGAACATCGGCTGGCCGGTCGCCCCGCCCACCACCCCGGCCCCCACCACCCCGGCGCCGACCCCGGCCCCCACCACCAACATCGGCTGGCCGTAACCTCCACGGCGGCTCTAGCCGGATGCGGCACGGTGCTGCGAGGAGCACCAGCGCTGCCGCCCGGAAGGAAGTCCCCGATGGCCCACGCACCGTGGAACGCGAAGTTCGAGACCGTCCTGCGGCAGGGCCTGCCCGGGCTCGGCAAGGACAAGCAGCCCGCGGCCGACATCCCGATGGACGCGTACGGGCTGGACTCGATGGCCCTCATCGGCATCGTCAGCGCTCTGGAACGGGTCTTCCGCACCAGCCTCGCCGGACAGGTCGTCATCCCCGTGCACTCCCTCACGGCCGGCCAGCTGTGGGGCATACTCTCCGCCGCGCTGCAGCCCTCCTGGGACCAGGAGCGCCCCGTCGCGGCAGGCCACCACACCCGCGACCTCGGCCCCTGGGCCGTAGCCTGACCAACCACCGCGAAGCCCCCGCCGGTCACCCGACCGCGACGGGGGCTTCGGTCATGCCGGCAGCAGCCGGGAGCACCACAGGAAGCACCTCAGGAAGCGATGAGTTCGGACCTCGCCGTCGGTCATACCCAGGACAGCATCGACGCGAGGAAGGCCCGCCATGACCCACACCGTGAGCACCCGCCACGACGCCGCCCCCGCCACGAACGCACCGCAAACCGCATCGGGAACGGCAGCGCGGAACGCCGCGCGGCGGATGGTGGCCGGTGGCCTGGTGGCGGGTCCGGTGTTCCTCACGGCCGGCGTCGCCCAGGGCTTCGTGCGCGACGGCTTCGACTTCACCCGGAACGCGATCAGTCAGCTGGCCCTGGGCGAGTCGGGCTGGGTCCAGACGGTGAACTTCGTGCTGACCGGAGCACTGTTGCTCGCCGGTGCGGCGGGACTGCGGCGGGTGTTGCGCGGCGGAGCGGGCGGGACCTGGGGCCCGGCCCTGGTCGGCGTCTTCGCCGTCTCCTTCTGGGTCGCCGCGGCCTTTCCGGCCGACGCCGGGGCGGGCTTTCCCGTCGGCGTCCCCGGCAGCGCGCCCGGGGCGGCGGCGCTGAGCGGGCACGGCACCGTCCACATGCTCGGCGGGATGGTCGGTTACCTCGCCCTGTGCGCCGCGTTCGTAGTCCTGGCCCGTCCGCTCGCCGCCCGGGGGCTGCGGGGCTGGGCCGTCGCCTCCCGTGTCGTGCCGGTGGGCGTCCTCGCGGGGTTCGCGGGCTCGGCCGCCTCCGTCCTGGCCTTCACCGCCGGCGCGGGCCTCGGCCTGCTGTGGCTGACCGCGGTCACGGCCCGGCTCGCCCGCGTCCGGGCGGACCGCTAGCGCACCGCCGCCCGCCCGGGCATCATCGACTCACCACCAAGATCATTCAGCACCAGCCGAACCAACCGAACCAGACCGAGCGAACCGAAACGGGGCATCATGACCGACGCAGTGAAGGGTCCGGCCAGCTACTTCCCCTCCATCGAGGCGAAGTACGGCCGCCCGATCAGCGAGTGGCAGGACCTCATCCGATCCTCCCCGCTGACCAAGCACACGGAGATCGTCAACTGGCTCAAGTCCGAACACGGCCTGGGCCACGGACACGCCAACGCCCTCGTCGCCCACACCCTCACCGAGGACAGCGCCAAGTAGCCGACCGCACGACTCCGATCAGGCCGTCGGCTTCTCGAAGGCTGCGTCGCTGCGGCATCTTGAGCCGAGCGGGCCGCTGATCTGGGGCTGCGCCATCGAGGGGCGGACAGCACCAGGCGGTCAGGGTGTGCGCAGTACCGAGTAGATCAGCTGGTCGTGCCAGGCGCCCGCGCGCCATTGGGCGCGGCGGATGCGGCCCTCCAGTTCGAAGCCGGCCTTCACGACGGCCCGTTGTTCCGCGATGTTGTCGGCGTCGGTGCACACCTGGACGCGTTCGGCCCGGGTGTGCTCGAAGAGGTACTCGACGAGCTGCCGCTGCGCCCGGGTGCCGATGCCCCGGCCGCGGTGCTCGGCGAACAGTCCGATCGCGATCTCCCAGCAGGACGAGGTGTCCGCCCGTCCCCAGGCGCGCCGCAGCCATTCGACGCGCCCGACGAGGGTGTCGCCGACGGCGACGGACAGCATGTTCTCGTCGCCGCCCAGCAGGCCGCGTTCCGCGAGCGCCTGCCGCGTGCGCAGGGCCGGTGTGTGCCCGTACCACTGGTAGGGCCCGGGACCGTGCGGTCCGGCGAACTCCGCCTCGAACCGGTCCAGATCCGCCGCCGTCACCGGCCGCAGCACCACGGTGAGCACTTCTGACAACCCGTCTTCTGCCATCCGGTGATCGTACAAGAGGACCACCGCACGGCCCTTGGCCTGCGGTTCCACCAGTCTTCATGTGTTCTTGGACAGAGGCTCAGGATCCGCTTGCCAACATCGAGGCAAGGTTTTGCCAAGCCCCACAGCCCAAGCACCACAGCCCAAGCACCACAGCCCAAGCCCCACGGCCCAGCCGCCCACGGCCCAGCCGCCCACAGCCCAGTCGCCACAGCCCGGTCGCCCCACAGCCCGGTCGCCGCCAATCCGGTCGCCGCTGTCGAAGGAGCTACAGCCTTGATGTCACTCTCCGGCCTCATCGAACAGCACGTGCTCGCGCGGCCCGAGGCGACCGCCGTCACCCACCCGGCCGGCGGGGGCGACGAAGTTTCGCTCTCCTACCGGGAGTTGAGCCTCGCGGCCAACCGACTCGCCGCCCACCTCGGCGCCCTCGGCGTACGCCCCGGCGACCGCGTGGTGACCGCGTTGCGGCCGGGGCCGGATCTGGTGACCGCCTTCCTCGCCATCGTCCGGGCGGGCGCGGCCTACGTACCCGTCGACCCGGCGCACCCCGGCGAGCGGCGGCGCCTGATCGTCGCGGACAGCGCGGCGCGCGCCGTGGTCACCGAGGGCGCCTTCGCCGCCGACTACGCGGACCTGGGCGCGGTCGTCGTCGCCGTGGACGGCGACGCCACCTCCATCTCCGAGCGCCCCTCCGAACTGGCCGCGCTGCGCGCACCGGTGCCGGGCCCCGAGGACGCGGCGTACGTCTGCTACACCTCCGGTACGGGCGGCACCCCCAAGGGTGTCGTCGTCCCGCACCGCGCCGTCCTCGACCTCGTCGGCTCGGGCGACTTCCTGCGCCTCGGCCCGCGGGACGTCGTCGCCCAGGCCGCCAGCCCCGCCTTCGACGCGGTCACCTTCGAGATCTGGTCGACCCTCGCCGCCGGGGCCCGCCTCGCCGGACTGACCCGGGACACCGTCACCGACCCGGCGCGCTTCGAGCGGGCGGTCCGCGACCAGGGCGTCACCGTCGCCTTCCTGACCACCCCGCTCTTCCACCGGATCGCCCGCGAGCGCCCGGCCGCCTTCGCCCCGCTGCGCGCGCTGCTCTTCGGCGGCGAGCCCTGTGATCCGCGCCGGGTGCGCGAGGTCTTCCGGGCCGGGCCGCCCAACCGGCTGCTGCACATGTACGGGCCCACCGAGGCCACCGTCTTCGCCACCTGGCACGAGGTCACCGAGCCCGCCGAGGACGCCCGCACCATCCCGATCGGGCGACCGCTGGGAGCCACCGTCGCCATCGTCGTGGACCGCGACGGCGTCCGGGTGGGCCCGGGCGGCTCCGGCGAACTGCTGTTGGGCGGGCCGGGGCTGGCCACCGGTTACCTCGCGCGGAGCGAGCCCGGCCCCCGCGGGCGGCTCACGGCGGAGCGCTTCGTCGAGGACCGCTTCACCCCCGGCGGCGGCCGCCTCTACCGCACGGGTGACCTCGTACGGCTGTGCGAGGACGGCGAGTTGGAGTTCCTCGGCCGGGTCGACAAGCAGGTCACCCTGCGCGGACACCGGATCGAGCTCGGCGAGATCGAGGCGGCGCTGGGTGCCCACCCGGCCGTCGCCGAGTCCGTGGTCTCGGTGCACGAGGCCGAGGACGGCGAGCGCCGGCTGGTCGCCCACGTGGTGCCCGCCCCGCTCGCGCCGCCCGCCGCGGACCCGGCCGGGCAGGTCACCGCCTGGCGGGAGATCTTCGAGACCCTGCACCAGGACGCCCGCTCGGGCGGCCTCGGCGAGAATTTCGTCGGCTGGGACAGCAGTTACGACGCGCTGCCGCTGCCCCCGGCCCAGCTGCGCGCCTGGCGCGCGGCGACGCTGGAGCGGATCCGCGAGCTCGGCCAGCGCCGGATCCTGGAGATCGGCGTCGGCACCGGACTGCTGATGGCCCCGCTGGCCCGGTCCGCGCAGTGCGAGGAGTACTGGGCCACCGACTTCTCCCCCACGGTCATCGACGCCCTGTACGCGCAGACCCGGGCGGACGGGCGGCTGCGCGGCAAGGTGCGGCTCAGCTGCCGGGAGGCCGAGGACACCGCGGGGCTGCCCACCGGGCACTTCGACACCGTCGTGCTCAACTCCGTCGCCCAGTTCTTCCCGGACCTGGACCGGCTGCGCACCGTCATCGGCCGCGTGCTGCCCCTGCTCGCCCCCGGCGGCTCGATCCTGCTCGGCGACCTGCGCCACCTCGGCCTGGCCCGCCCCCTGCGGACCGGGGTCGAACTGGCCCACCGCGGGGAGCAGCGGGGCAGCGAGCGGCGGGGCGACGCGGCGCAGGACCCCGCGGCCGTCCTGCGCGCCGTGGAGCGCCGGGTCGCCCTGGAAACCGAACTGCTGCTGCACCCGGCCCTGTTCACGGACCTGGCCGGGCGGTTCCCGCAGATCCGCGCGGTCGACGTACGGGTCAAGCGCGGCGCCGACCACAACGAGCTGACCCGCTACCGCTACGACGTCGTCCTGAGCACCGCCGAGCCCGTCGCCGACCTCGCGGCGGCCCCCGCACTGCCCTGGGGGCAAGGGGTCGGCACGGTCGCCGAGCTGGCCGCGCACCTCGGGGAGCACCGCCCGGCCGTGCTGCGACTGACCGGGATCCCCAACGCACGGCTGCACGGCGAGCGGGCGGCCCTGCGCACCCTGGAGACCGGGGGCAGCGTGGCCACGGCGCTGGCCCGGCTCGCCGAGCCGGGCCTCGCACCGGATCCGGAGGAGCTGTGCACGGCGGCGGAGCGCGCGGGCTACCGCGCCGTGCCGACCTGGTCGGCGCGGCACGACGGGAGCCTGGACCTGGTCCTCGTCGACCCGACGCGGATCCCGTACGGCGCCCTGCACGCGGCGTACGCGGGCTCCGCGACCGCGACGGCTACCGGGACGGCGGACGGCGCGGCGCCCGATCCCACGGCGCCCGATGCCACGACGCCCGATCCCACAGCGCCCGATCCCACAGCGCCCACCAGCTGGGCGAACACCCCCACCGCCTTCGACCACGCCGTCGACGTGGAGGTGGTGCTGCGCGCCCACCTCCAGGAGCGGCTGCCCGACTACATGACCCCGTCCGCCCTGCTCGTCCTGGACGCGCTGCCGCTCACCCCCAGCGGCAAGCTCGACCGGGCGGCGCTGCCCGCACCGGCCTTCGGCGGGAAGCGGCCGGGCACCCAGCCGGGCACCCCCGTCCAGGAGATCGTCCGCGACCTGTTCGCCGAGGTGCTCGGCCTGCCGCGGCGCGCGGTCAGCGCGGACTGCGACTTCTTCGCCCTCGGCGGCCACTCGCTGGCCTCCGCCCGGCTGCTGGCCCGCGCCCGGCACGCGCTCGGCGTCGACCCGGGCCCGCGCGCCCTGTACGACGCCCCGACCCCGGCCCTGTTCGCCGTGCTCGTCGGGGACAGCCCGGCCACCGCCACCGGCCCCGCCGGGAACGCCACCGGCAGCGCCGTACTGCCCCTGCGGCTGCGCGGGGCGCTGAGCGTGCGCGCGCTGGAGGAGGCGCTGCGGGACCTGGGCGGGCGGCACGAGGCGCTGCGCAACAGCCGGCTGGGCTCGGCGGGCACCCGGCTGCGCGCCCTGGCCGCCGACGACCACGTGCTGGAACTGACCCTGCCGGGCGAGTCGGTCGACCTGTGGTCGCACACACCGCTGGCCGCCGAACTGGCCCTGGCCTACGGGGCCCGCGCCACCGGGGACTCCCCGCGCTGGCCGACCTCCGCGCCGCAGGGCGCGCCCCGGGCGATGTACGGGGACCTGGAGCCCACCTCGGCCCCGGGCAGCGGGCCCGACCGGGCCGACTCCACGCTCGGCACGCTGGCGAGCGGGCTGGGCCCCGCCCTGCACGAGCGGCTGACCCGGTTGGCCGCCGAGCACGGGGCGACCCTGTTCATGGTGGTCCACGCGGCGCTCGCGGCGCTGCTGACCCGGCTCGGGGCGCGGTCCCCCGTCACGCTGGCCGCTCCGGTGCCCGCCCGGGACGGCGCGGCGCTGCGGGGCGCGGTGGGTCCGTACGGGCGGGTGCTGGCCCTGTCGGTCGAGACCTCGGGGGATCCGGCCTTCACGGAACTGCTGGCCCGGGTGCGCGCGGCGGACCTCGCGGCCTACCGGCGCGGGGACGCGGCGCTGGCCCTGCCGGGCGGGATCGCGCTCGGACTGCTCCAGGAGACGGGCGGCGAGTTCGAGGGCGCCGGTCTGACCGTCTCCGCCGAGGACGCCCAACTCCCGCACCGGGCGGCCGCCTTGGCCTTGACCCTGACCGAGCGGCAGACCCCGGCCGGGGCGCCCGGCGGGCTGGCGCTGAGCGCGGTCTTCCAGCACGAGGCGATCGGCGAGACCGCCGCCGCCCATCTGGCCGGGCAGTTGGTCGCGCTGCTGGAAGCGGCCCTGGAGACACCGCACAGTGCGGTGAGCCGGCTGCGGCTGCTGCCGGGCGAGGTGTCGGCGGAGACCGTCGGCCCCTGGCTCGGGGAGCACCTGGAGCTGCCGGTGCGCAGCGTGGCCTCGCTGTTCGCGGCCCAGGTGGCCCGTGCGCCCGGCGCCCCGGCGCTGTCCGGCGGCGCCACGGGCGGCCCGACCGGGCTGACGGACCTGAGCGGCCTCGCGCCGCTGGCCGGTCCGGCCGGGCTCGCGGGTCTGGCGGGGATCGCGGGCCTGACCGGCATCGGCGGCGGCACCGGGGTCCCGGGGATGCCGGGCGCGGCGCTCACGCCGGGCATGGACTACGCCGAACTCGACGCGCGCTCCGACCTGTTGGCACACGCCCTGATCGCGCACCAGGCGGGTCCGGGCACCACGGTGGTCACCGCGATCGCCTCGCCGACCGGCTTCGCGGTGGCCGCGCTCGCCATCGCCAAGACGGGGGCCGCCTGCCTGCCGGTGGATCCGGTGCGCGGGTTGCCCACCGCGGTGTGGCCCGTCGTCCTGCTGCTGGACGAGGCGGCCGACCGGCTGCTGCCGCCGGTGCCGCGGGCGGCCCGGCTGGTCCGGGACCCGGCCGCCGACCTGCTGCCGGCCGACGGGAAGTGGCCGGTGCGCTCGGCGGACCGGACGAGCCCGCTCGACCCCGACGCCCCGGTGGTGCTGGCGAGCACCCCGCAGGCCACCGTCGCGATCGGCACCGCGGCGCCGGCCGCCGCGAGCCTGGGGCACGGCGGCCAGGTCGACGCCGCCTGGCTGGTGACCGGTTATCCGGACGCGGACGCGGCGGTCGGGCTGCTGGGCGCCTTCGTCTCCGGGGCCCGCGTGAACGTCCCGGACCCGGCCCTCGCGCACCTGGGCACCCCCTACGAGGTGCTGGGCTGGCTGCGCGAGCACGGCGCCGCGACCATCCTGGGCCGGGCCGACGACGCGCTCGTGGCGCTGGCCCGGGCCGAGGGGACGGCGCTCACCTACAGCGCCGGGTGGGCCGAGGGCCGCCTGGTCATAGAGCAGGCCCCGGACGGGCGGACCCGGCCCGCGCCGGGCTACCGGGCCTACGTCCTGGACGCGCTGCTGCGGCCGGTGGCCACCGGGAACACCGGTTCGCTGTACGTCGCGGGGGTCGGCGTGGCCCAGGGCTACGCGGGCCTGCCGGGTGCCAGCGGGGCGAGCTTCCTGCCCGACCCGCTGGGCGGCGGGCCGCAGGGGGCCACCGCCCGGATGTGGCGGACCGGGCACGCGGCCCGGGTGGAGGCCGACGGCAGCCTGCACATCCTCGACCACCCCTGGGCGGACGACCCGTTCGCCGACGCGTTCGCGACCTTCGTCGTCGTCGCGGACGGCGCCGGGCACCGCGCGATGTGGCCGGCGGGGGCGCCCGTACCGCAGGGGTGGCACGAGACGCACTCCGAGGACGTGTACGAGCTGTGCCTGGAGCACCTCGGCGAGCTCGCCGGTGACCTCGACCTGGACCTCGACCTGGGCGACGTGAACGGCACCAACGGGACCAACGGCACCACCGACCACCTGTAGCAGCGCGCCCCGGTAACGCCCCGACCCGACCGAGCCTTTGGGAGACCGACGATGAACGCGATCCTGCTTGCCGAGAGCCCGCGCACCGCCTTCGCCGAGAGCGTCCTGGGGCGCGGCGAGGTGGAGGTCGTCCTGCTGCGGCTGGACTCGATGCCGTTGGGTCGGGCGTACCTGCGGCGCACCGCGCACGTGCCCACCTTCACCCTCGACCCGGGGGCGGCGCTGATGGACGAGGCGGCCCGCTACCTGCGTTGGGCGAAGGGGACCAAGGGGCTGCCGCGCCCGCGGTTCGTGTGCGGCGGGGACCCGGAGGCGGGGGAGGTGGCGCGACGGTTCGGCGCCCTGGTGGACCTGCCGGAGCTGACCCCGGAGCAGCTGGCACCGGCCCGGGCGGCCCTCCCGACCACCCTCCCCGCGGCAGTGTCGGCCGGCACCGGGGAGCCCTGGTGGAATCTCGGTGGAGGCTCTCTCGAAAGGGACTTGAGCGATCTGGGCAATCCGGCGAAGAGGCTTGCGCCGAGTGCTTGAATGATCTCGTCGGGGACGATGTGATCATCAGGGGATTCGGGGAGCGGGCATGCGGAAGACGTTTCATGCGGCGCACATCTACATGATCGTCGGAGTGATCTCCGGCCTGTACTACCGGGAGCTCACCAAGGCCAACGACTTCACCGGGGACACCCAGCTCGCGGTGGTGCACACCCACCTGCTGGCGCTGGGCATGCTGGGCCTGCTGATCGTGCTCGGTCTCGACAAGGTGTTCTCGCTGTCGGGGACGAAGCACTACGACTACTTCTTCTGGTTCTACAACGCGGGCATCGCCATCACCTGCGCGAGCATGACCTACCGCGGCACGCAGACCGTGCTCGGGCACAAGGTGCCCGAACTCTTCTCGCTGGTGGGCGGCCTGGGACACATCATCCTGACGGTCGGCCTGATCCTGCTCTTCACGCTGCTGGGCAAGCGCGTGAAGGAGCACGTGGAGGGGCAGGACGGGCAAGCCGCGCAAGCCGTGGGGACCGCACAGGCCGGAGAGTCCGAGCGGGTGTCCGGCTGACCGTTCGGCCGAACCATCGGCCGAACGGTCAGCCGACCGGGGCCGCCGGGCCGGTCAGGATCCCGGTCAGGGCGGCCAGCCGCTCCTGCGTGAGGTCGGGGCGCAGCCGCCGTCCCCGGGTGAGGGTGGCCAGGCCGTGCCAGGTGCTCCACAACACCTCGGTCAGCAGCTCCGGATCGCGGCCCAGGGCCACCGGTTCCACGGCCAGGCGGATCTCCGCGAGGGCGTCGAGCACCGGCTGCGGGGCGACCGGTTCCGCATCCCCCGGATCACCGGGATCAGCGGCGTACCCCGTCCCGCCCGCGTCCAGGGTGAGCATCGCCTGGTAGAGGACCGGCCCCTTGGCGGCGAAGGCGAGGTAGGCGCGCGCCACCGCGTCCAGCGCCTCCAGCGGATCCGCCTCCGCGTGCCGCACGCGCGCGGCGTGCAGGGCGCCCGCGAGCTCGCCGAAGCCCTCCAGGGCCACCGCGTGCACGATCGCGTCCTTGTTCTTGAAGTGCTGGTAGAGCACGGGCTGGCTGTACTCGATGCGCTCCGCGAGACGCCGGGTGGTGACGAAGTCCCAGCCTTCGGCCTCGGCCATCTCGCGGGCCGAGCTCAGGATCAACTGGCGGCGCTGGCCCTGCTCGCGAAGGCGTCGCTCTCGGGGAGTCATGTCCCTCACGCTACCACTTTCGGTGCAATTGCAGCGGTCAGTGATAGGGTTCCTGCCTTTGACAGAAGCCGGGGGCGGGAGCACGCTCCGAGGCGCTCTTCGCCGCTCTGACCTCATCGTCTAGTGGCCTTCGAGGCATGGTCGGCAGCATCGGGGTAAGTCCGCCCACAGAGAGGGCCACCCCATGCAGACCCCGACTCCCCTGGAGGAGCTGCTCGACCTCGCCGCGGACGTCCTGTGCCACGACCGGCGCACGCTGCCGGCCGGGGCCTCGGGTTCGCCCTTCCTCACCCTGGGCGGCGGCCTCGGTCAGGCCATGCGGCTCCAGGCGCGCGCCGACGAACAGCTGGGGCTCACGCTCGACGTGGCCCAGCTGCTGGGCGCCGCCCCACTGACGGACGTACTTGCCCGGGCCGTTCCCCTGGCTCCCGCGCCCCCGGCCGCGACCCCGGCCGCGACCCCCGACCGGGGGCCGCGCGAACAGCCCTTGCTGCCCGGGCAGTTGGCACCACTGACCGCCCAGCGCTACGTCGGCCCCGGCGCCGTGCACCGGGTGCTGAGCGCCGAACTGGCCGGCCCGCTCGACCTCGCCGTGCTGCGGAGCGCGCTCGGTGTCCTGGGTGCGCGGCACGAGGGGCTGCGGACCGCCTTCCCGGAGGTGGCGCGGGGGCCCGTACGGCGGGTGCTCGACGCGTACGCCCCGCCCCTGATCGTCCTGCCCGAGCTGCCGGGCGCTCCGGCGGCACACCGGGAGGCCGCCGTCGACGCCGTGCACGCTCGGCTCGCGCGGGAGGTGGAACGGCTGATCGGGCACCCCGACCGGCCGCCCGTCGCCTTCGCCCTGACCCGGCTGGGCGCGGAGCGGCACCTGCTGTCCTTCCTCTGCCACGACGCCGTGGCGGACGCCTGGTCGGCGGCCCTGGTCTGGCGGGAGCTGCTCGCCGACTACGCCCGGGCCGCGGTCGGACTGCCACCGGCGGTCCGTACGGCCGCGGCCACCCCGGGCACCGACCGTCCCGCCGCGACGGCCACCACCACGGCGGCCGAACGCAACGAGCGCGTCGAGCGCCTCGAACGGATACGGGAGTTCCCGACCGCGCTGGACCTGAGCGCCCCCGGGCGGCGGCCCGCCGTCTTCGACTTCCGCGGCGAGCGGCTGCCCGTCGCACTGGACGCGGAGCTGCGGGACGCGGTCGACGCCACGGCCGCGCGGGCGGGCGTACCCCACGGGACGGTGCTGCTCGCGGCCTGGGCCCTCGCCGTGGGACGGCGTTCCGGGCACGAATGGCTGCTGGTGGGCGCCGAGCTGCCGCGGCGCGGCGCGGGACCGGCCCTGCGCACGGTCGCGCCGGGCTCGACGAACGTACCGGTGTGTTGCGAGCTGGAGGGCGGCGTCGACTACTTCCTGCGCGGGGTCGCCTGCGCCGTCGGCGAGGCCCTCGCCCACGCGGCGCTCGATACGGACGCCCTCGTGCGCGAACTCGGGCTGCGCGGGGACCGGTCACGGACCCCGCTGGTCCAGGTCGCCTTCGCGGACCACGACGGCCTGCTGCCCGCGCGGGCCGGGGCGGGCCCGCTGACGGCCCGTTTCCACCACGGGCACCTGGGCGGCGCCACGGCCGACGCCGCGCTCACCGTGCTGCGCTGGCGCGAGGAGCCGCTGCTGGCACTGGACTTCGCCCCCTGCGCGCTGGACCGTGCACAGGCGACGGAGCTGGTGCACGAGCTGCGCGCCGCGCTGGCGGCGCTGGCGGCGGCCGGCGAGGCGGACCCGGTGGAGGACCTGCTGCCCACCACCCTGGCAGCGGCGCCTTCGCTGTCCCTCGCCGCTTCGGGCTGAGGTGCCGCGAGGCCACTGAGGTACTGAGGATCCGGTGCGCGCGCCGTACGGGGGAATGGCAGCGCGCGCACCGGATTCCGGGGCCCGGGCGGCCGGAGGGGGCGCCGACGCCCGGGAGTTCGGTGTGCGGACGGCCGGTGGACCGGCCGTCCGTCGGTCCGTACGGACCTTTCTGGCCGTACGGTCAGGCCGCGAACTCAGGGAGCCGCGCGGCGATCTCGGCCGGGTCGGGCAGCGCGGCGATCTCGGCGGCGATCTTGCCCGCCGCCTCGCGGTAGCCGGGGTCGCCCAGGATCTTGCGCGCGTGCTCGGTGACCGCCTCGGCGGACAGTTCGAAGAGCACCTCGCCCGCACCCGCGTCCCGTACGGCCTTGCCGTTGGCGGGACCGTCGGCGCCCTGCGGCACGATCAGCTGGGGCAGGCCCGCTTCGAGGGTGGCCAGGGTGGTCCCGCTGCCACCGTGCTGGACGACGAGCGCGGCGTGCGCCAGCACCGCGGACTGCGGCAGCCACGGCGCGACGATCACGTGCTCCGGCAGCTCGCCGAGGTCGGCGATCTGCACCCGGAAGCCGGCGGCGACCAGGACCGGCACGCCCAGCGGGGCGAGGCCGTCGATCACGGTGCGCAGGTTCTCGGCGGAGCCGAGCGCGGTGCCCAGGGTGAGGTAGACGAAGGGCTCGCCCGACTCGGCGAGGCCCGCGGGCAGTTCGCCCGGCTCGACGAAGGCGACGGGGCGCTGCTCGATGCGCGCCTGGCCCGACTCGACGAAGGCCCGGTCCTGGAGGGACGGCGGGCAGATGTCGATGTAGGTATTGCCGAGGGTGAGCACCTGCCCGGCGGGCACGGTGACGCCCAGATCGGCGGCGGTGGCGAGGATCTCCTGCTGGAGGCGCTCGGCCTCGTGGTCCTGCGCGAGCAGGCCGACGCCGTGCGCGAGGGCCGGTACGCCCGCGAGCTGAGCGGCGAAGCCGGCGCCCGGGTTGAGCACCTCGTGGACGACCAGGTCGATCTGCCGGCTCTCGAAGACCGGCGCGAGGTCGGCGGCGACCCAGCGCGGCAGGACCGAGCCGAACACCTTGATGTGCAGGTTCGCGAGGACCTCCGGCGGCACGTCCTGGGCGCCCACCTCGCCGCCGTGGGCCTCAAGGAAGGCTCGACCGCCCGCTGCTTCGATGAATGCCTCGGGCACGGACCGGCCTGCCGTCACCGGCTCGAAGCCAGCCTCGCTGAGGGTCTGGTGGAACTGCTCACCCGTTGCGAACGCGACCTCGTGGCCGGCGGCTCGCGCCGCCCTCGCCAAGGGAAGCAAGGGAAATATGTGCCCGAAGTTGCCCACGCTGGCAAAGAGGATTCTCATGAGGCCCAACCCTAGGGGCGCCGACCACGATTGTCTAGTGTTGCTAGGAATTCTAGCGACGAAAGAATCGAGGTGAACGGAATGGCCCCCCAGGACCTGGCACGCCTTCAGTTCGGCCTCACCGTCGGGACGCACTACCTCCTCGTCACGCTCACCCTCGGGCTCGTCGCCCTCGTCGCCGTCACGCACACCCGTTGGGTGCGCACCGGCGACCCCGCGTTCAGACGGATGACCACCTACTGGGGCACCCTCTACGTCATCAACTACGCGGTCGGCATCGCCACCGGCCTGGCCATGGAGTTCCAGCTCAGCGCCAACTGGACCGGCCTGGAATCCACGGCGGCCAGCGTCTTCGGCGCGCCCCTCGCCGTGGAGACGGTCGTCTCGTTCTTCGCCGAGTCGACCTTCCTGGCCCTGTGGATCTTCGGCTTCGACCGACTGCCCAAGTACGTCCACCTGGCGTGCATCTGGGCGGTGGCCGCCGCGGCGTACACCTCGGCGGTGTGGGCCCTGCTGGCCAACGGCTTCATGCAGAATCCGGTCGCCTACACGATGCGCGACGGGCACCTCGAACTGACTAGCTTCGGGGCGCTGTTCTCCAACGCCAACGCGTGGATCGCCATCTTCCACATCACCGGCGGCGCGCTCGCGGTCGGCGGCTTCTTCATGCTCGGCATCGGCCTCCTGCTGCACCGGCGCGGCCGCGCGGACCGGTCCTTCGTCCGGCACTCCCTGAAGACGGGTGCGCACGCCGGTACCTGGGGCGCCTCCCTCTTCGTCCTCAGCGGGATGGTCCAGCTCGGCAACACGAAGAAGGACCAGCCGCTCAAGGGGGCGGTGCTGGACGGCAACCAGGCGGAAGTGACGCGTCAGCTCCAGGAGTTGGCGAAGAAGTTCGGCCCGCTGGAGGGACCGCCGTCGGGGCCCGTACTGGGCGCCCTCACCCTGATGATGATGATCGGCGGCGTGCTGCTGATCCTGGGCATCTGGGCCCTCGTATCCCTGCGCGAACCGCGCCCGCAGCACCAGCGGACGTACCCCGGCCAGCCGTATCCCGGGCAGACGTACCCGGGGCAGACGTACCCGGGCCAGTGGCAGGGACAGGCCCAAGGGCAATGGCAGGCGCAGGGCCAGGGCCGCCGGGTCCACCCCGGTCAATGGCCCCCGGGCCAGGGCCCGAACGGTCCGACGCGCCAGTACCCCCGGCCGGGCCAGTACGGCCACCAGTACGGCCAACCCGGACAGCAGTACGGCCAGCCCGGCCACCAGTACGGCCAGCCCGGCTACCCGATCCCCAGCCGGACCGGCGACGTCATGCGGTCCACCGTGCTGGCGCGGCTGCTGCCCTTCGCGATGGTGCTGCCCTTCGTCGCGAACCTCTGCGGTTGGATCGTCCGCGAGGTCGGCCGCCAGCCGTTCGTCATCACCGGCATCCTGACCACCCGCCAGGCCATGACCCCCGGCCTCGGTGCGGGGCGGCTGACCGCCTCGCTCCTGGTCCTCGTCGTCCTCGTGGTCGCTCTGCTCGGCCTCGACTGGTGGCTGCTGGCCCGGTCCGCGATGCGCGGCCCCGGCGAGAGCGGTCTCGGCCGGGCCGCGGAGCCCGCCGACTCCGCCTCCGTCACCGCCACCGCCCAGGCCGCGGATTCCCTCGGCAGCGGCCTCGCCGCCACGGCCCACGACCCGCGCGTGGATCCCCGTACGATCCCCCGCTCGCCGCAGTCGGACCCGTACGCCGCCGCCCAACCCCCCGGGGCCACCACCGCACCCGCGGCTCCCGCGGCCCCCGCGGCCCCCCGGGAAGGAGCGCACCCGTCATGACCTACCCGACCCTCGCCCTCGTGGCGTTCATCGTCCTCTTCACCGGCTACCTCGTGCTCGCAGGGATCGACTACGGCGTCGGGCTCGCCCTCCCCCGCACCGGCTCCGACGCCTCCGGGCGGCGGGCCGTGCTCGGGGCGGTCGGCCCGCTGCTGCTCGGCAACGAGGCGTGGCTGCTGGTCTCCATCGGCGCGCTCGCCGGAACCCTGCCCGGGCTGCGCGGCGCGCTCGTCGACGGCGCCTATCCCTACGCGCTGATCGCCTTCGCGGGGGCGCTGGCCCTGAACGCGGGCATCCAGCTGCGCGGCCGGCACCCCGGCGAACGGGTCCGGCGCGCCTTCGACCTGCTGATCTGCGCGGCCGGAGCGGCAGCCGCCTTCGGCTGGGGCTGCTTCCTCGCCGTCACGGCCGCCGGGGTCTCCCTCGGCAGCGACGGTCACGTACGGGGCGTGGCCGCCCCGAACCTCTTCACCCTGCTCGGCGGGGTGACGATGGTCGCGCTCCTGGCCACGCACGGCAGCGCCTTCATCGCGGCCCGGCTGACGGGAGACCCGGCCCGACGGGCCGCGGCGCTCACCACCATCGGCGCGACGCTCTCGGCGGCGCTGCTCGGGGTCACCGCCCTGACGGGCTTCGTCGGCGGAACCTTCGACGGCGACGCGCTGCGCCACCCGGTCCTGGCGGCGCTGGCCGTCGTCATCGGCGTGGGGGCGCTGTTCCTGACCCGCTCCCTGACCGGGAGCGGCCGGGCACGGCTCGCCCCCTGGGCGACCACGACCGCCGTGATCGCGGCGGCGGGGGCGGTCTTCGCCGGCAAGTACCCGGCCCTGCTGACCTCCACGGTCCCGGGCGTGCCCGCACCCTCGGTGGCCCAACTGGCCACCGATGAGACCGCGTTGGCGGCGGTGATCTGGACCTCCGGGCCGGTGCTGCTGATCGTGATCGCGGCGCAGGTCTACATGTGGCTGGTCCTGTGGGCGCCGGCGCGGACCGCCGTCGCCCCGACGCCCGGAGCGACGGCGGGGAACGCGGCGCTCGACACCCCCGCCTTCTCCTGAGACACCCGCCGCTCCAGAGCCGAACACCGTCACCGCGACACCCGCCGTTCCCGAGAGTCAGGACAGCGACCGATGGACCTCGCCCTGGTACGGAGTTGGGTGTAGCTCGATTGCAGGGAACCGCTGAGCTGGGAGAACGCTGCTTGGGGGTGCGCGGGGTAGTCGTCCTTCTACTGTGGCGGGTGGAGTAGGGGGCGTGGATGGTTTCGTTGATCGAGGAGTTGGAGGCGCGGGAGGCTGCGGCCCGTGCCCGGGTGGAGGAGCTCGAGGCCGAGATCGCGGAGTTGACCTCGCGTCTTGAGGGTGAGCGGGAGGCGTGGTCGCGCCTGCGGATCACTCGGGAGACGGTGGCCGAGGTGATCACGGATCTGGGCGGGTCCGGGTCGGCTGGGCCGGTGGCCGAGCGCCCGGAGCAGGAGAGTCCGGTGGAGCCCGAGGTGCGGATGGTGGGGGCGATCATGGTGCCGCACTGGCGGGAGGGGCTCTCGGTGGACGTGTTGCCGGATGTGTACCGGGACATCGTGGAGGTTGTTTCGGATGCGTCGGGGCCGATGCAGGCGAAGCAGATCGTGCCCAGGATCGGGCTGCCCGCGGTGACGGGGAAGATCGAGGGGACGCGGGGGAAGCTGAAGCGGCTGGTGGAGCGGGGCTGGCTGGTCGAGGACCAGCCCGGACGCTTCGCGCCGGCCCGTCGGGGTCCGGCGCGAAGTCGGTGAACTCGCTTCAGGAGAAGGGCTCTTCTCTCTAGATTCGAAGGTGCCAACCAAATCGAACCGGAGAAAGAAGAGCCCGGTGGAACTGTATGACGCCTTCGATGCCATCGATCCGTTCGCCGCGGCGACAGGGGCCTTCGACTGCCTGAAAGGCACGTTGGCGGGGCCGGAGACGGTCGCGTTGTCCCATCACGATCTGGAGGACCTGATCGAGATGCAG
>NZ_JBITDP010000030.1:36938-95482 GCF_044454405.1 Streptomyces sp. NPDC051555 | reverse complement strand
GCGAGGCTGGAATGGCTCCGCCCGGACCCGCGCCTCAAACGCCGGCGAGGCTGGAATGGCTCCGCCCGGACCCGCGCCTCAAACGCCGGCGAGGCTGGAATGGCTCCGCCCGGACCCGCGCCTCAAACGCCGGCGGGGCTTGATCGGGCAGGCCTGGTGGGGCTCCGCCCCGGACCCGCGCCTCAAACTCCCCCAGCTACCGCTGGGAGGGACCCCCGGGCCCGCCGGCGCAGCCGGGAGAGCCTCGGCCGGAGCGCCAGCGACAGCAGGACCAGCGCCGCCGGGGCGGCGAGCGCCAGCCCCGCCGTGAGGCCCGGGGGGCGGAAGACGCAGTCCACGGTGGTGCGGTCCGGGGTCACCGGGACCGCGACCAGGCCGAGCCGGGCCCCCGCCGGCCGCCCGTCGCAGCTCCAGCCCGCGATCGCCGGGACCGACAGCACCGCGGTGCCGGAGCTGCCGGCGGGCAGGGTGGCCCGTACCGCGTGGGCGCCCACCGTCACCGAGACCGCGCCCGTCTCCCGCAGGGCCCGGGCCGCCGCGTCCAACAGCGGGCGGTCCAGGCAGGCCAGGGTCCAGGCGGCCGGCGCGCCCGGCTCGAAGACCAGCGCCGAGGAGGCGCCCCGGGAGGTGCCGAGCGGCTGCACGGCGGCGCGGTTGCGCGGGGCGTTCCCGTTCAGCCGGAAGGCGGCGCCGTCGGCGAGGCGGGCCGTGCCGTGGTGGGCGGGCGCCCACAGGAAGGCGTCGGTGCCGGCCCGGCAGACCCCGGGCGCCACCGGATCCTCGTACACCCGCGCCCCGAGCAGGAGTTCCTGGTTCCGGAAGGGCGAGGGCCCGAAGGCGGGCGGCGGGCCGGCCGGGCGGAGCGTCACCAGCGGGGGCACCACGGCCGCGCGCCCCACGGTCCCGTCGGGCCGCAGCCGGGCGCCCACCGCGAAGACGGCGTCCGTCACCGGGCTGTCGAGGCTCTGCACGCTGCGCCCCCGCGAGGTCCAACCGGCGCCGAGGGCCGCCATCGTGCGCGTGAGGACGTCCGGGGTGTGGCTGCTGTAGTAGGAGCCGCCCTCCCCGCCGAGCAGCAGCGGGTCGTTGCCGGTCAGCGCGGGCCGCCCCGGGTCCGTGCGGTACGCCGGCCAGCCGTCGGCGGCGGCGAGCGCCCGGGCGCGCGCGGTGTGCGCGGCGCCCCAGGACGGGTAGTCGTCGAGGCCGCCGAGCGTGCCCTTGTGCCCCCACGCGGTGGTCGCCGCCGCCTGGACCAGCAGGGTGAGCACGAGCAGCGCGCCCGGCAGCGGCCCGAACCGGCGCGGCCGGGCGCCGGCGAGCCACCAGGCGACGGCGGCCGCCGCGATCCCGGCCGCGCCGAGCCCGAGGGCCACCGCGGGGGCCAGCGCACTGCCGGCCGCGGCGAGCAGCAGCGCCAGCAGCAGGCCGGCGCCGCCGAGCAGCGCGCGCGGGCCCGGGCGCCCCGCGGCCAGCGCCGTCCAGGCGGCCATCACCAGGATCCCGGCCAGCACGAAGGTCTGCCGGTACGGGCTGCCGTTGGGGGTGGCGAAGACGTGCCAGGCCAGATGGGTGGGCGTCCACTGGAAGGAGAGCAGCACGCCGACCACCAGGGCGCTCCACCACCAGCGCTCCCGCCGCGGCACCCCCCGGTGCAGCGGCAGCGCGGCGGCCAGCACCAGGGTCGTACCGCTCACGAAGAGGGCGGGCGAGGAGAAGCTGTAGGTCGCGGGCAGCAGCCGGGCGAGGACGTCCGTCCAGGGCGCGGGCGTGAACTGCCGGGTCCATCCCGGGTAGGCCTGCCGGGAGCTGAGGAAGAGCGGCGCCAGCACCGGCAGGGCCAGGGCGAGCCCCAGGACGGTGCTCCCGGCCGCGCGCGCCGCGACGCGCGCGCGGGCCCGTACGCCCTCGCGGGTCAGTACCAGCCGCACCAGCAGCACCAGGGCCGCGCCGAGGGTGGCCATGTAGGCGGTGTAGAAGTTCGCCGTCCAGCACAGCGCGACGATCAGCGGGGCGGCGACCGGGCGGCGACCGCGCAGCGCCCATTCACCCGTCAGACACAGGAGCGGAAAGGCGATCAGGCCGTCCAACCACATGGTGTTGTACGAGGCCTCGATGACCGACCAGCCGCACAGCGCGTACGAGGCCCCCAGCAGCCCGGCCGCCCACCACGGGCCCCGCCGCTGCGTGCGCAGCAGCCAGGCCATGGCCGCCGCGGCGACCGCCGTCTTCAGCACCGAGACGACGTAGACGGCGAGGTCGATGTCCGCGCGCGGGAAGAGGGCCACCAGCGGTGCGAAGGGGCTGCTCAGGTAGGTCCCGTAGTCGGGCAGGAAGGAGGTGCCGAAGCCGGAGCGCCAGTTGAGGAGCAGGTCCCCGGCCGCCCGCCCGTGCAGCAGGTCCCACAGCTGGGCGTGGAAGGGGACGAACTGGTTGCCCAGGTCATTGACGCTGCGGTGGCGCGGACCGTAGGGGAAGACGCGGGCGACGGCGTCCCCCGCACAGACGGCCGCCGTGGCGAGCAGTCCCGCCAGGGCCGAGCCGGCCAGGCTGCGGGAGCGCGGGGAGCGTGGTGTCGGCATGGTGGGCCGACCTTCGCAGCGACGGAAGACCGCGGGGTGGCCGAGGAGTGAACGTGCACCCCAACACCCTTGGAATCGTTGGTCGAAGCGGTAGCTGGGACGCCCCGGACTGCATACTATCGATCACCGCAAGGCCCTTGTGCACCAAAGCACAATCCAGCCCGGCCCGGGAGGCTCCTTTGCACCGTCGCACAGCGCTCTCCGTATCCGCCGCCCTGCTCGTGGCGGCCCCCCTCCTTTCCGCCTGCTCCTCGGCCGAGGTCCGCCCCGGCACGGCGGCCGTGGTCGGCGGCGAACGGATCACCACCGCAGCGCTCCAGGCGCAGGTCAAGGACGTCCGAACGGCCCAGGGCCGCGCCGAGCAGTCGGCGCAGCTGATCGAGGCCAGCGCCGGCCTGGAGCGGGTCAAGCTCGGCAAGATGATCCAGCTGCGCGTCCTGGAGAAGGCCGCCGCCGACGCCGGACTGTCGGTCAGCGTCAAGGACGTCGAGGACGTCCGCAAGGCACAGGTCGCCCAGGCCAAGGGCACGGCCCAGCTGGAGCAGGCGGCCCTCCAGGCCCGCGTCCCGCTCGCGCCCGACCAGATCGACGGCGAGTTCCGCTTCCAGCTGCTCCTCGGCAAGCTCAGCGACCGCTTCGGCGAGGACAAGGTGCTCGTCCCGCTCGCCGCCGCCGCCAAGGAGCTGCACATCGAGGTGAACCCGCGCTACGGGGCCTGGGACGTCAAGCAGATCGCCATCGGGGACGCCCAGACCCCGTGGGTGAACCAGCGGACCCGTCCCGAGCAGGCCCCCGCAGGAGCCTGACCCGCCACCGGAGGTAGGTTCGGAGCGTGAACGACGACCACGCTCCCGCCGCCCCCACCGGCCGCATCGTCCTGCTGACCGCCAGCCACCGGGTCGCGCCCGGCCTGCTGTCCTGGTCCGCCTGGCAGACCCTGCACGCCGCGGACCGGGTGCTGTGCGCCGACCCCGGGCACCCGCAGCTGCCGTACCTGCGCGAGGCGGGCGTCGAGGTCGAGACGGCGGTGCCCGACGCCCACGCGCTGGTCGAGGCGTGCGCCGGGGGCCGCACCGTGGTGGTCCTGCCCGGCGGCGAGGGCGACCAGCGGCTCACCGACGGACTGGCCCGCCTCGCCGGCTCGGGCCGCGTCTCCATGCCCGACCTCGAACTGCTGCCCGGCTCCTACGACCTGCCCGGCGCCCGGCTGCTCGACCTGGTCCAGGTCATGGACCGGGTCCGGCGCGCCTGCCCCTGGACCTCCCGCCAGACGCACGAGGGCCTGGCGAAGTACGGCATCGAGGAGGCGTACGAGCTCGTCGAGGCCATCGAGGACGGCGACCGCGACGCGCTGCGGGAGGAGCTGGGCGACGTACTCCTCCAGGTCGTCTTCCACGCGCGCATCGCGGAAGAAGGGGGAGCGGGGGAGGACGAGGAGCCCTTCTCCATCGACGACGTGGCCGGGAGCCTGGTCGAGAAGCTGATCCACCGGCACCCGCACGTCTTCGGCGACGAGGTCGCGCGCACCCCCGACGAGGTCCAGGAGATCTGGCAGCGCACCAAGGCCGTCGAGAAGCAGCGGGAATCGGTGACCGACGGGGTTCCGGTGGGCCAGCCCGGGCTGGCCCTCGCGGCGAAGCTCGCCGGCCGGGTCCGCGCGGGCGGCCTCGACGTGCCGCTGCCGGGCGGCGAGGGCATCGGCTACGAACTGCTCGCGCTGGCCGCGCGCGCCGAGGCGGCGGGCACCGACCCCGAGACCGCGCTGCGCGCGGCGGCCCGGGCCTACCGGGACGCGATCCGCGCGGCCGAGGGGGTCCGTCCCCTGTAGAAGGGGAGACCGTGTGCGAAGGTGAGCCACCACAGATCTCAGGGGGCGGACCGGTGCGTGCTCGTCATGCCGCGAAAGCGGTGGTCATCGCGGTGATTCTCGGTACGGCGGCGTGCTCGCCGGGACCGTCGGCGGGTGCGGGTGCGGGTGCGGGTCCGGGTCCGGCCGTGTCACCGCCGGTCGCTTCCCCTCCTGCGGCCGCTGCCGCGGGGCCCCTGCACGGGCGGCTGCGCGACGGCCTGCTGACGCGGGACCGGCTCCCGAAGGGCTTCCTGTTGAACACGGCGCAGGTCCAGGCGGCGACGACCGGCGCACCCCACGGCCCCGCCTCCACCGTGCCGATCGCCTCGATGCCCTGCTCCGAGCTGGGGGTCGAGTCCTTCATGACGCGGCACGCCCCGCCGCTGGAGGACGTGGCGGTCGGCGTCGAGCTGGAGCTGCCCGAGGTCACCGGCAACGAGGACGAGGTGGACGAGGGCTGGTTCGGCCAGGAGTCGCTCGACCGGTACGCGCCCGGCGGGGCGGCGGCCGTCATGAGCGCCATCCGCGACGCGGTGGCGCGCTGTCCTTCTTATAAGGACACCTACGTCGGCGGCGACACGGGGGAGACGACCGTGTCCCTGGCGAAGACGGACGCGCCGGGGGACGACGGCCTGGTGCTGCGGACGAAGTCCACCATGACCGGCCTGGCCGACCCCTTCCTCGGCGAGACGGGCTTCGTCCGCCAGGGCGACGTGATCCTCATGGTGCAGAAGGCGGCCGCGCAGAAGCCGCGCGTCGCCATGGAGGCCGTCCTCGTGCCCGCCGCGGCGGCCTACCGCGCGGCCGCCGGGGGCTGAGACCTCAACGGCGCGGGGCCCGGCCGCCGGGATCGTGCCAGTGCGGGTCGGGCCGGTTCAGGAACCACTCGCCGAAGCCGATCGGCCGCTCGTGGCCGGGGCCGGAGACGGCGGGCACCGCGTCGTGGAGGATCCGGCCCGGGGCGGCGCCGAGGTCCGCCAGCAGGGCGGCGGTCTCCGTGACGAGCTGCGGCGGCCCGCTCAGATAGACGTCCTGGTCGCGCCAGAGCCCGCGGTTGCCCAGCGCGGTCGCGAGCCGCGCGGTGGCCTCGATGCGGGGGCGCCCCGGCGCGGGCGTGATGTAGGTGACGGCGAGCCAGCGGTGCCGCGCGGCGTGGGCATCGATCAGCGGCCGGTCGTAGAGGTGCGCCCCGTCGCGCGCGACCACGAAGAGCCGTACGTCGTGCTCGGGCGGCCCCGCCCGCGCCATCAGCTCCTCCAGCATGGCGCGCACGGGAGCCCAGCCGGTCCCGGCCGCGATGAAGGTGGCGGGCCGGTCCGCCGGGCGCAGTGTGACCCGGCCGCCCGCGGCGCCGAGCCGCACCACCTCGCCGGGCGCGACGTCCTGGACCAGCGCGGTGCTCAGGCGGCCGCCCTCGATCCGGCTGACGTGCAGGTCGAGGGTGTGGTCGGCGCGGGGCGCGTTGCCGAGGGAGTAGGTGCGCCAGGTGGTCGGCACGCGGGCGCTGCTCACGCTGACGTACTGGCCCGGGAGATAGGGGAGCGGCAGGTGCGGCCGCAGCGTCAGCACGCCGATGTCCGCGCCGTAGCGCAGGTGGCGCACCACCTCCGCCTCCCACCACGGCGGGTCCTGGCTCGTGGCCGCGCCCGCGAGCATCACGTCGGCGATCGCCCGGTAGGCCTCGCTCCACGCCTTCTCGACGACCGGGGTCCAGGCGGAGCCGCCGGCCTCGGCGAGCGCGGCGAGCAGGCTGGCGCCGACGGCGTCGTAGTGCTCGGGGCCCGCGAGGAACTTGCGGTGGTCGCGGCCGAGGTCGCGGAGATAGGGGATGAGGTCCTCGTCGTCGATGTGCGCGATGACGTGGGTGAGCGCGGCGAAGAGCCGGTCGCGCTGGCGTTCCATGTCCCGTGGGTCGGCCGGGAAGAGCGCGCGGATGTCCGGGTTGTGCCAGAACAGGTGGGTGTAGAAGTACTTGACCGCGTGTTCGGCCCGTCGTTCCACCACGGCGAAGCTGCTCTTCAAGATCCTCACATCCACAAGAGCGACAGTAGGAGTGGCCGCGAAGGCGGGGTCAAGGGAAGGGTGATCTACGGCCAGCCGCGGAAAACCAGTCATATGGGATGACCGGCGAGGGGCGGGGTACGGTCGCCTGGTGCACCAGCAGACCCCCGCGCAGACCCCCGCGCAGCCTCCCGAGCAGACCCCCGCCGAGCCGTCCGCCGGCTCCTCCGCCGGCCCCGCCGAGTCCTCCGCCGCCCCCGCGGGCGGCTGCCCCGTCGGTGGTCCCGGCGGTGAGCCCGCCGGTGAGCCCGCCGGTGAGCCCGGCGGTGCCCCCGTCGGCGGTCCCGAACTCTTCACCTGGGAGTTCGCGACCGACCCCTACCCGGCCTACGCCTGGCTGCGCGAGCACGCGCCCGTGCACCGCACCACGCTCCCCAGCGGGGTCGAGGCCTGGTTGGTCACCCGGTACGCGGACGCCCGCCAGGCCCTCGCCGACCAGCGGCTGAGCAAGAACCCGGTGCACCACGCCGAACCCGGCAAGACGGGCATTCCGGGAGAGCGCAGCGCGGGCCTGATGACCCACCTGCTGAACATCGATCCGCCGGACCACACCCGGCTGCGCCGCCTGGTGTCGAAGGCGTTCACCCCGCGCAGGGTCGCCGAGTTCGCCCCCAGGGTCCAGGAGTTGACCGACCACCTGATCGACGCCTTCGCGCAGAAGGGGGAGGCCGACCTCATCCACGAGTTCGCCTTCCCGCTCCCCATCTACGCCATCTGCGAGCTGCTCGGCGTACCGCGCGAGGACCAGGACGACTTCCGCGACTGGGCCGGGATGATGATCCGGCACGGCGGCGGGCCGCGCGGCGGGGTCGCCCGTTCCGTGAAGAAGATCCGCGCCTACCTCGGGGAGCTGATCCACCGCAAGCGCGACGATCTGGGCGACGACCTCATCTCGGACCTGATCCGGGCGAGCGACCACGGGGACCACCTGACGGAGGCCGAGGCCACCGCCATGTGCTTCGTGCTCCTCTTCGCGGGGTTCGAGACCACCATCAATCTGATCGGCAACGGCACCTACGCGCTGTTCCGCAACCCCGATCAGCGCGCGCTCCTCCAGGAATCCCTCGCCGCCGGTGACCGCGCCCTGCTGGAGACCGGGATCGAGGAGCTGCTCCGCTACGACGGTCCCGTGGAGTTGGCGACGTGGCGCTACGCGACCGTTCCGCTGACCCTGGGCGGGCAGGACATCCCGGCGGGCGATCCGGTGCTCGTCGTACTCGCGGCGGCCGACCGCGACCCCGCGCGGTTCGACGATCCGGACGTCCTGGACCTCTCGCGGAGCGACAACCAGCACCTCGGATACGGACACGGCATCCATTACTGCATCGGCGCTCCGCTGGCCCGGTTGGAGGGTCAGACGGCCCTCGCGACTTTGCTGACGCGTCTGCCGGATCTGGAACTCGCCGTTCCCCCCGAGGAGCTGCGCTGGCGCGGCGGACTGATCATGCGTGGCCTGCGCACGCTTCCCGTCAGGTTCACAACCCCAAACGTTCCGGAAGCGGAATGACCCGTCCCGGGCGCCCCAGCTGACCCATCGTCAACTCTGTGACCTTGACGTGATCTGCGCATCATCGACTTGTGACAAGCGTTCGAACCGGGCTAGGTTCGCGTCGCCCCCGCCGCCACGCGAAAGGTCCACCCTCATGCGTTCCGGGAACGGCCGCCACAGACGCCCCCGTCAGGTCCCCGCACTCGTCGTCACCGCCGGAGTCGCAGGCTCCGCACTCGCCCTACCGCTGTTCGCCGCCTCCGGCGCGAGCGCGGCCGAGACCACCACCTGGGACTCGGTGGCCGAGTGCGAGAGCGGTGGGACCTGGAGCGCCGACTTCGGCAGCGGGTCCTACGGCGGACTCCAGCTCACCCTGGACCAGTGGAAGAACGCGGGCGGGCTGGAGTTCGCGGCGCGCCCCGACCTGGCCAGCCGCTCGCAGCAGATCACCATCGCCGAGCGGGTGCTCGCCGCGCAGGGGCCGACGGCCTGGCCGCTGTGCGGGGAGTCCTCCGGGCTCACCCGCGGCGGCCCCGCGGCCACGGTCGACCCGGGTGTTCCCGGACGTTCCGGTTCCGTCGCTCCGAGCCCCGTGCGACCCGAGGGATCCGCGCCCGGCTCGCTCGCCGGCGCGCCGGCCCCGGCGGCCACGCCGACCTCGACCGGGCACATCCCCGGAGCCACCGCCGCGCCCGGTGGGCCCGGCGACTTCGCGGCGATGCCGCAGTCCCCGCTGACGTCCGTGCTGCCCGTCATGCCGGACCCGGCTCCGGTTTCCGGCGGCCCGGGCGCCCCGACGGGTGCGACAGGGTCCACGGGCGCGCCCGCCCCGTCCGTGCCCGGCGGTTCGACGGCCCCCACCGGTCCGACGACGTCCCCGTCCAACACCGCGGTGCCCACGGCCCCGACGCCCTCCACGACCCCGACGACCCCGGCCGGCTCGGCCGCCGTTCCGCAGGGCGAAACGGCCGGAGCCGGTGGAAAGCACCGCGGAACGCCCGCCGCAGAGGCGCCGGTCGGGTCTGACGCCGCGTCCGCGCCGTCGTACACGGTGAAGGCCGGCGACAATCTGACGGACATTGCGAAGGCCGAGGGGGTCGAGGGTGGCTGGAATGCCCTTTACACGGCCAATCAGCAGGTCATCGGGCATGACGCCGACCTGATCACTCCCGGGCAGAATCTCGATCTAAGCCAGAAATAGGGGCACTTCGGGCACGAAGATCGCCAGGTATGTCCCTTTCGTGCAAATGAGACATGCATCTCTTCCGTTCAACTGGCGTGTCCTGCTCGGTGACTGCCCCAAACCCCGCTCCCACCTGGGCAAACACCCGTCCCGAGAGCGCAAGTAGGGGCTGTTTCTCCCCGATGTCGCTCGTTGAACATCGGGGAGAGACCTGTCTACCTTCTGAATCGCTCGCCACCGCGGGCTCCTTCGACCGCATCGCCGAATCCTGCCGGCGGACGGAGGGAACACGTCGCGCAAGCGCCGAAGGCAGGAGCGGGGGAACCAAGGTAAGTGCCGGAACCGGCCATTGAGAGATGGTCACGGAACCGGCTTGGGGTTAAGCCGCGCACCTCGGTGCGCGACCGGGCAACTCATCCGCCCGAACCCGACAGCTCACTTCGCAGGCGTCGGTGAGGAGAAAACCATGCTGCTTTCCGGCAAGGGCAAGCACCGTCGCGCCTCCAAGGCCACCCGTGTCGTCACCCTCGTCGGTGTCGCCGGTGTCGCCGTGGCGGCTCCGCTGATGACCGCCGGCGCCGCGAGCGCCGCGACCGCCTCCCAGTGGGACGCCGTCGCCGCGTGCGAGTCCGGCGGCAACTGGTCCATCAACACCGGCAACGGCTACTACGGCGGCGTGCAGTTCTCGTCCTCCACGTGGGCCGCGTACGGCGGCAAGGCGTACGCCTCGCAGGCGAACCAGGCCACCAAGGCGCAGCAGATAGCCATCGCCGAGAAGGTCCTCAAGGGCCAGGGCAAGGGCGCGTGGCCGTCCTGTGGCGTGGGCCTGTCGAACTCCGCCTACAACGGCGGCGGCTCGACCGAGACCCCCAAGCAGACCAAGCCGGAGAAGAAGGTCGAGAAGAAGGCCGAGCCGAAGCAGGAGACCAAGCGCCCCGAGGCCCCGGTCACCCGCTCCGAGCGCGCCGAGACCCCGGCCCCCACCAAGGCCGCTCCGTCGACCGAGGCCCCCAAGACGGGCACCGGCTCCTACGAGATCAAGTCCGGCGACACCCTCGGCACCATCGCCCAGGCGAACGGCGTCAAGGGCGGCTGGCAGAAGCTGCACGAGCTGAACAAGGACACCGTCCCGGACGCCGACCTGATCTTCCCGGGTCAGAAGCTGAAGCTCAGCTGAATCCTGCGGTGACACCGCGCGGTAACACCGTGCGGTACCACTGACTGTGACGCTGCGCGGTACTTCCGCACGGACTTCGCGGTACGCATAATTCGCCATCGCCCGGCGCGTCTCCCCCCACGCGCCGGGCGGTGGCGTTCGTGCAGGCGGGGGTGATCCGTTCGGCATTCCGCCGGACCTTCCGTATGTCCCGTAAGAGGGGTATTCAGACCCTTTTTCGTCCCACGGAGCGGTTGCTCGGCTGGCCGAGCGCCCGGAGCCGGTTAGGCTCTAGGCGGCAAGGCCATCCCACGGCCTGACACGCCACCGCACACCCAGCGTCACATCCCAGAAGGAGATGCTCGTGCCGTCCATCGACGTCGTCGTAGCCCGGGAAATCCTGGACTCCCGAGGCAATCCCACGGTCGAGGTCGAGGTTGGCCTCGACGACGGCAGCACCGGCCGTGCTGCAGTTCCGTCCGGCGCCTCCACCGGTGCATTCGAGGCCATCGAGCTTCGTGACGGTGACCCCAACCGCTACCTCGGCAAGGGCGTCGAGAAGGCCGTCCTCGCCGTGATCGAGCAGATCGGCCCGGAGCTCGTCGGCTACGACGCCACCGAGCAGCGCCTGATCGACCAGGCCATGTTCGACCTGGACGGCACCGACAACAAGGGCTCCCTGGGCGCCAACGCGATCCTCGGCGTCTCCCTGGCCGTGGCCCACGCCGCGTCCGAGGCCTCGGACCTCCCGCTCTTCCGCTACCTCGGCGGCCCGAACGCGCACCTGCTGCCCGTTCCGATGATGAACATCCTCAACGGTGGGTCGCACGCCGACTCCAACGTCGACATCCAGGAGTTCATGATCGCGCCGATCGGCGCGGAGTCCTTCTCCGAGGCCCTGCGCTGGGGCGCCGAGGTCTACCACACCCTCAAGAAGGTCCTGCACACCAAGGGCCTCTCCACGGGTCTGGGCGACGAGGGCGGCTTCGCCCCGAACCTGGAGTCCAACCGCGCCGCGCTCGACCTCATCGTCGAGGCCATCAAGCAGGCCGGCTACGTCCCGGGCAAGGACATCGCGCTGGCGCTCGACGTCGCCGCGTCCGAGTTCTACAAGGACGGCAAGTACGAGTTCGAGGGCCAGTCCCGCTCGGCCGCCGAGATGACCGAGTACTACGAGGAGCTCGTCTCCGCGTACCCGATGGTCTCCATCGAGGACCCGCTGTACGAGGACGACTGGGCCGGCTGGAAGGTCCTCACGGACAAGCTGGGCGCCAAGGTCCAGATCGTCGGCGACGACCTCTTCGTCACCAACCCGGAGCGTCTCGCCCGCGGCATCGAAGAGGGCTCGGCGAACGCCCTGCTCGTGAAGGTGAACCAGATCGGTTCGCTGACCGAGACCCTGGACGCCGTCGAGATGGCCCAGCGCAACGGCTTCAAGTGCATGATGTCGCACCGCTCCGGCGAGACCGAGGACGTCACCATCGCCGACCTCGCGGTCGCCGTGAACTGCGGCCAGATCAAGACCGGCGCCCCGGCCCGCTCGGACCGCGTCGCCAAGTACAACCAGCTGCTGCGCATCGAGGAGATCCTCGACGACGCCGCCGTGTACGCGGGCCGCTCCGCCTTCCCGCGCTTCAAGGGCTGATCCCCTCCGGATCGCCTTCCGGACGGGCTGCCGGACGGGCCTTCGCGGGGTTCATCCCCGCGGGGCCCGACAGCCTCCGTACGTCCCCGCGCTCGGTCCCGTACCGTGTGCGGGGACGTATTGCTGTGTGCGGGTACAGGGGAGGCGGAGTCAATGGCCGGGAACCGGGATCGGTTCTCCACCTTCTCGACCGCGACCAGGCTCAAGCAGCTGGGCGAGCGGACCGCGGCCCACGTGTACCGCTCGCAGTCACGGCGCCAGGTCCGGCGCAGCAGGCTGACCGGCCGGGCCGCGCTGCTGGTGCTCGTCCTCTGTACGCTGGTCGTCGCCCTCGCCTATCCGATGCGCCAGTACGTCTCCCAGCGCTCGGAGATCTCGGACCAGCAGCAGGCCGCCGACCGGGCGCGCAAGCGGCTGGACGAACTCCGCGACGAGAAGGCCCGCTGGCAGGACCGCGCGTACGCGGAGCAGCAGGCGCGCAGGCACCTGCACTACGTGCGCCCCGGGGAGATCGGCTTCACCATGGTCGACTCGGAGGCCGCGGAGCACCGCCGCACCGGTACGGCGACGGCCGACCGGCCCTGGTACTCGAACGTCTGGGACGGCATCGACAAGGCCGACCGGCCCGCCGACTGACGTTCACCGACCGACCTCTCAACTGAAAGACGCATCCCAGGCATGCAGACGCCCCCGCCCCAGACCGCACGGATCGAGCCGACGGACACGGACATCGTCGCGTTCGAGCAGCAGCTCGGCCGCCCGCCGCGCGGACTGCGCGCCATCGCGCACCGCTGTCCCTGCGGGCAGCCCGACGTGGTCGAGACCGCCCCGCGACTGCCCGACGGCACGCCGTTCCCCACGCTGTACTACTTGACCTGCCCGCGGGCCGCCGGTGCCATCGGCACGCTGGAGGCCAACGGCGTGATGAAGGAGATGCAGGCCCGGCTCGCCACCGACCCGGAGCTGGCCGCGGCCTACCGGGCCGCGCACGAGGACTACATCACCCGGCGCGACGCCATCGAGGTGCTGGAGGGCTTCCCGAGCGCGGGCGGCATGCCCGACCGGGTCAAGTGCCTGCACGTGCTGGTGGGCCACTCGCTGGCCGCGGGCCCCGGCGTGAACCCGTTCGGCGACGAGGCCCTGGCGATGCTGCCCGAGTGGTGGGCCAAGGGCGCCTGCGTCACCCCGTGCGCGGAGAAGGCGGACGCGTGACGCGCGTCGCGGGCATCGACTGCGGTACGAACTCCATCCGCCTGCTGGTTGCCGACTGCGACCCGGAGACCGGCGAGCTGATCGAGCTGGACCGGCGGATGATCGTCGTCCGGCTCGGCCAGGGCGTGGACCGGACCGGCCGGCTGGCGCCGGAGGCCCTGGAGCGCACCTTCGCGGCCTGCCGGGAGTACGCCGCCGTGATCGAGGAGCTGGGCGCCGAACGGATCCGCTTCGTGGCCACCTCGGCCTCGCGAGACGCGGAGAACCGGGACGAGTTCGTCCGGGGCGTCGTGGACATCCTGGGCGTGGAGCCCGAGGTGATCAGCGGTGACCAGGAGGCGGAATTCTCCTTCACCGGCGCCACCAAGGAGCTGACGGGTCGCGACGACCTCGCGAAGCCGTACCTCGTCGTGGACATCGGCGGCGGCTCGACCGAGTTCGTGGTCGGCGAGGAGCACGTGCGCGCCGCGCGCTCCGTCGACGTGGGCTGCGTCCGGATGACCGAACGCCACCTGGTCGTCGACGGGGTCGTCACCGACCCGCCGACCGAGGCGCAGGTCGCCGCCATACGGGCCGACATCGAGGCCGCGCTGGACCTGGCGGCCGAGACGGTGCCGCTGGGCGAGGCGCGCACCCTGGTGGGCCTGGCCGGCTCGGTGACCACGGTCGCGGGCATCGCCCTGGGCCTGGCGGAGTACGACTCCCGCGCGATCCACCACAGCCGGATCCCCTACGAGGCGGTCCGCGAGGTCAGCGAGCGCATGCTCACCCTGACGCACGCGGAGCGCGCCTCGATCGGCGTGATGCACCCGGGCCGCGTCGACGTCATCGGCGCGGGCGCCCTGATCCTCCGCGCGATCATGGAGCGCACCGGCGCCAAGGAGGTCGTCGTCTCCGAACACGACATCCTGGACGGCATCGCCTGGAGCGCGGCCCGCGCGCTGGCGTGACCCCCACCCTGCCCGCCCGCACCCGCCCGGGCCCCGGCCCGGGCGGGGAGCAGCGGGATCAGAGGGAGCGGTAGACGTCCCGTCTGTCGCCGACCTTGACGACGAGGACGACGAGCTCGCCGTCCAGCACCTGGTAGGCGATCCGGTAGCTGCCTACCCGGAGCCGGTACAGCCCCGACGGCCCGGTCAGCTTCTTGATGTCGGCGTCTTCGCGGTAGGGGTCGTCTCCGAGTGCGGTCAGCGCGGTGAGGATGCGCATGGCCGCCGGCCGGTCGATCGCCCGCAGTTGCCGCTGCGCCGCCGCGGTGAAGCGGAACGCGTACTTCACGCCGCGCCTTCACCTCGTTCGGCGAACAGGTCGGCGAGCAGCTCGGCCATCGTCACCGTCGGGCCGCCTTCCGCCAGAACCGCCTCGGCCTCGCGGGCGAGTAGTTCATCGGCCGCATCTTCCAGGGCGTTGAAGTCGGCGATGGGAACGAGTGCGGCCACGGGTGCGCCGTTGCGCGTGATTATGGTCGGCGAGCCTTGCTCGGCACGGTTGATGTGGTCGGCGAGGTGAGCCCGAGCCTCACGCATGGTTACAGCGTTGTCACTCATTTCTGTAGTGTACGCCGGGGTGTGTACACGCGTACAGCGGTGCTGGTCGGGGGGTCGGAAGGCCCTCTTCGGGGGGCGAAAGTCCCGTCGTCCACATGAAGTTCGTGAAGTTCTTCACAAGGAAAAGAAGGCCGATGGGCTCATGGGAGGCCCTTTGGATGGCATTTCGAGGCCGACGGGCCTGTTTCGTGAGGGTGTTCGTCTGAATCGTGGACGGTCCCGGGGGCGATCCGTAGGTATCCACGAGAGGCGTGGTCTACCCCGTCGATAGGCCGGAGTGCCAGTTCAGAGCGGGTGGACAACGACTCCCGCGGTGCGGTGGTTCCCCCTTCGCGACATGACCTCCGTCACGTGGGCCGCGCAGTGTAACAGAGGGGTCCTAGCACCTTGTGAAGGGGCTCACGAGCGTCCCCCCTTCGGGTGCTGGATACTCGTTCCATGAGCACCACGGAGCGTCCCAGGATCCTCGTTGTAGGCGGTGGGTACGTAGGCCTGTATGCAGCCAAGCGCATTCTGAAGAAGATGCGCTACGGCGAGGCGACCGTCACGGTCGTCGACCCGCGCTCGTACATGACCTACCAGCCCTTCCTCCCCGAAGTGGCCGCAGGCAGCATCTCGCCTCGGCACGTCGTCGTCCCGTTGCGACGCGTGCTGCCCAAGGCTGAGGTTCTCACCGGCCGGGTCACCAGCATCGACCAGGACCGCAAGGTCGCCGTCGTCACGCCGCTGGTCGGCGAGGCGTACGAGCTGCCCTTCGACTACCTGGTGATCGCGCTCGGCGCCGTTTCCCGCACCTTCCCGATCCCCGGCCTGGCCGAACAGGGCATCGGTATGAAGGGCGTGGAAGAGGGCATCGGTCTGCGCAATCACGTCCTCGAACAGCTCGACAAGGCCGAGTCCACGACGGACGAGGACGTCCGCCGCAAGGCCCTCACCTTCGTCTTCGTCGGCGGCGGCTTCGCCGGCGCGGAGACCATAGGCGAGGTCGAGGACATGGCCCGCGACGCCGCGAAGTACTACTCCACGATCAAGCGCGAGGACATGCGCTTCATCCTGGTGGACGCGGCCGACAAGATCCTTCCCGAGGTCGGGCCCAAGCTCGGCACCTGGGGCAAGGAGCACCTCGAGTCGCGCGGCATCGAGATCTACCTGAACACGTCCATGGACTCCTGCGTGGACGGCCACGTGGTGCTGAAGAACGGCCTCGAGGTCGACTCCAACACCCTCGTGTGGACCGCGGGCGTCAAGCCCAACCCGGTGCTGGCCCGCTACGGCCTGCCCCTGGGCCCGCGCGGCCACGTCGACGCCGGCGCCGACCTCCAGGTCACCGGCACCGACTACATCTGGGCCGCGGGCGACAACGCCCAGGTCCCGGACATGGCGTCCCGCAAGGCCGGCGTCGAGAACGCCTGGTGCCCGCCGAACGCCCAGCACGCGCTGCGCCAGTCCAAGGTCCTCGCGGACAACGTCATCTCGGGCATGCGGGGCTTCCCGCAGGGCGAGTACTCGCACTCCAACAAGGGTGCGGTGGCGGGCCTCGGCCTCCACAAGGGCGTCGCGATGATCGTCATGGGCGGCATGAAGATCAAGCTCAAGGGCCGGCTCGCCTGGTACATGCACCGTGGCTACCACGGCATGGCCATGCCGACCTGGAACCGCAAGATCCGCGTCTTCGCCGACTGGACCCTCGCGATGTTCCTCAAGCGCGAGGTCGTCTCCCTCGGAGCGCTGGAGACCCCGCGCGAGGAGTTCTACGAGGCCGCCAAGCCGGCCCCGGCTCCGGCCGCCGTGACGGCTCCCGCCGCCGAGAAGGCCAAGGCTTCCTGACCCGGGCCTGACCGGAAACATCCCAGTACGACCCCGAAGGGGCCTCCCGCCATCCGTGGTGCGGGCGGCCCCTTCGGTGCGTCCGGCCCGCCCCACGGCGTGTCGCGGCCCGCTTACCCGCTGTGCGCGATGGGTAGAGGCAAAGGTCGGAGCCTTACTGGAGGTGTGTGCCATGACCGACGCCGCGCCGCGGCTGGCCGCTCTTGCCGAGACCCTGCTCGGTGTCCCCCTGCCCGTCCGGATCCGCGCCTGGGACGGCAGCGAGGCGGGTCCGCCCGACGGCCCGGGGCACGGCCCCGGCCCCGTTCTCGTCCTGCACCACCGGCGGGCCCTGCGCCGGATGCTGTGGAAACCGGGCGAAGTGGGCCTGGCCCGGGCCTGGGTCTCCGGGGACCTGACCGTCGAGGGCGATCTCTACGACCTGCTCGACCGGGTCTCGGGGCTGCTCTGGCAGCGCGACCCCGACCCGGGCGCAGCCCCGCCCACCGGCCGCGTCCGCGGGGCGCTGGCCGCGGCCTCCGGGGCGCTGGGGACCGTACGCGACGGGGCCGCCCGGGCCGCGCTGCGGGAGCTGATCGCGCTCGCCGGGCCGCTGCCCCCGCCCGCGCCGCCGGGCGAGGAGGTCCCCCGCCGCGGCGGGGCCCGGCACACCCGGATCCGCGACCGGCGGGCCGTCAGCCACCACTACGACGTCGGCAACGACTTCTACGCCCTCGTGCTCGGCCCCTCCATGGTCTACTCCTGCGCCTACTGGAGCCCCGGGGGAGACCTGGAGGGGGCCCAGCGCGACAAGCTGGACCTGGTCTGCCGCAAGCTCGCCCTGCGCCCCGGCGACCGGCTGCTCGACGTGGGCTGCGGCTGGGGTTCGATGGCCCTGCACGCGGCGCGGGAGTACGGCGTCCGGGTCACCGGCATCACGCTCTCGCGCGAGCAGGCCGCCTTCGCCCGCAAGCGGATCGCGGAGGAGGGCCTGACCGACCGGATCGAGATCCGGGTCCAGGACTACCGGGACGTCACGGACGGGCCGTACGACGCGATCTCCTCCATCGGGATGGCCGAACACGTCGGATCCGCCCGCTACCGCGAGTACGCGGGTGACCTGTACGCCCTGCTGCGCCCCGGCGGGCGGCTGCTGAACCACCAGATCGCCCGGCGCCCCGAGCCCGACGCGGCGCGGGAGGCGGCGTACCGGATCGACCCCTTCATCGACGCGTACGTCTTCCCCGACGGGGAGCTGTCCCCGATCGCCGTCACCGTGGGCGAGCTGGAGCGGGCGGGCTTCGAGGTCCGCGACGTCGAGGCGCTGCGCGAGCACTACGCGCTGACCCTGCGGGCCTGGGTCGGTCGGCTGGAGGAGAACTGGGAACGGGCGGTCCGGCTCACCTCGCCCGGCCGGGCGCGGGTCTGGCTGCTGTACATGGCCGCCTCCGCGCTGGGCTTCGAGCAGAACCGGCTCGGGGTGAACCAGGTGCTGGCCGTGCGCACCCCCGGGGACGGGAGCGCCGGGCTGGCGCGGCGCACCCGGGAGTGGCGGGAGTAGCGGGCGGCGCGTGGGACGAACACGGCGAAGGGCCCCACGACCGGGTGGTCGTGGGGCCCTTCGGCCGGTCCCTGCCGGAGCGGGGCCGGGCTACTCGGTCTTGATGGCGGTCAGCATGTTCAGCCGGGCCGCGCTGCGCGCCGGCCACATGGCGGCCAGGACGCCGACCACACCGGCGAGCAGGAGGAAGATGCCGATCCGGTCCCAGGGCAGGACCAGCGCGTAGCCGGGGACGGTGTCGCTGAGCGTCGAACCGACCGCCCAGGCGAGGAAGATGCCGATGCCGACGCCGAGGATCGCGCCGAAGAGCGAGATCACGACGGCCTCCAGGCGGATCATGTTCTTGACCCGGCCGCGGTCCAGGCCGATCGCCCGCAGCATGCCGATCTCCTGGACCCGCTCGAAGACGGACATCGCCAGGGTGTTGACGACGCCGAGCACCGAGATGATCAGCGCCATGCCGAGCAGGCCGTACATGATGTTCAGGGCGATGTTGATCATGCCGCCCAGTTCGTCGCGCATGTCCTGCTGGGTGGCGACGGTCATCGCCGGGTTCTTGCCGAGCGCGTCGACGACGGCCTGCTCGCCCGCCGCGGTGGCGCCGGCGGTGGTGTTGACGTACACCCAGCGGACGTACTGCTCCTCGCCGGTGGGGCTCAGCAGCTTGGAGTCGAGCAGGTACGGCGAGACCAGCTCGTCGAGGTTCTTGTAGACCGCGCCGACCTTGAGCGGGGCCTTGCGGCCGTCGCTGAACTGCGCGTCGAAGGTGGAGCCGACCGAGAGGTTGTCCTTCTTGGCCTCCTTCTCGGCGACCGCGATCTCGCCCTTGCCGAGGTTGCTCAGCGAGCCGGCGGTGACCTGGACGTTCAGCAGGTCGGCGATGGTCGCCGGGTTGACGCCGGAGACGGACCGGAAGTCGCCCTTGACCCGGACCGAGCCCTCCGCGACCGCCGAGACCTCCTTGACGCCCTTCGCCTTGGCCAGGGTCTCGGCCACCGACTTGTCCAGGCCGCCGCCGCGCACGCCCTCGGACATGGAGACCCGGTAGTCGGCCTTGATGTTGTCCGTGCTCAGCCGGTCGATGGCCTTGCCCATGGTGATGCCGAGCACCGAGAGGGTGGTGACCAGGGTCAGGCCGATGGCCAGGGAGGCCGCGGTGACGGCGGTGCGGCGCGGGTTGCGCAGGGCGTTCTGCGCGGCCAGCTTGCCGGGGACCCCGAAGATCTTCTGGAGCGGCGGTCGGAGCGCGCCGATGACCGGCCGCGACAGCAGCGGGAGCAGCACGATCAGGCCGATGAGGAGGAAGAACGCGCCCGCGGCGATGGTCATCCGGCCGTCGTTGCCGCCGGTCGAGACGCCGAGGAGGGTGGCGCCGACGCCGAGGGCGCCGAGGATGCAACCGAAGACGTTGCGGACCACCAGGGACTTGGAGCTGGCGGGCAGGTGGGCGCTGCCCATGGCGGCGACCGGGGCGATCCGGCCGGTGCGCCAGGCGGGCAGCAGCGCGGCGACCACGGTGACGACGACGCCGATGACCAGGGCCCAGACGATGGTGCCCGGGGCGATGACGAGGTCGCCGCCCGGCAGCTTCGCGCCGAAGGAGTTCATCACGGAGCGCATGCCGATCGCCAGGCCGATGCCCGTGACGAGGCCGATCGCGGCGGAGAGCAGACCGACGACGAGGGCCTCGGCGAGCACCGAGCGCATGACCTGGCCGCGGTCGGCGCCGACGGCGCGCAGCAGGGCCAGTTCCTTGGTGCGCTGGCTGACCAGCATGGTGAAGGTGTTGTAGATGAGGAAGACGCCGACGAAGAGGGAGATGCCTGCGAAGGCCAGCAGCATGTTGCTCATGCCGCTCAGCTGCGTCTGGATGTCCTTGGCCTGCTCCGCGGCGAGCGCGGTGCCGGTCTTGGCCTGGGCGTTCTTGTCGAGCAGCGGCTTGATGTCGGCGAGCAGCTTGTCGGCGGAGGTGCCGGCCTGCGCGGCGACGGTCAGGTCCTGGTAGAAGCCGGGCTTGAGGAACATCTCCTGCGCGACGGGGGTGGTGAACAGCACCAGGCTGCCGCCCGCCTTGACCGCGCCGTCCTCGGTGGTGAAGACGCCGCTGAGGGTGTACTCCTTCACCGGGCCCTTGGTCGCGACGCGGACCTTGTCGCCCACCTTGTAGTTGCCGGCGGCGGCGCTGTCCTTGTCGAGGGCGATCTGGTCGGCCTTGGTGGGGCCGGCGCCGTCGACGAAGGTGGAGCGCGGGTCCTTGCCGTCCTTGCCGGGGGCGAAGTTGGAGCCCGCGTTCGACCAGCCCTGGCCGATCAGCTTGCCCTTCTCGTCGCCGATTCCGGCGAAGCCGGTGACGCGGCCGGTGACCGAGGCGACGCCGCTGGTCGCGGCGACCTTGTCGAGGGTGGCCTGGCCGATGCCGGGGTCGCCCTGCTTCTGGCCGTCCTCGTCGCGGCTCTGGCCGTAGGAGCTGACCGAGACGGCGACGCCGTCGTAGCTCTTCGCGGACTGGCTGCTCAGGGACTTCTTGAGGGTGTCGGTGAAGACGAGGGTGCCGGAGACGAACGCGACGCCGAGGGTGACGGCGAGCACCGTCATCAACAGCCTGGCCTTGTGCGCGAGGACGTTGCGCAGGGCGGTACGGAACATGGGTATGTCAGTCCTGGTGCTGGAAGTCTGGGAGGTGGCTTCGTGGGGCCCACCGGGGGGCCCGCGACCGGGTCAGCTCGTACGGCCCTTGGCGTCGAAGGCCTTCATGCGGTCCAGCACGCCGTCGGCGGTGGGGCTGATCATCTCGTCCACGATCCGGCCGTCGGCGAGGAAGATGACGCGGTCCGCGTAGGAGGCGGCGACCGGGTCGTGGGTGACCATCACGACGGTCTGGCCGAGCTCGCGGACGGAGTTGCGCAGGAAGCCGAGGACCTCGGCGCCCGAGCGGGAGTCCAGGTTTCCGGTCGGCTCGTCACCGAAGATGATCTCGGGGCGGGAGGCCAGGGCGCGGGCCACGGCCACGCGCTGCTGCTGGCCGCCGGAGAGCTGGGTGGGGCGGTGGCCCAGTCGGTCGGAGAGGCCGACCATGGCGATGACCGTGTCGAGCCACTGCTTGTCGGGCTTGCGGCCCGCGATGTCCATGGGGAGCGTGATGTTCTCCAGGGCGGTCAGCGTCGGCAGCAGGTTGAACGCCTGGAAGATGAAGCCGATCTTGTCCCGGCGCAGCTGGGTGAGCTGCTTGTCCTTGAGGGAGCCCAGCTCGGTCTCGCCGATCCGCACGGATCCGCCGGAGAAGGTGTCCAGGCCCGCGACGCAGTGCATCAGCGTGGACTTGCCGGAACCGGAGGGGCCCATGATCGCGGTGAACTGTCCCTGGCCGAAGTCGACCGAGACGTTGTCGAGGGCGACCACCTGGGTCTCGCCCTGGCCGTACACCTTCGAGAGCTGCGTGGCGCGGGCCGCCACGGCCTGGGTGGTGTGCGGGGCGTAGTTCATGGTGGTCACAGGGGGCTCCTCCGAGCGGCGATCTGACGGACTGGCGGGACGCTTTCCATCTTCTTCGCGCCGCCCCCCGCTCCGGATCAGCCGCCGAGCTTGTTCGTGGGCCCACTGGAGTCTGACCGCCGGGGCCCCTTCCTCCTCCTCTGGTATGACGGCGCCCCTGACCCGGCCTCGGCGACGGCCGGTCGTGGTCGGCCGCGGGTCGCGGGCCTTGGCAGGATGGGGCAGAGCCCTTGCGGGGCAAGGGAAGGACCCGGTCGGGGTCGGGGGAGCCCGCTCGGGGAGGGGTGGTGCGGGGTGGCGTCCGTGGTGGCGCGGGGGGTGGCGCGGGCCATCGAAATCCCGTCAATCCCAGGGCGGTGGTGATCGTCCTCCGCAGGGCGTCGACCCGGCCTTCTGATGTCTGACGGTCCCTCAAGCGCCAATAAAATCAGACAACATCGGAAAGAAGGCCATCTGGTGGTGGGTGCGTTCCGGATACGCTCGCCACTGCGCTCAGGTGCTTCGTACGGGGGACCGCGTACCAGCCCGGATGGTGGAATGCAGACACGGCGAGCTTAAACCTCGCTGGCCTTAGGGCCGTGCCGGTTCAAGTCCGGCTCCGGGCACCACCGGTCCCACCCGTGCACCGACGGGCCCGTTCTCCGCCGGTCGAAGCTTGCCCATTTCTTGTCCCGTGCGTTTCGTCATGCCCTCTTCTAAGATCCTCCTTCAGCAGTAGGGTGATTTTTTTGCGAACGCATTACCCTTGGTGGCAAGAGGCCGCGCACGTGGCCGATGGAGGAGTGAGATGAGGAGCAGTAACCCGGTCTTCTCGCGACGGGGGTTCAGCCGCGACAACGGCGGCTACGCGGGCTTTGACGCGCAGCAGGCCGGGACCGCGACGAACCCGTACGCGACGAACCCGTACGCGACCGACCCGCAGACCGGCATGCCGCAGGCGTCGGCCAACCGCAATGTGATGACCATCGACGACGTCGTGAGCCGTACGGCCATGACGCTCGGCACGGTCGTCCTGACGGCGGTCCTCGCCTGGATCGCCCTCCCGGTCGACCCGGCGAACGTCAACAAGTCGTACGGCATCGCCGTTGGCGCCGCTCTCATCGCGTTCGTCCTCGCGATGGTCCAGTCGTTCAAGCGCAAGCCCGTACCCGCGCTGATCCTGGCCTACGCGGCCTTCGAGGGCGTCTTCCTCGGCGTGATCAGCTCGGCCACCAGCACGTACATCAGCCCGGGCGTGGTCATCCAGGCCGTGCTCGGCACCATGTGCGTCTTCGCCGGCGTGCTGTTCGCCTACAAGATGCGCTGGATCCGCGTCACCCGCCGCTTCTACGGCTTCGTGATGGCCGCCGCGATGGGCTTCATGCTGCTCATGGTCGTCAACCTGCTGTTCTCCGTCTTCGGCGGCGGCGACGGCCTCGGTTTCCGGTCCGGCGGCCTCGGCATCCTCTTCGGTGTCATCGGCATCATCCTGGGCGCCTGCTTCCTCGCCCTCGACTTCAAGCAGGTCGAGGACGGCGTGCAGTACGGCGCCCCCCGCGAGGAGTCCTGGCTGGCGGCCTTCGGCCTCACCATGACCCTGGTGTGGATCTACCTGGAGATGCTGCGCCTGCTGTCGATCCTCAAGGGCGACTAGTACCGCACCCGGTGGCGCACCGCGCGATCACGCACGTACGGCAAGGCCCCGCGAGCACGGCTCGCGGGGCCTTCCCGCATGTCGGGGGCCTGCGGGAATCGGGGGCAGGGGTCGGGGACAGGAGTCGGGTACGGGGGGGCAGGGGCTGCGCTCAGCCGAACTTCTTGGCGGCCCTGCGCAGGTCGTACTCGTGGATGATCGCCTTGGCCTGGCCGTACGACAGGTCGTGCGCGCCGAGCAGCCAGCTGAGCTTGTCCTCGAACCGGATGAGGGAGGGGCCCTCGTCGACGGTGCGGAGCCAGTCGGAGAGATCACGACCGGTGGTCTGGGGGATTCTGGAGATCATGTTCCGGTGGGTGGGCTCGGAGAACTCTACGGACATGGGCGCCTCCGGAGGTATCGCCGTGCTTGTTCTCTTCACGTCACCGTGCCTGACCGTTCGCCCGTTGGCAATGGCGCCGGGGCGGCGCGTAAGGTCGGCCGGATGCTTGATACGTCGCCCCTGACCGCCGTCGTGGAACGCTTCGCCGACCGGCTGCGCTCCGCCCCGCAGAGCCGCCTCCAGCGCGGCGCCGCCGCCGAGGGGCTGGCCCTCGCCCGCGAGCTGTCCGTACGGGCGCAGCGCCTGGAGGGCCTCGCGGACGGGGCGCGGCCGCGCGAGATGCCGGACGCCGGGATCTTCGTCGTCGGCGACCAGCTGGCCGTGGCCGGCCTGGACCTGGCCGAGGCACTGCGCGGCGCGAACGGGGTCCCGGACGCGGCGACGGCCCCGTCCGAGGTGCTGGACGAGGCCGTGCGGCTGGTGGAGCGGGCGGAAGTCAGAGCGATGCGATGACCCGGTCGGCCAGGATGTAGACGTTGTCGTCGGGGTCCCCGGCGTCGCCGCAGGAGAAGGTCAGCGCGTAGGCGCCGGAGATGCCCGAACCGCCCAGCAGGACCGGCGCGGTGCCCGAGCGCAGGGCCTCGGACAGGCGCTCCGCGGTCTCCCGGTGGCCCGGGGTCATGCACAGCGTGGTGCCGTCGGTGAAGACGTACACGTCGAGCGTGCCGAGCGGGCCGGGGCGGACATCGGCCAGCGCCGTACGGGCCTGCGCCAGCTCTTCCAGCCGGTTGACGGTGCGCTCGTGGTCGGCGCCCGGCGCGGCGGCCTGGGCCGGCACGAAGTCGGGGTGCGAGGGGTGGCGGCGGCGGGCCGCGGCCAGCTCGGCGGAGTCCTCGGGGTAGGCGTAGTCGTCGCCCTCGTCCGCCAGGAGGGGCTCCAGGCCCACCAGGTCGGCCTGGCGGGGCAGGAAGACCGGGTTCTCCTCGCCGAGCCCGGGCAGGCCGCCCAGCAGCGACGGAGCGTCGGCGGCGTCGCGCGCCTCCTGCGCGGCCCAGAAGGCGCGCGCCTCGGCGAGCTCGCGCTCGCGCTCCTCGGCAAGGGCCTCGGCCACGGCGGCCCGTATCTCCGACGCGGGGGACGCGACGGCGCTACGGGCGTGCGGCACGGTCATGGCGCGGGGGTGCGCCGGAACCGCCAGCTCGCTGCGCAGGGCCGCGACCTGCTTGCGCAGACCGTGGACTGCGTGCAGCGCGGCGGCGCCCACGGCCGTGGCAGCGGCCGTGGTCAGCAGCAGGGCAAGAGACATGGCGCTCACTGACTAACTCCTGATGTATTCGATCCCCCGACTTCCTACATCAGCTTCACCCGCCCTGGGAATGGGGTGCAGTGCATTACGTCATGAATTGGACAGGTCTTTCGTCCCGACCTCTCCGGCCACATGTGCCCTGACCTGCGGAAATGCCAAACCCCCAGGACATAGGTCACATCCTGGGGGAGATTCGGTCACAGGTCGGCCGCGACGGGATTAGATCCGGTGTCAGTACGACGTAAGGATCAACGCGTTTTCCCTAGGGGCGTCTGGGCCCCAGGGGGAACGATCAGCTCCGGCTCAGCTCAGTCGCTCGATGACCATGGCCATGCCCTGGCCGCCGCCCACGCACATCGTCTCCAGGCCGAACTGCTTGTCGTGGAACTGGAGGCTGTTGATCAGCGTGCCGGTGATCCGCGCGCCGGTCATCCCGAACGGGTGACCGACGGCGATGGCCCCGCCGTTGACGTTCAGCCTGTCGAGGTCCACGCCGAGGTCGCGGTAGGACGGGATGACCTGGGCCGCGAAGGCCTCGTTGATCTCGACCAGGTCGATGTCGCCGATGGTCAGGCCGGCGCGCTTGAGGGCCTGCTTGGACGCCTCGACCGGGCCCAGGCCCATGATCTCGGGGGAGAGGCCGGTGACGCCGGTGGAGACGATCCGGGCCAGCGGGGTCAGGCCCAGCTCGCGCGCCTTGGTGTCGCTCATGATGACCAGCGCGGCCGCGCCGTCGTTCAGCGGGCAGCAGTTGGCGGCCGTGACGAGGCCGTCGGGGCGGAAGACGGGCTTGAGGCCCTGCACGCCCTCCAGGGTGACGCCGGCGCGCGGGCCGTCGTCGGCGGACACCACGGTGCCGTCCGGCGTCGTCACCGGGGTGATCTCGCGCTCCCAGAAGCCGTTCTTGATGGCGGCCTCGGCGAGGTTCTGCGAACGGACGCCGAACTCGTCCATGTCCTGGCGGGTCACGCCCTTGAGGCGGGCCAGGTTCTCGGCCGTCTGCCCCATCGCGATGTAGGCGTCCGGGATCAGGCCGTCCTCGCGCGGGTCGTGCCAGGAGGCGCCCTCGCTCGCCGCCACCTCGGCCGTACGGGCCTCGGCGTCGGCGAAGAGCGGGTTGTGGGTCTCGCGGATGTCGGAGGAGCCGTTGATCGACCGGGAGACCATCTCGACGCCCGCCGAGATGAAGACGTCGCCCTCGCCCGCCTTGATGGCGTGCAGGGCCATGCGCGAGGTCTGGAGGGAGGAGGAACAGTAACGGGTGAGCGTGAGGCCCGGCAGGTGGTCCATGCCCATCTGCACGGCCACGATGCGGCCCAGGTTGCTGCCCTGCTCGCCGCCCGGCAGGCCGCAGCCCAGCATCAGGTCGTCGATGTCGCGCGGGTCCAGCTCCGGGACCTTCGCCAGGGCGGCCTGGACGATCGTGGCGGTCAGGTCGTCCGGGCGGAGGTCCTTGAGGGAGCCCTTGAAGGCCCGGCCGATGGGGGAGCGGGCGGTGGAAACGATGACGGCTTCGGGCATCGGGACTCCAAGGGGTGGGTTGCGGTTGTGCCGGGACCGCATGTGAAGTTACCGGCCCGTACCGTCGATTTCACCGCCCTCGCCGTGTGACGAGCACCGCACCGGGGCCGCGGCCGGGCCATCGGGGCCGGTCAGGAACCTGGCGTCAGGACACCGGCGCGTCCGGGACGGCGTGGTCGCCGTCCGGCTGCGAGGCGGCCTCCGCCTCGCTCCCCGGCAGCCGCCGGCGGCGCCGGTGCTTGAGCAGGGCCCAGGGCGCGCGGGCCGCCGTGACCTCGGTGCCCGCCTGGTTCGCGGCGGCCGAGGCGGCCTTGGCCACCGGGAGCATGTCCTCGTCGCGGGAGACGTCGAGGCGGTCGGATTCGGGCCAGAGCGAGAGCGTCGCGCACAGGGTCGGCAGCACGGCCATGGCGGCGGTCGCGTACCCCTCGGCGGACGGGTGGTAGGAGTCCGGGCCGAACATCTCGCGCGGGTTCGCGGCGAACTCAGGGCCCAGCAGGTCCCCCATCGAGACCGTACGGCCGCCCTGGGCGACCACCCCGATGGTCTGCGCGGCGGCCAGCTGCCGGGACACCCGGCGGGCCACCCAGCGCAGCGGCTGGTAGACCGGCTCGATCGTGCCGAGGTCCGGGCAGGTGCCCACGACGACCTCGGAGCCGGCCAGCCGCAGCCGCTTCACCGCGGCCGTCAGCAGCCGCACCGACTGGGTGGGCGGCATCCGGCGGGTCACGTCATTGGCCCCGATCATCACGACGGCCACGTCGGGGGCCTTCTCGCCGTGGTCGAGCAGCAGCGACACCTGGCGGTCGAGATCGTCGGACATGGCACCCGACAGGGCCACGTTCCGCAGCTGTACGGGCCGCTCCGCCACCGCGGCCAGCCCCGAGGCCAGCAGCGCCGCCGGGGTCTGTCTGGCCCGCCGCACGCCGAGCCCGGCGGCCGTGGAATCGCCCAGCATGGCGAGGCGCAGCGGGCCGGGACTCAGCTCGGGGCCGCCGAACTCGCTCCCGTACAGCCCGTCCGCGCGCGGCGGGTCGGGCAGCCCGACGCCCACGGTCCGCTTGGCCAGCTGCACCTCGGCGACGACCAGTCCCACCGCGGCGGCGCCGAGCAGACCGAGTCCGCCGCCGCCGTACGCCGCACCCGCCGCGATCCGGCGGGCCGTTCTCGCCCTCGACACTTCAGGTCACCACTCCTTGCCTCTGCTGGCTTACCTGCCCCGTAGTGCCGCTGCTCCAATCCCTTTCCGCTTAGTCTGACGGGACCTCCCGGAGAACCCGTGGAGTTCCTTCCTTGGAGAACATGGTGCAATTCCACGACTCGATGACCAGCCTCATCGGCAACACCCCGCTGGTGAAGCTCAACCGTGTGACCGACGGCATCCAGGCCACCGTCCTGGCCAAGGTCGAGTACTTCAATCCGGGCGGGTCCGTGAAGGACCGCATCGCCATGCGCATGATCGATGCCGCCGAGCAGAGCGGAGCGCTCAAGCCCGGTGGCACCATCGTGGAGCCGACGAGCGGCAACACCGGTGTAGGACTCGCCATCGTGGCCCAGCAGAGGGGCTACAAGTGCATCTTCGTCTGTCCTGACAAGGTGTCGATGGACAAGATCAACGTGATGCGCGCGTACGGCGCCGAGGTCGTGGTCTGCCCGACCGCCGTCGACCCCGAGCACCCGGACTCGTACTACAACGTGTCCGACCGCCTCGCGCGCGAGCCCGGCGCCTGGAAGCCCGACCAGTACAGCAACCCGAACAACCCGCGCTCGCACTACGAGACCACCGGTCCCGAGCTGTGGGAGCAGACGGACGGGAAGATCACGCACTTCGTCGCGGGCGTCGGCACCGGCGGCACGATCTCCGGCACCGGCGGTTACCTCAAGGAGGTGAGCGGTGGCAGCGTCAAGGTCATCGGCGCCGACCCCGAGGGCTCCGTGTACTCGGGCGGCTCGGGCCGTCCCTACCTCGTCGAGGGCGTCGGCGAGGACTTCTGGCCGTCCGCCTACGACCGCAACGTGACGGACGAGATCATCGCGGTGTCCGACAAGGACTCCTTCCAGATGACCCGCCGCCTCGCCAAGGAAGAGGGCCTGCTCGTCGGCGGTTCCTGCGGCATGGCCGTCGTGGCCGCGCTCAAGGCCGCCGAGAACCTGGGCCCGGACGACGTGGTCGTCGTCCTGCTGCCGGACAGCGGGCGCGGCTACCTCAGCAAGATCTTCAGCGACGAGTGGATGGCCGGACACGGCTTCCTGGAGGAGGCGGGCCCCGCGGCCCGCATCGGCGCGGTCCTGGCCGACAAGGAGGGCGGGATCCCCTCGCTCGTCCACATGCACCCCGAGGAGACCGTCGGGGAGGCCATCGAGGTGCTGCGCGAGTACGGCGTCTCGCAGATGCCGATCGTGAAGCCGGGCGCCGGGCACCCGGACGTGATGGCCGCCGAGGTCATCGGGTCCGTGGTGGAGAAGGAGCTGCTGTCGGCACTGTTCGCGCAGCGCGCCTCGCTCAGCGACCCGCTGGAGAAGCACATGAGCCCGCCGCTGCCGCAGGTCGGCTCCGGCGAGACGGTCTCCGAGCTGATGACGGTCCTCGGTACGGCGGACGCGGCGATCGTCCTCGTCGAGGGCAAGCCGACCGGTGTGGTCAGCCGTCAGGACCTGCTGGCGTTCCTGGCGCGCAGCGCGAAGTAGCGGCTCTCGGGGCCGGTCCGGGATTAGCGGGGGCTTCGCGCGATCGGAACGGGCCCGACACGTCGTGGCAGCACCGGCTTAACACGGGTGCGGCACAGTGGTGGTCGTCGGAAGGAACCGGACAACCGGATGGTTCCTCCGGCGCCACGAGCGGTGTCACGCGGTTCCGGAGCGGCTCCCGGGCCCGTGGGGCACCACGGACGCGGACGGCCCTGACCCGGCCCGTGTCCTTCGCGGGGGCCGCCGTCGTCCCGCCCCCCGGGCGACCGGGGGTGCGGCGGTCCCCGCCATAGCTTCCCGGAGGGGCGGGGTGTCGCTGCCCCCGCCCTTTGCCCGCGGGCCGGTGCGCGCCTCAATCGCCGGCGGGGCTGGATTTGGCCGCCCCTACCTTTCGCCTGCGGGCCGGTGTGCGCCTCAATCGCCGGCGAGGCTGAAATTGGCTGAGCCCGCCCTTCGTCCGCGGCTTCGTGCGCGCCTCAAACGCCGGCGGGGCTAGGAAGCGCCCCAGTGGCGAGGAGTCGAGCTCAGCCCTATCCAGCCCCGCCGGCGTTTGAGGCGCACACCGGCCCGCAGGCGAGGGCCGGGCTCGGCCACCCTCAGCCTCGCCGGCGTTTGAGGCGCGCACAGGGCCGCGGACGAAGGGCGGGCTCAGCCAAATCCAGCCCCGCCGGCGTTTGAGGCGCGCACGAAGCCGCGGACGAAGGGCAGGCTCGGCCTCATCCAGCCCCGCCGGCGTTTGAGGCGCGTACCGGGCCGTGGGCGAGGGGCGCGGTCGGCTCCATCCCGCCCCGCCGGCGTTGAGGCGTCGGCGGGTCAGTGCGCAGGGCGGCGCCAGGCTTTGGCGGCGTGGGCGAAGTTGACGCCCAGGATGCCGGCCCAGGTGACCACGAGGCCGCTCAGACCGGCGTTGACGACGCCGATGGCGGACAGCGGGATCGCCAGGACCAGCGTCACGATGGCGAAGCCGAAGCGTTCGCCGAAGTTCGTCCCGCCCCCGGCGACCGCGGGACCGCCGCGCGCCTCGTGCAGGCGCTGCTCGGCCAGGCGCCGCCTGACCTGGGTGTCCACCTTGTCGACGAACGAATCGACGAGCGCCGCCTCGTACTCGGGCCCCAGCTCCCCGCGGGCCCTCAAGGTGGCGTCGAATTCCTTCTTCAGCTCGTGGGCATCGGTGTGGGGATGGGCTTCCATGCCTCCAGGCTAGGAAGGCCGTCGCGGCCCGGCACTGGGGCTAGCCCCCGTATCAGGCCACGGACCAGGCTTGCCGTCCTGCATATCCGCATGCAGAGTGCTTGCTGACTGAATACATCGAGGGCCGAGGGTCCACGGGCGGAGGAGGGGGCGGGATGAGCGACAGTCCGGCAGCACGGCTGCAGAAGCTGTTCGAGGGGCACCGGCTGACGCCGACCCAGCGGCGGATCGCCCACTGCATGGTGCGCGGGGCGGCCGAGGTGCCGTTCCTGTCCAGCGTCGAGCTGGCCGAGCTGGCCGGGGTCAGCCAGCCCTCGGTGACCCGCTTCGCGGTGGCGCTCGGCTTCGACGGGTACCCGGCGCTGCGCCGGCACCTGCGCGAGGTGGCCCCCGCCGGCCGCCCCGGCGGGTCCGGCAGCGACGCGTACAACTCCTACCAGCAGGCCGTCCAGGCCGAGATCGACAACCTGCGCCACCTCTCGGCGATGCTCGCCGACCCCGGGCCCGTCGAGGAGGCGGGGCGGGCGCTCGCCGCTTCGGTGCCGCTGCCGGTGCTCGGGCTGCGCGCCGCGTCCTCGCAGGCGCGCGGGTTCGCGTACTTCGCGGGCAAGGTGCACCCCGACGTGCGGCTGCTGGACGAGGGTGGTTCGATGCTGGCCGACCGGATCGACGCGGCGGTCGGGTCCGGGGCCTCGGCGCTGCTGTGCTTCGCGCTGCCCCGGCATCCGCGCGAGGTGCTGGCGGCCCTGGAGTACGCCCGTACGGCCGGGCTGACCGTGGTCACGGTCGCCGATTCCGCCTTCGCCCCGGTGGCCCGCCACTCGGACCTGCTGATCCCGGCGCCGGTCGGCACCGGACTCGCCTTCGACACGGCGTGCGCGCCGATGCTCCTGGGGCGGGTGCTGCTGGAGTCGATGGCGGACGCGCTGCCCGACGCCCAGGCCCGGCTGGAGGCCTTCGACGCGAAGGCCACCGCCCGCTCCCTCTTCGTCGAGTAGGACGAAGGGCCCTGTCACAGCAGGGCGTCGCCGTGCGCGGCGCCCGCCTCCTCCACCAGGGCCGGGAGGGACTGCGCGGGCCGCGCGAGGGCGAAGCGCACCGCGTCCCCCTCGACCGCGAAGCCGTGGACGGCCGGGCGCGGCAGGCTGTTGTAGCCGTAGTGGGCCGTGAAGAAGTACGCGCCGGTGTCCGGTACGGCGATCAGGTCGCCCGCGGCGAGCGGCGGGAGCGATCGGGCCTCGGCCAGCAGGTCGCCCGCGAAGCAGGCGGGCCCGGCGACGTCCTGGGCGAGGGGCGCGCCCTCCTTCGGGACGCCCCGCCCGTCGTAGGCGAGGATCCGCACCGGCCACACGGCGGGCGCGTAGACCGTGCGGGTGGCCAGCTGGACCCCCGCGTGGGTGAGCGCGACCGGGCGGCCGCCGGTGGTCTTCGCGTACTCGACCCGGGCGATCACCAGGCCGTGCTTGGCGGTCAGGGACCGGCCGAACTCGGTGACCAGGCCGTAGGAGCCGTCGAAGAGGGCCGGGGCGGCCGTGCGCAGGGCGGCCACGTAATCGGCGTACGAGGGGGTCGCCGCGTCCGAGGTGAAGTTCACCGGGAGCCCGCCGCCGATGTCGATCGTGTCGATCCGGCGCCGGCCGACGCGGGCGTTGACCTCCTCGGCCAGCTCGTGCACGGCGCGCACCCCCTGCGCGATCTGCGGCAGCGGTACGCCCTGGGACCCGGAGTGGGTGTGCAGCCGGGTCAGCCAGGGGCGCTCCGCGCAGGCGCGCACCAGCCACTCGCGCGCCCCCTCGTCGCGCAGGGCGAAGCCGAACTTCGAGGTGGCGGTCGCCGTGGAGAGGGCGTCGATGGCGCCCGCGCCGGTCTGCGGATTGATCCGCAGGCCGATCGGGGACCGGACCGGGCCCGGGTCCGCGGCGATCAGGGCGTCGATGCGCGCCAGCTCCTGGCGGTTGTCGGCGTTGACCGCGATGCCCAGGGCCAGCGCCTCGCGCAGCTCGGCGGTGGTCTTGGCGGGGGAGTCCAGGACCGTGCGGTCGGGGCTCAGCCCGGCGGCCCGGGCCAGGGCCAGCTCCCCGGCGCTGGCCACCTCGCAGCCCAGGCCGGCGGCGGCGAGCAGCCGCAGCACCGGGACCAGCGGGCAGGCCTTCACGGCGAAGGCGTGCAGGACGGGGGTGCCCGGCGGCAGCGCGGCGGCGAAGGCGGCCGTCAGGGCGGCGGCCGAGTCCCGGATCCCGGCCGTGTCCAGCAGGCACACCAAGGGTTCGTCGCCCTCGTCCGGCCCCACCAGCCGCTGGCGCACGGCGGCCCGTACGACCAGGTCCCGGCGGGCGGCGGCGGGCTCCCGGGGCGGGCCGGTGCCTTCGTGGGACGCGCTGTCGGACGTGCTGTCGGACGTGCTGTCGACGGTCTCCGCAGTCATGTCGGCCAGCCAACCACCACGGCGACATGCCCGCAGCTGTTGACTGAACCTATTCAGGCAGTGAGTATGTGAATAGATTGACCAACATCGGAGGAGGCACCGCCATGTCAGGACCCCGCCCCGTACGTGCCGCGCGAGGCACCGGACTCAGCACCCTGGGATGGCAGCAGGAGGCCGCCCTGCGCATGCTGCAGAACAACCTCGACCCCGAGGTCGCCGAGCACCCCGACAAGCTGGTCGTCTACGGCGGCACCGGCAAGGCCGCGCGCGACTGGCGCTCGTACGACGCGATGGTCCGCACGCTGCAGACCCTCAAGCAGGACGAGACCATGCTGGTCCAGTCCGGCCGTCCGGTCGGCGTCATGCAGACCCACGAATGGGCCCCGCGCGTCCTGCTCGCCAACTCCAACCTGGTCGGCGACTGGGCGAACTGGGAGGAGTTCCGGCGCCTGGAGAACCTGGGCCTGACCATGTACGGGCAGATGACCGCCGGTTCGTGGATCTACATCGGCACCCAGGGCATCCTCCAGGGCACCTACGAGACCTTCGCCGCCGTCGCGGCCAAGAAGTTCAACGGGACCCTCGCCGGCACCATCACCCTCACCGCCGGCCTCGGCGGCATGGGCGGCGCCCAGCCGCTCGCCGTCACGATGAACGACGGCGTCGCCATCTGCATCGACGTCGACCCGCGCGCCATCGACCGCCGCATCGAGCACCGCTTCCTCGACGTCAAGGCCGACAACCTCCGCCACGCCCTCGCGCTCGCCGTCGAGGCCCGCGACGCCCGCACGCCGCTCTCCATCGGCCTGCTCGGCAACGCCGCCGACCTGCTCCCGCAGATGCTCGCCGAGGGCGCCCCGATCGACATCGTGACGGACCAGACCTCCGCCCACGACCCGCTCGCGTACCTCCCCGTCGGCGTCGACTTCGACGACATGGCCGACTACGCCGCCAAGGACCCGGCCAGCTTCACCACCCGCGCCCGCGAGTCCATGGCCACGCACGTCGAGGCCATGGTCGGCTTCATGGACGCGGGCGCCGAGGTCTTCGACTACGGCAACTCCATCCGCGGCGAGGCCCAGCTGGCCGGCTACGACCGCGCCTTCGCCTTCCCCGGCTTCGTCCCCGCCTACATCCGCCCCCTCTTCTGCGAGGGCAAGGGCCCCTTCCGCTGGGCGGCCCTGTCCGGCGAGGCCTCGGACATCCACAAGACCGACAAGGCGATGCTCGACCTCTTCCCGGAGAACGAGTCCCTGCACCGCTGGATCAAGATGGCCGGCGAGCGCGTCCACTTCCAGGGCCTGCCCGCGCGCATCTGCTGGCTCGGCTACGGCGAGCGCGACAAGGCCGGTGAGCGCTTCAACGAGATGGTCGCCGACGGCACCCTCGCCGCCCCGCTGGTCATCGGCCGCGACCACCTCGACTGCGGCTCGGTGGCCTCCCCGTACCGCGAGACCGAGGCCATGCTCGACGGCTCCGACGCGATCGCCGACTGGCCGCTGCTCAACGCGATGGTCAACGTCGCCTCCGGCGCCTCCTGGGTCTCCATCCACCACGGCGGCGGGGTCGGCATGGGCCGCTCCATCCACGCGGGCCAGGTCAGCGTCGCCGACGGCACCAAGCTCGCGGGCGAGAAGATCCGCCGCGTGCTCACCAACGACCCCGGCATGGGCGTCATCCGCCACGTCGACGCGGGCTACGACATCGCCGAGACCGTGGCCGAAGAGCGCGACGTACGCATCCCGATGCGCGAAGGCGACCAGGCGTGACCCAGGAAGCCGCGGCCGGAGCCTCGTTCCACGACATGTGGGCCGAGCTCCGGCCCATCGGGCGGGACCGGGACAGCGGCGGCTACCGCCGCTACGCCTGGACCGGCGCCGACGCCGACTGCCGGACCTGGTTCCAGGCCCAGGCCGAGGCGCGCGGGCTCGCCTACGAGACCGACCGCAACGGCAACCAGTGGGCCTGGCTCGGTGACCCACTCGCCGGGGACGCCGTCGTCACCGGCTCCCACCTGGACTCCGTGCCCGACGGCGGGGCCTTCGACGGCCCCCTCGGCGTGGTCTCCTCCTTCGCCGCCCTGGACGAGCTCCGCCGCAGGGGCGCCACCTTCTCCCGGCCGCTGGCCATCACCAACTTCGGTGACGAGGAGGGCGCCCGCTTCGGGCTCGCCTGCGTCGGCTCCCGGCTCGCCGCCGGACAGCTGACGAAGGAGAAGGCGTACGAGCTGCGCGACGCTGACGGGATCAGCCTGCCGCGCGCCATGGAGGAGGCCGGGTACGACCCGGACGCCATCGGCGCCGACCCCGAACGCCTCGCCCGGATCGGGGCCTTCGTCGAGCTCCACGTGGAACAGGGCCGCGCCCTGGACCTCTCCGGCGACCGGGTCGGCCTCGCCTCCGCGATCTGGCCGCACGGCCGCTGGCGCTTCGACTTCCGCGGCGAGGCCAACCACGCCGGCACCACCCGGTTGGTGGACCGCCGCGACCCGATGTTGACCTACGCCCAGACCGTGCTGGCCGCCCGCAGCGAGGCGGCCCTCGCCGGGGCCGTCGCCACCTTCGGGAAGATCTCGGTCGAGCCCAACGGGGTCAACGCGATCCCCTCGCTGGTCCGCGGCTGGCTCGACTCCCGCGCACCCGACCAGGCCGCCCTCGACACCGTCGTCACGGCGATCGAGAAGGCCGCCCGGGAACGCGCCGAGAGCGAGGGCATCGACCTGAGCGTGGTCCGGGAGTCCTTCACCCCGGTCATCGAGTTCGAGGACGCCCTGCGCGACGAGCTCAACCGGATCCTGGGCGGGGCCCTCCCGGTGCTCGGCACCGGCGCGGGACACGACGCCGGAATCCTCTCCGGATCGATCCCGACCGCGATGCTGTTCGTACGCAATCCCACCGGGGTCTCCCACTCCCCGGCCGAGTACGCCGCCGAGGACGACTGCGTCGCCGGCGTCCTCGCCCTCGCCGACGTACTGGAAGGTCTCGCATGCAGTTGACGGGGCAGGTGCCGACCGCGCAGCAGAACACGTACTGGCTGGAGCACGCCTGGCTCGGCACCCACGTCGAGCCGGGCGTCGCCCTGGACGTCGAGGACGGCCGGATCGCCGCCCTGCGCACCGGGGTGGACGCCCCGCCGCCGGGCGCCGAGATCCTGCGCGGCCTGACCCTGCCGGGCCTGGCCAACGCGCACAGCCACGCCTTCCACCGGGCGCTGCGCGGCACGGTCCAGGTCGGCAGCGGCACCTTCTGGACCTGGCGCGAGCTGATGTACAAGGCCGCCCAGAACCTCACCCCCGAGAACTACTTCGCGCTCGCCCGCGCGGTGTACGCGGAGATGGCGCTGGCCGGGATCACCGCCGTCGGCGAGTTCCACTACGTCCACCACGCCCCCGGCGGCGCGGCCTACGCCGACCCCAACGCCATGGGCGAGGCGCTGATCGAAGCGGCGGCCGCGGCCGGCATCCGCATCACCCTCCTCGACACGGCGTACCTCTCCGCCGGCTTCGGCGAGGCCCCGCAGCCGCACCAGCTGCGCTTCTCCGACGGCACCGCCGACGCCTGGGCCGAGCGGGTCGGCGCGCTGAAGCCGCGCGAGCACGCCCTGATCGGCGCGGCCGTCCACTCCGTGCGCGCCGTGCCCGCCGAGCAGCTGGCCACGGTGGCGGCCTGGGCCGCCGAACGCCGGGCGCCGCTGCACGTGCACCTGTCCGAGCAGACCGCCGAGAACGACGCCTGCCTGGCCGCGCACGGGCGCACCCCCACCCAGCTGCTCGCCGATCACGGGGTGCTGGGCCCGCGCACCACCGGGGTGCACAACACGCACCTCACGGACGCGGACATCGCCCTGCTGGGCGGCACGTCCACCGGCACCTGCATGTGCCCCACCACCGAACGCGACCTCGCCGACGGCATCGGCCCGGCCACCCGGCTCCAGCACGCGGGCAGCCCGCTGTCCCTGGGCAGCGACAGCCACGCCGTCATCGACCTGCTCGAAGAGGCCCGTGCGATGGAGCTGAACGAGCGGCTGCGCAGCCGCACGCGCGGGCACTGGACGGCGAACGCGCTGCTGACCGCGGCGACCGAGGACGGGCACGCGGCCCTCGGCTGGGAGGGGGCGGGGCGCCTGGAGGCGGGCGCTCTGGCGGACTTCACCACGGTCGCGCTGGACTCCGTACGGACGGCTGGGCCGGTGCCGCGGCTCGGGGCCGAGACCGCGGTCTTCGCGGCCTCCGCGGCCGACGTCCGGCACACGGTGGTCGGTGGCCGTCACATCGTCCGCGACGGTGCGCACGCCCTGGTCCCGGACGTCCCGTCCGCCCTGGCGGATGCGATCGCAGCCGTCCGCGGCTGACCACCCCCCTGGGGCTCCGCCCCAGACCCCGGTCCTCAAACGCCGGACGGGCTGAAATGCGGCCGTCCGCAGGCGAATCCAGCCTCGCCGGCGTTTGAGGCGCGGGGTCCGGGGCGGAGCCCCGTGCCTCCGAGAGGAACTCGTGACCACCACCGTCATCACCCACATCGCCAGCCTCGTCACCAACGACCCCGCCCTCGGCGACGGTTCCCCGTTGGGGCTGCTCCACGACGCCGCCCTCGTCATCGAGGACGACCGCGTCGCCTGGGTCGGCCCCACGGCGGACGCCCCGGCCGCGGACCACGCGTTCGACGCGAACGGCCGCGCCGTGATCCCCGGCTTCGTCGACTCCCACTCGCACCTGGTCTTCGCGGGCGACCGCACCGCCGAGTTCAACGCCCGGATGTCGGGCCGCAGCTACTCCGCCGGCGGGATCCGGACCACGGTCGCCGCCACCCGCGCCGCCACCGACGCCGAGCTGGAGGCCAATCTGGTCCGCCACCTCGACGAGGCCCGCCGCCAGGGCACCACCACCTTCGAGACCAAGTCCGGCTACGGCCTGACCGTCGAGGACGAGGCCCGCGCCCTGCGCATCGCCGCCGCCCACACCGAGGAGGTCACCTACCTCGGCGCGCACATCGTCTCGCCCGACTTCGCCGCGGACCCGGCGGCCTACGTCGACCTGGTCACCGGCGAGATGCTGGCGGCCTGCGCCCCGTACGCCCGCTGGGTGGACGTCTTCTGCGAGAAGGGGGCCTTCGACGGGGACCAGGCCCGCGCCATCCTGACCGCGGGCGCGGCCGCGGGCCTGATCCCGCGCATCCACGCCAACCAGCTCTCCCACGGCCCCGGCGTCCAGCTGGCCGTGGAGCTGGAGGCGGCCTCCGCCGACCACTGCACGCACCTGACCGACGCCGACGTCGACGCGCTCGGCCAGGGGGCCGCGACCACGGTGGCCACCCTGCTGCCCGGCGCCGAGTTCTCCACCCGAGCCCAGTGGCCGGACGCCCGCCGGCTGCTCGCCGCCGGCGCCACCGTCGCCCTGTCGACCGACTGCAACCCCGGTTCCTCCTACACGAGTTCGATGCCCTTCTGCATCGCGCTGGCCGTCCGGGACATGGGGATGACCCCCGACGAGGCCCTGTGGTCCGCCACCGCGGGCGGCGCCCGAGCCCTGCGCCGCACCGACATCGGCGCGCTCACGCCCGGTGCGCGGGCGGACCTGGCCCTGCTGGACGCCCCGAGCCACGTCCACCTGGCCTACCGGCCGGGCGTCCCGCTCGTTTCGGCCGTGTGGCAGCGGGGTGTCCGGGCCTCCTGATACCGGGGTGTCGCGTCTCTTCCTTCCGTAGGCCCCTCGGCGTACTTTGAGCCACCAAATCTGATGTGCCGTCAGTAACTTGCCATCAGTGACACGTGGTTCCGAGGCCCGAGGGGAAGACGAAGGTGTCCAACCGGAAACGCTCCACCGCGCTCGCGCTCGCCACCGCGCTGGCCGGATCGGCGGTCCTGCTGGCCGCCCCGGCCGCGCAGGCCGATGTGGTCGACGTCAAGTACGACTGCGAAACCCCGATCGGCCCGAAGTCGGCCGTGTCGCCCATCGACATCAAGGCCGTCAAAGAAGGCGACGGCTACAAGCTCACGATGTCCTTCGAGAAGGGCGTCTCCTCCAGCCCCATCGAGCTCGGCCCCGGCGCGATGTCGCCCAGCGCCGTCATCACGGTGGCCGGGGACGAGACGGCCAGCGTCCCGGTCGCGGGCCCGCCCAACGCGGCGGCCGCGCCCGCCAACGCGCCCATCAAGATCTCCGACCTCTCGGGCACCTACACCCCGAAGAAGAGCGGCAAGGTCACCTTCACCGCGGCCGTGCTCACCATCAAGGCGATGGGCACGACGACCACCTGCAAGACCGGCAACAGCCCCAAGCCCTCCCTGGAGATGGAGGTCACGGCGGCCGCCGGCGCGGCGAAGTCCCCCGCCTCGGGCGGCACCGAGGACACCCTCCCGCAGACCGGCCCCGCCGACTCCGCCCTCGCGCTGGGCACCCTGGGCGCCACCGTGCTGCTCTCCGGCGCCGCCGGGGCGCTCTGGCTGACGCGGCGCGGCCAACGGGCCCGGCCCTGAACGGAGCGGACCCGGCCATGCCCGAGCTCCGCCGCCACCACACCCGCCTCGCGCTGTCCGGGCTGTTCGGGCTGCTCTGCGCGGTCGTCCTGTCCTTCGCCACCCCGGCGCGGGCGGCCGACCCCGGCTGGAGCGCCGAACCGGCCGCCGGGTCGACGGCCCGCCCCGGCGGCGCCCGCCCGTACTTCTACCTGGAGGGAACCCCCGGCACGGTGCTGGAGGACCGCCTCGCCCTGTCCAACCCCACGGACCGGGAACACGTCGTGACCCTGCGCGGAGCGGACGCCTACAACACCGGGGCGGGGGCCCTCGCGGTGCGCCCGGCCGCGCGGTCCACCGGGGCCGGGTCCTGGATCGGCTTCGGCGCGGCCCGCACCGTCACGATCCCGCCGCGCACCCGCGCCGTGGTCCCCTTCACCGTCACCGTGCCCCCCGCCGCGGCGCCGGGCGACCACCCCGTCGCCGTCGTCGCGACCGAAGCCGGTCACGAGGCGGCCGTACGGGTCCACCTGCGCGTCAGCGGTCCGGTCCTGGCCGCCCTCACCGTCGAGCACGCCTCGGTCAGCGGCAAGGGCGCGGCCGCCGTCATCCACTACACCCTGGTCAACCGCGGGAACGTGGCCCTCGCGCCCGAGCTGTCGGTGCGCGCCGAGGGCCTGTTCGGCGAGGTGCCGGGCCGCACCCTGCGCACCCTGCCCGTGGAACTGCTGCCCGGCCAGCGGGTCGAGCTGAGCGAACCCTGGCCCGGCGCCCCGGTCCTCGACGACGTCCGGCTCACCCTCACGGTCACCGCCCCGGGCGGCGCGCGGGCCACGACCACCGCCTCCGCATGGTTCGTGCCCTGGGGCCTCGTCGGCTGGATCGGCGCCGGGCTGCTCGTCCCCGGGGCCGCGGCCCTGGTCGCGCACCTGCTCGTACGCACCCGACGGGCGTCCCGTGCGGCGCCGCCCGCCGACGCGGACGGGCCCTCGGACGGGCCCGGCGCGCACGCCGAACCCCACGTGACGGAACACGAGTTGACGGGAGCTCCCAGGTGAGCACGCGCTACGTTGCCCCGCCCCCGGCGGCCGGCCGCGCCCGCCCGGCCGCCCGCCGGCGCGGACCGGGCCGTAAGGCGGCGACGGCACTGGTGGTCGCGCTGGCGGGCGCCCTTCTCGCGCTGGCGGCGGCCTCCGCCGGGGCCGCGCCGGCCGCCGACGGCAAACCCGCCGCGACGCTCTCCCTCCAGGAGGTCGCCAAGGGCACCGAGGTCACCGTCACCGGCACCGGCTGGCGACCGAAGACCATGCTGATGCTGCTGGTCTGCGGGCAGAACATGATCGGCGGCACCAACAGCTGCGCCAATGCGGACGGCGCCGCCGTCGCCGTCGACGAGGCCGGGCACTTCGCCGCCCAACTGCCGGTGGTGGGGCCGCCCAAGCCCTGTCCCTGCGTGGTCGACGTGGCCTCCGTCAACGGGGACCAGTCCACCGTCGCCGTCCCGGTGAAGATCACGGACCATCCGGTGGCCGAGCTGCCGGCGGAGTCCGGCACGGCCCGCCTCGCCCTCTTGACAGGTGTCCAACTGGAGGGCGACGACGGGGTGTTGACCTGGTTCGGTGCCCCGCCGGGCCGTCGGTTCGTGGTCACGGTCGGCAACCTCGGCTCGGCCCCGGTCACCGACCCCGTCTTCCAGATCGGCACCGCCCACGGGGTGTTCGCGCCGACCTGGGAGGAACACCGGTGGAAGGGCACGATCCCGCCCGGTCAAAAGGCCCGGGTCGCGATCGACGTCGAGCTGGGCGCGGGCGCGTACGGCGACTACACGCTCTCGCTCAAGTACGGCGAGAAGGTGCTGGCCACCCAGCCCTGGGGGGTGGACCGGCCCTACGGCGTCCTCCTCTTCTGGGGGCTGCTGTGCCTGGTGATCCCCGCCGCGCTCTTCCGGGTCGGCATGGCCGTCGTCGACAGGGTCCGCCCGCGCGGCCCCGGCTCCGGCCGCCACCGCGGCAGCCCGCCCGCCGACGCCCCGCGCGATCCGGCGAACGCCGTCACCGCGCGGTTGCCGCGCGTCCCCGGCGCCGTACGCCGCCCGGGCGGCCCCCCGCGGCGCGCGCCGGCGCCGTCCCCCCAGACCGCCACGGCCGTACTGCCGTGGTTCACCCCGGACGGCGCCGACGCTCCGGGAGCACCACCCGTACAGACATCCGCACCGTCAGAAGACCATCCGACAACGAAGGGACAGTCGTGAAGACCCAACGGAGGATGAGCGCGGCCGGGGTCGCGCTGATGCTCGGCGGGGCGGGGATCCTGCTGGCGGCGACCCCCGCCCAGGCCGCCGAGATCACCTTCAAGACCGAGTGCATCCCGCCCGCCATCAGCAATCTCCCCCCGATCCAGGGCGAGACGACGGTGGCGATCACCGCGCCGGCGACCGCGAAGGTCGGTGACACCGTCGACATCAGCTGGAAGACGGTCAAGGCGGCGTCGAAGAACCCGGACGTGCTGGACCTGAACAAGGACGTCGTCCAGCCCAGCGGCAACGTCACCGTCGGCGGGGCCCAGAGCGGCACCGTGGCGGTCCAGGGCCCGCGCCAGAACCCGCCGATCCCCAAGAACAGCCCGATGGTGCTGTCGGAGATGAAGGGCAAGCTCAAGATCGAGAAGGCGGGCGACATCACGCTCACGCCCGACAAGTACACGATCAACGTCAACCAGATCATGACCACCGAGACCAAGTGCTCGCCGAAGGAGACGGTGAAGGCCGGGGCGACCATCAAGGTCGAGGGCGGATCCACGACGGGCGGCGCCACCACCGGCGGCGCGACGACCGGCGGCGCGACGACCGGTGGGGCGACCACCACGGGCGGGGCGACCACCACCGGCGGGGCCACGACCACCGGTGGGGCCACCACCGGCGGCAGCGGCGGGCAGACCGACTTCCCGGGCAAGGCCGTGGACGTCACCTACGACTGCGGGGCGGTCGTCCCCGGGGGCATCAAGACCCCGGTCACGATCAGCGCCAAGAAGAACGGCGGCGCCTACGCCCTGACCGTCAAGACCGCCAAGGGAGCCATGGCCAGCCCGATGGCCCTGCCGGCGGGCGCCCTCAAGCCCTCGATGAACATCAAGCTCGGCGGCGCCGACAGCGGCACGGTCAAGGTCACGGGCCCGGCCAACGCGGAGCCCATCCCGGACAAGGCGCCGGTCAGCCTGAGCGACATGAGCGGCACCTACACGCCCGGCAAGACGGGCAAGGTGACGCTCACCCCCGACCAGCTGACCATCGACGTCACGATGTCGGCGGGTGCCCCGCCGATCAACGTGCCCTGCAAGGCCACCACCAGCGGGGTCTCCCTGGAGCTCGACACGGCGGCCCAGCCGGGCGGCTCCGGCACGTCGGGCACGAGCGGGTCCGCCGCGGCGGCAGCGGGCGGCCTGGCCGAGACCGGTGCCTCCGACGACGGCGGCATCAAGGCCCTGGCGCTGGTCGCCGGGACCGTGGTGCTGCTCGGCGGCGCGGTCTTCACCTTCACCCCGTGGCGCCGGCTGCGCGGCACGAGGTAGGCACCGCACGCGCACGCGCGACGGCCCGGCACACCGTGCGGTGTGCCGGGCCGTCGCGTACGTGCTCAGCGCGCGTGCGGGTCGTGCGTCAGTGCACGGTGCCCATGAGCGCCTGGACCTTCTTGCGGTACGAGTAGATCGCGAAGCCGGCGAGGACGGCGGCCGCCGCCTCCAGGCCGATGACCCAGGTGCCGTTCAGGTCCACCCCACCGATGGAGAGGAGGCTGGTCGTGCAGTCACCGGCGGTGACCGCGAGGAACCAGACGCCCATCATCTGGGAGGCGTACTTCTGCGGCGCCATCTTCGTGGTGACCGAGAGGCCGACCGGGGAGAGGCACAGCTCGCCGATGGTCTGGATCATGTAGATCGAGACCAGCCACATCGGGGAGACCTTGCCGTCCGACGCCATGTTCATCGGGACGATGAAGACGAAGAACGAGGCGCCGACCAGGACCAGACCCATCGCGAACTTCACGATGGTGTTCGGCTCCTGATTCTTGCGGGCCAGCCACAGCCACAGCCAGGCGAAGACCGGCGCCAGCGCCATGACGAACAGCGGGTTCAGCGACTGGTACCAGGTGGCCGAGAAGCCGAAGCCGAAGACGGTGTCGGCGGTCTTGCCGTCGGCGAACAGGGAGAGCGTGGAGCCGCCCTGGTCGTAGATCATCCAGAAGACGGCGGCGGCGACGAAGAACCAGATGTACGCCGTCATCTTCGACTGCTCGGTGCCCGAGAGGTCCTTGTCGCGCTTGATGCGCGTCAGGACGGCGATCGGGATGAACAGGCCGGCCAGCGTCAGCGGGACCAGCGCCCAGTTCAGCGTGTACGCACCCAGGGCGATCACGGCGCCGTAGAAGACGGCGATGCCCAGGACCACGAACGCGACCTTCGTGAGGACGGCCTTGCGCTCCTCGGCGGACAGCGGGTTCGGGACCTGGCTGCTCTTCGGGCTCAGGTGCTTGGTGCCCAGCAGGAACTGGGCGAGACCCAGGGCCATGCCGACGGCGGCGAGGGCGAAGCCCAGGTGCCAGTTGTGTTCCTTGCCGACCGTTCCGACGACGAACGGGGCGACGAAGGCACCGAGGTTGATGCCGATGTAGAAGAGGGTGAAGCCACCGTCACGACGCGGGTCCTCGGGACCGTCGTAGAGGTGACCGACCATCGTGGAGATGTTGGCCTTCAGCAGACCCGAACCGGCCGCGACCAGGATCAGACCGACGAAGAACATCGCCTGGCCGGGAACGGCCAGTGACACGTGACCGGCGATGATCACGAAGCCGGCGATGGCGACCGTCTTGCGGGCGCCCCAGACACGGTCACCGAACCAGCCGCCCGGCATCGCCATGAGGTAGACCATGGAGACGTAGACCGAGTAGATGGCCGTGGTCGTGGCCGCCGTCATGGCCAGGCCGCCGCCCTGGCTGCCCGTGGCGGCGTCGGCGCCGCCCGAGACCAAGTAGTACACGAGCAGTGCGCGCATGCCGTAGTAGGAGAAGCGCTCCCACATCTCGGTCATGAACAGAGTGGCCAGGCCACGGGGGTGGCCGAAGAAGGTCTTTTCGGTGGACGAGTCCGCCGAACCCTCCGTCAGGCTGGAAGCCATGGTCGATCCTTGCTTGATCGGGACGCCTCGCTTCGTGAGCGGAACGGCGCCCGGTGGGGGGTGGCCGGCACCGGCATCGAGCGCCCCGCCCCACGCCCAGGGGTCTCGCGGCCGTCTCGGCTGCGAAGGGACATCCGTCACCGGGATCCACGCCCTGTCGCGCATCTTCGCGCGCAGGGCCCGGCCCACAGGTCATTCACTGTCATCAAGCCCGGCTAAGGGCAGTCCCAAGAGACTGGCTCGCCGGTCAGGACAGAAGTAGAGACCTTTGGCTCGCTTTTCGGCGCAAAGGTCCCCGGGGTAGTGCATCAGGCGTCTCGACACCATACGACACGACACTGCGGCATATGAAAGGACTTGAGATATGGATCACAGGATTCCGGGGAACCGTTTGATCACAATCGAAGGTCGTGAGCCGCCTACAAGACTAGATCGACAGGGGTGCCCGGGTGCAGCCCTGCGGCCGCCCGCCGCGGACTACCATCACCCACATGACGCGTGTACTGCTCGCCGAGGACGACGCATCCATCTCGGAACCCCTGGCCCGCGCCCTGCGCCGGGAGGGGTACGAGGTCGAGGTCCGTGAGGACGGCCCGACCGCTCTGGACGCGGGACTGCAGGGCGGCGTCGATCTTGTCGTCCTGGACCTGGGCCTGCCCGGGATGGACGGCCTGGAGGTCGCCCGCCGGCTGCGTGCCGAGGGCCACGGCTTCCCGATCCTGGTCCTGACCGCCCGGGCCGACGAGGTCGACACCGTGGTCGGACTGGACGCCGGGGCCGACGACTACGTGACCAAGCCCTTCCGGCTCGCCGAGCTGCTGGCCCGGGTCCGGGCCCTGCTCCGGCGCGGCGCTGCCGAGCCCGCCCAGCCGCCCGCCACCCACGGGGTGCGGATCGACGTCGAGTCGCACCGCGCCTGGATGGGGGAGGAGGAGCTCCAGCTCACCGCCAAGGAATTCGACCTGCTGCGGGTCCTGGTGCGCGACGCGGGCCGGGTCGTCACCCGCGACCAGCTCATGCGCGAGGTCTGGGACACCACCTGGTGGTCCTCGACCAAGACCCTCGACATGCACATCTCCTGGCTGCGCAAGAAGCTGGGCGACGACGCCGCGAACCCGCGCTACATCGCGACCGTCCGGGGCGTGGGCTTCCGCTTCGAGAAGAGCTGACCGCCCCGGGGGCACCCGTTAGGGCATCCTCTAAGGCATGCGCCGCCGCCTGATCAACTCCACGCTCGCCGTGGTGCTCGTCGTGATCGCCGTGTTCGGGATCTCCCTCGTGATCGTGGAGACCCGGACGATCACGAACAGCGCCCAGGACAGTGTCGAATCAGAGGCCCTGCGCCTCGTCGGCATCGTCGAGTCGAACGTGCTGGAGAAGAAGCCGATCGACGCCCGCTCGCTCGGCGAGCACCTCGATCCCGGGCGCTACGCCCGCATCCAGGTCCCCGGGCAGCCCCCGGTCGAGATCGGCGTCCCCATCGACGGCAGCGCCCTGCGCGGCACGGCCAAGGGCGAGCAGGGCGAGAGCGTACTGGTCGAGGAGTCCCGCTCCACGGTCACCAAGGAGGTCGGCCGCACCCTCGCGGTGGTCGGCGCCGTAGCCCTGCTGGCCGTCGTGGCGGCCGTCCTGCTCGCGGTGCGCCAGGCCAACCGGCTGGCCTCCCCGCTCACCGACCTCGCCGAGACCGCCGAGCGCCTCGGCTCGGGCGACCCGCGGCCGCGCCACAAGCGGTACGGGGTGCCCGAGCTGGACCGGGTCGCGGACGTCCTGGACGCCAGTGCGGAGCGGATCGGGCGGATGCTGACCGCGGAGCGGCGCCTGGCCGCCGATGCCTCGCACCAGCTGCGCACCCCACTGACCGCGCTGTCGATGCGGCTGGAGGAGATCACCGTCACGGACGACCTGGAGACCGTACGGGAGGAGGCGAGCATCGCCCTCACCCAGGTGGAGCGGCTCACGGACGTGGTGGAACGGCTGCTGACGAACTCCCGCGACCCGCGCACGGGCTCGGCGGTCCCCTTCGACCTGGACGAGATCGTCAAACAACAGGTGGAGGAGTGGCGGCCGGCCTACCGCAGCGCCGGGCGGGCCATCGTGCGCTCGGGGAAGCAGGGGATGCGGGCCGTGGGCACGCCGGGAGCGGTGTCCCAGGTGCTGGCGACGCTGGTCGAGAACGCGCTCATGCACGGTGGCGGAACGGTCGCCCTGCGCACCCGGGTGACCGGGAACCAGTCGGTCATCGAGGTGACGGACGACGGTCCGGGAGTGCCTTCGGACCTCGGCAACCGGATCTTCGAGCGGGCGATCAGCGGGCGGAACTCCACGGGCATCGGCCTCGCGGTGGCCCGGGACCTGGCCGAGGCGGACGGCGGCCGACTCGAACTGCTCCAGGCGCAGCCGCCGGTCTTCGCCCTCTTCCTGAGCCGGACGGCGCCGGAGCGGGTGGACCACGAACAGCCGGTCCGCTAGACACCGGCGTACCAGGCGTACCAGGCGTACCGGGCGCACCAGGCGTCCTAGCGGGCGGCCGGCTCCGGGGCGGGCTCGGGGGAGACGGCGCCGGTGGCCGGGGCGTCCGGGGCGGCGTCCCCCTCGCGCTGCGCGGCGACCACGGTGGTCGCGGCGGCGGGGGTGGACTCGGGCAGGGCGCGGAAGACCCAGGTCCGGTAGGACCAGAAGCGGAACACGGTCGCGATGCCCATGCCGAGGAACTTGAATATGTTGCTCTGCAGGTTGCTGTCCCAGCCGAAGCCGTAGGTCGCCGCGTAGAGCACGCCGCTCTCGATGACCATGCCGATAAGGCTGAAGGCGACGAAGAGCGTCATCTCGCGGCGCCGGTTGCCGCGGTCGCGGTCGCGGTAGGTGAAGTACCGGAACCCGATGTAATTGCTGATGATCGCCACGACGATGGCTATGACGCTCGCGCGCACGACGGCCAGGTCGGTGGTGTGCCGGAGCAGGTTGAAGACGCCGAAATTGACGAGCACGCCCATACCGCCGACCGCGCCGAACTTGATGACCTCCCGGCCGATGCCGCGGAAGCGTTCGGTCAAGGTGACGTGTTTCGGGGTGCTCATGTGATGGTTCAGTCCCTGCCGGTCGATGGTTCCAACCTGTCCATGTTAAGTCTCGGCCCAACCAAACGTGTGTGCCTTCCGACACCCGCGCGGAGCAGCGGGCGGGACGCGCGTAGACCTCCCCGCCGGACGTGAACCGGCCCGGCCGGCGTCCGAATGGCGGAATCCGGCCGATACCCTGGAGGAGTGACGTTCCCGGTAGTCGGCATGGTCGGCGGCGGACAGCTCGCCCGCATGACCCACGAGGCGGGTATCCCCCTCGGCATCAGATTCAAGATCCTCAGTGACAGCCCACAGGACTCGGCGGCCCAGGTCGTCAGCGATGTCGTCATCGGCGACTATCGCGACCTGGAGACGCTGCGCGCCTTCGCGCGCGGCTGCGACGTGATCACCTTCGATCACGAGCACGTCCCCACCGAGCACCTGCGGGCCCTGGAAGCGGACGGCATCCCCGTCCGCCCGGGGCCCGACGCGCTCGTGCACGCCCAGGACAAGGGGGTGATGCGCGCCAAGCTCGACGAGATCGGCGCGCCCAGCCCCCGCCACCGGATCGTGAGCGATCCGGCGGACGCGGTGGCCTTCGCGGCCGAGGTCGGCGGTTTCCCCGTCATCCTCAAGACCGTGCGCGGCGGGTACGACGGCAAGGGCGTGTGGTTCGTGCGCACGGAGGAGGACGCCGAGGCGCCCTTCAAGGCGGGCGTCCCGGTCCTGGCCGAGGAGAAGGTCGATTACGTACGGGAGCTGGCGGCCAACATCGTCCGCTCCCCGCACGGCCAGGCCGTGGCGTACCCGGTCGTCGAGTCCGTCCAGGTGGACGGGGTCTGCGACACGGTGATCGCCCCCGCCCCGAACCTCTCCGAGGCCCTCGCGGGCGAGGCCCAGGCCCTCGCCCTGCGGATCGCCAAGGAGCTCGACGTGACCGGCCACCTGGCCGTCGAGCTGTTCGAGACCCGCGACGGCCGGATCCTGGTCAACGAACTGGCCATGCGCCCGCACAACTCCGGGCACTGGACCCAGGACGGCGCGATGACCTCGCAGTTCGCCAACCACGTGCGCGCGGTCCTGGACCTCCCGCTGGGCGACCCGCGCCCCCGCGCCCGCTGGACGGTCATGGCGAACGTGCTGGGCGGGGACTACCCCGACATGTACGCGGCGTACCTGCACTGCATGGCGCACGACCCCCAGCTGAAGATCCACATGTACGGCAAGGACGTGAAACCGGGCCGCAAGGTCGGCCACGTCAACACCTACGGCGACGACCTGGACGATGTGCTGGAGCGCGCACGTCACGCAGCCGGCTACCTCAGAGGGACGATCACCGAATGAGCACTCCTGGTACCTCCTCCGCACCTTCGGCGTCCTCGGCGTCCGCCGCGTCCTCGACGGGGCCGGTCATCGGCATCGTCATGGGCTCGGACTCCGACTGGCCCGTGATGGAGGCCGCCGCCCAGGCGCTCGACGAGTTCGAGGTCCGCTACGAGGTGGACGTCGTCTCCGCGCACCGGATGCCGCGCGAGATGATCGCGTACGGGGAGCAGGCCGCCGCGCGCGGGCTGAAGGCGGTCATCGCGGGCGCCGGCGGCGCCGCGCACCTGCCCGGGATGCTGGCGTCGGTGACCCCGCTGCCCGTGATCGGCGTGCCGGTGCCGCTCAAGTACCTCGACGGCATGGACTCGCTGCTCTCGATCGTCCAGATGCCCGCCGGGGTTCCCGTCGCCACCGTCTCCGTCGGCGGCGCGCGCAACGCCGGGCTGCTGGCCGTACGGATCCTCGCCACCCAGGACCCGGAGCTGATGGGCCGGATGCGCGAGTTCCAGCAGGAGCTGAACGACCAGGCCACCGAGAAGGGCAAGCGGCTGCGGGCCAAGGTCGCCGGCGCGGACTCCTTCGGGTTCGGCAAGTGAGCGCGGCGCAGCGCCTGGACGAGGCGCTGGAACTGCTCGCCGAGCACCCGGTGGTCGACGGCCACAACGACCTGCCCTGGGCGCTGCGCCACCAGGTGCGCTACGACCTGGACCAGCGGGACATCGCCGCCGACCAGTCCGCGCACCTGCACACCGACATCCCCCGGCTGCGCGCCGGCGGGGTCGGGGCGCAGTTCTGGTCCGTCTACGTCCGTTCCGACTTCGCGGGCGACGAGGCGGTCAGCGCCACCCTGGAACAGATGGACGCGGTCGGCCAGTTGATCGAGCGCTACCCGCACGACCTGGTCCGGGCGCTCACGGCGGACGACATGGAGGCGGCGCGGGCGGACGGCAGGATCGCCTCGCTGATGGGCGCCGAGGGCGGCCACTCCATCAACAACTCGCTGGCCACCCTGCGCTCCCTGCACCTGCTCGGCGTCCGCTACATGACGCTCACGCACAACGACACCATCGACTGGGCGGACTCGGCGACCGACGAGCCGCGCCACGGCGGGCTCACGGACTTCGGCCGCGAGGTCGTGCGCGAGATGAACCGCATCGGCATGCTGGTGGACCTCTCGCACGTGGCGGCCACCACCATGCGCGACGCGCTCGCCGTCTCGGTGGCGCCGGTGATCTTCTCGCACTCGTCCGCGCTGGCGATCTGCGACCACCCGCGCAACGTCCCGGACGACGTGCTCGCGCTGCTCCCGGCCAACGGGGGCGTGGCCATGGCCACCTTCGTGCCCAAGTTCATCCTCCCCGCGGCGGTGGCCTGGACCGCCTCCGCCGACGAGAACCTGCGGGCGCACGGGCTGCACCACCTGGACACCGGGCCCGAGGCGATGGCCCTGCACCGGGCCTTCGAGGCGGCGAACCCGCGCCCGGTCGCCACGGCGGCCACGGTCGCCGATCACCTGGACCACATGCGCGAGGTCGCGGGCGTGGACCACATCGGCATCGGCGGCGACTTCGACGGCACGGCCTTCACCCCGGCCGGGCTGGACGACGTCTCCGGTTACCCGAACCTGATCGCGGAGCTGCTGACCCGCGGCTGGTCGCGGGCCGACCTGGCGAAGCTCACCTGGTCGAACGCGGTACGGGCGCTGCGGGACGCGGAGACGGTCGCGGCCGCACTGTCGGCGAGCCGCGGCCCGTCGAACGCGGTGCTCTAGGGCGCATTTCGAAACCCGCCCCAGGCGGGCTCCCTCCCGGGTCGCGGCACCGGCCGCGGGCGGCGGACGTGCAGGTCGGCGCGGGGTCCACGGGCCCCGCGCCACCCGAACGCCACATCCGCCGCGAACCCGGGCGTCCCCCATGTCACGGTGGCAACACTTCTCCCTCCCCGCTGCCGCCGAGACCGGAGCGAACGCCATGGCCGACCTGCAGGACGACCCCGCGCACGGGGGCTCCGCCCCCGCCTCCCCAGGCTCCGTCGGAGCTGCCCCCGCGCCCGCCCCCGCACCCGCCCCGGGCCTGCCCGGGGCCCTCGACCGGGCCGCCGCGCTGCTGGCCGTCCACCCCGTCGCGGACGGGTGCAACACCTTGTTGTGGACGCTGCGCCAGAGCCCGTACCACGACAACATCGGCACCCCCGAGGGTGGCGTGGACACCGACATCCCCCGGCTGCGGGCCGGCGCGGTCGGCGCCCAGTTCTGGTCGCTGCTCACCCCCGGGCAGGACCGGGTGGTGGCGGAGACCCTCGAACAGATCGACGTCGCGCAGGCGATGATGCGGCGCTACCCCGACAGCCTGAGCCTCGCCCTGTGCGCGGACGACATGGCCGACGCGCGCAACCGCGGGCGGATCGCCTCCTTCCTGGGCCCGGCGCCCGGCCGCACGCTCACCGACTCGCTCGGCACCCTGCGGGCCCTGCACGCCCTGGGCGTGCGCAGCATGGCGCCGGCCGGCGCCGCGTGGGCGGACCAGGGGCTGACGGCCTTCGGGCACGAGGTGGTGCGGGAGCTGAACCGGCTCGCGGTGCTGATCGACCTGACCGGCTGCGACGACGCCGTGGCCGTGCAGATCGCGGGCGCTTCGAAGGCCCCCGTACTGATCTCCCACACGGCCTCCGCCGCGCTCACCCCGCACCCCGGGAACGTCTCCGACGAGGTGCTGCTCGCCCTGCGGGCCGCGGGCGGCCTGTGCATGGTCACCTTCGCCTCCGCCCAGACCGGCGACTCGCTGCACGTGGTGGCGGACCACCTCGACCACGTGCGGGCGGTGGCGGGCCCGCACTGCGTCGGCCTCGGCGCCGCCTTCGGCAGCGAACCGACCACCCCCCGCCCGGCCGGTCTGACCGACGCGTCCGGCTATCCCCGACTGATCGCCGAACTCCTCGACCGGGGCTGGTCGGAAGCCGACCTGACCCTGCTGACCTGGGACAACGCCCAGCGCGTGCTGCGCGACGCGGAATTCACCGCCCGCGCGGCCCAGCACCGGCGCGGGGCCGGCAGCTGAGGGGCGCTCCGAGCCCCATCGAGCCCGCCGGGGCCCCACCAAGCCCGCCCGGCGATCGAGGGCACCCGCCCGGAGGGCACACGACCCGCGCCCAGGAGCTCCGCCCGAACCGTCGCCTCGAACGCCGGCGGGGCTGAAACGCGGTCAGCAGGTCGGGATCAGCAGGCGCAGAGGCAGACCGGGTGCCCGGCCGGGTCGGCGTACACGCGGTAGGTGCGGTCGGGCCCGCCCAGGTCCAGGGGCGTCGCCCCCAGGTCCAGGATCCGGGCCTGCGCCGCGTCCAGGTCGTCGACGGTCAGGTCGAGGTGGAACTGCTGCGCACCCCCGTCCGAGGGCCACTTCGGCGCCAGGTGCCCGGGAGCCAGCTGGAACGCGAGCGCGGTGCCCGGGTGGCCGGTGAGGTCGACCCAGGAGCCGTCCTCGTCCGGGCTGGGCGTGCCGCCGAGCAGGCCGGCGTAGAAGGTGGCGAGGGCGAGCGGGTCGGGACAGTCGACGACGACGGTGCCGAGCGTGGCGATGGCCATGGTCTCTCCTCCGTAGCGATGACCGGTTACCGATGATCGGATACCGATGGCCGGTTACCTGTAGAAGGCGTTTACCGGTAACCCCCACTGTAGGCGTTACCGGCTTGCCGGGCCAAGGGGTAACGTCGAGGACATGAGCGGGGAACGAACACCGGCACCCGGGGACCTCGCGTGGGTGGAGGCCCTCGTCAACACGCTGAGCGTGGACACCGGGGAGGACCGGCTGGCGCGGGAGTTCGGGCTGTCCGGACCGGCGCTGGCGGAGGCGACCGAGCTGCGCGAGGGCCTGCGCGCCGCCTGTCGGGCCCACGCCGGGCACCCGGTGGCCCCCGGCGCGCTGGAGGATCTGAACGCCCTGCTGGCCACGGCCCCGCTCACGGTCCGGATCGGTCCGGACGGCGCGGCGACCCTGGCCCCGGCGGCTCCGGCGGGGGAGCCGACGCTGCTCGCCCGGGTGGCCTCGGCCGTCGCCGGGGCGGCGGCCGACGGCACCTGGCCGCGGCTGAAGGCCTGTGCGGCGCCGGACTGCCAGTGGGCGTACTACGACCGCAGCCCGGCGGGTCGGGGCCGCTGGTGCGTGATGTCGGTCTGCGGCGCGCGCGCCAAGATGCGCACCTACCGCGCCGCCGCCCGCACCACCTGAGGCGGGCCCGCCCGGGACCCGTACGCCCTTACGCGCGCGGGCGGCCCATCGCCCGGTAGGTCCAGCCCGCCGCGCGCCACCGCGCGGAGTCCAGCGCGTTGCGGCCGTCCAGGACGAGGCGGTCCGAGACGAGCGGAGCCAGCGCCGCCGGGTCCAGCTCGCGGAACTCGCGCCATTCGGTGAGGTGCAGGACGACGTCCGCGCCCGTCACCGCCGCCACCGCGGAGTCGGCGTACGCCAGCGTCGGGAAGACGCGGCGGGCGTTGTCCATGCCCTTGGGGTCGTAGACGGTGACCTGGCCGCCCTGGAGGTGGATCTGGCCGGCCACGTTCAGCGCGGGGGAGTCCCGCACGTCGTCCGAGTCCGGCTTGAAGGTGGCGCCGAGCACGGCGACGCGCTTGCCGAGGAAGGACCCGCCGACCGCGTCGCGGGCCAGCTCGACCATGTGCCCGCGGCGGCGCATGTTGATCGAATCGACCTCGCGCAGGAAGGTCAGCGCCTGGTCGGCGCCCAGCTCGCCGGCGCGGGCCATGAAGGCCCGGATGTCCTTCGGCAGGCAGCCGCCGCCGAAGCCGATCCCGGCGCGCAGGAACTTCGCACCGATCCGGTCGTCGTGCCCGATCGCCTCGGCCAGCTTGACCACGTCGCCGCCCGCGGCCTCGCAGACCTCGGCCATCGCGTTGATGAAGGAGATCTTCGTGGCGAGGAAGGAGTTCGCGGCGGTCTTGACCAGCTCCGCCGTCGGGAAGTCGGTGATCACGAGCGGTGAGCCCTCGCCGAGCGGGGTCGCGTACACCTCGCGCAGCAGCTTCTCCGCCGTCTCACCCTGGACGCCGATCACGATCCGGTCCGGGTGCAGGGTGTCCTGGACCGCGAAGCCCTCCCGCAGGAACTCGGGGTTCCAGGCCAGCTCGACGTCCGCGCCCGCCGGGGCGAGCTCGACCAGCCGGTCCGCCAGCCGCGCCGCCGAGCCCACCGGGACGGTGGACTTGCCGACGACCAGGGCGGGCCGGGTCAGGTGCGGGGCCAGGGACTCGATCGCGGAGTCGACGTAGGACATGTCGCAGGCGTACTCGCCGTGCTTCTGCGGGGTGTTCACGCAGACGAAGTGGACGTCGCCGAAGGCGCCGACCTCCTCCCAGGAGGTGGTGAAGCGCAACCGTCCGCTCGCGCCCGGCAGTCCGGCGACGTGCGTGGCGAGCAGTTCCTCCAGCCCCGGTTCGTACATCGGGACCCGGCCGGAGGCCAGCATCTCGATCTTCTCCGGGACGATGTCCAGCCCCAGCACGTCGAAGCCCAGTTCGGCCATGGCTGCGGCGTGGGTGGCGCCGAGGTAGCCGGTACCGATCACAGTGATCTTGGGGGCCATGCGTGCTCCAAGGGTGTGGTGCCGTTCGCGGCCACCGAGCATAGTCGGGCGCGCGTGGGGGGACGTTCCCCCCTGTCCCCTTTGTCGTGGGCCGCGGTCGCACCCGCTGTCACGCAACTCACGTGCGGCTCACGTATCCGTGATCGGGTCGGGACACTAAGCTCTGGGTTACTTAACGGTAGTTAGCATCACGCATCACCTTGGGGAGTGAGAGTCTTGGCGGGTTCTGCCGACTTCGACCTGTACCGCCCGGCCGAGGAGCACGACATGCTCCGCGAGTCGGTCCGCTCGCTCGCCGAGGCCAAGATCCTTCCGTTCGCGGCGGCCGTCGACGAGGAGTCCCGTTTCCCGCAGGAGGCCCTGGACGCGCTCGTCGCCAGCGACCTGCACGCCGTCCACGTGCCCGAGAGCTACGGCGGCGCGGGCGCGGACGCCCTGGCCACCGTGATCGTGATCGAGGAAGTGGCCCGCGTCTGCGCCTCCTCCTCCCTGATCCCGGCCGTCAACAAGCTCGGCTCGCTCCCGGTGATCCTCTCCGGCTCCGAGGAGCTGAAGGCGAAGTACCTGGGCCCGCTGGCCAAGGGCGACGCGATGTTCTCGTACGCGCTCTCCGAGCCGGACGCGGGCTCGGACGCGGCCGGCATGAAGACCCGCGCCGTGCGCGACGGCGACTTCTGGGTGCTCAACGGCGTCAAGCGCTGGATCACCAACGCGGGCGTCTCCGAGTACTACACGGTGATGGCCGTGACCGACCCCGAGAAGCGCTCCAAGGGCATCTCCGCCTTCGTGGTCGAGAAGTCGGACGAGGGCGTCTCCTTCGGCGCCCCGGAGAAGAAGCTCGGCATCAAGGGCTCGCCGACCCGCGAGGTCTACCTCGACAACGTGCGCATCCCGGCCGACCGCATGATCGGCGCCGAGGGCACCGGTTTCGCCACCGCCATGAAGACCCTGGACCACACCCGCATCACCATCGCGGCCCAGGCGATCGGCATCGCCCAGGGCGCCCTGGACTACGCCAAGGGCTACGTCCAGGAGCGCAAGCAGTTCGGCAAGCCGATCGGCGACTTCCAGGGCGTGCAGTTCATGCTCGCGGACATGGCCATGAAGCTGGAGGCGGCCCGTCAGCTGACCTACGCGGCGGCGGCCAAGTCCGAGCGCGTCTCCGGCGGGGGCGCCCACGAGGACCTCACCTTCTTCGGCGCCGCGGCCAAGTGCTTCGCCTCCGACGTGGCCATGGAGGTCACCACGGACGCCGTCCAGCTCCTCGGCGGCTACGGCTACACCCGTGACTACCCGCTGGAGCGCATGATGCGCGACGCGAAGATCACGCAGATCTACGAGGGCACGAACCAGGTCCAGCGCATCGTGATGGCGCGCAACCTGCCGTAGCCACCCTCCGGCCCCAGGCCACCGAACCTCTGGGCCCCCGGCGTTCCGCCGGGGGCCCAGAGGTTGTCGTCCCGCGGGTCAGTACTTCCGCTCCGTCTTCGTCGAGCGCGCACGGGGCGGGCGTGCGTACCAAATCCGCAACAACGTCCCGGGCCGGGCCCCCCTCCTTCTGCGGGGGAGACCGGCCCGGGCGTGCGTGCCGGGCCCCCGACCCGCCGCGTGGGCACCGGTGTTCCGGGTGCCGCGCCCGGCCGGCCGGGCCCGCCGTGGCCGGTGGGGCCCGTCACCTCCGGCCTCGGTACGTCCCCGAGTGGGCTAAATTTGAACCTTCGTGCGCCCGAACCTGTTGGGGAGAAGAAATGACGGAAGCGATCCTGCTGGTCGGTGGGCAGGGGACGCGACTGCGCCCCGTCACGGTGAACACCCCCAAGCCGATGGTTCCGGCTGCGGGCGTACCGTTCCTCGCCCACCAGATAGCCAGGGCCGCCGACGCCGGTGTGACGCACATCGTGATGGCCACCTGCTACCTGGCGGAGGTCTTCGAGCCCTACTTCGGTGACGGCTCCGACTTCGGCGTCCACCTGGAGTACGTCGTCGAGGACGAGCCCCTCGGCACCGGCGGCGCCATCCGCAACGCCGCCGAACTGCTGACCGGCGGCGCCGACGAGCCCGTCCTGGTCTTCAACGGCGACATCCTGACCGGCCTGGACATCCGCGGCCTGGTCGATTCCCACCGGGCCGCCGACGCGGACGTCTCCCTGCACCTGGTGCGGGTCGAGGACCCGCGCGCCTTCGGCCTGGTCCCCACCGACGCCGAGGGGCGGGTGCTGGCCTTCACGGAGAAGCCGCAGACCCCCGAGGAGATCGTCACCGACCAGATCAACGCCGGCTGCTACGTCTTCCGCCGCTCGGTGATCGACTCCATTCCGGTCGGTCGACCGGTCTCCGTCGAGCGCGAGACCTTCCCCGGCCTGCTCGCCTCCGGCGCCAAGCTGCACGGCAAGACCGAGGACACCTACTGGCTGGACCTCGGCAAGCCCGAGTCCTTCGTCCAGGCCTCCGCCGACCTGGTCCGCGGGGTCGTCGACTCCCCGGCCGTTCCCGGCCCGCGCGGTGAGGTCCTGGTTCTACCCGGCGCACAGGTGGCGGACGGGGCGAAGGTTTCGGGAGGTACCGTTGTGGGTGCCGGTGCCCGGATCGAAGCGGGCGCCGTCGTACTGGGCTCCATCGTGCTGGACGGCGCCACCATCGGTCCGGACACGCATGTGACCGCGTCCCTGATCGGTGCCGGTGCCGCCGTGGGCGCGCGCACGGTGCTGGACGGCGCGGTCATCGGGGACGGAGCACTGGTGGGCGCCGACAACGAACTTCGCGCCGGGGTGCGGGTGTGGTGTGAGGCAGAGCTGCCTCCCGCCGCCGTGCGCTTCTCGTCGGACCGGTGACCCCGGGCCGGATGCGTGCGCGTACCGACCGACTTCAGTGAGGCATAACCCTGTGATAGGCGAGCAGAAGACCCCCCGCGACACCTCGGCCCCGGCCGCGACCGCGTCCCCCGCGCTTCCCGATGCGTGGGCACACACCCCGCTGACCGTGGTCATGCCCACGTACAACGAGGCGGGCAACCTGCCGGGCATGGTCGAGCTGCTGATGGGACTGGAGCTGCCCGGCCTGCGCCTCCTGGTCGTCGACGACTCGTCGCCCGACGGCACCGGCCAGATCGCCGAGGACCTCGCCGAGGGCCACCTCGCCGAGGACGGCACCCCCCGCATGTCGGTCCTGCACCGCACCACGAAGGACGGCCTCGGCCGCGCCTACGCCGCGGGCATGGCCAAGGCCGTCGAGGACGGCGCCGCCTACGTCCTGCAGATGGACGCCGACGGTTCGCACCCCTCCGCCAAGATCGCCGAGATGCTGGGCGTGGCGATGTCGACCGGCGCGGGCCTCGTCGTCGGTAGCCGCTACGTCCCCGGCGGTACCCTCTCCGACGCCTGGGGCGCCCACCGCAAGCTGCTCTCGCGCTGGGCCAACGCCTACGCCAGCACCATCCTGGGCACCCGCGTCCGCGACATCACGGGCGGCTTCAACATGTGGAGCGCCGAGGCGCTGCGCGCCATCGACCTCGCGTCGGTCGGCAGCGCGGGCTACAGCTTCCAGGTGGAGATGAAGTTCAAGGCGCTGCGCCGTGACTTCCAGGTCATGGAGGTCCCGATCCACTTCGAGGACCGCACCGTCGGCGAGTCCAAGATGAACCTCGCGGTCCAGCTGGAGTCGATCGCCATGCCGTGGAAGCTGCGCGCCCGCGCCCGCCGCTGATCCCAGCACGCGCACACGTAGGGAAGGGCCCGCCGGACGTCGTCCGGCGGGCCCTTCCCGTGCTCCGCACGCCCCCCTCGCGCTCCCGCACGCCGTGCCACGGAGCGTGCTCGACCCCCTACGGTCTGTGATGTCAGCTGGTCGGGGAGAGGAAAGAGGTAGGCGAATGGTGCGACGTGCGGCAAAGCTTCTCGGGGCGTGCGCGGCGGCCGCGGTACTGGCGCTGGCGGCGCCCGGCGCGGCGCAGGCGGCCCGCGGGGTCCTGATCATCGACGGTGCCCGGCACGGTGACCCCGCCGGCTGCTACGGGTTGGGCGACTTCGTCCAGTCCCGGGTGTTCAACCGCACGGACACGACGGCCTGGGTCTGGTCGGGCGCCCAGTGCGACGGGAACGTGGTGCAGGCGATCCTCTCGGGCCAGGGCGCCGTCGCGCACGGACGCAGCCTCTTCATCGAGTGAACGGCCGGTGGCGGGGGGGGGGGGCGGCGGCGGCCGGCCCCCCCCCCCCCCCCCCCCGCCCCCGGGCACCCCGAGTTGACGGCCGGGGTCCAGAAAGGGGAGGTGGAGAATAA
>NZ_JBITDP010000030.1:0-36928 GCF_044454405.1 Streptomyces sp. NPDC051555 | reverse complement strand
GCTACCCGCGGGGCCCGGGGCGCGGCCGCCCCCGGCCCCCCCCTCTAAAGCTTGCGCCGGGCGGGGGGGGGGGGGGCCCCGTACGCCTCCGGCCCCCCCCCCCGCACCGCGCACGCCCGTGACGCCCTAGTTGCCCGTCACGGTCACCTTCTGGTCGCTCTGGATCTGCTTGACCAGCTGCTGCACCTTCGTCTTGTCCCAGATGAGGTTGCCGTTCCGCTCACCGGAGATCGGCATGTTCAGCGAGACGCCGTCGCCGCCGCTGATGCCCTTCATCGCGAAGAACATCTCGCCCAGGTCCCACAGACCCATGTCCTTGTCCACGATCAGCGTGTCCAGACCGGCGCCCAGCGTCGGGTAGAGCCGGAACGGGTTCAGGATCGTGCCCGGAGTCGCCGCCTGGTGGGCCAGGGTCGACAGGAACTTCTGCTGGTTCTTGGTCCGCGCCAGGTCCGACTCGGCGAAGGCGTAGCGGGTTCGGACGAAGGCCAGCGCCTGCTCGCCGTTGAGGGTCTGCTCGCCCGCCTTGAAGTCGGCCCCGGACTTCTCGTCCTTGAAGCCCTTCTCGATGTTCATGTCCACGCCGCCGAGCGCGTCCACGATGTTCGCGAAGCCCGCGAAGCCGATCTCGGCGTAGTGGTCGATGCGCAGGCCCGTGTTGAACTCCACGGTGCGCACCAGCAGTTCCGGCCCGTCGTCGGCGTAGGCGGCGTTGAGCTTCTCCCGCTTGCCCTTGCCCGGGAACTTCTTGCCGGACTGCGAGCCGATGAAGGAGGGGATCTCCACATCGGAGTCGCGCGGCAGCGAGACCATGGTGTTCCCGCTGGAGCAGGCCGCCAGGATCATCATCGAGTCGGTCCGCTTGCCCTCGGCCGAGCCGGTGTGGAGCTTCTTCTTGTCCTCGTCGGACAGCCCCTCGCGGCTGTCGGAGCCGACGATCAGGTACGTCGTGCAGTCGCCCTCCTTGGGGCGCTCGATGACCTTGGAGAGGTCGACCTCGCGGCGCACCTTGGAATCGGCCCAGAAGTAGGTGCCGACGGTGGTCACGACCAGCGCCGAGACCAGCACGATCGAACCGATCTTGATCCGCTTGCGCCAGTCCGGTGCGGCCCCCGGGGCGCGGTCGGGACCACCGCGTCCGCCGGGACCACCGGGGCCGCCGGGCCCCGCGGGGCCGCCCGGTCCGCCGGGGCGCTGGGGGGAGGGGGACCCGTAGACCTGCCCGGTGTTGTAACCGCCGTCGTAGCCGCTGTCGGGGGACTGCTGCTGGGGCGGTACGCCGTAGCCGGGCGGCGCCTGCGCGGGGCGGCCCTGCGGAGGTACGGGCGGGCGTCCGGGCTGCTGGCCGGGGCGCTGCGGCTGCCGGCGCTGGACGTGCGGCATCCGCTGGGCGTCCTCCGGGCGCGGCGACGCGCCCCCGCGTCCGTACCGGTCGTCGCGGTTCTCGTTCCGCCGCCCATCAGGCCAGTCATTCATGTCCTAAGGATGCCTGGCCGGGAGGGGTCACCGACAGGGCGGTCGGGGCTTCGTACCGGTGCTGTTGCACAGCTGATGCATCCGCGACAGCCTTAAGGTGGCGGTATGACAGACACACCGGACGTGCGGGGCGACCAGGGTGCACAGGCGCCCGGCAAGCCGATCTCGGCCTCGCGCACCACCCTGAGCCACATCATGACGGCCAACGACACCAACCTCCTGGGCACGGTGCACGGCGGCGTGATCATGAAACTCGTGGACGACGCGGCCGGTGCCGTCGCCGGGCGCCACAGCGGCGGCCCCGCCGTCACCGCCTCCATGGACGAGATGGCCTTCCTCGCGCCGGTCCGGGTCGGCGACCTCGTGCACGTGAAGGCCCAGTGCAACTGGACCGGCCGCTCCTCCATGGAGATCGGCGTACGGGTCCTGGCCGAGCGGTGGAACGAGTCCACCCCCGCCACCCAGGTCGGCAGCGCCTACCTCGTCTTCACCGGCGTCGACGCCGAGGGCAAGCCGCGCACCGTGCCGCCGGTGCTCCCGGAGACCGACCAGGACCGGCGCCGCTACCAGGAGGCGGAGATCCGCCGCACGCACCGCCTCGCCCGCCGCCGGGCGATCATGGCGCTGCGCGAGGAGCGGGCGGCCCAGGGCTTCGACGCCGAGTGAGCCGCGGCGGTCCGCCGCACCGGGCGGTCCGCCGCACTGAGGTGTCGCTCACTCGGGACCCCGGGCCGTCCCGTCCCCCGGACGGGCGCACGTAGACTGATGAGCTGACGTTCTGCCCGGCCCGGTTCGCCGGGCTCGGGGGCGTCCGCCCGTATCCGGCTCTGCTGCGGAGAAGCTCCTCATATGTCGACGGTCGTACCGCCCTCCCCGGCACCCGGGGTCCACGTGTCCGCCGCCCCGCAGCACCGCCCGGCAGAGGCCCCAGCGGCCCCCGCCCGGCGGCCCCGGCTGCGCGCGCTCGACGGGCTCCGCCTCATCGCCGCGCTCATGGTGGTCGCGTTCCACTGGACCGGTGTCAACCGCTACCCGGAGATCTGGGGCGGCACCCCGCAGAAGCTGATGCCGGACGTGCACCGCTTCACCGCCTACGGATTCCTCGGCGTCGAGCTGTTCTTCATGATCAGCGGCTTCGTCATCTGCATGTCCTGCTGGGGCCGCACCCCGCGCCAGTACTTCACCTCCCGGGTCGTGCGCCTCTTCCCGGCCTACTGGGTCGCGATCATCCTGACGGCCCTCGTGGTGAACTACGCGGCCACGGCCCGCCCCAGCCGCAGCCACCTCAGCAAGTCCGACATCTTCACCAACTTCACCATGCTCCAGCAGCCGCTCGGGGTCTCCGAAGTGGACCCGGTCTACTGGACGCTCTGGGTCGAGCTCCGCTTCTACCTGGTCTTCGCGGTCGTCGTGGCCCTCGGCCTGACCTACCGCCGGGTGCTGGCGTTCTGCGGGATCTGGATGGTCCTCGCGGTGGTCGCCGGCCAGTCGGACATGGCGCTGCTGAAGATGTTCGCGATGCCGGAGTACGCCCCGTACTTCATCGCCGGCGTGGCGATGTTCCTGATCTACCGCTTCGGGGTGAACTGGCTGCTGCTGGGCGTGGTCGGGTTCTCCTGGCTGGTGGCCCAGCACATGCTGCTGGGCACGAAGGGCAGTTACGAGTACGGCGTCATGCACAAGCTGAGCTGGAACGTCATGGCGGGCTTCTCCCTGCTGGCGTTCGGGATCGTGCTGGCCATCGCGCTGGGCGCCTTCGACCGGATCCAGTGGAAGTGGCTCACCGTCGCCGGAGCCCTCACCTACCCCGTCTACCTGCTGCACCAGGAGATCGGCTTCGCCCTGATCACCTGGGGCCGGAACAACGGCGTGGGCGTCTACCCGATGCTCGCCCTCGCCCTCGCCGCGATCCTGCTGCTGGCCTGGATCGTCCACCGCTACGCCGAGCGGCCGCTGTCGGCCCTGATCAAGCGGATGCTGGACGCCCCCGGCCTCTCGCTGCCGAAGAACGACCCGCCCGTCAGGCGCCGCGCCGGCGACCCGGCCACCGCGCTGCCCGCCCCCGCGGGCGCACCGGAACCCGCCCGAGCCCATGCGGAAGGCCACGGCCGATGAGTCGCACCGAGACCCGGACCGCCCCCGTCCCCGCGCCCCGCACCACCGCCCCCGGGGCCCGGCGCCGCACCGCCCCCGATTGGCTCTGGGCGGCCCTGCTCACCCTCGCCGTCGGGCTCGTCGGCAGCGGCACCCCGCAGATGTGGCGCGACGAGATAGCCAGCTGGAGCGCGGCCACCCGCGACACCGGCGACCTGCTCGACATGCTCCGGAACGTGGACGCGGTCTCCGGCGCCTACTACCTGGTCCTGCACGGCTGGACCTCGCTCTTCGGGGACTCCCTGGTCGCCCTGCGCGCGCCTTCCGCGCTCGCCATGGCCGGGGCCGCCGCCTTCGTCGTACTGACGGCGCGCACGCTCTTCGACCGCCGCACCGCGGTCTTCGCCGGGCTGCTCTTCGCGCTGGTCCCGGTCGTCAGCCGCTACGCCCAGGAAGCCCGTTCGTACGCCTTCGTCGTCCTCGCCGTCGCCGCGGCGACCTGGCTGCTGCTGCGGGCGCTGGAGCGGCCGGGCGTGCGGCGCTGGCTGCCGTACTCCCTCGCGCTCTGCGCCGCCGGACTCTTCCACATCGTCTCGCTGCTCGTCCTGTTGCCGCACGCTGTGATCGTGCTGCTGCGGGCCCGCCGGGCCCGCCGGTGGCGGCTCGCCGTCGGGTACGCGCTGGCCGTCGTCCTCGCCCTGCTGCCCGTCCTGCCGCTGGTGCTGCTGGGCCAGAGCCAGGTCGGCCGCCAGATCAGCTGGTTGACCACCCCGCACCTGCGCACCATCGCCGAGGTGTGGAACAGCCTCTTCGGCTCGCCGCTGGTCGCGGCGGGCGTGCTGGCCGCCGCCGCGCTGCCGCTCGCCTGGAGCCGCGGGCGGCGCCCGGCCGTGGAGATCGCGTTGGTCGGCGCGCTGCCCATGGTGGGCTGCTGGATCGTCTCGCAGGGCAGCACCGCCTACTTCTTCGACCGCTACCTCGCCTTCACCGTGCCCGCCTGGGTGGTGCTCGCCGCGGCCGGACTGGCCGCGCTGAAGCCCCGCGCGGCCGGTGCGGTCGGGCTGGTGCTGATCGTCGGCCTCGGGGCCACGGACCAGGTCCAGCTGCGCGCCGCGCTCTCCAAGGAGAAGGGCGTCGTCGGCGCCTCCGTCGCGAGCGTCATCACCAAGGGCTACCGGCCCGGCGACGGCTTCGTACCGGTCCGCGGGCACGACAGCGTCTACATGGTCGACTACCAGGTCGAGTACAACCTGCCGGACCGGGTCAAGCTGCGCGACGTGTTCGCCGCGAAATCGGCCGTCGCCAACGACGACCTGTTCCCGGTGGCCTGCGCCCAGCCGACCGCCTGCCTCGGCGACACCCGCCGGATCTGGGTGGTCACCTGGAGCGGGACCAAGGACCCGTTCCACAAGCTGCCCGCGGCGGAGGCCGACGCGCTGCGCGCGCACTACAAGGTCGTGGAGAGCACCAAGGTGCGCGGGCTCCAGGTGACGCTGGTCGAGCGCAACCGCTGATCGCGGCGGCCGGTGCGCGGCCAGCCGGCCGGCCGGTACGGGGGCGGGGGCTCAGCTCCCGCACACCACCTGGTCGCCCGTCACCACGCCGAACTCGCCCTGGTAGGGGTCCTCGGCGCGGACCGGGACCACCTTCTTGTAGTCCGAGCCCGCCGTCACGATCAGGGTCCGCCCCTGTCCGGCCACCGCCCGCAGCTCGATGCCGGGCAGCGCCGTCGCCACCGTCCGCGCCGAGCGGTCCCAGCGCGGGTCGTAGGTGACCACCGTGCGCTTGATCTCCCGGCTGGCCGCGTTGCCCGGGGCCCGGGTGGTGTCGAAGCCGGTGGCCCGCAGGGCCTCGTCGACGCGGCCGCCCATGCCGTCGATCCGGGTGCCGTTCTCCACCTGGATCCGGATCTGCTGGGGCGCCACGTCCACCGGTACGGCGGGCTGCGGCGCCGCCCGTCCCGCCTTGGCCGCCGGGCGGGCCGGGGCCAGCGGGCGGTCGTCGCGCAGCGCGGCGAAGACCTTGGCCGCCTTCGCCTCGTCCCACTTGACGGTCTCGCCGAGCCCCTTCACCGGGAACGAGGCGTCGCCGACCGGTACGGACGCGAACTCCGAGGACGACGGGGCGAAGTCCCGCATCGCCTGTCCCAGCGCCAGCATCTGCTCGGAGCCGAAGCCCCGGTCGGCCCGGACCGAGCCCAGCAGGGTCGAGCTGACCTGCTTGAACTTCACCGGGTTCAGCAGCATCCCGCCGCCGGCGGACTGCTTGATCAGCGCCGCGACGAACCGCTGCTGGCGCTGCATCCGGCCCAGGTCCGAGGCCCCGTCCACATGGCGCGAGCGCACGTACTGCAGGGCCTGGCCGCCGGTGAGGCGGTGCGTGCCGGGCTGGAGGTCGAGGCCCGTGTAGGAGTCCTGCATGGGCTTGGCGGTGCAGATCTCCACCCCGCCCATCGCGTCGACGGTCTTCATGAAGCTGGTGAAGTCGACCTCCAGGTAGTGGTCGATCTTCACCCGGGTCATGTTCTCCACGGTGCGCACGGTCAGGTTCGGCCCGCCCTCGGCGTAGGCGGCGTTCAGCTTCACCGGGTGCGCGCGCCGGACCTTGCCGGTCGTGGCGTCGGTGTGCTCGGGGACCTCGGCGTAGCTGTCGCGGGGCAGGCTGACCACGCTGGCGCGCTCCCGGTCGGCCGAGATGTGCACCAGCATGATCGTGTCCGTGCAATGGCAGGGCGCCCCGCCGAGCCGGTAGTCGCGCTTCTGGTCCGGGCTGATCTTGTCCCGGCCGTCGGTGCCGACGAGCAGGAAGTTCATGCCGTGGCCCGCCCGGGGGCGGTTCTTCATGTCCTTGAAGGGGTCCACCCGCTCGATCCCGGTGTCCAGCCCGGTCATCACCGCGTGGCCGATCGCGCCGGAGCCCAGCACCACCACCGATACGGTCGCCGCCAGCCGTACGCCCCAGCGCGGCCGGCGCGCGCGCTTGGCGGGGCCGCCGCCGCGCACGGGGGGATGCGGGGGTGCAGGGCGGGGGGAGCGGTGCGGGTGGGGCACGGGGGACACGTGGGGCACCTCCGCAGCGGCAACAGGGGCAGATCCGTCAGAACAGTAGGCCCATACGATCAGCGACTGACCGTACCGATCGTCCGGCGCGCCCCGGTTCCCCCGTACGCGGTAACGTGACACCGATACCCGACCTTGAAGGACCACATGCCCACCCAGCAGCCCGCAGTCTCGGTGATCATGCCGGTGCTCAATGAGGAGCGCCACCTGCGCGACTCCGTCCGGCACATCCTGGGGCAGGACTACGCCGGCGAGATGGAGGTGGTGATCGCGCTCGGCCCGTCCACGGACCGGACCGACGAGATCGCCGCCCAGCTCGTCCGTGAGGACCCGCGCGTCCACACCGTCCCGAACCCCACCGGCCGTACCCCGGCCGCCCTCAACGCCGCCATCAAGGCCTCACGTCACCCGATCGTGGTACGGGTCGACGGGCACGGCATGCTCTCCGCGAACTACATCGCCACCGCCGTCCGCCTCCTGGAGGAGACGGGCGCGCAGAACGTCGGCGGCATCATGCACGCCGAGGGCGAGAACGCCTGGGAGGACGCCGTCGCCGCCGCGATGACCTCGAAGATCGGCGTCGGCAACGCGGCCTTCCACACCGGCGGCGAGGCGGGCCCCGCCGACACCGTCTACCTCGGGGTGTTCCGCCGCGAGGCGCTGGAGCGCGCCGGCGGCTACAACGTGGAGTTCATCCGCGCCCAGGACTGGGAGCTGAACTTCCGCATCCGCGAGGCCGGTGGGCTCATCTGGTTCTCGCCCGAGCTGAAGGTCCAGTACCGCCCGCGTCCCTCCGTACGGGCGCTGGCCAAGCAGTACAAGGACTACGGCCGTTGGCGCCACGTCGTGGCGCGCTACCACGCGGGCTCGATCAACCTGCGCTACCTCGCCCCGCCGACCGCGCTCGTCGCGATCGCCGCCGGCGCGGTGGCCGGCGCGACGCTCACCCCCTGGGCCTTCGCGGTCCCGGTGGGCTACCTGGCCGCGATCACCGCGGGCTCCGTCCCCGCGGGCAAGGGGCTGTCGCTGAAGGCCCGCGCGCAGATCCCGGTGGCCCTGGCCACGATGCACATGTCCTGGGGCTTCGGCTTCCTGACGAGCCCGCGCTCGCTGGCGAACAAGGTCATCGCGAGCCGCCGCCCGTCGATGCGCGAGGACGCCCCGGCGGCGCCGTAGCCACCGCGCGCACGTACGAGAGGGGCCCGGCGGATCGCATCCGCCGGGCCCCTCTCGTACGTGCGCGCGGTGGCTACCAGGTGAAGCCCGGCTGGATCGCCATGCACTCCTTGTCGTCGTCGCCGTTGAGCGGGCGCGCCGAGTCCGGGGCCTTGTTCAGGGCCGGGGCGGGCGCCGCCGGGGCGTCGCCCGTGCGCCAGTCCTTGCCCACGAACAGGGTGATCCCGGTGACGTCCGTCGAGCGCTGCACGGCGCCGGCGGGCAGGCCGAGCGCGGTGGCCACGGCCTGCGCGTCGGCGGCCTGGTCCAGGCCCGCGTAGCGGACCACCGTGGTGTCCTCGCCGGCGACCTGGTTGTCGGCCACGGCCTTGGTGAAGCCCTTGGTCGACAGCAGTGCGGTGACCTCGGTCGAGCGGCCCTTGACCTTGTCCTCCGGGGCGTCCTTGCCGCCGGTCGCGTTGCGCACCAGGACCGAGATCTTGGCGGGCGGCGCGGCGGGGACGCCAGCGGGCTGCGAGGGCGCGGGGGAGGCGGGAGCCGCGGACTTGGCGGCCGCCGGGGTGCCCTTGCCGTCGAGCGCCACGTCCTCGCGGACCATCTTGAAGAGTTCCTCGGCCTCGACCGGCTTCGGCTCGACCCGGCCCTCCTCGCGGGTGCTGTACACCCACGGCATGGTCGTCATGGTGATCCGGCCCGTGGGGACCTTCTTCAGTTCCATGCTGAGGTCGAACAACTTGTCGATCTTGTTCAGGCCGGTGTCCACGACCATGGCCTTGATGGCCGCCTGCGCCAGGCTGTTGAGCTTCACCGGGTTGGTGAGCTTGGCGTTCTTGCGGAACTCGCGGGCCATGGAGTTCATGTACATGTGCTGGGCGTGCGTACGGCCGATGTCCGTGCCGTCCTCGAAGCCGTAGCGGGTGCGCAGCCACTGCAGGGCCTGCTCGCCCTGGATGACGTTCTGACCCTTGGGCAGCTTCAGGCCCGAGCCCTTGCCCTCGCTGTTGCGCGAGATCACGTTCTGCTGGACGCAGACCGGGACGCCGCCGATGGCGTCCGCCATCGCCACCACGCCCTTGAAGTCGATCAGCATGAAGTGGTCGATCGGGATGCCGGTCAGCTCCTGCCAGGCCGCGACCGTGCAGCCGGGGCCGCCGCGGCCAAGCGACTCGTTGGTCTGCACGAGCCCCTTGCTGGCCTGGTAGACCTTGCCGTCCGTGTCGGTGCACTTCGGCATCTTGATCAGGGTGTCGCGCGGCATCGAGACGACCGACATGTTGCTGCGGTCCGCCGACAGGTGCAGCAGCATCTGCACGTCCGCCAGCGGCGGCCCGTCGAAGGTGTCCTTGGCCCCACCGAGGGCCTGGTTCTCCTTGTCGTTGCGCGCGTCGGAGCCGATGAGCAGGATGTTCAGCGGGGTCTGCCCGAAGGCGTTGGGCTTGGACCCCTTCAGTCGGCTGTCCCCGAGGTTCAGGATGTCGGTCTTGATGCTGCCGTTCATGTAGCGGTAGTACAGGTATCCGGCGCCGGCCGTCCCGAGTATGACGAACGCCAGCACCGAGGCCGTCCAGCGCAGCACGCGTCTGCGCCCCCGCCGCCCCGGACCCGTCGGGCCGCCCGCTCCGGGGCCGTTGCCGCCGGTGGCGGCTCCGCTCCCCGAGCCCTCGCGTGGGCGGGGTACCGCGCCGGGCGCCCCACCGCCGCTGCCGGGTATGCCGCCGGTGGCCCCGGAAGGCGCACCCTCCCCGCGCACGTTGCTGTGCGTCACACGTACCCCCCTCAAGATCCTGATTCGTCAGGCATTGTGCCGGTCATTCCTGTGGCGGTCACCCATCGGGACCCCCTATTTGGCGCAGACGGCCTTGTCGGCCTCGACCCGCTGGACTCCCTCGGGCGCCTGCTGCGGCGCCGTGAGCGAGATCCCCGCACCCTTGAAGTCCGCGCCGAGCGTGAGCTTCATCGGGGTCTTCGGTGGTGCGTCCGCCGTGCCGGGCTTCAGGGCCGAAGCGGGCAGGCCCATCATGTCGGCGAGCGCCCGGGCCTGGTCGGCCTGGTTGGGCGCGTACTCCAGCGTGGTCCGGTCGAGCTTCGCGGGCGCGTTGCCCAGGTTGCTCGACCTCTCCACGCCCTTGGAATTCTGCAGCCACGCGAGCGTGGTGGAGGCGGAACCCTGAGGTCCGCCACCGTTGGTGACACTCACCCGGACGTCTGCGGCCGGCGCGCGGTTGCCCTGGAGCAGCGCGTCCTGCTTGCTCTTGGCCGCGGCCTCGGCGGCCTTCTCCTTCTGCTCCACGGCGGTCAGCGAGACGTCCCCGCGGATCATCTGGAGCAGGGGGTCGGCCTGCCCCGGATTGATCACCACGGTCGCCTTGACCCGCTCGGCCGGATTGTCGAGCACCGGCAGCGTGGTGAAGGTGATGTTCTTGGGGTTGATCCCCTTCAACTCTCCGGCGAGTGCCGTGAGCTGGGAGATCGACCCCATGCCCTTGTCGACGCTCAGCGCCTTGGTGGCCGCCTCCGCGAGCGCGAACAGCTTCTTGGGGCTGCTCAGCGTGTCCTTCGACTTCATCTCGCGGATCATCGAACTCAGGAACTGCTGCTGGGTCTTGATCCGGTCCAGGTCGCTCTCGTTGCCGAAGGAGTGCCGGGTACGGACGAAGGCGAGCGCCTGCTCCCCGTCGAGCCGGTGCTCACCGGCCGTCAGGTCCAGCTTCGAATCGCGGTCCTTGACGGCCTTGTCCAGGCAGACGGGCACCCCGCCGACGGCGGTGCTCAGCGTTTTGACCGCGTTGAAGTCCGCCATCAGGAAGTGGTCGACCGGGATCCCGGTCAGCTCCTGCACCGTGCGCATGGTGCAGCCCGGGTCGCGACCCTCCTGGCCGAGGCTCGTGTTGAAGCGGACCCCGCGCTGGGAGGGGATGTTCTTCGTCGAGCCGTCGGGCTGCTTGGTGGGGCAGGTGGGGATGTTGGTGATCAGGTCGCGCGGGATCGACAGCGCCGTCGCGTTCGTGCGGTCCTTGGAGACGTGGAAGAGGAAGGTGGTGTCCGCGTGCCCGGGGCTGTCCGAGTCGCCGTAGCCCTGGTTGCCGTCACCGGTCCGCTTGTCCGTGCCGATGATCAGGATGTTGATCGGCTGGTCCTTCTGGAAGCCGTTGCGGCCGGCACCGAGGGTGTCGGTGGTCCTGATGTTGCCGTTCAGGTGGTCGTAGTAGAGGTAGCCCGCCAGCGCGCCGCCCACCAGGACGAAGGCGAGCGAGCCGCCGACGACGGCCAGTCCCTTGCGCCGGCCGCGACCACCGCCGCCACCCGCGGCCTTGCGCCCGCCGCGCCGCCCACCGCCCGCGCCGTCGCCGCGCCGGGGTTTGGGCACGCCCGGGGAGGGCCCGGTGGGGCTCGCGGGATTCGCGGGATTTGTCGTGGACCGGCCGGGCCGGGCCGAGCGGGGTGCGATCCGGGGGGAGGCGAAGGGGCCGCGGGCTCGTCTGGGGGAGGCTACGGAAGGCTGCTGCGCAGCGGAGCGGTCCAGTCGCAGCTCGTAGTTGCCCGTGCGGGGGTCGATGACCCACTGGTCTGCGGGGTCGACTTCTTCTGCTCGCCCACGGCTGTGCGCATCCACGGTTGCTCGAGTCCTCCGTCGGGTGCCTCGCGACGCGCCTCCCCCCAGGCGCTCGGTCAACGATCCGGCTGGTACGCGGCCTCAGGCCCGCCCGCGCACCGGATCGCTCACCTTATCCGGCCAATTCACTGTCAAACCATGCTGGTGAGAAATTCCACTCCCCCTATAACTGGGCAATCGCCCCATCCCGCTCGGTTCGGGCACCGGCTTTTTGGATTGCTTTACCGGCAGGTGGCGGTCCCCGCCGTGGTTCCCGTGAAAGTGGGGACGGGGGAGGCACTCGCGGTGGTTCCCGTGCCGGCCGTCGGCGCACCGCTGCCCTCGCCCGTGCCGGTGCCCGCGGCCTGTTCCCGCTGATCAACGGGCGCGGGCGGGACCACTGTCACGGGCTCGTCCATGCGTAGCTGGCGGAAGAGCCGCTCCGCGTACGGCTCGGCCAGTTCGTCCCGGTTCGGGTCGGCCGCGTACGGCCTGCGCGGTACGGTCAGGAAGTTGATCCGGTCGGTCGGTATGTCCCGCAGGCCGCGCACCAGTTCGTAGAGTCCCCGCAGCGAGGCCAGCCCCGGGTCGGTGGTCACCGAGGAGGTCGCCGCGTCCAGCAGCGGGTAGAGCTTCGCCGGATTGAGCAACACCCCGTTGCTCTGGACCTTCTTCACCAGTGAGCCGAGGAACTCCTGCTGGCGGTCCATGCGTTCGGTGTCGCTGCCGTCGCCCAGGCCGTGCCGCGCCCGGACGAAGCCGAGCGCCTGTTCCCCCTGGAGGGTCTGCCGGCCGGCGGGCAGCTTCAGCTTGGCGTCGGTGTCGTCGACGGGCTCCTTGAGGCAGACCTCGACCCCGCCGACCGCGTCGACCACCTTCTTGAAGCCGCCGAAGTCCACCACGATGTGGTGATCGACCCGGATGCCGGTCAGCTTCTCGACGGTGCGGACCGTGCAGCCCGCCCCGCCCCACTCGAAGGCCCAGTTGAACTGGGCCGACTGCTCGGCGGTGCGGGTCCCGTCCGGCTTCACGCAGCTCGGTACGGTCGTCATCAGGTCCCGCGGTATCGACACCGCGGTGGCGCTGCGCCGGTCCGCGGGCAGGTGCAACAGGATCGCGGTGTCCGAGCGCTGGGTGCCCCCGTCCTGCCCGTACCCGGAGTTCTCCTCGCCGGAGCGCGAATCGGAGCCGAGCAGCAGGACGTTCTGCGCCCCGTCCACCACGTGCGCCGGGCGCTCGCGGTCGTAGCGGCGCAGCTCGGCGGCGGCGGAGGTGTCCTCCTTGATGTTGCCGTCGAGCCTGCGGTAGATCCACCAGCCCACGGCGGCCCCCAGCAGGACCAGCAGGACCAGCCCGAGGCCGATCCAGCGCAGCAGCCGACGCCGCCGGCGCGGGGGCGGCGTACCGCCCGTGCCCGCACCGGTGTGCCCGGTTATGCCTGCGCCGTCCGTCACGTCCGTGTCCGTCCCTCACCGCTGGGCGAGAGCCCCGTACGGGTGAGTACGCGGCCTACGCCGATCCTGCCCCCGGGGCGCCGGAGCGGCCCGGGGGCAGGGGGCCGTACTAGGCCGTGTGGGTGACAAATAGCGCGTTCCCGCAGGTGGGCGATGTGGGGTTGGCGCGGTGGTTCAAACCTCCCCTAGGCGGTGTGGGTGACGCGCTCGCTCTCGGTCCGCTGGACCAGGGCGCCCTCGGCCAGCTGCTCCAGATGGCGGCAGAGCACCACGGAGGCGCCCGCGGCCAGCGGTGCGAACAGCCCCGCCGACAGCCCCTCCCAGGTGTCGAAGCCCTGTCCCGACAGCAGCCGAGAGCCCGCGGCCAGCCCGCGCCCGGCCGCGTCCGCACGGGCCAGGTCGACCAGCTCCGCGTACGAGAGCGTGCGGCCCCCGACGCTCAGCGCGGGCCCCGCCGGATCGACCGGCACGAAGGGGGCGAACCGGTCGCCCTGCCCCGGCACCTCCACCGCGTAGTCCGCGAAGCCGGCCGGGGGCTGCGGGAAGCGCCCGCCCAGCGGCCGCAGCGCCAGGGCCACCCGCTCCCCGGAACAGGCCAGCGCCTCCTCCAGCGTGTCCGGCCCGCTCACCACGAGGTCCGCGTCGGCCGGATCCCCGCCGACCTCGACGCTCACGCCGACCGAGGCGCAGGCGAGCAGCCACACGGCGCTCTGCCAATGCGCGGGCAGCAGCAGCGCGAGCCGGTCGCCGGGCTCGGCGCCGAGGTCGCCCTGGAGCAGATTGGCGGTCTTGGCCACCCAATTGGCGAAGGTCGCGACGGACAATTCGACGCGCTCGCCCGTCGCGTCGTCGTAGAAGGTGACGAGGGGGCGGCCCGGGTCGGCGGCGAGCGCGGATCGCAGCAGGTCGGCAGGGGTGCGGTCAGTGGTGTTCACGCGGCTCAGGCTACGCGGGGCCCTCCCCCGGACGGCCGTCATACCCCTCCCCCGTACGGAGGAGGGGGTGGGCCCATGAGCCGACGATCCGTCAGTTCTCGGATGGCGGCCCGCCGCAAGCGCGTTCAGCATCCATTGCATGCGTGGATTCCTTGCTTCCTCGATCGGCGTCGCGACCGCGGCCGCACTGTCCCTCCCGCTCGCCCTCGCCCTCCCCACGGCGGCGGCGGCCCAGGCCGTGACGGCGGCGGCCCCCGTGGCCCCGGCCGCCCCGGCCGGGTCCACCCAGTCGCTGCCACTCGTCCCGCTCAGGTCCGCGGCCGACCGGGACACCGGCGTGCCCGGCATGAGCGTCTCCCCCCGCCTCCCCGGGACCGGGCCCGAAACCAAGGGGTTGCCCGCGCGTGACGTGGGGACCTTCTCCATGGTCGGCGTCGTCTGGGACGACGCGGCCACCCAACTGACCGGCCGGGTCCAGGTCCGTACCCGCTCCGCCGGCACCGGCACCTGGTCCGACTGGCAGGACGTCGAGACCCACAACAGCGAGCACGCCGCCGACCCGGACACCACCGAACGCGCCGCGGGCCGGGTCCGGGGCGGCACGGCCCCCCTGTGGGTCGGCGCCTCCGACGGCGTCGAGGTCCGCGTCATGGCCGAGCCGGCCACCGCGCCCCGTTCCGGCGACCGGGCGGCCGTCCCGGGCGGCCCGGGCGCCGCGAAGCTGCCGTCCGGGCTGCGGATCGAGCTCGTCGACCCCGGGGCCGCACCGGTCCGGACGCTCCCGGCCGCCGACGCCAAGAACGGGGCGGAGCCGGGCGAGCCGGCCGGGGACGACAAGGGGGAGACGGCGATCGGGGCCCCCGGCATGAGCATGGAGATGGCCGAGTCCTCGGCGGCCAACGTTCCGCACGCACCGCTCGGCGCCACCCTGATCCCGGCGCTGAACAAGGCCGACTCCACCACCGACGCCATCCTCGCGAGCGAGGGCACGCTCAGCCCGGCGGCCCGGCCCTACATCGGCCCGCGCCCGGCCATCGTCACCCGGCGGGGCTGGGGAGCCGACGAACGGCTGCGCGAGTCCGGGTTCGTCTACACGAACACGGTCAAGGCGGCCTTCGTGCACCACACCGCCTCCGGCAACGGCTACGCCTGCAAGGACGCCCCGGCGGTGCTGCGCAGCCTGTACCGCTACCACGTGGTCAGCGAGGGCTGGCGGGACATCGGCTACAACTTCGCCGTCGACAAGTGCGGCACCGTGTACGAGGGCCGGGCGGGCGGTGTCGCCAAGCCGGTGCTCGGGGCCCACACGATGGGCTTCAACACGGACAGCATGGGCATCGCGGTGATCGGCACCTTCACGGACGCGCAGCCGCCCGCCGCCGCGGTGAACGCGGTCGCGCGGCTGACGGCGTGGAAGCTGGGCCTGTTCGGGGCGAACCCGCTGGCGAAGACGACGCTCCGGTCGGCCGGGGGCAACCTCTACCACAAGGGCACGAACGTTCGGATGAACGTGATCTCCGGTCACCGGGACGGCTTCGCGACGGAGTGCCCGGGCCGCCGCCTCTACGGCAAGCTCCCCACCACCCGAACCTCCTCGGCCCACCTCCAGGGCCGCTAGCGCCCGCGGGGATTGCCCCTGGGCGCGGCCATTCCAGCCCCGCCGGCGTTTGAGGCGGCGCCTCGGCCGGAGCCGCTGGCTGCGGGCCGTGTGCCCTCCGGGCGGGTGCCCTCAATCGCCGGGCGGGCTTGATGGGGCTGGGGCCGGCCATTCCAGCCCCGCCGGCGTTCGAGGCGCACCCACCTCAGCCCTGTCGGTGTTCGAGGCGCGGTCACCTCAGCCCCGCCGGCGTTTGAGGCGTGGCCACCCAGCCCCGCCGGCGTTTGAGGCGCAGGGCTGGGCGGAGCTCCTGGTGGGGGGGCGATGGGCCCGGGCCGGCCCGTCCCAGCCCGCCGGCGTTTGAGGCGCGGCTCCGGGCGGGCGGCCCGCAGGGCTACGCTCAAGCCATGGCCGGCCGCTTCGATCCCCTCACCCGCACCGCGATCCGCGGCGGCCGCACCGACATCCCCCAGCCCCAGCCCCAGCCCCCGGAGGGCCCCGCCCCCACCCCCCGGTCACGGGAATGGGCGGCCGAAGGCCCGATCGAGCTGGGCCTCGTCCTCGGCCCGCTCCGCCGCGGCCCCGGCGACCCCACCTTCCGCACCACCCCCGACGGCTCCGTCTGGCTCGGCACCCGCACCCCCACCGGCCCCGCCACCCTCCGGCTGACCCGCACCGCCGACCGCACGGTCACCGCCGCCGCCTGGGGCCCCGGTACGGAATGGGCCCTCGACGCCCTCCCCGCCCTGCTCGGCGCCGACGACGACCCGGCCGTCTTCGTCCCCCGCCACCGCCTCGTGCACGCGAGCCACCGCCGCCGCCCGGGCCTGCGCCTGACCCGGACCGGGCTGGTCCTGCAATCCCTGATCCCCACGGTCCTGGAGCAGAAGGTCACCACCGACGAGGCCTACCGCGCCTGGCGCCGCCTGGTGCGCCAGTACGGCGAGCGGGCCCCGGGCCCGCACCCGGACCTGTACGTGATGCCCGACCCCCGCACCTGGGCCCTGATCCCGTCCTGGGACTGGCACAAGGCGGGCGTGGACGCGAAGCGCTCGGCCACCATCGTCCGCGCCGCCCGCGTCGCGCCCCGCATGGAGGAGGCGGCCGCGATGGACCTGCCGGCCGCCGTCGCCCGACTGGAGGCCGTCCCCGGCATCGGCCCGTGGACCTCCGCCGAAACCCTCCAGCGCAGCAACGGCGCCGCCGACGCCGTCACCACCGGCGATCTGCACCTGCCGGGCACCATCGGCTACGCCCTCACCGGCGACCGCGACGCCGACGACGCCGCGATGCTGCGACTCCTGGCCCCGTACGCCGACCAGGGCGGCGGCCAGCGCCACCGCGCCGCCCGGCTGATCCTGCTCGCGGGCCGCACCCCGCCCCGCCGCGTCCCGAAGATGCCCCGAACCGATATCGGCCGGTTCTAGGCCGCTCAGCGCACCCGGATGAAGTCCGCCGGATCCCGCTCCGCCCGCTCGCGCGGCGCCCCGGCCGCGTGGCCGACCGCCACCGCGCCCATCGGGTCCCAGTCGTCCGGGAGCTCCAGCACCTCCCGGACCACGTCACGGCAGAACATCGTCGAGGACACCCACGCCGAACCGAGCCGCTCCCCGGCCAGCGCGACCAGGAAGTTCTGCACGCCCGCGCCCATGGCGACCACGAACATCTCCCGCTCGGCCGCGTCCCGCCGCGCGTGCCCGTAGTCGTGCGCCCCGTCCGTCACCAGGCAGGGCACCACCAGGTAGGGCGCCGCGCGCAGCACGTCCCCGCGCCGCACCCGCTTGGCGATCGACTCCGCCGACCTGCCGTCCCGGCGCAGGTCCGCGATCCACGCGTCCCGCATCGCGTCCAGCAGCTCCAGCCGCGCCGCGGCCGACTCCAGCAGAACGAAGCGCCACGGCGTCGTGTGGTGCGGCGCGGGCGCGGTGACGGCCGCCGCGACGGCCCGGCGCACGGCGCCCGGGTCCACCGGCTCGGCGGTGAACTCCCGTACCGTCCGACGCCCGTGCACGGCTTCCCGTACCGCCTCGGAGGTCCCCAGCCGGAACATGTCGTCGGCGGGGGAGCGGATCAGCTCGCGCGCCGATCCGCCCTCGGCGACCAGGTGGCCGAGCCCGCGCACGACGGCCACCGGCAGCCCGGTCGCCTTGCCCTTGACCAGGTCACCGGCCGCGGCCAGCTCGTCGGCGGTGGCCACTATCGTCGCGCTGAGCGGGTTGCCGTGGGCATCGGTGCCGCCGCGCAGGTCGTCCAGGACCCGGACCCCGGCGGCGCCGATCGCGACGTCCGTGAGCCCGGCGCGCCAGGGCCGTCCGAAGGTGTCGGTCACGAGGACGCCGACGTCCACCGACAGCGCCGCGCGCAGCCCGTCGCGGATCGCGCGCGCCGAGGCGTCCGGGTCGAGCGGCAGCAACAGGACCGTGCCCGGCGCCGTGTTGGAGGCGTCGACCCCGGCGGCGGCCATGACCAGCCCCTGCCGGTTCTCGACGATGCGCAGCGCACCGCGGCGGGCGACCACCCGTACCGTCTCGGCGTCAATGGCCTCCTCGCGGGAGTCCGCGGCGACGACACGGCCCTCCGCCTTGGAGACGATCTTCGAGGTGACGAGCAGGACGTCCCCGTCGCGCAGATCGGGCGCGGCGCCCGCGATCAGCTCCGCCAGGTCGTCGCCGGGGCGGACCTCCGGCAGCCCGGCCACCGCCCGCACCTCGTACGAGGGGACGGCGGGCGGCGCGTACGAGGGGACGTCCGCGGTCATCGGGAGGCCTCCGCCAGGTCCAGCGCGGCCCGGGCCATCGCGGTGGTGGCGGCCAGGTCGGTCATCATCAGCGGCACCGCGCGGCAGGTGATCCCGGCGGCCTCGACCTCGGCGGTCGCGTCCGCGTCCGAGGTGTCGACGAGCCAGGCGTCCAGGAGCCCGGTGCCGTAGTGCAGGGCGACCGCGGCGGCCGATGACTCGACGCCGACGGCGGCCAGCACCTTGTCCGCCATGCCGCGCACGGGCGCGCCCCCGACGATGGGGGAGAGGCCGACCACGGGCGCCCCGGCGGCGGCCACGGCCTCGCGGATCCCGGGCACGGCGAGGATGGTGCCGATCGAGACGACCGGGTTGGACGGCGGGAAGACGATCACGTCGGCGGCCGCGATGGCCTCCAGGACGCCGGGCGCGGGCTTGGCCTGCTCGGCCCCGACCGGTACGACGGCCTCCGCGTCCACCGCGGCGCGCAGTCGGACCCAGTACTCCTGGAAGTGGATGACCTTGCGCTCGCCGGTGGCCGCCTCGGTGATCGCGACGTGGGTCTCGACCCGGTCGTCGGACATCGGGAGCAGGCGCACCCCGGGCTGCCAGCGGTCGCACAACGCTTCGGTGACGGCGCTCAGCGGGTAGCCCGCGGCGAGCATCTGGGTCCGCACGATGTGGGTCGCGAAGTCGCGGTCGCCGAGGCCGAACCAGTCGGGTCCGACCCCGTAGGCCGCGAGTTCCTCCTTGACCTTGAAGGACTCGTCGGTGCGGCCCCAACCCTGGTCCTCGTTGATGCCACCGCCGAGGGTGTACATCACCGTGTCCAAGTCGGGGCACACCTTGAGCCCGAACAGGTGAATGTCGTCACCGGTGTTGCCGATGACCGTGATGTCCGCGTCGGGCTCGGCCGACTTGAGGCCCCGCAGGAAACGGGCGCCGCCGATGCCGCCGGCCAGTACAACAATGCGCATGTAGCGCAGTGTGTCAGGCGGATACCGGCGTCTGGCGGGCCGGGGAGCAGGAGTGAGCGGCGTTACTCCGGACCGTGTCGCGGGAGCCCTCGGGGGAGCCCTCGCGGGCGCCGCCGCGCACGTCGTCGTGCATCGGCATCTCGGTCAGGCCGGGGAAGTACACGTGCAGGCTGATCGCGCCGTCGAGGGCGTCGTTGACCACCTCGTGCGCGTAGCCGGGGGCGAAGACCCGCTGGCTACCGGCGGCGAGGGTGCGCGGTCCGCGGTCGGTGTGCTCGGTGAGTTCGCCCTCCAGGACGGTGAGCACGCCGGAGGACGGGCCGTGGTCGTGGGTGCCGCTGCCCTGGCCGGGGACCCAGCTGAGCAGCCACACCTCGTAGCCGGGGCCGGTGCGCAGCCGGTGGTACCAGCGGGAGGAGGTGTCGTACTCGACGAGGTGTTCCCACTGGGAGCGGTCGCCGGCGATCGAGCGGGCGAGCCCGACGAACTCGGCGACGGTGCTCGGGTGCTCGCGCTGCGGCTGGAGGAGGTGCTGGACGGAGAGGATGTCGCCCGCGATCTGGAGGTCGCTCTCCATGCCGACCGGCCATGCGGCCTGCCGGCCCCGCTGCGCCCGCTGGGCGTCGGGGGAGTGCTGCGGGGAGTGCTGCGGGGTGTGCTGCGGGGTGTGCGTCGTGTGCGTCGCGTTCATTGCGGAGGTACCTCGACGGATGTCAGTGGCGCGGTCGCGCGGTCGGTTGCTGGGGGTGCGAAGCCGGTGCTCGGGGGAGCCGGAGCTCCGTGGGCATCAACAGCTGCAACAGCAACAGCGAACCTGGGCAGCGCACAGGAACCCACGAATGGGGGTCCGGGTGGCGACTGCGGGCGCTGACATGGCAACAAGGAGACCGGTTCCGGGGGGCGACTGTCAACCCAATGTCCGGTTTGGTCCGAAACTTTCACCTCATCCGGTTAAGTTGCCTGGAGAAAGGTTTGTGCAGCTCCCGGCCGGGGATGTGGCGGTGCAACCGCATCGGATTCACGCCAAGGCTGGGCCCCCGACCCCGTCACCTCGTGACCGGAATGTGATCTGCGCCGCTTCCGTGACCGGAATGCAACCTCGATCGGAAACGGCGCGTCGATCTTGGACGTGGGCGGCTTGACGCACCATCTGGTCACCATCCGTCCGTACGTGTTGCATGTGTCACGATTTTTGGCGATATGAACACTTTCTGCATACGCTTGGTTCCGCAGAGTGAATAAGGGGCCCAATAGCAGATCTCGGCTTGACTGCGCAGTAGCCCCGCCTTGTAATTTCACTCGTGTCGTTCCGTAGCTATCGGTGACGACAACACCACGGGGACGCGAAAACAGAGCGAGGGGCGCACATGACCGAGCTGTTTCAGGAACTGCTGGTCGAGGAGGCGGACGAGGAGCTCGGCTGGCAGGAGCGCGCACTCTGCGCCCAGACCGACCCCGAATCCTTCTTTCCCGAGAAGGGCGGCTCCACCCGCGAGGCCAAGAAGGTCTGCCTCGCCTGTGAGGTCCGCTCCGAATGCCTTGAGTACGCCCTCGCCAACGACGAGCGATTCGGCATCTGGGGCGGACTGTCCGAGCGTGAACGCCGGCGGCTGAAAAAGGCCGCAGTCTGATTGCGCCGATACGTCCCGGCCCACCCGGTCCGGCCCGCCGCACCGGGGCGATACGCACACCACATCAAATGGGTAACAGAGCAAACGGTCCGCCTCCCGCACCTTCCCCGCAGGAGGCGGACCGTCGTGTTCCCAGCCGTTAGTGTGGGGCGCTGTCCAGCAGCCTCCGAGGGCACACCACCCCCGGACCCCCGGCCGGAGGGCCCGTACCGCGATGTCCCTGCACAGCCACTCGTCCTCCCACCAGGGCGCCGCCGTCCCCGAGTTCCCCCGGCACGTCGTCACCGCGGTCGTCGTCGCCCACGACGGTGCCCGCTGGCTGCCCCAGACCCTCTCCGGACTGCTCGGCCAGGAACGGCCCGCCCAGAACCACGTCGCCGCCGACAACGGCAGCTCCGACGACTCCGCGCGCCTGCTCGCCGAGGCCTTCGGCGACGACCGGGTCCTGCACCTCGCCCGCCGCACCGGATTCGGCACCGCGGTCGACGAGGCCGCCGACGCCGCCGGCGTCCTCACTCCCGAGGAGCTGACCTACCTCAAGCGCCCCAGCGGTTGGGACCCCGTCAGCCGCACCTGGCAGGACGACCACTACGACCTCCCCGAACTGCCGTACGGCGAGCCCGTCCAGTGGCTCTGGCTGCTCCACGACGACTGCGCGCCCGCCCCCGACGCCCTCGCCGAACTCCTGCGCGTCGCCGAGGAGAACCCCGAGGCCGCCGTCATCGGCCCCAAGCTGCGCGGCTGGTACGACGCCAAGCAGCTGCTCGAAGCCGGTGTCAGCATCGCCCGCAGCGGCCGCCGCTGGACCGGCCTGGACCGGCGCGAACAGGACCAGGGCCAGCACGACCAGGTCCGCCCGGTGCTCTCCGTCTCCACCGCGGGCATGCTGGTGCGCCGCGACGTCTACGACGCGCTCGGCGGCTTCGACCGTCGGCTGCCCCTGATGCGCGACGACGTGGACCTGTGCTGGCGCGTTCAGAACGCGGGCCACACCGTCCTGGTCGCCCCCGACGCCGTACTGCGCCACGCCGAGGCCTCCGCCCGCGAACGCCGCACCGTCGACTGCGCCGGGCGCTCCGCCGTCAGCCCCCACCGCGTCGACAAGGCCGGCGCCACCTACACGGTGCTCGTCAACTCCTCCGGCCGGGCCCTGCCCTACGTCCTGCTCCGCATCCTCCTCGGCACCGCCCTGCGCACCCTCGCCTACCTCGTCGGCAAGGCCCCCGGCCAGGCCGTCGACGAGGTGGCCGGCCTGCTCGGCACCCTGCTGCGCCCGGGCAGGATCCTCGGCGCCCGCAGACGCCGCGGCCGCCCCGCCGTCCCCGCCGGGGAACTGCGCCCGCTCTTCCCGCCGCCCGGCGCCACCCTGCGCGCCAACGTCGAACAACTCGCCGGATACTTCGGCGCCGACCGCGACTCCGAACCGGCCCGCGCCGGCCGGCACGGCGGCGCCGTCGAATCCGGACCCGGCGGCGACGACGCCGACTTCCTGGAGATCGAGCAGTTCGCGCGCCTCAAGCGGATCGCCCGCAAGCCCGCGCCCGTCCTCTTCGCCCTCCTGCTCGTCGCCTCCCTCGTCGCCTGCCGCGGCCTCCTCGGCGGCGGCTCCCTGATGGGCGGCGCCCTGCTCCCCGCCCCCGACGGCGCCCTCGCCCTCTGGCACGGCTACACCGACGACTGGCACCCCGTCGGCACCGGCACCACCGCCGGAGCGCCCCCCTACCTCGCCGTCCTCGGCGCGCTCGCCACGCTGTTGTTCGGCTCCACCCAGACCGCGCTGACCCTGCTCCTCGTCTGCTCGGTCCCGCTCGCCGGACTCACCGCATACTTCGCCTCCCGGCCGCTGGTCGGCTCGCGACTGCTGCGCGCCTGGGCCGCCGTCGCCTACGCCTTCCTCCCCGCCATCACCGGCGCGCTGGCCACCGGCCGCCTCGGCACCGCGGTCCTCGCCGTCCTGCTGCCCCTCATCGCCCGCAGCGCCGTCAGCGCCTGCGGGTTCGCGGACTCCGCGGCCGAGGGCGCCAAGGGCAGCTGGCGCGCGGTGTGGACGTACACCCTGCTCCTGACCGTGGCGAGCGCCTTCACCCCGGTGCTCTGGCCGCTCGCCGCCGTCCTCGGCCTCGCCGCGCTGGTCGTGCGCCGGGCCGCGTGGAAGACGTACGCCCCCCGGCTGGCCGCCGCCCTCACCGTCCCGCTCCTGGTCCTCGCCCCCTGGTCGCTGGGCCTGTTCACCCACCCCGCCGCCTTCCTGCGCGAGGCGGGCCTGACGTACGGCGCCGGCGGGGCCTCCGCCCTCGACCTGCTCGGCACGAGCCCCGGCGGGCCGCGCGCCGGCGCCGGGCTGCTCCTGCTCGGCGTCGTCGTCGCCGCACTGGCCGCCCTGCTGCGCGCCGAGCGCCGCTTCGCCGTCACCGCGGCCTGGGCCGTCGCGCTCACCGGCCTGCTCCTCGCCGTCCTGGTCAACCGCACCGCCTGGGCCGGTCCCGGCACCCTCGTCTACGGCCTGGCCCTGCTCGCCGCCGCCGCCGTCGGGGCCGACGGAGCCAAGGAACGCGTCGCCGCCCGCAGCTTCGGCTGGCGCCAGCCGCTCGCCGCGCTCGTCGCCCTCGCCGCCGCCGCGGGCCCACTGGTCCTCGCCGCGGGGTGGATGCTCGGCGGAGCCGACGGCCCGCTGGAGCGCCGCGACCCCGTCCAGGTGCCCGCCTTCGTCGCCGAGGAGAGCGGCACCCGCGACCAGGCCCGCACCCTCGTCCTCGGGGGCGCCTCGCCCGCCCAGGTCGACTACACCCTGGTCCGCGGCTCCGGCGCCCGCCTCGGCGACGCCGAACTCGCCGCCTCCGCGGGCAGCGACGGCCGCCTCGACAAGGTCGTCTCCAGCCTGGTCGCGGGGTCCGGCGCCGACCAGAGCGCCCAGCTCGGCGGCTTCGCGATCCGTTACGTCCTGGTCCGCGACGGCGCCCCGCAGCAGATCCGCCGGGTCCTCGACGCCACCCCGGGCCTGAGCCGCCTCAGCCAGCTCGACGGCGACGCGCTGTGGCGGGTCGACCGCCAGGTCGCCCGCGTCGTGATCGTCCCCGGCAAGCCGGGCGAGGCCCCGATCCCGGTCGCCTCCGGCCCCGTCGAGGTCCACGCCGAGATCGCGGCCGGTGAGCCGGGTCGCGTCCTGCGCGTCGCCGACCGGGCCGCCCCCGGCTGGCAGGCCACCCTCGACGGCAAGCCGCTGAAGGCCAAGACGGTCGACGGCTGGGCCCAGGGCTTCGAACTCCCCGCCGCGGGCGGCCGCCTGAGCCTCGTCCACGCCGACTCCCTGGCCCGCACCGGCTGGCACTGGGCCCAGGGCGCGCTCGCCGTGCTGCTCCTCGTGATGGCCCTGCCGGGCCGCCGCCGCAGCCTGGACGACGACCTGCCGGACGAGGAGGGCGCCGTACCGGCCCAGCCGGGACCGGCCGAAGCCGGCGAGGGCCGTCGCGCCCGCCGCCTGCGCGCCGAGGCCGCGCCCGCCGCCCCCACCGCGCAGGAGGCCGCCGTGGCCGACCCGTACGCGCAGATCCCGACCCAGCAGGACCACACGCACGGCGCGTACGCGGCGTACGCCCAGCAGGACCCCGCATACGCCCAGCAGGACCCGACGTACGCCGACCAGGCCCATGCACCGGGCTACGACCAACAACCCGACCCGCAGTACGGCCACTACCAACAGCCCGTCCAGCAGTACGACCCGTCCGCGCAGCAGCAGTACCCGGCCCAGCAGTACCCGCCCGAGCAGCCGAACGACTACGCCTACGACTACGACGCGTACGTCCAGTACGACGCCTACGGACAGCCCATCCAGCGCCCGGACGGGAGCCCCCAGCAGTGAAGCGCGCCCCCCTGACCCTCGCGGCCGTCACCGCCGCCCTCGCCGCCGTGACGGGCATCGCCGTCCTCACCGCGCCCGCGGCCCCGGCCGCCCCCGACGCCAAGGGCCACCAGCGGTCCGCCGCCCGGCTCCCCGTCGAACGCTCCACCCTGGTCTGCCCCGCGCCCAGCACCTCCGACATCGCCGACACCACCTACACGACGATCACCCCGGGCAAGCCCCAGCCGCAGGCCAAGGGCAGCGCCCGGCTCACCGGCGCCACCAAGGACGCCAAGCCGGTCCTGGAGCCCAAGACCCCGGGCACCCCCGTCGGCGCCACCTCCACCGGAGCCGAGGCCCCCGCGCTCACCGGCACCGCCGACGGCGTCCTGGCCCCCGGTTGGACGGCCCAGCAGACCACCCAGGTCGCCGTGGGTCAGGCGCGCGGCCTGCTCGGCGTCGCCTGCACCGCGCCGGGCACCGAGTTCTGGTTCCCCGGCACGAGCACGGCCAAGGGCCGCCAGGACTACGTCCACCTCACGAACGCGGACGACACCCCCGCCGTCGTCGACGTCCAGCTCTTCGGCCCCGAAGGCGCCCTGAAGACCGAGGCCGGCAGCGGCGAGAACATCAAGATCGGCCCGAAGTCCAGCGTCTCGGTGCTGCTCTCCACCATCGCGCCCACCGCCCAGATCGCCGACGTCACCACCCGCGTGACGACCCGTTCGGGTCGGGTCGGCGCCTCCGTCCAGGTCGCGGAGGAGGGCGTCGGCACGGACTGGCTGCCCGCCTCCACCGACCCGGCGGGCTCCCTCGTCCTGCCGGGGATCCCGGCCGACGCCACCTCCGTACGGCTGATCGCCTACGCGCCCGGCGAGGAGGACGCGGACCTCAAGCTGCGGCTCGCCGGACCCGGAGCCTCGATCACCCCGGCGGGCAACGAACAACTGCACGTCAAGGGCGGCATGTCGGCGAGCGTCGACCTCAAGGACGTCACCCGGGGCGAAGCCGGTTCACTCGTCCTGACGCCTTCGGACAGCCGCAAGGCCGTCCCGGTGGTGGCCGCGCTCCGCGTCGTCAGGGGCACCGGGGCCAAGCAGGAACTCGGCTTCATCGCGGCCTCCGGCCCGGTCGGCGCCCGCGCCACCGTCGCGGACAACCGCACCGACACGGATGCGACCACCGTGTCGCTGACCGTGCCGGCCGGCGCGGCGGACGCGAAGGTCCGCATCACCGCCTCCCCGGGCACCCAGGGCGGCGAAGCGGCCGCCAAGGAGTTCACCGTCAAGGCGGGCACCACCCTGCTCGTCCCGCAGCCGCCCGCGCCGACGGGCGGCAAGGGCTCCTACGCGCTGACCGTCGAAACCCTCTCGGGCGGCCCGGTCCACGCGGCCCGCACCCTGTCCCTGCCGCACGAGGGCGTCCCGATGTTCACGATCCAGACCTTCGTGGACGACCACGGCTCGGTCCAGGTCCCCAAGGCCGTCCAGGACCTCTCGATCCTGACCCGCTGAGCCCCCCCGCGGTCGCGCCGAGGACGGTCAGAACTGCGCCCCCGCGGTCGCGCCGAGGACGGTCAGGAGTGCACTGCCCGAGGTCGGGCCGGGGACGGGCAGGAGTGTCCCCGCAAGGACGAGCGGTCCCCACCGCCCCCCTTCTCCGACAACCCCGCAGCCGCGAGCCGAGGAGACACTCGTGCCCGTCCCCGGCCCGACCGCCCCGGCCCGACCGCCCCGGCCCGACCGCCCCGGCCCGACCGCCAGGCCCGACCGCCCCGGCCCGATCGCCCCCCCGCTACTCCTGCCCGTAACGCGGATCCACCGTCTCGGGCGTGAGCCCGAGCAACTCCGCGACCTGCTCCACCACGATCTCGTGCACGAGCACCGCCCGCTCGTCCCGCGACTTCGTCCGGATCTCCACGGGCCGCCGGTAGACCACGATGCGCGCGGCCCGGCCCCCGTCGGGCGCGACCGTCCCGCCCAGCGGGACCGCCTCGTCGTTCCAGCCGCCGTCCGGCCCACCGGGCGGCGCCGGCACCTCGCCCACCATGAACTCCACCTCGGCCAGCTGCGGCCAGCGCCGCTCCAACCGCTCGACCGAGTCCCGTACGAGATCCCCGAAGAGCTCCGCCCGACTGGCGGCCAACGGCACCTGCGGGGGAGCGAGCGGTCCGCGCATCCCCCGCCCGTGCCGGTCGCGCCTACGCGTGCGCGGTTCCTGGGGAGGTCCATCGGCAGGGGGAGTCAGAGGGGTGTCCATCACCCTCGCAGGGTAGCCCTCGATGCCGCACCGGGGGCGGCCCGCAACGACCCCCGGCCGGGGATCGGGTGACGACACGGCACCCGGCCGCGGGGGAGTCGTCGCGGCCCGGTCAGGAGTGCGGTACCGTCCAACGTCGTGAGCCTTGTACGTCGCTGTTCTCGCACCGCGTGCGGCCGCCCTGCCGTCGCGACACTGACGTACGTCTACGCCGATTCGACCGCAGTCCTCGGCCCGCTCGCCACCTACGCCGAACCCCACTGCTACGACCTGTGCGCCGAGCACTCGGAGCGCCTCACCGCGCCCCGCGGCTGGGACGTCGTACGGCTGGCGGACGCCGGCGCACCCTCCCGGCCCAGCGGGGACGACCTCGAAGCCCTGGCCAACGCCGTGCGCGAGGCGGCCCGCCCGCACGAGCGCATCGAACGTTCCAACGGCTCCCAGGGCGGCAACCCCGGCGGAACGAACCCCTCCGCCACCCCCGGCCAGGCCAACGGGCCGACCCGGCGCGGCCACCTGCGGGTCCTGCGCTCCCCGGAGTCCTGAACCCGCCACGACCCCGGGGGGTGTCCGGCGCTTCATCCGATCGTCGGAAGAGATGCCCGGCGGCCAGGGTAGGTTTGGTGCCCCGCACAGAACCCTCAGGAGGGCAGGCAGTGGCTGCTGATCTTTCGAACATCGTCAAGGCGTACGACGTCCGGGGCGTCGTCCCGGACGAGTGGGACGAGCGCTTGGCGGAGCTCTTCGGCGCGGCGTTCGTAGAGGTCACGAACGCCTCGGCGATCGTCATCGGCCACGACATGCGTCCCTCCTCGCCGGGCCTGTCGGGCGCCTTCGCCCGCGGCGCCGCGGCCCGCGGGGTCGACGTCACCCTGATCGGGCTCTGCTCGACGGACCAGCTCTACTACGCCTCCGGCCTGCTCGACCTGCCGGGCGCCATGTTCACCGCCTCGCACAACCCCGCCCAGTACAACGGCATCAAGCTGTGCCGTGCGGGCGCCGCCCCCGTGGGCCAGGACACCGGCCTCGCGCAGATCCGTGAACTGGTCGAGAAGTGGTCCGAGGAGGGCGTCCCCGAGACCGCCCCGGTCGCCGCGGGCACCATCACCGAGCGCGACACCCTCGCCGGGTACGCCGAGCACCTCAAGGGCCTGGTCGACCTCACCTCGATCCGCCCCCTGAAGGTCGTCGTCGACGCGGGCAACGGCATGGGCGGCCACACCGTCCCCACCGTCTTCGACGGGCTCCCGCTGGAGCTCGTACCGATGTACTTCGAGCTCGACGGCACCTTCCCGAACCACGAGGCCAACCCCCTCGACCCGAAGAACATCGTCGACCTCCAGGCCCGCGTCCTCGCCGAGGGCGCCGACCTCGGCCTCGCCTTCGACGGCGACGCCGACCGCTGCTTCGTCGTCGACGAGCGCGGCGAGGGCGTCTCCCCCTCCGCGATCACCGCCCTCGTCGCGGCCCGCGAGCTGGCCCGCAACGGCGGCACCGGCGTCGTGATCCACAACCTGATCACCTCCTGGTCCGTCCCCGAGGTCGTCCGCGAGCACGGCGGCACCCCCGTCCGCACCCGCGTCGGCCACTCCTTCATCAAGGAGGAGATGGCCAAGTCCGGCGCCATCTTCGGCGGCGAGCACTCGGCGCACTACTACTTCAAGGACTTCTGGAACGCGGACACCGGCATGCTCGCCGCGCTCCACGTCCTCGCGGCCCTCGGCGGCCAGGACGGCCCGCTCTCCGAGCTGGTCGCCTCCTACGACCGCTACCAGGGCTCCGGCGAGATCAACTCCACCGTCGCCGACCAGGCCGGCCGGATGGCCGCCGTCAAGGCGGCGTACGCCGGCCAGGACGGCGTGAGCACCGACGAGCTCGACGGCCTCACCGTGACCGGCGCCGACTGGTGGTTCAACCTGCGCCCCTCCAACACCGAGCCGCTGCTGCGCCTGAACGTGGAGGCCCGCGACACCGCGACCCTGCACACGGTGCGCGACGAGGTGCTGGCGCTCGTGCGCGCCTGACCGCCGCCCCGCTCCAGCCCGCACCACCGCACCACCCCGCACCACCCACCGCCGGGCCGCGCGAGTCGCGGCCCGGCGGTACGCTGACCTGGCCCGATCCACAGTTCAATCCGCATGTTCGAAGGGACGCCCCATGCCGCTCGAAGCCGGCCTTCTGGAGATCCTCGCCTGCCCCGCCTGCCACGCCCCGCTGCGTGACCAGTCGGCCGACGCAGACACGCCCGAGCTGATCTGCACCGGTCAGGACTGCGGCCTCGCGTACCCCGTGCGCGACGGCATCCCCGTCCTCCTCGTCGACGAGGCCCGCCGCCCGGCCTGATCCGGTGAACCGTCGCGTCCGGAGCGCGGTGATCGGCAATCCGCACCCCGCGCTCCCTCCGGGCGCTACGTTGGGCCCGAGACGCCCCTGACGACGACCGGAGGCCCGCCATGCTCGACGACTCGCTCCTCGACGCACCCGAGGAGCTGGCCCGCGCTGACCGCAGCGGCCTGCTCCGCGGCGCGGCCGACGCCGGAGCCCGGGTCCGCACCGCCGTGCGGCACGCGGCCGAGGCCGGCCTGGACGACCTGCGCCCCGACGGGCGCCCGCGCGCCGTCATGATCGCGGGCTCCGGCACCGCCGCCACCGGCGTCGCGGACCTGATCGCCGCCCTCGCGGGCGCCGTGGCCCCGGTCACCCGACTGCACCCGGCCGGCGTGGCCCCCGCCGCCGGAGCCATGCGCTGGACCCTGCCCGGCTGGGCCGGACCGGTGGACCTGCTGCTCCTGACGACCACCGACGGCACCGAGCCCGGCCTCGAAGCCCTCGTCGAACAGTCCTACCGGCGCGGCTGCACCATCGTCGCCGTGGCCCCCGAGCGCTCCCCGCTCAGCGAGGCCGTCCTCGGCGCGCACGGGCTCTTCGTACCGATGGCCAAGGCGCCGTACCAGGAGTACGACGAGAGCGCCGCCGCCGGCCCCGGAGCCCTGTGGGCCCTGTTGACCCCGCTGCTCGTCCTCCTCGACAAGCTCGGCCTGGTCACCGCCGCCCCCGCCACCCTCCAGCTGGTCGCCGACCGCCTCGACCGCACCGCCGAACGCTGCGGGCCCGCGATCGCGACGTACGGCAACCCGGCCAAGACCCTCGCCTCCGAGCTCGCCGACTCCCTCGCCCTGATCTGGAGCGAGGGCGCCGCCGCCGGCCCGGCCGGCCGCCGCTTCGCCGCCACCCTCGCCGAACTGGCGGGGCGCCCCGCGCTGGCGGCCGAACTGCCCGAGGCGCTGCCCGCCCACGGGGTCCTGCTCGCCGGCGCCCTCGCCGCGGGCGCCGACCCCGACGATTTCTTCCGTGACCGGGTCGAGGAGCCGCAGGCTCTGCACGCCCGGGTCGTCCTGCTGCGTGACCGGCCCACCGGCGGACTCTCCGCCGCGCCCGCCGCACGCGAACTCGCCCACAGCCACGACACGGCCATCAGCGAGATCGAACCGGAGGAGGGCGGCGACCTCGAACAGCTCGCCGAACTCCTCGCCGTCACGGACTTCGCCACCGCCTACCTCGCGTTGGCCACCAGGGGACGTACCTGAGGGCACGCACCTGTGCCCCGCCCTCCACCCAGGAAGACGAAGACCGATGGACCGCCTCACGAACACGATCCGCCCCTACGCCTGGGGCTCGGCCACCGCCATCCCGGCGCTGCTCGGCAGCGAGCCCACCGGCGAGCCGCAGGCCGAGATGTGGATGGGCGCCCACCCCGGCGCCCCCTCCCGGCTCGACCGGGGCACGGGCGGGACGACCCTGTCCGAGGTCATCGACGCCGACCCCGAGGGCGAGCTGGGCACCGCCACCGTCGCCAAGTTCGGGCCGCGGCTGCCCTTCCTGCTCAAGCTCCTCGCGGCCGGCGCCCCGCTCTCCCTCCAGGTCCACCCCGATCTGGCCCAGGCGCGGGAGGGCTTCGCCGACGAGGAGCGTCGCGGCGTCCCGATCGACGCGGGCGAGCGCAACTACAAGGACGCCAACCACAAGCCCGAGATGCTCTGCGCCCTCACCCCCTTCGAGGGGCTGTGCGGCTTCCGCCCGCCGCGCGAGGCCGCCGACCTGCTCGCGGGCCTGGAGGTGGACAGCCTCGAGCCGTACGTCGACCTGCTGCGCGCCCACCCGCAGGAGGCGGCGCTGCGCGAGGTGCTGACCGCGGTCCTGACCGCGGACCGCGCCGAGATGGCCCGTACCGTGACCGAGGCCGCGGCCGCCGCCGAGCGGCTGGGGGGCCCGTACGCGCCCTACGCCGCGCTCGTCCACCACTTCCCGGGCGACCCCGGGGTGATCGCGGCCATGCTGCTGAACCACTTCCGGCTCCAGCCCGGCGAAGCCGTGTTCCTCGGCGCCGGGGTCCCGCACGCCTACCTCGACGGGCTCGGCGTGGAACTCCTCGCCAACTCCGACAACGTGCTGCGCGCCGGACTCACCCCCAAGCACGTGGACGTGCCCGAGCTGCTGAAGATCGTCCGCTTCGAGTCCGGCGACCCGGGCGTGCTGCGCCCCGAGGACGACGGCGACGGCGAAGAGGTCTACGCGACCCCCATCGACGAATTCCGGCTCTCCCGCTTCGTCCTCGCCCCCGGCGGCGCCGCGCGCACCCTCCCGGACGCCGCCCCGCAGATCCTGCTCTGCACCGCGGGCGCCCCGAGCGTCGGCGAACTGGCCCTGGCCCCGGGCGGATCGGTGTTCGTCCCGGCGGGCGAAAAGCCCGTCCTGTCCGGTACCGGTACGGTTTTCCGCGCCACGGTGGTGCTCTGACGTACCGTCCGTGACCACGGCTGCTGCAACAATGTGCGGCCGTAGCACGGCGCCCCGGCCAGGGCCGCCGTACCGATGAAGGGAAGTCACCACACCATGAGCGCGTCGGGCGGTACCAAGGCGATCGTGGCGGCACTCGCCGCCAACCTCGCCATCGCTGTAGCCAAGTTCGTGGCGTTCCTCTTCAGCGGCTCGTCCTCGATGCTCGCGGAAAGCGTCCACTCGCTGGCCGACTCCGGCAACCAGGGCCTGCTGCTCCTCGGGGGGAAGAAGGCCCAGCGCGAGGCGACCCCGCAACACCCCTTCGGCTACGGCCGCGAGCGCTACATCTACGCCTTCCTCGTCTCCATCGTGCTCTTCACCGTCGGTGGCATGTTCGCCATCTACGAGGGCATCGAGAAGATCAAGGAACCGCACGCCATCGAGCACTGGTACTGGCCGGTCGGCGTCCTGGTCTTCGCGATCGTCGCCGAGTCCTTCTCCTTCCGCACCGCGATCAAGGAGTCGAACGAGATCCGCGGCTCGCTGTCGTGGGGCCAGTTCATCAAGCGGGCCAAGGCCCCCGAGCTGCCCGTCGTCCTCCTGGAGGACTTCGGCGCGCTGATCGGCCTCGTCCTCGCCCTCGGCGGCGTCGGCATCGCCCTGGCCACCGGCGACGGCGTCTGGGACGGCATCGGCACCCTGTGCATCGGCGTCCTGCTCATCGCCATCGCGATCATCCTGGCGGCGGAGACCAAGTCCCTGCTGCTGGGCGAGGCCGCGGGCGCCGACGAGGTCGAGAAGATCAGGGCCGCGGTCGTCGACGGGGACGTCGTCACCAGCGTCATCCACATGCGCACGCTGCACCTCGGCCCGGAGGAACTGCTGGTCGCGGCCAAGATCGCGGTGCAGCACGACGACACCGCCACCGAGGTCGCCAATGCCATCAACGCGGCCGAGGCGCGCATCCGCGCGGCCGTCCCGATCGCCCGCGTGATCTACCTGGAGCCCGACATCTACAACGCGGAGGCGGCGGCCAAGGGCGCCAACCCGGCCGCCACCCCCGGCGGCCCCGACGGCCACTGACGGCCCCCGGCCCCGTACGCGCGAAGGCCCCCCGCACCACTCGGTGCGGGGGGCCTTCGCGCGTTCAGAGCGCCGCGGGGGACGGGAGCCCCGTCCGCCGGGCCGCCCGCCGACGCGCCACCAGCGACGCGATCCCGAGCCCGCCGCCGGTCAGGAGGACCGGCACGCCCAGCAGGGCCACCGCCCCGGCCGCCAGCAGCCCGGTCGGGGCGTCGACCGCGACCCCCCACGCGGCCGACATCGGCACGCTCCCGCCGTCGTCCGCGATCCGCATGTGCGAATCGGCCGAGTTGATGCGGTTGTCGCCCATGACGAACATCCGGCCCTCGGGCACGGTCACGTCGAAGGGGACCACCGCCGGCACGGCCGGGTCCTTCAGGTACGGCTCGACCAGCGGCTTCCCGTTCAAGGTCAGCGCGGCATCGCCCTTGGCCCAGGAGATCCGGTCCCCACCGACCGCCACCACGCGCTTGAGGAGGTCCCCGTCGACGCCCCACGACGCCGGGGGCGCGAGCAGCGCGACCTCCCCGCGCGCCACGTCGCGCGCGACCAGCCGTTCGAGCCACACCTCGCTGCCGGGCGGATAGGCCGGGTCCATCGAAGCGCCGGGCACGGAGCGCAGGTCGTACTCCTTCTTCGACAACAGCCCGCTGCCCCAGCCGCCCCCGACGACCAACAGCGCGCCCAGCCCGAGCAGCACCACCGCCCAGATCCCGCGTCTGCGTCCCGGCCTGCGCCGTTCCCGATCCTGTTCCATCTGTCGTGCCCCTCCGACGTGCCTACGTGCGCGGGGAAGCGTACGCAGCGCACGCGGGCCCCGTACCGCCGAGGTGGCGGTACGGGGCCCGGGGGACGCGAGGAGGGGGGAGGGGCGGGGGCTACCGGATCTCGCGCAGCACGTCGAGGATGGCCGCCTCGTCCGGCGCCGACTGGAGCCGGGCCCGGAAGTCGGCGTCCATGAGCTTGCGCGAGAGCAGGGCGAGGATCCGCAGGTGCTCGTCGCCCGCCGCGGCCTCCGGTACGGAGATCATGAAGACCAGCTGGGCCTTCGTACCGTCCAGGGCGCCCCACTCGATGCCCTCGGTGGACCGGGCGAAGCCGACGGTGGGGCGGCTGACCGCGTCCGTCTTGGCGTGCGGGATGGCGATCGACTCGCCCAGCCCCGTGGTGCCCTGCGCCTCGCGGGCCAGGGCGACCCGCACCAGCTCCTCGGTGTCCCGGACGTTGCCGGTGGTGGCCAGCATCGCCGCCATCTCGCGGATCGCGGCCTCCTTGCCGTCCGCGGCCAGCTCGGTCTTCACCGTCTGCTCGGTCAGGTAGCCGGAGAGCACCTCCGCCTTCCCGTCCGCCGCGGCGGGTGCGACGCCCGCGGGGGCCGTCCGTACGGCCGTACCGGCGCCCGCGCCGATGCCCGCGCCGATGCCCGCTCCGACCCCCGCGAGGGCCGGCTCGGGGGCGAGCGCGGCGCCGCCGGAGACGGCCGCGCCGCCGTTCTGCTTGCGCGCCTTCAGCTCGATCAGCGCGTTCGTGGTGAGCGCGGTGACCACCGTGCCGGCCGCGATGGCGATGAGGAACCAGACCCAGCCGCTGATCGCGCCGAGGGCGGCGACGACGGGCCCGCCGTGCGGGACGTGGTCGCCGACGCCGGCGACGCCCGCGATGGCACCGGCGACGGCGCCGCCGAGCATGTTCGCGGGGATGACGATGGCGGGGCGGGCCGCGGCGAAGGGGATGGCGCCTTCGGAGATGCCGAACATGCCCATGAAGAGGGCCGCCATGCCGGTGTCCCGCTCCTGGTCGGAGTACAGCTTGCGGCGCAGCACCGTGGCCAGGCCCTGGCCGAGCGGCATGACCGGAATGGCCGCGGCGCACATGCCCATGACCGCGTAGTTGCCGGAGGCGATGAGGCCCGTACCGAAGAGGAAGGCCGTCTTGTTGACCGGACCGCCCATGTCGAAGGCGATCATCAGGCCGAGCAGCGCGCCGAGCAGGATCGCGCTGGTGCCGGTCATCCCGGACAGCCAGCTGGTCAGGTTCTCGAAGATCCAGGAGATCGGCTTGCCGATGACGTAGATGAAGAAGAGGCCCAGCGCCGTCGTGGCGATGATCGGGATCACGATGATCGGCATGATCGGCTGGACGACCTTGGGAACCTTGACCTTCTTGATCCACAGGACCAGGAAGCCGGCCAGGAAGCCCGTGACGATGGCGCCGATGAAGCCCGCGCCCGCCTTGGAGTCGTAGAGCGAGCCGGTGTTCGCGATGAAGCCGCCGATCATGCCCGGCACCAACGCGGGCCGGTCGCCGATGGCATAGGCGATGTAGCCGGACAGGATCGGGATCATCAGGGTGAAGCCCAGGGCACCGATCTGGAAGATGTGGTCCCAGAACGTGCCCGGAGTGACCGCGTAACCGGTCTCGGTGGCGTGGCCGCCGAGCGCCAGCGCGATCGCGATCAGCAGACCGCCGACCACCACGAACGGGATCATGTACGAGACGCCGTTCATCAGCGCCTTGTACGCGAGGCTGCGCTCCTTGCCGCCGCCGCCCGATCCGGCCGCGGCCGCCGTGCCCTCCTGCACCGGCGCGGTCCGCACGCGCGCGATGAGCTCCTCGGGCTTGTGGATGCCGTCCGCGACGCCCACGGACAGGACCCGCTTGCCTATGAAGCGCTCGCGGTCGACCTCCTTGTCGGCGGCGATGATGATGCCGTCCGCCTGCCTGACATCGTTGTCAGTGAGGACGTTCTCGGCTCCGATCGAGCCCTGCGTCTCCACCTTCATGTCGATGCCGAGGCGCTCGGCCGCCTGCTGGAGCTTTTCCGCGGCCATGTAGGTGTGCGCGATCCCCGTGGGGCACGCGGTCACGGCGAGCAGCTTGACGCGCTCCTGCCCGCTCGCGCCCCCACTGCCCGAAGGGCCTGCCGGACTGGTCACTGCTGTCTCCTCACGCCGTGGACCGCGCGGATGTTCCGATCCACCGGCATCGTCTCCCAGATAAGGGGTGGATCAAAAGTCCAAAAGGCCCTAAAAAGTTCCGTCGGACGGCCCGAAGTCGGGACGTGTCCGGTTCCGCGACCCACCGGACGGCCCGGAATCCGGGCGTGGACGGTTCCGCGACTGGCTGGGGCGCACTGCGCCGATCGGTGTAGATTCTTCAGCAGTGTCAGGCGTCGCCGCTGATGGCGGTCGGGCGGTCCTCGCGACCGGCCGTGGGGAGAGAGGGCCTCCGACGGACTGTGCTCGGTGCACCGGTCCCGCTGGTGCACGGCTCAGCCGTACCCACCTCTCGACCACGAGGAGCACACGCATGACTGCCGACTTGACCGACTTCAAGGTCGCTGATCTTTCCCTCGCCGCCTTCGGCCGCAAGGAGATCACCCTGGCCGAGCACGAGATGCCCGGTCTGATGTCGATCCGCAAGGAGTACGCCCCCTCGCAGCCGCTCGCGGGTGCCCGCGTCACCGGCTCCCTGCACATGACGGTCCAGACCGCGGTGCTCATCGAGACCCTCGTCGCGCTCGGCGCCGAGGTCCGCTGGGCCTCCTGCAACATCTACTCCACCCAGGACCACGCCGCCGCGGCCATCGCCGTCGGCCCGACCGGTACCCCCGAGGCCCCGGCCGGCGTCCCCGTCTTCGCCTGGAAGGGCGAGACCCTGGAGGAGTACTGGTGGTGCACGGAGCAGGCGCTGACCTGGCCGAACACCCCCACCGGCGGCCCGAACATGATCCTCGACGACGGTGGTGACGCCACCCTCCTCGTCCACAAGGGCGTCGAGTTCGAGAAGGCCGGCGCGGCCCCGGACCCGTCGACGGCGGACTCCGAGGAGTACTCCTACATCCTCACGCTGCTCAACCGCACCCTGGGCGAGTCCCCGCAGAAGTGGACGCAGCTCGCGTCCGAGATCCGCGGCGTCACCGAGGAGACCACCACCGGTGTCCACCGCCTGTACGAAATGATGGCCGAGGGCGACCTGCTCTTCCCGGCGATCAATGTGAACGACGCGGTGACGAAGTCGAAGTTCGACAACAAGTACGGCTGCCGCCACTCGTTGATCGACGGCATCAACCGTGCCACGGACGTCCTCATCGGTGGCAAGACGGCGGTCGTCTTCGGTTACGGCGACGTCGGCAAGGGCTGCGCCGAGTCGCTGCGCGGTCAGGGCGCGCGGGTGATCGTCACCGAGATCGACCCGATCTGTGCGCTGCAGGCGGCGATGGACGGGTACCAGGTCGCGAC
>NZ_JBITDP010000029.1:47366-106369 GCF_044454405.1 Streptomyces sp. NPDC051555 | reverse complement strand
GTCGCCCCGGCGCGGAGAGACAGTCGAACTGACGGGCAGCCCCCGGAACCTCCCCGACCCCGCCCCACCCGAAGCACCCGCCCCCGCGGCGGAGCCGCGCCCACCGCCCCCTACTTCTTCACGCTGTCCGCCACCAGTTGCTTGAACTCGTCCCCGGTGATCGAGTCGATGCCCTTGCCCGAGAGGACGTTGACCGGCTTGCCGTTGATGTCCACCTCCGGAGTGCCCTTCTTGCCGCTCTCGTAGAAGGTCTTCGAGACCTTGTCGACCCACGGCATGTAGGTCAGTTCCTTCACGGCCTTGTTGAAGGTCGGGGTGCGCAGGCCCGGGACCTGGTCCGCCAGGTCCAGCAGGGTGGACGTCGAGCCGAACTTGTCGTCCGTCTCCTTCTCCGGGTGGTTCTTGTAGAGCACCTGGAGGTAGTCCATGAACTTGTCCGGGCTCTCGTTGACCGCGGCGCCCAGGGCGTTCAGGGCGCGCTTGGAGCCCTTGCCGCCGCCCAGTGCCTTGTCGAGGAAGGTCGCGAAGTGGTACTCGACGCGGTAAGTGCCGGCGCCGGCCTGTTCCTTGAGGGTCTTGCCCAGGCCGATCTCGACCCCGGCGCAGTAGGGGCAGCGGGGGTCGAGCCAGATGCTGACGACGTCCTTCGCGTCCGCCTTGCCGTACGGGACGACGACGCCGTCCTTGCCCGAGGTGTTGGCGGGCTGGACGAAGGGCTTGCCGCTGGATTCGGTGGAATCGTCGGCGGCGGAACTGCCCGATTTCGACGCGTAGATGCCGACTCCCGCCGCGATGGCCAGTACGGCGACCAGCGCGCCGCCGACCATCAGGCGTCCGCGCAGCTTGGCCTTGCGCGCTGCGGCCTCGCGCTCCAGGCGGAGCCGCTCCCGGGCGTCGCGGCTCTGCTGGTTCTTCCTGCTGCTCTTGGCCATGGAAACAGCCTAGGCAGGTGAAGTGGTACATACTCGGGCCATTGGGACTTTTTCGTCCGGGACTTAAGACCTTCGCCGGGGGTCGAACGATCTGTGGGTGAAGAAGAGGCGAATGGTCTGTCACATATTGGTGGGGTGACGGCGAGTCGTGCGCGAATACCTGATAGACAGTGAATATTCATGGGTCGTCCGGCCGCGCACTCACATGTCCACGGCTGCCTCGGGGGGATTGCCGCACTGTGAAGCCTCTTCACCGTCATCTTGTCAGCACGTCGCGCAAGGTCCTGTGCACTGCCGCACTTGCCGCCAGTCTGACCACGGCGGCGGTCGTCACCACCGCGCCGACGGCCGACGCGGGTGAGGCCGAGCCGGGACCGGACAGTCCGCAGGCCAACGACCGCGGCAACGCGCGCCTCGACCTGCCCGACCTGGTCGCCGACCCGCCCGCGCAGGCCGGTTCCGGTGCTCCCGAAGGGGCCAGCGGGATACCCGCGACCGCCCTCGACGCCTACCGCCGGGCCGAGATAGCCGTCGGGTCCGCGCTGCCCAACTGCAAGCTGCCCTGGCAGCTGCTCGCGGGCATAGGCCGGATCGAGTCCGTCCACGCCTCCGGCTACGGCCTGAAGACGGACGGGTCCACGGAGAAGCCGATCCGCGGTCCCCGCCTGGACGGCAACGGCTTCGCGACCATCAAGGACACCGACAAGGGCGCGTGGGACGGGGACACCGAGTACGACCGGGCCGTGGGCCCGCTCCAGTTCATCCCCTCGACCTGGCAGACCTGGGGCGCCGACGGCAACGGCGACGGCAACCGGGACCCGAACAACATCTACGACGCCGCGCTCGGCGCGGGCCTCTACCTCTGCGCGGGCGACCGGAACCTCTCCGACCCGGGGGACCTGGACAAGGCGATCCTGAGCTACAACAGCTCCCGCGAGTACGTGAACTCCGTGCTCGGCTGGATGCGCCAGTACCAGGCCGGGGTCGCCGACGTCCCGAACCCGCCTCCGGGGAACTTCCCGACGCCGCCGCCCGGGTCGCTGCCCACCCCGCCGCGCCCGCCCGTGACCCCGACGGCCCCGGTGACCCCGCAGAAGCCGCCGACGGTGCCGCCCACCGTCCCGCCGACGAAGCCGCCCACCAAGCCCACCGACCCGACGAAGCCGACGCCCGCGACGGTGAGCGAGCTCGTGGTGGTCGGCGAGTCGAAGATCACCGCCGAGGCGGGTTCGGTCTTCGGGTCCGCCCCCAAGGTCAAGGCGGTCCTGAGCGACGGCAAGCCCGCCGCGGGCGAGACGGTCACCTTCAAGGTCGAGGACGGCGACACCTCGGGCACCGTCTTCGAAGCCGACGGCAAGACCTCCGCCGTGGTCAAGACGGACAAGGACGGCATCGCGGTCGCCCCCGCCCTGAAGGCGGGCGCCAAGGCGGGCGAGAAGGAAGGCGCCTTCACCCTGCGCGCCACCCTCTACAGCCAGGGCAAGGGCAGCACCACGGGCAGCCAGCCCTTCACGGTGAAGTTCACCGGGACGGTCACCCCCAAGCCCAAGCCCGCCCCCGTCGTGGACGCGCTCACCCCTACCGACACCAAGCCGCTCACGGCGGTCCAGGGCTCCAGCTTCGTGCGCATCGAGCTGAAGGCCACCGCCGAGGGCGCCCCGATCGCCGGGACGAAGGTCACGGCCGCGCTGGTCGAGAAGGACGAGAAGGGCAAGTGGGTCCCGGTGGACCCGACCGCGCGCACCCCGTTCTTCAAGGGCGCGGACGGCAAGGAGCTGCACACGGTGGCGCTGGCGCCGACCGGGGCCGACGGCCTGGTCACCGTGCCGGACCTGTTCACCGCCTCCGCCCCGGGCACGGCCGCGACCCCGGTCGCGCCGGGCACGTACCACCTGCGCCTGGTCACCGAGAACGGCGTGGAGCGCATCCTGGACCTGATCGTCACCGCGGCCCCGGCGGCCCCGGCGGCGTAGGCCTCGGGTGCGCGAGAGGGGCGGGACCCATCGGGTCCCGCCCCTCTCGTATGCCCCCGGTTCCGTCCTCGGGGTCGGGGCACCAAAGGCAGGAGCCCCGGCCCCTCCGCTCGCGCGGAGGAGCCAGGGCTCCTTGGGTACTGCATCTCCAACCCGCGATCGGGCTGGCCCAGGCGACTAGGCCGGGCTGACGTTCTCCGCCTGCGGGCCCTTCGGACCCTGCGTGACGTCGAAGTTCACGAGCTGGTTCTCCTCAAGGGAGCGGAAACCAGCCGCGTTGATCGCGGAGTAGTGGACGAAGACATCCGGGCCGCCGCCGTCCTGGGCGATGAAGCCGAAGCCCTTTTCAGCGTTGAACCACTTCACGGTTCCGGTAGCCATGAGCCCTCCTATGGGCCAAAGGGTCGCCCTGCTCCAGAACCTGCTAAGAAGTCTGAAAACTACAAAAGCCTGCGGGTTACATGCTCCGCAGGCCTCGTACTGCAAGGGAAACCAAACTGCAACTTGCGTCGAGCCTAGCACGCAGACTGGGGGGTCGACCAGAGGGAAAGATCACGTCACCCGGACGTTTGAGGCCCGTCCGACGGCTGACGGGAGGACGGGGGCTAGTCTCGCGATGTGGACGTCTATCGCAGCCGGCCCAGGGTCGGCCACATCCAGTTCCTGAACTGCCTGCCGCTGTACTGGGGCCTCGCAAGAACCGGCACCCTGCTCGACCTGGAGCTGACCAAGGACACCCCCGAGAAGCTGAGCGAGCGGCTGGTCCGGGGCGAGCTCGACATCGCTCCGATCACCCTCGTGGAGTTCCTCCGCAACGCCGACCAGCTCGTCGCCTTCCCCGACCTCGCGGTCGGCTGCGACGGCCCCGTGATGTCCTGCGTGATCGTCTCGCAGGTGCCGCTGGAGCAGCTCGACGGGGCCCGGGTCGCGCTCGGGTCCACCTCGCGCACGTCCGTACGACTGGCCCAGCTGCTGCTCGCCGAGCAGTACGGCGTGCGGCCCGACTACTACACCTGCCCGCCCGACCTCGGGCTGATGATGCAGGAGGCCGACGCGGCCGTACTGATCGGTGACGCGGCCCTGCGGGCCTCCCTGCACGATGCGCCCCGGCTCGGTCTCACCGTGCATGACCTGGGGCTCATGTGGAAGGAGTGGACCGGACTGCCCTTCGTCTTCGCCGTCTGGGCCGCCCGCAAGGACTACCTGGAGCGCGAGCCGGCCATGGTGAAGGAGGTCCACGAGGCCTTCCTCGCCTCCCGGGACGTGTCCCTGGAGGAGGTCACCAAGGTGGCCGAGCAGGCGGCCCGCTGGGAGGCCTTCGACGCGGAGCTGCTGGAGCGGTACTTCACCACGCTCGACTTCCGCTTCGGCGCGGAGCAGCTGGCGGGCGTGCGCGAGTTCGCGCGCCGGACCGCCGCGGACACCGGCTTCGCCGAGGACGTGGTGGTGGAGCTGCTGGCCCCGTGACGGGTCGGGCCGCGGCGGGGCCCCGGCTCCGCCTCAGCCTCAGCCCGTGGGGACCGGCGCCTGGAGGTGGGCGCTGATCCACTTCATGGTGCCCTCGCCCATGCCCCGGATGTAGGTCTTCGCGTTGTGCTCGCCACCGGCGATGACCTGCAAATGGGTCTTTACTGGACCCTTTCCGTAATTCCTGATGAATTTCTCTACGTTCGCCTTTCCGCTTTCGTTGCTGCCGACCTGGAAGGCGAGATAGACATCGGGTCCGTCCTTCGTCGCGAGTTCCGCGGCGAGGCGTTCCGGATTGTTCGCCTGCCGCTCCTCCTCGTATCCCTTCCACAAGGGGGAGTCGGGCACGGTGTCCGGGCCCGAGGCGATCACCGCCTTGAATTGCTCCGGCTTCTGGAGAACCGCCTTCAGCGCGGCGAAGCCGCCGGAGGAGGAGCCCATGAAGGCCCAGCCGTCCCGGGAGTGGAAGGTGCGGAAGTTCGCGCGGACCAGGTCCGGCACGTCCTCCGTGAGCCAGGTCCCCATCTTCGGCTGCCCGGGGATGTCGCTGCCGTCATAGAAGTGTGATTTGTCTGGATTGAGTACCGGCATCGCCACGATGAAGGGCAGGCTCCGGCCGTCCTTCGACCAGGCGGCGATGCTGCTCTCCAGCCGGAGGCCGGCGGCCATCCAGTAGTTCTTGGGGAATCCCCGGCCCCCGGGCAGGGCGATCAGCACCGGGAAGCCGCTGTGCGCGTACTGGGATTCGAAGTACTGCTTCGGGGCCCACACCCAGACTTTCCCCGTGAAGCCCGATTTCTGACCCTCCAGGGTGGTCACGCCGATCGTCGTCCCGTCGGCGAGGCTGCTCTCCTCGTGGAACTCCGCCTCCGGTCCGGTCGGCAGCTGGGTCAGCCGCTCCGCCTCGGCCACCGGGTGCGGGCTGATGCTGCTGGTGGGGGCGCTCGTCGGCGCCGAGCTCGGGGCGTCGAAGCGGACCCGGCCGCCCTGGCCGGAGCAGCCCCCGAGGGTGAGGGCGAGGCAGGCGGTGAGGCAGGCGGTGAGCAGGGCGGATGCCCTGAACGCCGGTTCCGCCGTGGTCGTGCGCGGTCTCATGCCGATCACCGTGCCACGGATTCGGCGCCTCCGTGGGCCGACAGGGCCTAGTGTGCTGAGCCGTCAGTCATGCACGGGGAGCACAGGACGGGGGGACGCGATGCAGCCGCTCGAAGCCGGCGAACCGCGCACGATCGGGTCGTACCGGCTGCTGGGCCGGCTCGGCGCGGGCGGCATGGGCCGGGTCTACCTGGGGCGCAGCGTCGGTGGCCGGACGGTCGCGGTCAAGATCGTGCACCCGCACTTCGCCTCGGACGACGAGTTCCGGGCCCGTTTCCGGCGCGAGGTCGCAGCCGCCCGCCGGGTGGGCGGCGAGTGGACCGCGGAGGTGCTGGACGCCGACCCGGAGGCCGCTGTTCCGTGGGTGGCCACCGCGTACGTCGCCGGGCCCTCCCTGGACCGGGCGCTCGCCGCGCACGGGCCGCTGCCGGAGCACTCGGTACGGGCGGTGGGCGCGGGGCTGGCCCGCGCCCTGGTGGCGGTGCACGCGCTGGGCCTCGTACACCGCGACGTGAAGCCCTCGAACGTGATGCTGACCCTCGACGGGCCGCGGCTGATCGACTTCGGGATCGCCCGGGCCACCGACGGCACGGCCTCGCTGACCTCCACCGGGGTGTCCGTGGGCTCGCCGGGCTACATGGCGCCCGAGCAGATCCTCGGCAAGGGGGTCACCGGGGCCAGCGACGTCTTCTCGCTCGGCGCGGTCCTGGCCTTCGCCGCGACCCGCCAGCCCCCCTTCAGCGGGGACAACGCCGCCACCCTCCTCTACAAGGTGGTCCACGAGGACCCCGACCTCGACGGGATCCCGGCCGGGGAGCTGCGCGACCTGATCGGTGTCTGCCTGGCCAAGGCGCCGGGTGAGCGGCCCGCCCCGGAGGCGATCGCGGTGGCGCTGGGCGGGGCGCTGGGCGCGCCCGGCTGGCTGCCGGGGCCGCTGGTGGAGGACGTGAGCCGGGCCGCGGCGCGGCTGCTGGACCTGGACGCGGACGCGGACCCGGGGCCCTACGCCTCCGGGCCGGTGCCCTTCGGCGCGTCGCCCTACAGCTCGGACGCGCTGGGCGGCTTCGGGCCCGCGGACTCCTCGTACGAGGCCGAGCGGGCCCCGGTCGGTCCGGTGGGCCCGTACGGCCCGGCCGGGCCCGCGGTCCCCCCGGGACCGCCGACCGCGACGGGCACCGGGGGCGCGGCCGGGGGCGCGGCCACGGCCCGGGGGACGGGGAAGGGGGACCGCGGGGACGGGGACCGGCGCGGGGTCCGCCTCACGGCGGCCGGGCGCCGGATGAGCTGCACGCTGGTGCTGGCCGTGAGCGCGGCGCTGGCGCTGGGCCTGGGCGGCGGACTGTACGGGCTGGGCCTGCTGCCCGGGAGCGGGGGCGCGCACGACTCGGCGGCGGGCAAGCCGAACCCGCCGGCCTCGACGCCGGGCACCAGCCGCTCGCCCTCCGCCCCGTCATCGGGCTCGCCGCTCCCCTCCGCTTCCGGTTCCGGCGACGGCTCGTCCGCGCCGCCGACGCGGAGCACGCGGGACGACGTGCCCGAGGAGTTCGTCGGCACCTGGAAGGGGTCGCTCACCACGAACCTCGGCCTGCCCACCCGGTTCGAGATCACCATCCGGAAGGGGAAGAAGGGGGCGGTGGTCGCCCGGGACCACTCGGTCGTCGACATCCTGGGCACGGCGTACGACTGCAGCGGCGACTGGAAGCTCTCCGTCGCCACCGACCGGGCCCTGGTCCTGGACACCGCGGGCGGCCCCAACCCGCACCCGGGCGTCTGCGCCCCCGGCTCCGCCGACGAGCGCTTCACCCTCAACGAGGGCGGCACCCTCCACTACCGCTCGGGCGACAAGGCCGCCGGAAACCCGGAGGGCGACCTGACGAAGGGCTAGGTTGCGGGGGGCCGTCCCTTCGCGGCGGCCCCCCGCAACCGCACCGCGGCGCTGGCGTAGGCTGGATCGGTCCGGACAACCCTTGACACACCGCCGAAAGGTGACGCACCGGTGACCGACCAGGCCGCTCTCCAGTCTGTCCTCGACCGTGCCGCCGCAGGGGGCCGGATCACCCAGCAAGAGGCCCTCGACCTCTACCGCGACGCCCCGCTGCACGCGCTCGGCCAGGCCGCCGACGCGGTGCGCCGCCGCCGCTACGCGGGTACCGAGCACATCGCGACGTACATCATCGAGCGCAACATCAACTACACCAACGTGTGCGTCACGGCGTGCAAGTTCTGCGCCTTCTACGCGGCCCCGAAGGACACCAAGAAGGGCTGGTCCCGGGACCTCGACGACATCCTGCGCCGCTGCGCGGAGACCGTCGAGCTGGGCGGCACGCAGATCATGTTCCAGGGCGGGCACCACCCGGACTACGGCGTCGAGTACTACGAGCACCACTTCGCCGCGATCAAGAAGGCGTACCCGCAGCTGGTCATCCACTCCCTCGGCGCGTCCGAGGTCGAGCACATGGCCCGCATCTCGGGCGTCACGGCGGAGGAGGCCATCAAGCGCATCCACGCCGCCGGCCTCGACTCCTTCGCGGGCGCGGGCGCCGAACTCCTCCCGGCGCGGCCGCGCAAGGCGATCGCCCCGCTCAAGGAGTCCGGCGAGCGCTGGCTGGAGATCATGGAGATCGCCCACGGGCTGGGCGTGGAATCCACCTCCACGATGCTGATGGGCACCGGCGAGACCAACGCCGAGCGCATCGAGCACATCGCGATGATCCGGGACACGCAGGACCGCACCGGCGGCTTCCGCGCCTTCATCCCGTACACCTACCAGCCCGAGAACAACCACCTCAAGGGCCGGACGCAGGCCACGGTGTTCGAGTACCTGCGCATGATCGCGATCGCGCGCCTGTACCTCGACAACATCGCGCACATCCAGGGCTCCTGGCTGACGGTCGGCAAGGAAGCGGGTCAGCTGGCGCTGCACTACGGCGCCGACGACCTCGGTTCGATCATGCTGGAGGAGAACGTCGTCTCCTCGGCCGGTGCCAAGCACCGCTCGAACCGCCAGGAGATCATCGACCTGATCCGCAAGGCGGGCCGGACCCCGGCGCAGCGCGCGACGACGTACGAGCACCTGCTGGTCCACGACGACCCGGCGCACGACCCGGTCGACGACCGCGTGGCCTCGCACATCTCCTCGACGGCCATCGAGGGCGGCACGGCGCACCCCGAGCTGAAACTGATCCAGGCGAACTGAGCCCGGCGAACCGATGCTGACGCTGCACACCGCCGACCTGCTCGTCACCGGGCCGGGCGCGGCCGCGCTGCCGGGCGGGGCGGTCCTGGTCGAGGGCGACCGGATCGCCGCCGTGGGCGCGTACGAGGCCCTCGCCGAGCGGAACCCGCACGCCCGCACGCGGCGCTGGCCCGGGGTGCTGACCCCGGGGTTGGCCGTGCGCGGGGCGGAAGTGCTGCTGGAGCGGACGTACTACCCGGACGATCCGTACGAGATCGCCGAGCTGGGCGCGGACCCGATCACCGGGGCCGAGGCCCTGGACGCCCTGGAGCTGACCGAGGTCCGCTGGGGCAACAGCGCCCGGCGGGCCACCCAGAAGCTGCTGTCGCGCGGGGTGGTCGCGGTCAGCGGCCGGCTGCGCGTGCCGGCCGTCCGCACGGCGGTCACCCGCTCGGGGCTGGCGCTGCTGCCCGCGCCCGCGGGGGCCGCGGCCCCCGGCTCCCCGGCCCCCGGCTCCCCGGCCCCTTCGCCGGCCCCTTCGCTGGACCCCTTCGCGGGGCGGGAGACGGCCGCCGCCGCGTTCCACGGGTCCCTGGAACGCGGCGGCCCGGCCCGCTTCGCGGCCTTCGACGCGGCCGACCTGGACGCCCTGCTGGCGCGCGGCGCCACCACCTGCGTGGCCACCGTCATCGGCGGCCGCCTCCTGCACCGCCGCCGCTGACCTGCCGCCCGCCCGCCCCCGGACGGGTGCGGGCCCGGCGCTGCGGGGCGGGGCGGGCCTGCGAGAATGAGGGGGCACCCCCACCGCGTCGTGCCCGCCGCCCGCGCCCCGCGCAGCGGCACCGCACCCGAGCTCTGCGAGGCCAACCAGTGACCCGCGCATCCCTGGACAAGCAGCCGCACGAAGTCGCCTCCATGTTCGACGGAGTGGCGGCCAACTACGACCTCACGAACGACGTCCTCTCCCTCGGGCAGGCCCGGCTGTGGCGCAAGGAGGTCGCCAGGGCGGTCGACGCGCGTCCCGCCCAGAAGGTGCTCGACCTGGCCGCCGGCACCGCGACCTCCTCGCTGCCCTTCGCCGCGACCGGTGCGTACGTCGTCCCCTGCGACTTCTCCCTCGGCATGCTCCGCGAGGGCAAGAAGCGCAACCCGTGGCTGCCGCTGACGGCGGGCGACGCGACGAAGCTGCCGTTCAAGGACGACGTCTTCGACAGCGTGACGATCTCCTTCGGGCTGCGCAACGTCCAGGACACCGAGGGCGCCCTGCGCGAGATGTACCGGGTCACCAAGCCCGGCGGACAGGTCGTCATCTGCGAGTTCTCGCAGCCGACCTGGGCCCCCTTCCGGACCGTCTACACCGAGTACCTGATGCGCGCCCTGCCGCCGGTGGCCCGCGCGGTGTCCTCCAACCCCGACGCGTACGTCTACCTCGCCGAGTCCATCCGCGAGTGGCCGGACCAGGCCGCCCTCGCCCAGCTGCTGCAGAAGGCCGGCTGGGGCAAGGTCGCCTGGCGCAACCTCAGCGGCGGCATCGTGGCGCTGCACCGCGGCACCAAGGCCTAGGGAACGGGCGCGCCGTGGACTACCAGGAGCTGCTGGAGCAGATCGAGGCGGACATCGCCCCGCTCGTCGGCAGCGGGACGCCCGCCGAGTACATACCGGCGCTGGCGTCCGTGGAGCCGCGGCAGTTCGGCATGGCGATCGCCGACCTCGACGGGAAGGTCCACGGGGTCGGCGACTGGCGGACGGCGTTCTCCGCGCAGTCCATCACCAAGGTGTTCGCGCTCGCCCTCGCCCTCGCGGAGGGCGGCGACAGCCTCTGGGAGCGGGTCGGGCGCGAGCCCTCCGGCAATCCCTTCAACTCGCTGGTGCAGCTGGAGTACGAGAACGGCATTCCGCGCAATCCGTTCATCAACGCGGGCGCCCTCGTCGTCACCGACCGGCTCCAGACCCTCACCGGTGACGCGAGCAGCGAACTCCTGAAGTTCCTCCAGGAGGAGAGCGGCAACCCGGACGTCGCCTTCGACGCCGAGGTGGCCGCTTCCGAGCAGGAGAACGGCGACCGCAACGCGGCGCTGGCCCACTTCATGGCCTCGTACGGGAACCTCGACAATCCGGTCCCCGCCCTCCTCGACCACTACTTCTGGCAGTGCTCGATCGAGCTGACCTGCGCCGACCTGGCGCTCGCCGCCCGCTTCCTGGCCCGGCACGGGCTGCGCGCCGACGGCTCGCGGCTGTTGACCCGCAGCGAGGCCAAGCAGGTCAACGCGGTGATGCTGACGTGCGGAACGTACGACGCGGCGGGCGAGTTCGCCTACCGCGTCGGCCTGCCCGGCAAGAGCGGGGTCGGCGGCGGCATCGTCGCGGTCGTCCCGGGCCTGTGCACGCTCGCCGTGTGGAGCCCCGGGCTGGACGCCCAGGGCAACTCGGTGGCGGGCGTGGCGGCCCTGGACCGGTTCACGACGCTGACCGGGCTCTCGGTGTTCTAGGGCGCGCCTCCAGGGCGCGTCGACTACGCCGTCCCGCGGAAGTCGAGGGTGTACTTGCGGCCCGGGTGGCCACCCGGAGAGGTGAACTCCTCGGCCAGGTCCATCCCGAGCCGTTCCGCGACCGCGATCGACCGCGTGTTGCGGGAGTCGATCATCGCGATGACGTGCGGGACGCCCGCCGCCCGGACCCGTTCGACGGTGGCGAGCGCGGCGGCGTAGGCGTACCCCTTGCCCCAGAAATCGCGGCCGAGCCGCCAGCCGATCTCGATCTCCCCCAAGGGCGGCCCCCAGGGCTTGGGCCACGGCTGGGCGCCGGTGAAGCCCATGACGGCGCCGTCCGGGTCCACGAGGGTCCACAGGCAGAAGCCGTGCCGGGCGTCGTGCATCCGCTGGCGGGCGGTGAACTCCTCGTACACGGAGAGCTCGGCGGGACCGCCCAGGAACTCCATGACATCGGGATGGCCGAACACCCGGTGCCAGGCGTGCGCGTCCTCATCGGTGGGCACGCGCAGCTGTACATCGGGCAGTGGCCGGGTCGGCGAGACGGTCATCGTGGGCAGCCCTTCGGATCGTGATCTCTCTCGCTGCTTAGACTGCACATGTCTCGTGCCGTTCGGCACCCCTTATCGAGCCTTCGGGAGATCCCGCAGTGACCGAGCCCCTCTCCGAACACTCCGCGGATGTGATCGTCGTCGGGGCCGGGCCCGCCGGCTCCACCACCGCCTACTACCTCGCCAAGGCCGGACTCGACGTCCTGCTTCTGGAGAAGACGGCGTTCCCGCGCGAGAAGGTGTGCGGCGACGGCCTGACCCCGCGCGCGACCAAGCAGCTCGTGGCGATGGGCATCGACGTCTCCGAAGAGGCCGGCTGGCTGCGCAACAAGGGCCTGCGGATCATCGGCGGCGGACAGCGGCTCCAGCTGGACTGGCCCGAGCTGGCCTCCTTCCCGGACTACGGACTCGTACGCAAGCGCGACGACTTCGACGAGACCCTCGCCCGGCAGGCCCAGAAGGCCGGCGCCCGGCTGTACGAGCGCTGCAACGTCGGCGAGCCGATCCGCGACGCCCGTACCGGGCACATCACGGGCGTGCACGCGAAGCTCGGCGAGGAGAAGAACTCCGTCACCTTCCGCGCCCCGCTGGTGGTCGCGGCCGACGGCAATTCCTCCCGGCTGTCCCTGGCGATGGGCCTGCACCGGCGCGAGGACCGCCCGATGGGCGTCGCCGTCCGCACGTACTTCACCTCCCCGCGCCACGACGACGACTACCTGGAGTCGTGGTTGGAGCTGTGGGACCGGCGCGGCGCGCAGGACCGCCTCCTCCCCGGCTACGGCTGGATCTTCGGCATGGGCGACGGCACGTCCAACGTCGGCCTCGGCATCCTCAACTCCTCCTCCGCCTTCAAGGAGCTGGACTGGCGCGAGGTGCTGAAGGCGTGGTGCGCGTCGATGCCCGCCGACTGGGGCTACACCCCGGAGAACATGACGCAGCCGATCCGCGGCGCGGCCCTGCCGATGGCCTTCAACCGGCAGCCGCACTACACCAAGGGCCTGCTGCTGGTGGGCGACGCGGGCGGGCTGGTCAATCCGTTCAACGGCGAGGGCATCGCCTACGCGATGGAGTCGGGCCAGATCGCGGCCGAGGTCATCGTCCAGGCCCACGCCCGCGCCACCCCGGCGCAGCGCGAACTGGCGCTGCACAGCTACCCGAAGGTCCTCAAGGAGACCTACGGCGGCTACTACACGCTGGGCCGCGCCTTCGTGAAGCTGATCGGCAACCCGAAGGTGATGAAGATCGCCGCCCAGCGCGGCCTCACCCACCCGGTGCTGATGCGGTTCACGCTCAAGATGCTGGCGAACCTGACCGACCCCCAGGGCGGCGACGCGATGGACCGCATCATCAACGGCCTGAGCAAGGTGGCCCCCCGCGCTTGACCGGTCAAGGCCGGGCCGCTCGTCGGGTAGTCGAGCGGCCCGGTTCGTAGCCTTCGGCCGTCACACGTTGACGATCTTCACCTTGGGTGAGCCGGGAAGCTCCTCGGCGGCCTTGCACAGCGCTGGGATGTGCGACTTGTCAGAAGTGACGAGTAGCACCGGGGGAGTGCAGAGTGCGGCCGTGGCCACCACCAATGCGTCCACGAGGCATTCGTGCCCATCGAGGCCCGAAGCGTCCAGCAGCTTTGCTGCGGCGTCTGTCACCGCGTCGTTGACCGGTTTCACGTCGAACCGGGACAGCAGGAACTGAAGTCGCTTGGCGGCCTCTCCTGTCCGGCGCACCTCCAAGGGCGTCAGTGCGGACAGCGCCACGCGCCGGCCGCTCTGCTGAGCGACCTCGATGCGCGCACGCATCCCCCCGTCACCGTCGACGTGCAGTGAAAGGCCCTGGGCGTCCAGGACGAGCGTGCCCTCGCTCTTCGCCTTGATCTTGAGGCGCTTGCTTACCACTCCTGCTCCGCCTGCCGCCGCGCTTCGGTGGAGACGGGCCCGAACGCCTTGCGGTCGGCGGTCACGACCTCGCGGAGCTTCTGCGCGGCGAGCCATTCCTCCAGAGCTTCGGCCACGACGGAGGAGAAGCCGCTCTTGCCGGTGCGCTCCTCGACTTCCTTGATCAGCGATTGCGCCAGCGACACGGATCTCTTGCCGGCCCGGTCGGTCGCTTGGTGGGCTGCGTGGCTGCTCATACTTAAAACGTAGCACCGCTGGTAGGAAATTTCCTGTCTGATCTCTCCGCGGCGGGTATCGAGGGGCACGCTCCGGACGGCGCGGGCGGTCAGTAGGTCGGGCAGAGGTGGGTGTGGACCGTGTCGCGGATGCGGGCCGCCTTGGTGGGGCCGAAGCCGTCCGGGTGGGCGGGGGAGGTGAAGCGCACGGCCGCGATGTCGTTCTGTCGCTTGCGGTCATCGGGGGAGCGCGCGATCGTCTGGCACAGGCTGCGGCCGTGCTCGACGGCCTTGTCGGGCTTGTTGTGGACGATGTCCGCGTCGATGGCCGTGAGGGCCGCGAGGTACTTCGCCTGGGTCTCCGCGTCCGGCAACGGCGGGGGCGTCTTCGCCCTGGGATCGGGCGACTTGCCGTTCTTGCCCGGTTCCGGTGGGGGCGGGGGCGTGGCCACGGGCGCCGCGGCGGGCCCCGTCCGGGCCGGGGGCAGTGCGCCGTCCTGATCGCTCCCGCACGCGGTGAGGCACGCGGTGGCGATGACGGCGCCGAGTAAGACGGAGGTCGTGCGACGGTTCACTGAACTCCTCGGTTACGCCGGGGGGTCCGGCGGGGCGAGCTGCGGGAAGGACGCGATGCCGCCGTTCCCGGTGGATACGTCGTCCAGCGCCGCGGCGTCGGGTCCGTGGACGGCGTGGACGCCGCGGCGGATCAGCAACAGCCCGCACAGCAGGACGGCCAGCGAGGAACCCCAGTACAGGGCCAGGACGGCGGGGCCGTCGGGGCGGGTCCAGGGGCGCGTGGTGGTCAGCAGCCAGCCGCCGAGGGCGAGCAGGCCGAGCCCGGCGGCGGCCGCGAGCGCCGTCGCGTCGGGGACGGACGCGCGGTCGTACTGCCCGTGCTGCCCGCGCCGCCCGTACGGCCCGCGCGGTCCGTCGTGCTCGCTGTGGTGCGCGTCGTGGTGCGTGCTCAATCCGGCCACCTCCTGCCCACGATGGTAGGGCTCGGGGCGCGCATCGGAGCCGCCGGTTCCGGGGCAGTTCGGCGCGCGGGTCGGGTCCGGCTCCCGTAACCGGGGTCGCCGAAGCGGCCCTGGGGCCTGTGGGGCCGTCAGGGCGCGTGCGTGGGGTGGGGAGTCCCCCGGGGGCGCGGCGGTCGCGCACAGGGGCCGTCGGCGGCCCTCGTGCGCGGCGGCGCGGTGGCAGGACGGTGCGCGAGGGCCGGTACTCGCCCCCCGAGCGGGGGAGTACCGGCCTCCGGCGGTCCTGATCCGGGTGGGATCAGAGGATGCGGACGGCGCCCGACGGCGGGTCGTAGCTCAGCGAGCGCTCGACGATGCCGGTGCCGGAGTTCTGCGCACCGATGAACTTGCCGCCGCCGGAGTAGATGGCGACGTGGTAGGCGCTGCCGCGGCTGCCCCAGTACAGGACGTCGCCCGGCTGGAGGTTGCTCAGCGAGACGGACGTGCCCTCGGAGGACTGGTCCTGCGACATGCGCGGCAGGGAGATCCCCGCCTGACGGTACGCGGCCTGCACGAGACCGGAGCAGTCGAAGGAGGACGGGCCGGTGCCGCCCAGGACGTACGCCTTGCCGACCTGGTTGCGGGCGAAGTTGATGATGGCCGAGGCGGAGCCGGTGGCCGGGGCGCGGACGCCGGAGTCGTCGTCGGACGCCGCGGAGCCGGCGGAGGAGCCGGAGCCGGAGGAGCCCTTGGCGCTCGCGAGCTGCGTGCGGCCGTCACCGCGGTTGGCGCGGTCGGCGTCGGCCTGGCGGTTGGCCTCGTCGGTGGCCTTCTTCTCCGCGTCGGCCTTCGCCTGGGCGTCGGCCTTGGCGAGCTTGGCCTCGGCGGCGGCGCCCGTACGGGCGGTCTCCTCCTGGGCGTTCAGCTCGCCCACGAGGGCCTGCGCCCGGGTGTTGTCCGCGGCCTTGATGACGGCGGAGGACACCTGGGAGCCGAGGTCCATGTTGAGGACCGGCATCTCGAGGGTGGTCTCGGTGGCGGGTTCGGCGGCGGGGGACGCGCTCGCCGTGCCGGCCATCGCCAGCGTGCTGAGAACGCCACCGGCAACTCCGGCGCGGACCGCGAGCTTCGAGGCGCTACGGCGCGGCTTCCGGTGGCTGGGTATGTGAGCGGTGTGGGACATAGGGACAACCGGTATCAGGGGGTTGCGGGTCGCTTCAAGAAACGTGGTCTGCGCCACAGTTGCTTCAGATGAGGTTTAACCGGGCGCGTCGCGGGCCTTATTGACGCCGTAACGGGCGAACCGGACATGCGGCCGCAAGGCTGTGATCATAGGGTTTCTGTAAAAAGTCCGAATTGATCAGGTGGCTACCATCCACCCGACCAGATGGCCAAGCCCCCTTTCCGGCGGGGGAATTCCAGTGTGGCGCAGGTCACAGAACCGTCACGTGATGCGGACGTTGTGACCCCCCTGTGATGCGTCCGTGAAGTTCGTGAACGAAAGCACGCGTCCACCCCCGTCCTCGGAGGGTCCCCCGGGCGGGCTACACGGCTTCCCTTTATCACCCGCGCAGACGCTCCGCCAATTTGCATGCAGTACGCAGCATTTGATAGAGCGACACCCCTTCCACCTGCGGTGACGGGCCCAGATGTCACCTTTGGTGATCATGTGGATGCTTCGCGTACGAAGATCACCACTCATCGGACTTCATGATCGTTCGTCAGGTGGTGGAGATCACAAACTCGTTGTTGTTACCCGTGTCGCAGATCACAGACCGCCGGGCATAAGATGCGCACCAGTCCGGCTTGTGAACTGCCTCACATGCGAGCGTTCGATTGAGTGCGTGATCTTCGCGAGGCGGTACAGCGCGCCGGTGCAGCGGTCCAACGGTCAAGGACGACTGGAAGGAGCGAGGAGCGTGAATGCGTACGCGCCCATCCTCGTGCTCGGCGCCCTCGGCGCAGGGTTTGCGATCTTCTCCGTGGTCATGGCCACGCTGATCGGCCCAAAGCGGTACAACCGGGCAAAGCTTGACGCCTATGAATGCGGTATCGAACCGACCCCGGTTCCGGCCGGCGGTGGTCGCTTCCCGATCAAGTACTACCTGACGGCGATGCTCTTCATCGTCTTCGACATCGAGGTTGTCTTCCTCTACCCCTGGGCCGTCACCTTCGACTCCCTGGGGATCTTCGGGCTCGTCGAGATGCTGCTCTTCGTGCTCACCGTCTTCGTCGCCTACGCGTACGTATGGCGGCGGGGCGGCCTGGAATGGGACTGAGGGGCTGAATTCTTCATGGGACTGGAAGAGAAGCTGCCGAGCGGCTTCCTGCTGACCACCGTCGAACAGGCCGCGGGCTGGGTGCGCAAGTCATCCGTCTTCCCGGCCACGTTCGGCCTCGCCTGCTGCGCCATCGAGATGATGACCACCGGAGCGGGCCGGTACGACCTGGCCCGCTTCGGCATGGAGGTCTTCCGTGGTTCGCCGCGCCAGGCCGACCTGATGATCGTGGCCGGCCGGGTGAGCCAGAAGATGGCGCCCGTACTGCGGCAGGTGTATGACCAGATGCCTTCTCCCAAATGGGTCATTTCCATGGGGGTTTGCGCATCATCGGGTGGAATGTTCAATAACTATGCAATTGTCCAGGGCGTCGACCACATCGTCCCCGTGGACATCTATCTGCCCGGTTGCCCGCCCCGCCCCGAGATGCTGATGGACGCGATCCTCAAGCTCCACCAGAAGATCCAGGGTTCCAAGCTCGGTGTGAACCAGCAGGAGGCGGCCCGCGAGGCGGAGGAGGCGGCCCTCAAGGCGCTCCCCACCATTGAGATGAAGGGTCTGCTCCGGTGAGCGCGACGAACGACGCGACCAATGGCCGCGCGCACGAAGGGCCGGAGGGGGACGGGAACGTTCCCGCACCCCGCGGCGGCGCCGCGGGCGAGGTCATCGGCGTCCGCAAGGGCATGTTCGGGGCCACCAAGGGCGCCGACACCAGCGGCTACGGCGGCCTCGTGCGCACCGTGGCCTTCCCGGGCGCCAGCAGCCGACCGTACGGCTCGTACTTCGACGAGGTCGCGGACGAGCTCGAAGGCGCCCTGGAGGAGCAGGACCTGGTGCCGGAGAACGCCATCGAGAAGACGGTCGTGGACCGCGGCGAACTCACCTTCCACATCGCGCGCGAGCACCTCGTGACGGTGGCCTCCACCCTGCGCGACGACCCGGCCCTGCGCTTCGAGCTGTGCACCGGGGTCTCCGGCGTCCACTTCCCGGACGACAAGGGCCGCGAGCTGCACGCCGTCTACCACCTGCGCTCGCTCACCCACGGTCGGGTGCTGCGGCTGGAGGTGTCGGTCCCGGACCGCGATCCGCACCTCCCGTCGCTGGTGTCGGTCTATCCGACCAACGACTGGCACGAGCGCGAGACGTACGACTTCTTCGGCCTGGTCTTCGACGGGCACCCCGCCCTCACCCGGATCATGATGCCGGACGACTGGCAGGGCTTCCCGCAGCGCAAGGACTACCCGCTCGGCGGCATCGCCGTCGAGTACAAGGGCGCCCAGATCCCGGCTCCCGACCAGCGGAGGTCGTACAGCTGATGTCCACTTCACCCGAGACGTCCCACGCCTCCTCCCGCGAGACCACCGAAGGCACCGTCTACACCGTCACCGGCGGCGACTGGGACGAGGTCGTGCAGTCGGCCGCCCGCGCCGACGACGAGCGGATCATCGTCAACATGGGTCCCCAGCACCCGTCCACGCACGGCGTGCTGCGGCTGATCCTGGAGATCGACGGCGAGACGGTCACCGAGGCCCGCTGCGGAATCGGCTACCTGCACACCGGGATCGAGAAGAACCTCGAATTCCGCAACTGGACGCAGGGCACCACCTTCGTGACGCGGATGGACTACCTGACGCCGTTCTTCAACGAGACGGCGTACTGCCTGGGCGTCGAGAAGCTCCTCGGCATCACGGACCAGGTCCCCGACCGCGCCACCGCCATCCGCGTCCTGCTGATGGAGCTGAACCGGATCTCCTCCCACCTGGTGTGCATCGCCACCGGCGGCATGGAGCTGGGCGCGACCACGATCATGATCTACGGCTTCCGGGACCGCGAGCTGATCCTCGACCTCTTCGAGCTGATCACCGGTCTGCGCATGAACCACGCGTTCATCCGCCCCGGCGGCCTCGCCCAGGACCTGCCCGCGGGCGCGATGGACCAGCTGCGCGACTTCGTGAAGACCATGAAGAAGAACCTGCCGGAGTACGACAAGCTCGCCACCGGCAACCCCATCTTCAAGGCCCGCATGCAGGACGTCGGCTACCTCGACCTCACCGGCTGCATGGCGCTCGGCGCCACCGGCCCCGTCCTGCGCTCGGCGGGCCTGCCGCACGACCTGCGCAAGACGGACCCGTACTGCGGCTACGAGGAGTACGAGTTCGACGTACCGACCACCGAGTCCTGCGACTCCTACGGCCGGTTCCTGATCCGCCTCGAAGAGATGCGGCAGTCGCTGCGGATCGTCGAGCAGTGCCTGGACCGGCTGGAGCCCGGGCCGGTCATGGTCGCCGACAAGAAGATCGCCTGGCCCGCGCAGCTCGCGATGGGACCGGACGGCCTCGGCAACTCGCTCGACCACATCAAGAACATCATGGGCACCTCCATGGAGGCCCTCATCCACCACTTCAAGCTGGTGACCGAGGGCTTCCGGGTACCGGCCGGCCAGGCGTACGCGGCCGTCGAGTCCCCCAAGGGCGAACTGGGCGTCCACCTCGTCTCCGACGGCGGCACCCGCCCCTACCGGGTCCACTTCCGCGACCCGTCCTTCACCAACCTGCAGGCCATGGCGGCGATGTGCGAGGGCGGCCAGGTCGCCGACGTCATCGTGGCCGTCGCCTCCATCGACCCCGTGATGGGAGGCGTCGACCGATGACGACCGCACTTTCCGGAGGGGACACCCCCCGGTCCCCCCTCTCCCTCGGGATGCCCCGGCTGCCGGCCCCCGACTACCCGGCCGAGGTGCGCGCCCGGCTCGCGGCGGACGCGCAGGAGGTCATCGCCCGCTACCCCGACAGCCGCTCCGCGCTGCTGCCGCTGCTGCACCTCACGCAGTCCGAGGAGGGGTACGTCTCGCGCACCGCCATCCGGTTCTGCGCCGAGATGCTGGGCCTGACCACCGCCGAGGTCACCGCGGTGGCGACCTTCTACACGATGTACCGGCGCAAGCCCTCGGGCGACTACCAGGTCGGCGTCTGTACGAACACCCTGTGCGCGGTCATGGGCGGCGACGCCATCTTCGACGAGCTGAAGCAGCACCTGGGCGTCGGCAACAACGAGACCACCGGCGACGGCAAGGTGACGCTGGAGCACATCGAGTGCAACGCGGCCTGCGACTTCGCCCCCGTGGTGATGGTCAACTGGGAGTTCTTCGACAACCAGACCCCCGAGTCCGCGAAGGCCCTGGTCGACGACCTGCTCGCGGGCCGCCCGGTGCAGCCGACCCGGGGCGCGCCGCTGTGCACGTACAAGGAGACGGCCCGGATCCTGGCCGGCTTCCCGGACGAGCGCCCCGGCGCCGTCGAGGCGAGCGGCGGCGCGGGTCCCGCCTCGCTGATCGGGCTGCGGATCGCGCGCGGCGAGGTCCCGCACCAGAGCGGCAAGGTCGTCGGCCCGCGCGCCGAGGCGAGTGCCGAGGAGGGGGAGTGATGACGGTGACCACCGAACTGAACGAGAACGGGACCAGCCCCGAGAAGTTGCTGGCGCCCGTGCTCTCCGCGTTCTGGGACGAGCCGAACTCGTGGACGCTGGAGACCTACCGGCGCCACGACGGGTACGAGGGCCTGCGCAAGGCGCTGGCGATGACCCCGGACGACCTGATCGCCTACGTGAAGGACTCGGGGCTGCGCGGCCGCGGCGGCGCCGGCTTCCCGACCGGAATGAAGTGGCAGTTCATTCCGCAGGGTGACGGCAAGCCGCACTACCTGGTCGTGAACGCGGACGAGTCGGAGCCGGGGACCTGCAAGGACATCCCGCTGCTCTTCGCCAACCCGCACTCCCTCATCGAGGGCATCGTGATCGCCTGTTACGCGATCCGCTCGCAGCACGCCTTCATCTACCTGCGCGGCGAGACCGTCCCCGTACTGCGCCGCCTGCACGAGGCCGTGCGGGAGGCGTACGCGGCGGGCTACCTCGGCAAGGACGTCCTGGGCAGCGGCCTGGACCTGGAACTGACGGTCCACGCGGGCGCGGGCGCGTACATCTGTGGTGAGGAGACCGCGCTCCTCGACTCGCTCGAAGGCAGGCGTGGCCAGCCCAGGCTGCGTCCCCCCTTCCCCGCGGTCGAGGGGCTCTACGCGTGCCCCACCGTGGTGAACAACGTCGAGTCCATCGCGTCCGTTCCCGCGATCCTGAACCGGGGCAAGGACTGGTTCAAGTCGATGGGGACCGAGAAGTCCCCCGGTTTCACGCTGTACTCGCTCAGCGGGCACGTCGTGGGACCCGGCCAGTACGAGGCCCCCCTCGGCATCACCCTGCGCCAGCTCCTCGACATGAGCGGCGGCATCCGCCCCGGGCACCGGTTGAAGTTCTGGACCCCCGGCGGCTCCTCGACCCCCATGTTCACCGAGGAGCACCTGGACGTGCCCCTGGACTACGAGGGCGTCGGCGCGGCCGGTTCCATGCTGGGCACCAAGGCGCTCCAGTGCTTCGACGAGACGACCTGCGTGGTCCGCGCGGTCACCCGCTGGACCGAGTTCTACGCGCACGAGTCCTGCGGCAAGTGCACCCCGTGCCGCGAGGGCACCTACTGGCTGGTCCAGTTGCTGCGCGACATCGAGGCCGGCAAGGGCGTCATGTCCGACCTCGACAAGCTGAACGACATCGCCGACAACATCAACGGCAAGTCGTTCTGCGCGCTCGGCGACGGCGCGGCCAGCCCCATCTTCTCCTCGCTGAAGTACTTCCGCGCGGAGTACGAGCAGCACATCACGGGCAAGGGCTGCCCCTTCGACCCCAAGAAGTCGACCCTCTGGGCTGACACGGAGGTGAACGCGTGACCGTCACCAGTAATGCTCCCGCCGGTGGCGGAGAGGCCGCGCCGCGGCCGAAGGCCGAGGACACGGTGTCCTTGACCATCGACGGCGTCGAACTGTCGGTGCCCAAGGGGACCCTGGTCATCCGGGCCGCCGAGCAGATCGGCGTCGAGATCCCCCGGTTCTGCGACCACCCGCTGCTCGCCCCGGTCGGCGCCTGCCGCCAGTGCATCGTCGAGGTGGAGGGCCAGCGCAAGCCGATGGCCTCCTGCACCATCACCTGCACCGACGGCATGGTCGTCAAGACGCAGCAGACCTCGCCCGTCGCGGACAAGGCCCAGCGCGGGGTGATGGAGCTGCTGCTCATCAACCACCCGCTGGACTGCCCGGTCTGCGACAAGGGCGGCGAGTGCCCGCTGCAGAACCAGGCGATGTCGCACGGCAACTCCGAATCCCGCTTCGAGGGCCAGAAGCGGACCTACGAGAAGCCGGTCCCGATCTCCACCCAGGTGCTGCTGGACCGTGAGCGCTGCGTGCTGTGCGCGCGCTGCACCCGCTTCTCCAACCAGATCGCCGGGGACCCGATGATCGAGCTGTTGGAGCGCGGCGCGCTCCAACAGGTCGGCACCGGCGAGGACGACCCCTTCGAGTCGTACTTCTCCGGCAACACCATCCAGATCTGTCCGGTCGGCGCGCTCACCTCCGCCGCCTACCGCTTCCGCTCGCGCCCCTTCGACCTGGTCTCCTCGCCGAGCGTGTGCGAGCACTGCGCGGGCGGTTGCGCGACCCGCACCGACCACCGCCGCGGCAAGGTGCTGCGTCGCCTGGCGGCCGAGGACCCCGAGGTCAACGAGGAGTGGGTCTGCGACAAGGGCCGCTTCGGGTTCCGCTACGCGCAGCGTCCCGACCGGCTGACCACCCCGCTGGTGCGCGGCAGCGACGGGGTGCTCGCCCCGGCGAGCTGGCCCGAGGCGCTGGCGGCCGCGGCCGCCGGGCTGTCCGCGGCGCGCGGCCGGGCGGGGGTGCTCACCGGCGGTCGCCTCACCGTCGAGGACGCCTACGCCTACGCCAAGTTCGCGCGGGTGGTGCTGGACACCAACGACATCGACTTCCGGGCCCGGGTGCACAGCGCGGAGGAGACCGACTTCCTGGCCTCCTCGGTCGCCGGCCGCGGCAAGGACCTCGACGGTGACGGAGTCACCTATACCTCGCTGGAAGCGGCGCCCGCCGTCCTGCTCGTCGGCATCGAGGCCGAGGAGGAGGCCCCCGGCGTCTTCCTGCGGCTGCGCAAGGCCCACCTGGCGCGCAAGCAGCGGACCTTCGGCCTCGCGCCCTTCGCCACCCGCGGTCTGCAGAAGGCGGGCGGCACCCTGCTGGCCGCCGCCCCCGGCACCGAGCCCGAGTGGTTGGACGCCCTCGCCTCCGGCACCGGTCTGGAGGACGGCGCGCACGCGGCCGCCGAGGCGCTGCGGTTGCCGGGCGCTGTCATCGTCGTCGGCGAGCGGCTCGCGGCCGTCCCGGGCGCGCTGACCGCGGCCGTACGGGCGGCCACCGCGACCGGCGCCGCCCTCGTGTGGATCCCGCGCCGGGCCGGCGAGCGGGCCGCGATCGAGGCGGGAGCGCTGGCGTCCCTGCTGCCGGGGGCCCGGCCGGCCACCGACCCGCGGGCCCGCGAGGAGGTCGCCGCGGCCTGGGGGCTGGACGAACTCCCGCACCGCTACGGCCGCGACACCGGCCAGATCGTCGAGGCGGCGGCCGGCGGTGAACTGGGCGCGCTGCTCGTCGGCGGCGTCGAGGTCGCCGACCTGCCGGATCCGGTCCGGGCCCGCGAAGCCCTCAAGGAGGCCTTCGTGGTCTGCCTGGAGCTGCGGCCGAGCGAGGTCACCGATCTCGCGGACGTGGTCCTGCCGGTGGCGGCCGTCGCGGAGAAGGCCGGTGCCTTCATCAACTGGGAGGGGCGCGTGCGCCCGTTCGAGGCCGCTTTGAAGCCCGACCAGATGACCCGTCGGCTGGCCCCGGCCGACGCCCGCGTGCTGCACATGCTGGCCGACGCGGCCGACCGGCCGATCGCGCTGGCCGACGTACACGCCGTGCGTCGGGAGCTGGACCGGCTCGGGCCGTGGGCCGGTGCCCGCGCCGGCGCGCAGGGTGTGGACACCGCGCCGCTGCCCCGGCCGGGCGTGGGCGAGGCGGTCCTGGCGGGCCACCGGCTGCTCCTGGACCAGGGTCTGCTCCAGCAGGGCGACGAGGCCCTGGCCGGGACCCGGCACGAGGCCGGTGCCCGGCTGTCGGCGGCCACCGCCGCCGAGACCGGGGTCAAGAACGGCGACGTCCTCGCCGTCACCGGACCGGCCGGCTCGGTGGAACTGCCGCTGCGGATCACCGAGATGCCCGACCGGGTGGTGTGGCTCCCGCTGAACTCCACCGGATCCGGCGTCCTCGCGGACACCGGTGCCCGTCCGGGCGCCCTGGTCCGCATCGGCCCCGCGACCCGGCGGGCCGAGACCGGCGACGCCACTTCGGAGGTGGACGCGTGAACGGCGTACAAATCGCTGCCGAGGACCTGTCGCTCTTCGGCAAGGACGTCTGGTGGCTGGTGCTCATCAAGGCGGTGTTCTGCTTCGCCTTCCTGATGGTGACCGTGCTCTTCTCCATCGTGTGGGAGCGCAAGGTCGTCGCCTGGATGCAGCTGCGCATCGGCCCCAACCGGCACGGCCCCTGGGGCTTCCTCCAGTCGCTGGCCGACGGCGTCAAGCTGATGCTCAAGGAAGACATCGTCGTCAAGCGGGCCGACAAGGTGGTGTACATCCTGGCCCCGATCATCGCGGCGGTGCCGGCCTTCATGGCCATCGCGGTGATCCCCTTCGGGCCCTCCGACAACCAGGTCTCGATCTTCGGCCAGCGCACCACGATGCAGCTCACCGACCTGCCGATCGCGATGCTGTACGTGCTCGCGGTGGCCTCGGTCGGGATCTACGGCATCGTGCTCGCGGGCTGGTCGTCGGGTTCGACGTACCCGCTGCTCGGCGGCCTGCGCTCCTGCGCGCAGATGATCTCCTACGAGATCGCGATGGGCGCGGCCTTCGCCTCGGTCTTCCTCTACTCCGGGTCGATGTCGACCTCGAAGATCGTGGAGGCGCAGGGCGACCGCTGGTTCATCGTGCTGCTGCCGGTGTCCTTCATCATCTACGTCGTCACGATGGTGGGCGAGACCAACCGCGCCCCCTTCGACATGCCGGAGTCCGAGGGCGACCTGGTCGGTGGCTTCAACACCGAGTACTCCTCGATCAAGTTCGCGCTCTTCATGCTGGCCGAGTACGTGAACATGGTCACCGTCTCGTCGGTCGCGACCACCCTGTTCCTGGGCGGCTGGCGGGCCCCGGCGCCGATCTCGACGTACTGGGAGGGCGCGAACCACGGCTGGTGGCCGATGCTCTGGTTCGTCCTCAAGGTCCAGCTGTTGCTCTTCTTCTTCATCTGGCTGCGCGGCACGCTGCCCCGCGTGCGCTACGACCAGCTGATGAAGCTCGGTTGGAAGGTCCTCATCCCGGTATCCGTCGTCTGGCTGATGCTGGTGGCGACCGTACGGGCGCTGCGCAACGAGCGGTACGACTTCTCGGAGATCGTGCTGTACGTCGGCGGGGGCGTCGTGGCGGTCCTGTTGCTGTCCCTGGTCGCGGACGTCTTCCGCGACCGCAAGGGGAAGGCGGCCGCGGCGGCCGAGGTGAGCGACGCCGAGCCCTTCGATCCGCTGGCGGGCGGCTTCCCGGTTCCGCCGAAGCCAGGCCAGCACCTGGCACCCGTACCGCGCAGGCGTCCCCGCACCGAGCGGGAGCTGATCGTCAGTGGCGGGCCGAACAACGACAGTGACCGAGAGGAGGGTGCTGAGGATGTCTGACACCGACGAGAACGAGAAGTGGCAGAACCCGGTCGCCGGCTTCGGCGTGACCTTCAAGGCCATGTTCAAGAAGCGGCTGACCGAGCAGTACCCGGAGCAGCCCAAGACCACGGCCCCGCGCTTCCACGGACGACACCAGCTCAACCGGCACCCGGACGGTCTGGAGAAGTGCATCGGCTGCGAGCTGTGCGCCTGGGCCTGTCCCGCCGACGCGATCTACGTGGAGGGTGCGGACAACACCGAGGAGGAGCGCTACTCCCCGGGCGAGCGCTACGGCCGCGTCTACCAGATCAACTACGCCCGTTGCATCCTGTGCGGGCTGTGCGTCGAGGCGTGCCCGACCCGGGCGCTGACCATGACGAACGAGTTCGAGCTGGCCGACTCCAGCCGCGAGGCGCTCATCTACACCAAGGAGCAGCTCCTCTCCGGGCTCACGGAGGGCATGGTCGAGGCCCCGCACTCGATCTTCCCGGGCATGGACGACCAGGACTACTACCGCGGGTTGGTGACGGAGGCCGCTCCGGGCACGGTCCGCCAGGTCGCCGTCTCCAAGGGCGAGGGCGCCGCCGAGTCCGAGGAGGTGGGCGCGTGAACGCCGTGGCCGCCGCCTCGCTCACCTCCACCGGTGAGGCCGTGCAGTTCTGGGTCCTGGGCACCGTCGCCGTGATCGGCGCGCTGTGCACGATCTTGATGAAGAAAGCCGTCCACAGCGCGCTGTGCCTGGCCGGGACGATGATCATCCTGGCGGTCTTCTACCTCGCCAACGGTGCGTACTTCCTGGGCGTCGTCCAGGTCATCGTCTACACCGGCGCGATCATGATGCTCTTCCTCTTCGTGGTCATGCTCGTCGGCGTCACCGCCGCGGACTCGCTCACGGAGACCATCAAGGGCCAGCGCTGGCTGGCGCTGGTGTGCGGGCTCGGCTTCGGCATCCTGCTGATCGCCGGGATCCGCAACGCCTCCCTGAACCACTTCAACGGGCTGGGGAAGGTCAACTCGGCGGGCCACGTCGAGGGTCTGGCCACGCTGATCTTCACCAAGTACGTGTTCGCCTTCGAGATCACCGGCGCGCTGCTCATCACGGCGGCCGTCGGCGCGATGGTGCTCACCCACCGCGAGCGCACCGAGCGGGCCGCGACCCAGCGCGAGCTGGCCGAGCGGCGCGTGCGCGAGGGCGTCCAGCTCCCGCCGCTGCCCGCCCCCGGCGTCTACGCCCGGCACAACGCGGTGGACGTCGCCGGTCTGCTGCCGGACGGCACCCCGTCCGAGCTGACCGTCAACCAGACCCTGCGCGCCCGGGGCCAGATCCGGGACGTGTCCGGCAAGGCGCTGGAGGACCTGAAGGCGCTGGAGCAGGCCTCGTCCGAGCGGCTCGGCCGTGAGGAGGCATCGAAGTGAATCCCGTCAACTACCTCTATCTCGCCGCCCTGTTGTTCACCATCGGCGCGGCGGGCGTGCTCATCCGCAAGAACGCGATCGTCCTGTTCATGTGCGTCGAGCTGATGCTCAACGCCTGCAACCTGGCTTTCGTGACCTTCTCCCGGATGCACGGCAACCTGGACGGTCAGATCATCGCCTTCTTCACGATGGTGGTCGCCGCCGCAGAGGTCGTGGTCGGCCTGGCGATCATCGTGTCGCTGTTCCGTACCCGGCACTCGGCCTCGGTCGACGACGCCAGCCTGATGAAGCTGTAAGGGGCGCTCACCGTGGAGAACATGATCGCGCTGCTCGTAGCGGCGCCCCTGCTCGGAGCGGCGGTGCTGCTCTGCGGCGGCCGCCGGCTCGACAAGGTCGGGCACCTGCTCGGCACCCTGCTCGCCGCCGTCTCCTTCGGGATCGGCGTGGCGCTCTTCACCGACATGCTCGGCCGCGCCGTCGAGGACCGGGCGATGCACCAGCGGCTCTTCAGCTGGATCCCGGTGGAGGGCTTCCGGGCTGACCTCGGCTTCCAGCTCGACCAGCTGTCGATGACCTTCGTCCTGCTGATCACCGGTGTCGGCACGCTCATCCACGTGTACTCGATCGGGTACATGGAGCACGACGAGCGCCGCCGCCGTTTCTTCGGCTACCTCAACCTCTTCCTCGCGGCGATGCTGATCCTGGTCATCGCCGACAACTACCTGCTGCTGTACGTCGGGTGGGAAGGCGTCGGTCTCGCGTCGTACCTGCTCATCGGCTTCTGGCAGCACAAGCCCAGCGCGGCGACCGCCGCGAAGAAGGCCTTCCTGGTCAACCGGGTCGGCGACATGGGCCTGTCGATCGCCATCATGCTGATGTTCACCACCTTCGGGACCTTCGCCTTCGGACCGGTCCTGGGCGCGGCGGGCACTGTGACATCAGGCGCTGCCGCACCGGTCTCCGAGGGCAAGCTGACGGCCATCGGCCTGATGCTGCTGCTCGCCGCGTGCGGCAAGTCGGCCCAGGTGCCGCTCCAGTCCTGGCTCGGCGACGCGATGGAGGGCCCGACCCCGGTCTCGGCCCTGATCCACGCGGCGACGATGGTGACCGCCGGCGTCTACCTGATCGTCCGCTCGGGCGCCATCTTCAACGGGGCGCCGGACGCGCAGACCGCGGTCGTCGTGGTCGGCGCGGTGACGCTCCTCTTCGGTGCGATCGTCGGTTGCGCGAAGGACGACATCAAGAAGGCCCTCGCCGGCTCGACGATGTCGCAGATCGGCTACATGATCCTGGCCGCGGGCCTCGGCCCCATCGGCTACGTCTTCGCGATCATGCACCTGGTGACGCACGGCTTCTTCAAGGCGGGCCTCTTCCTCGGCGCGGGTTCCGTGATGCACGGGATGAACGACGAGGTCGACATGCGCAAGTACGGCGCCCTGCGCATCTACATGCCGGTCACCTTCGTCACCTTCGGCCTCGGCTATCTCGCCATCATCGGCTTCCCGGGGCTGTCGGGCTTCTTCTCCAAGGACAAGATCATCGAGGCGGCCTTCGCGAAGGGCGGCACCGAGGGCTGGATCCTCGGCGGCGTCGCCCTGCTGGGCGCCGCGATCACCGCGTTCTACATGACGCGCGTGATGCTGCTGACCTTCTTCGGCGAGAAGCGCTGGCAGCCCGACGCGGAGGGCCACGCGCCGCACCCGCACGAGTCCCCCAGGTCCATGACGATCCCGATGATCGTGCTGGCCTTCGGCTCCGTCTTCGCGGGCGGCGTCTTCAGCATCGGCGACCGCTTCCTCAAGTGGCTGGAGCCGGTCACCGGCCACGAGCACGGCAACCCGCCGGTCAGCGCCCTGACGGTGACCCTGGCCACCATGGTGGTGCTGGTCCTCGGGGTCGGCGTCGCCTGGGCGATGTACGGCCGCAGGCCCGTCCCGGTGGTCGCCCCGCGCGGCTCGCTGCTGACCCGGGCGGCCCGACGGGACCTGCTCCAGGACGACTTCAACCACGTCGTGCTGGTGCGCGGCGGCGAGCACCTGACCCGCTCGCTCGTCTACGTCGACCACAGCCTCGTCGACGGGGTGGTCAACGGTACGGCCGCCGCGGTCGGCGGGCTGTCGGGACGGCTGCGCAAGCTCCAGAACGGCTACGCCCGCAGCTACGCGGTCTCGATGTTCGGGGGCACGGCGATCCTGATCGCCGCGACCCTGCTGATGAGGGCGGTGTGAGATGAATTTCCCGCTTCTGACGGCGACGGCGGCGCTGCCCGCGGTCGGCGCGATCCTGACGGCGGCCGTACCGGCCGCGCGCCGGACCGCCGCCAAGTGGCTCGCGCTGCTCGTCTCGCTGGCGACACTGGCGCTGGCCGCCCTCGTCGCGGTCCGCTTCGATCCGGGCGGCGACCGCTTCCAGCTCACCGAATCCCACTCCTGGATCAAGGACTTCGGGGTCCGCTACGAGGTGGGCGTGGACGGCATCGGGGTGGCGCTGATCGCGCTCACCGCGCTGCTGATCCCGTTCGTCATCGCGGCGGGCTGGCACGACGCCGACCCCCTGGAGACCCACTCCTCGCGCTGGCGGCCGACGCAGGGCTTCTTCGCGCTGATCCTGCTGGTCGAGGCGATGGTGATCATCTCCTTCGCGGCCACCGACGTCTTCGTCTTCTACATCTTCTTCGAAGCCATGCTGATCCCGATGTACTTCCTCATCGGCGGCTTCGGGGACCGGGCACACTCCGGGTCGGATGAGAACGCGGCCGCGCAGCGCTCGTACGCGGCGGTCAAGTTCCTCCTCTACAACCTGGCCGGCGGCCTCATCATGCTGGCCGCGGTGGTCGGGCTGTACGTGGTCGCGGGGAACTTCTCCCTCCAGGAGATCATCGCCGCCCGGGCCGCCGGCACCCTGGACATGTCCCAGGGCACCGAACGCCTGCTGTTCCTCGGCTTCTTCTTCGCCTTCGCGGTGAAGGCCCCGCTGTGGCCGTTGCACACCTGGCTGCCCAACGCGATGGGCGAGGCCACCGCACCGGTGGCCGTCCTGATCACCGCGGTGGTCGACAAGGTCGGCACCTTCGCGATGCTCCGCTTCTGCCTCGGCCTCTTCCCCGAGGCCAGCAAGTGGGCCACCCCGGTCGTCCTGGTCCTGGCCCTGATCAGCATCGTCTACGGCGCGCTGCTCGCGGTCGGCCAGCGGGACATCAAGCGGCTGGTCGCCTACGCCTCGATCTCGCACTTCGGCTTCATCATCCTGGGCATCTTCGCGATGACCTCCCAGGGCCAGTCCGGCGCCACCCTCTACATGGTCAACCACGGCCTGTCGACGGCGGCGCTGATGCTGGTGGCCGGCTTCCTGATCTCGCGCCGCGGATCCCGGCTGATCGCCGACTACGGCGGCGTGCAGAAGGTGGCCCCGGTGCTCGCCGGGACCTTCCTGATCGGCGGACTGGCGACCCTCTCGCTGCCGGGCCTCGCGCCCTTCGTCAGCGAGTTCCTGGTCCTGGTGGGCACCTTCGCCCGCTACCCGGTCGTCGGCATCATCGCCACCTTCGGCATCGTGCTGGCCGCGCTCTACACGCTGGTCCTCTACCAGCGCACCATGACCGGCCCGCTGAAGGAGGAGGTCCGCGCCATGCCCGACCTGCGCCTGCGGGAGGTGCTGGTGGTCGCCCCGCTGATCGCCCTGTTGATCGGGCTCGGCGTCTACCCGAAGCCGCTGACCGAGATCGTCAACCCGGCGGTGAAGCACACCATGTCCGATGTGAAGCAGCAGGACCCCGAGCCCAGCGTGCCGGTACAGAGCGTGGAGGCCGCCAAGTGAGCACGACCGCCGTGGGCCTGTGGGCCCTGGCCGCCGATCCGATCGACAAGATCCCGGCCCCGCACATCGAGTACGCCCAGCTCTCGCCCACGCTGATCGTGCTGGGCGCCGCGCTGATCGGCGTCCTCGTCGAGGCGTTCGTACCGCGCCGGGCCCGGTACGCCGTCCAGGTGTTCGTCACCGCCGCCGCACTGGCCTCGGCCTTCGCGGCCGTGGTCGGCCTCGCCGCCGGCGGCTACGGCACCACCAAGGCGCACGTCGCCGCGATGGGCGCCATCGCCGTCGACGGACCGGCGCTGTTCCTCCAGGGCACCATCCTGCTGGCCTCCGTCGTCGCCGTCTTCACCTTCGCCGAGCGGCGCCTGGACCCGGAGGTGCACGGCAACCGGGTGGACTCCTTCGCCGCCCAGGCGGCGTCCGTCCCGGGCAGCGACAGCGAACGGGCCGCCGTCAAGGCCGGTTTCGCCACCACGGAGGTCTTCCCGCTGATGCTGTTCGCGGTCGCCGGGATGCTGATCTTCCCGGCCGCCGACGACCTGCTGACCCTCTTCGTGGCGCTGGAGGTCTTCTCCCTCCCGCTCTACCTGCTCTGCGCCCTCGCCCGCCGCCAGCGGCTGATGTCGCAGGAGGCCGCGGTCAAGTACTTCCTGCTGGGCGCCTTCTCCTCCGCCTTCCTCCTCTTCGGCATCGCGCTCCTGTACGGCTACGCGGGCTCCGTCTCGTACTCCGTCATCGCGGACGTGGTGGACGGCACCGTCCAGAAGATCGACCCGGCCCTCGCGGGGACCATGGGCAACGACGCGCTGCTGCTGATCGGTGGCGCGCTGATCCTCATGGGCCTGCTCTTCAAGGTCGGCGCAGTCCCCTTCCACATGTGGACCCCGGACGTCTACCAGGGCGCCCCCACCCCGGTCACCGGCTTCATGGCGGCGGCCACGAAGGTCGCGGCCTTCGGCGCGCTGCTGCGCCTGCTGTACGTGGTCCTGCCGGGCCTGCGCTGGGACTGGCGCCCGGTGATGTGGGGCGTCGCGATCGTCACGATGCTGGCGGGCGCGATCATCGCGATCACCCAGACCGACGTGAAGCGGCTGCTGGCCTACTCCTCGATCGCGCACGCGGGCTTCATCCTGGCCGGTGTGATCGCCACGTCGAAGGAGGGCGTCTCCTCCGTCCTCTTCTACCTGGCGGCCTACTCCTTCGTGACGATCGGCGCCTTCGCCGTGGTCACCCTGGTGCGCGACGCGGGCGGCGAGGCCACGCACCTGTCCAAGTGGGCCGGTCTCGGCCGGCGTTCCCCGCTGACGGCGGCGGTCTTCGCGGTCTTCCTGCTTGCCTTCGCCGGCATCCCGCTGACCTCCGGCTTCGCCGGTAAGTTCGCGGTCTTCAAGGCGGCGGCGGAGGGCGGCGCGGGCGCGCTGGTCGTGGTCGGTGTGATCTCCTCGGCGATCGCGGCGTTCTTCTACATCCGGGTCATCGTGCTGATGTTCTTCAGCGAGCCGAAGGCCGACGGCCCGACCGTCGCCGTCCCCTCGATGCTGACGATGACCACGATCGCGGTGGGCGTCGCCGTGACGGTGGTCCTGGGCGTGGCACCCCAGTACTTCCTCGAACTGGCCGGCCACGCGAGCACGTTCGTCCGCTGACCACCCGCCGCCGCACGCACGTCAGGGCCCGGCCCCCCTCGGAAGGGGGGGCCGGGCCCTGACGCGTGTCGGGTGCGGGACTACTCGGGGCGCCGGCGCTTCGGCGCGATCGCTTCGAGATCCAGATCGATGGGGAAGGGGACGGAGACCTTGAGGCGGTCGTGGAAGATGCCGGTGGCCACGTACTTCTGGGTTGTGGGGTCGAGTTCGTAGACGTAGACCACGGCCCGGCCGTCCTTGTTCTCCACCCTCCAGAAGTGCAGGATCCCGGCCTTGGCGTACTTCAAGGGCTTCGCTTCGCGGTCACGCCCGATCGAATCGGGAGAGACCACCTCGATGGCGAGAACCACCGCCTCAGCAGGGAAAGCAGTCTGTTCCAGAGCGTCGACAACATCCGCTCGTACGACGACGACGTCCGGCTCGGGCCGGTTCTTCTTGTCGATGCCGATGGTGATTTCGCGGAAGACCTCGTAGTCATCGGGGGCCACCGATTGCAGTTGCCACTTGCACAAGTCGATGGCCCGCTCGTGGAAGATGCTCTGCGGACTCACGAAAACCAGGCTCCCGTCGATCAGCTCCGTGTGTGGAGGCAGATTCGGAAGCGTGTCCAGGTCGTCCGCGGTCCAGCCGCCTGCCGGCGGGATGGGCCAGCGTGGCCCCGGCTCCGGTTCAGGCTGTGGCGCTACGGATTCGACGCTCATCAGTGCTCCCATGGGGCAGAGTCTCGCGAGTCCGTCCAGCGTATCGCCGGGAATCGGGTAAGCACCGCCCTTACGGGTGACCGTGTGTCGGGTCGGCCGGGGTGCCGGGCTTCTTCGGGCAGGTCAGGGCCGTGTTCCAGTTGTGGAAGCGGCCCGCCGGGTTGTCGCGGTAGGCCCACAGGTGGAGGTCGTAGTGCTTCGGCATGCCCGCCCAGTGGCCCGGCATCGGGCCGTCGAAGGGCAGGCCGAACATGCTCGGCCGGTCGTCGGAGGTCTTCAGGTCCTGGTCCCCGTCGGTGGACATCCACTCCACGGTCTCCAGCTTGCGCCGGCCGTGCGAGTCCTTCGCGGTGCTGTAGAGGAGCGCGGTCGGCCGGCTCGGGTCCTTCGAACCCCAGTTGGCCTCCTTGACGTAGTGGTAGCCCATGGCGCCCGCGCCGAAGGGGTTGGTCATGCACTCCTCGCCGTGCGGGACGTAGCCGTCCTTGAGCGCCTCCTGCTCGTCCACGTACTTGGCGGTCACCGCCATCGCCACGGCCATGTCGCGCATCGCCTGGACGTTGCGGGGGTCGGGTGCGGGCCCGTCCACCGCCTGGGCCGCCGGGACGGCGGCCAGGGCGAGGGACGCGGCAGCCGCGCAGGTCAGGGCGGCCTTCAGGGGGCGTGCGTGCATCGGGGCTCCTGAGGTGGGGGCGTGCGTCCACCCTGTGCGGGGGCGCGGGCGGGCGCACGCGGTGCTCACCCAAAGGGGGGCGGGCGGCGCCCGGTCAGGCGGCCGCCCGGGCGGCGTAGGCGCGCACGTCCGCGTCCGGGTCGGCGGTGGCCGTCGCCAGCGCCGCGCGGGCGGCCGGCTCGGCCCGGTGGGCCAGCAGGGCGAGCACGGCGGCCTTGCGCACGTCGGCGTTCGGGTCGGCCAGCGCCCCGGTGAGGTGCGCCACCGCCACCCCGGGCCGCGCCGCGGACAGCGCGGCCGCGGCCCCCGCCCGGACCTGCCACGCCGGGTCCCCGGACAGCGCGGCCACCGCGCGGTCGGCGTACGGGCCCCCGCACCCGGTGGTGGCCAGCGCCCCCAGCGCCGCCCCCCGCACCAGCGGGTCCGCATCGCCGAGCAGCACCTCCAGGGGCTCCGGGCGCGCACCGCGCACCGCGGCCAGCCCCTTGGCCACCGCCACCCGGACCTCGCGCGCCCCGTCCCCGGCGGCCCGCGCGAGGGCGTCCACCGCGTCCACCGACACCAGGGCCCGCACCGCGTGGATCCGCACCTCCGCCTCGGGGTCGTCGAGGTGGGCGGCGTACAGCGGCGCGTCCCCCAGCCGCAGCGCCCGCAGCACCTCCAGCGCCGCCGAGCGGACCACCGGGTCGGCGACCCGCGGGTCCGTCACCGCCAGCGCGGCCCGCAGCCCGGCGGCCAGGGCGGGCTCCGCCGGGAGCACTTCCAGCAGCTCCCGCAGCGAGGCGGCGGCCACCGCCCGTACCGCGGGGGAGGGGTCGGCGAGGCGCTCGGCGAGCGCGGGCCCGGCCCCCGCCGGGACGCTCTCGCTGACCGCGGCCACGGCGGCCGCGCGCACCGCCGGGTCCGGGTCGAGGAGGTAGGGCCGCAGCGCCGCCAGCCCCGGCGCTTCCTCCGCCAGCGCCAGCAGTTCGAGGATCCGGGGCGACGCCGCGGTGGCCACCGCGGGCCCCGCCGCCACCGGGGCCCCGACCGTCCGCGTCACCGGCGAGCTCCCCGCCCCCGTCCCCGCCGCCCCCGCCGTCGCGACGTCCAGCGGGTGCACCTCGCCCAGGTGCCGGGACGCCCCGCCGGCCGGTGCGAACTCCGCCACCGGCACCAGGTACGGCTCCACCGGGCGCGCCGTGAACTCCATTGCCCCGCCGGGGGACTTGCGCAGGTCCAGGTGGTACAGCCACTCCTCGTCGGAGCGCTCGGGGTGGTCGAGCCGCTCGTGGTAGAGCCCCCAGCGGGACTCCGTGCGCGCGAGCGAGGAACGGGCGGCCATCTCCGCGCAGTCCCGGATGAAGGACACCTCCGCGCACCGCATCAGCTCGTGCGCGGTGCGCGCGCCCATCCGCGCGATCTCCCCGGTCATCCGGTCGAAGGCCGCCACCGCGAGCGAGAGCTTCGCGCCGGTCTTCGGCGGGGCGACGTAGTCGTTCACGAACCGCCGGAGCTTGTATTCGACCTGCGGCTGCGGCGGCCCGTCGGGCGTGCGCAGCGGCCGGTAGACCAGCTCGTGCGCGGCGGCCACCTGGTCCGCCGGGAGGGGGCCCTCGTAGGCGGTGTACCGGGAGGCGTCCGCGCCCGCCAGGTCACCGAAGACGAAGGCGCCGATCATGTAGTTGTGCGGCACCGAGGCCAGGTCCCCGGCGGCGTACAGCCGGTCCACCGTGGTGCGCGCGTGCGCGTCGACCCGCACCCCCGAGGCCGAATGGCCGCCGCACAGGCCGATCTCCGAGATGTGCATCTCGATGTCGTGGGTGCGGTAGTCGTGCCCGCGGCCGGCGTGGAAGGTGCCGCGCGTGGGGCGCTCGGTGGTGTGCAGGATCGATTCGAGGGAGGTGATGGACTCCTCGGGGAGGTGGCTGAGCTTGAGGTACACCGGCCCCCGGTCGGAGGCGAGTTCGGCGGCGAACTCGGCCATCATCTGGCCCGACCAGTAGTCGGAGTCCACGAACCGCTCGCCGTGCCGGTTGACCTGGTAGCCGCCGAAGGGGTTGGCGACGTACGCGCACGCCGGCCCGTTGTAGTCCTTGATCAGCGGATTGATCTGGAAGCACTCGATGCCGGTCAGGGCGGCGCCCGCGTGGTAGGCCATGGCATAGCCGTCGCCCGCGTTGGTCGGGTTCTCGTACGTGCCGTAGAGGTAGCCGGATGCGGGCAGTCCGAGGCGCCCGCAGGGGCCGGTCGCCAGGATCACCGCGCCGGCGCGCACCGTCACGAAGGCGCCCGTGCGGGTGTGGAAGCCGGCCGCCCCGATCGCCCGGCCGTCCTCGGGCGAGGTGAGCACGCGCACCGGCATCACCCGGTTCTCGATCCGGATCAGCTCGCGCATCTCGCGCCGGCGCAGCTGCCGGTAGAGCACCTTCTTGACGTCCTTGCCCTCGGGCATGGGGAGCACGTAGGAGCCGGAGCGGTGCACCTGGCGGACCGCGTACTCGCCGTGCTCGTCCTTCTCGAACTTCACCCCGTACCGCTCCAGGCGCTGCACCATGGCGAAGCCGCGCGTCGCGGTCTGGCGCACGGTGGACTGGTCGACGATCCCGTCGTTGGCCCGGGTGATCTCGGCGACGTAGTCGTCGGGTTCGGCCCGGCCGGGCACGACCGCGTTGTTGACGCCGTCCATGCCCATGGCGAGGGCGCCGGAGTGCCGTACGTGCGCCTTTTCGAGCAGGAGCACGCGGGCACCCCGCTCGGCGGCCGTCAGCGCCGCCATCGTCCCGGCGGTGCCGCCGCCGATGACGAGGACGTCGCAGGAGATCTCCTCGGCCGAGCCGATCGCGGGGATGTCCACGGGTGCTGCCTTTCCGTTCGGTGCCGATCAGGGGGTGGTGGTACCGGGGGGCGGGTCCTCCCGCAGCGAGCGCAGGACCTCCGCGCGCAGGGCGCCCTGCGGGGCGCCGCCGGCCGCCGACCGCTCGCGCGGACGCGGTACGTCGAGCACGCGCCCGGCGGCGAGCAGTGCGACCCGGTCGCCCAGGAACAGCGCTTCGTCGACGTCGTGCGTGACGAAGACGACGGTCGCGCCGGTCCCGGCGAGGACCTCGACCAGCAGGTCCTGCATCTCGGCGCGGGTACGGGCGTCGAGCGCGCCGAAGGGTTCGTCCATCAGGACGGCCCGCGGGCCGCCGGCCAGCGCCCGGGCCAGCTGGACCCGTTGGCGCTGGCCGCCGGAGAGCCGGTGGGGGAGCTTGTCCGCGTGGTCCGCCAGCCCCACCCGCTCCAGCCAGCGCGCCGCCGTGCCGCGCCGCTCGGCCCGGGGCACCCGGCGGATGGCGAGCGGGAGTTCGACGTTGGCCCGCACCGTCCGCCAGGGCAGCAGGGCGTCGTCCTGGAAGACCAGCGCCCGGTCCGCCTCCGGGCGCAGCACCGGCCGGCCGTCCTGCTCCACGCTGCCCGCGAGCGGCGGCAACAGCCCGGCCAGGGTGCGCAGCAGCGTGGACTTCCCGCAGCCGGAGGGGCCGACGACGGCCAGCACCTCGCCCGCCTCGACCTCCAGCTCGACCCCGTCGAGCACGGTGGCGGGGCCGCGCCCGAGGCGTACGCCGCGCAGCGCGAACCGCGCGCCCGCGGCGGCGGGCCGACTCTTGTGCGCGGCCGGGTCGGTGGCCGTGCTGACCGTGTTCATGCGGGGGTCACCTCTTTCACCGTGTGGTCGTGCGGAGTCCGGCCCCGCGGCGTCCGGCGCCGTGGCCCGCGCGGGCGGGGGGTCCGGGCGGTGGGCGCCCCGCGCGCGGCGCGTTCCGGGAGCCAGTCGGTCAGTCGGCGGCCGATCCGTTCGACGGCCGTCGAGGTCAGCCAGCCGAGGGCGCCGATCGTGGCCATGCCGACGAAGACGCCGGGGTAGTCGACCACCGTGTAGTCCTGCCAGGTGCGGTAGCCGACCCCGTACTCGCCGGAGATCATCTCGGCGGAGATCACGCAGATCCAGGACACGCCGATGCCGACCGACAGCCCGCCGAAGATCCCCGGCAGCGCGCCCGGCAGGACCACGGAGAACAGCACCCGGGTCCGCCCGCCGCCCAGGGTCAGGACGGCCTCCTCCCACACCGGGCTCAGCGCCCGCACCGCGTGCCGGGTGGAGACCAGGACGGGGAAGAAAGCGGCCGCGCAGGTGATGAAGACGATCCCCTGCTCGTTGGAGGGGAAGAGCAGGATCGCCACCGGGACGAGCGCGATCGCGGGGATCGGCCGCAGCACCTCCAGCACCGGCCCCAGCAGGTCGGCGGCCACCTTCGAGCGGGCGATCGCGGTACCCACCGCCACTCCGAGCACCGCCGCGAGCGCGAAGCCCGTGACGATCCGGCGCAGGCTGTCGGCGAGGTCCTGCCAGTACGGGCCCGTCGCGGCCCGCTCGGCGAACTTCGCGGCGACCTCGCCGACCGTCGGGAACTGCTCGAAGCGCAGCCAGAGGTTCACGTCCAGCGAGGTGAGCAGCTGCCACGCCAGCAGCGCGGCCCCGAGCGAGGCCAGCCGCAGCAGCCGGCGGCCGGCGCTGCCCGCGCTGCTCGCCCCGCCCGTGTCGCCGGCGCCGCCCGGATCGCCCGCGCCGCTCATGCGGGGGACCCGGCGAGGCCCAGGGCCTCCTCGTAGGTCACCGTGCGGGCCCCGCCGCCGGAGTGCGCGGCGACGTACGCCGCGGCGCCCGCGGGGGTCACGAAGGCGCGCAGTTCGGCGCCCTCGGCCACCCAGACCGCCTTGTCGGCGAACCACGGGGTGCCGGTCACCGCGTCCGGTACGTAGCCGGCCCGGACCTGGCCGCCCGCCGCGCGCACGGCCCGGAGCAGCTCGCGCGGGGAGTCGTAGGCGGTGGTCCGGTCCGCTCCCTTGAGCCACAGCCGGGAGCGGGCGCCGGTGGCGGCCGGGTAGGCCGGGCCGGCCGCCGCGGAGATCCGCCGCAGCGGCTCCGGGTCCACGAAGGCGTCCACGTCGACGCCGCCGACGAGTTTGGCCGCCGTCAGCACCGGCACGTCCTGCTTGAGCGCGTCGATCAACTCGGGGCGCAGCGCCGGGTCGAAGGTCGCGATGCCGTCGGCGCCGTTGTAGAGGTAGACCACCTCGGCGGGCAGTCCGGTCGCCTTGGCCACCGACTCGGCGGCGGCCACGGGCTGGTCGCGCAGGTAGGAGGTGGCCTTCTGCTGGGCGCGCAGGAAGTCGTCGAGGACCCCGGCCCGTTGGTGGGCGAACTTCTCCCGGACGGTGACTCCGTGGAAGGTCGCCAGCTTCAGTTCGGCCCCGTCGTACAGGGCCTTGGCCCGGCCCTCGAAGGCGAGCTGGCCCGGCCAGGCCACGAACTGCGACAGCGCGTCGACGCTGCCCGCCTGGAGCGCCGAAGCGCCCACGCTGGGCTGCTGGTTGAGCTTCTGGATGCCCTTGTCGGGGTCGATCCCGGCGCGCTGCAGGGCGCGGACGAGGGTGCCGTCCGCGGCCGATCCGACGCTGGTGGAGACCTTCTTGCCGCGCAGGTCGGCCAGCGACTCCAGCGTCGAGTCGGGCGCGGTGACGATGGTGTTGAGGCCGCCGCGGAGGTTGTAGCCGGTCACCGACACCAGGTGGGTGGGCTGCTTCAGCTCCTTGCCGCGGGCGGCGTTGATGAGCAGCGGGAAGTCGCCCATCGAACCGATGTCGATCTTTCCGGCGGTCATCTGGGCGGTGATGGGCGCGCCGGTCGCGTAGTCCTGCCAGTCGACCTTGTACGTGACCCCGTCCCGCTCGCCGCGGGCCGCCAGCTCCTGTTCGAAGTAGCCGAGGGAGCGCAGCAGGGTGCCGGCGGTGACGGTGTTGATGGTCTTCGACTGGTAGCCGACGGTCACCGTGACCGTCCTGGCGCCGTCCGCCCCGTCCGCCCCGGCCCCCTGGCCGCCGCAGGCGGTGACCAGGGGCGCCAGGAGCAGCAGGGGCGCGAGGGTTCTCGTACGCAGGGCGGTCCGCGGGGGAGTGCGCATGGGGATCGGGCCTTTCACCGGAGCAGGTAGGGCATGTTGACGGTCACCGCGCCGGTGGGACAGCGGGCGGCGCAGGGGCCGCAGTACCAGCACTCGTCGACGTGCATGTAGGCCTTGCCGCTGTCCTGGTGGATGGCGAGCGAGTCGAGCGGACACATGTCGACGCAGAGGGTGCAGCCGTCGATGCACAGGGACTCGTCGATGGTCACGGGCACGTCGCCGCGCTGGGGGGCCAGAGGCATGGCTGTCTCCAGGAAAGGAGGGAAAGGGGAGGAGGTGCGGGGCGGGGGCTCAGCGGTCGCGGCGCAGCAGGCCGCTCATGGTGATCCGGTCGCCGCGGAAACGGATGAACTCCAGGTCGACGGGGCGCCCGTCGGCGAGGTGGGTGAGCCGCTCCAGCATCAGCACGGCGGCGCCGCGCGGGGCCTGGAGGACGGCGGCGGAGTGCGCGTCGGCGCTGACGGCCTCCAGGGTGATCTCGGCGTGCCCCAGCGGGCTGCCGGTCAGGGATTCCAGGAGCCGGAAGACGTCGGTGTGCTCCAGGTCGCAGTCGAGGAGCCCGGCGCCGATGTCCATCGGGATGTAGGTGAGGTCGAGGGAGAGCGGCAGACCGTTCAGCCGGCGCAGCCGCTCGATGTAGAGCACGTCGCCGTGTTCGGGCACGCCCAGGCGCTCGGCGACGGGCGCCGGGGCCGGTACGGGCCCCATCGTGCGGACCTCGTTGCTGACGGTGCCGTGCTCGTGCAGGGTTTCGGCGAGGCCCTGGAGGCGGTCGAGGCCGTGCGGGTACTTCTCGCAGACGACGACGGTGCCGACGCCGGGCTGGCGGGCCACCAACCGCTCGCCGCGCAGCAGGTCGAGGGCCTGGCGGACGGTGTTGCGGCTGGCGCGGTAGTCGGTGGCGAGGGCGTCCTCCAGCGGGAGGATCCCGCCGGGGTAGTGGCCGGCGAGGACCTGGTGGCGCAGGAGGTCGGCGAGCTGCCGGGCGCGGTCCGCGCGCAGCCGTCGGCGGCGCGCTGCGGCGACCGGGACGGTGTGCTCACGGAGGCGTTCGGCTGGCATGCGACGGAACATACCGAGGGGCCCCGGGCGGTGGTGTTGCCGCAGTGTTGCGCCACTGGGCGGCGCCCGGCGTACCGCTCTGACCTGGGACGACGGCGGGGTGGCGGAAAGATCCGCCACCCCGCCGCAGAGTTGCGTCCCGAGGTGTGGACTAGCGGGCGTCCGTGATGCGGCCGTCTGCGGTGCGGGCGGCCGCGATCGTGCCGGTGACCTCGCCGAGGCCGACCTTGGTGCCGTCGGGGCCCGGGGCCCAGGCGGTCAGGGTGACGGTGTCGCCGTCCTCCAGGAAGGTCCGCTTGCCGTCGGGGAGTTCCAGGGCGTCGCGGCCGTTCCAGGTCAGCTCCAGGAGCGAACCGCGCTGGCCGGTCTCGGGGCCGCTGACCGTGCCGGACCCGTAGACGTCGCCGGTGCGCAGGGAGGCGCCGTTGACGGTCATGTGGGCGAGCTGCTGCGCCGCGGTCCAGTACATCGAGGAGAACGGCGGGTGCGCGACCTCGTGGCCGTTGATCGCGACCGTGATGTGCAGGTCGAAGCCGCCCTGCTCGTCGGCGCCGGCGTCGGAGTCGTCGAGGTAGGGCAGCAGCGGGAAGTCGCGGGCCGGGGGCGCCACGCGGGCCGCGTCCAGGGCCTCCAGCGGGGTGACCCAGGCGGAGACGGAGGTCGCGAAGGACTTGCCGAGGAAGGGACCGAGCGGCACGTACTCCCAGGCCTGGATGTCGCGCGCCGACCAGTCGTTCAACAGGAAGAGGCCGAAGACGTGCTCCCGGAAGTCGCCGAGCGGCACGGCCGTGCCCAGTTCGGAGGGGGTGCCGACGACGAAACCGACCTCCGCCTCGATGTCGAGCTTGATGCTCGGGCCGAAGACGGGCGCCGGGTCCGCGGGCGCCTTGCGCTGGCCCGAGGGCCGCACGACGTCCGTGCCGGAGACGACCAGGGTGCCCGCGCGGCCGTGGTAACCGATGGGCAGGTGCTTCCAGTTGGGGGTGAGCGCGTCGCCGTCCGGGCGGAAGATCTGCCCGACGTTGGTGGCGTGGTGCTCGCTCGCGTAGAAGTCGACGTAGTCCGCGACCTCGTACGGCAGGTGCAGGGTGACGGCTTCGAGCGGCACCAGGTGGGGCTCGACGGCGGGCCGGTGGCCCGGGTCGGTGACCCACGCGGTGAGCGCGCGGCGCACGTCGTGCCAGGCGGTGCGGCCGGCCGCCAGCAGCGGGTTGAGGGAGGGCTGGCCGAGCAGCCCGGCGTACGGGGACCCGAGCGCGAGGGCGACGGCTCCGGCGTCCAGCACGTATCCGCCGATCCGCACGCCGACGCGCCGCCGGGGCTCCGCGGCCCCGCCCGTCTCCTCGGCGGTCGAGAACACGCCGTACGGGAGGTTGTGCGGCCCGAACGGGTCGCCCTCGGGTACGTCGAGGGGGCTCTGCAGGGGCATGGGATACTGCCTCGCTTTCCGGGCGGCCCGGGGGTGTCCCGGGTTTTGTTGACACGTTACGTGCCTGGTGGGGCCTGCGGGAGGCCGGATTCGGGCGCTATTTGTAGGACTTGTCCAACGAGGTCCGTATCCTTGAACCCGTGACTTCCGCCCCCCTTCGCGCCCTCCCGTACGCCCTGATCGCCACTGACCTGGACGGGACGCTGCTGCGCGCAGGTGACACAGTTTCCGCCCGTTCGTACGCGGCGCTCGCGACGGCGCGCGCAGCAGGCGCCCGGCACATCATCGTCACCGGGCGCCCCGTCCCACAGGTCCGGCACGTCCTGGACGACCTCGGCTACACGGGGCTCGCGGTGTGCGGGCAGGGCGCGCAGTTGTACGACGCGGCGGAGGGCCGGATGCTGCACTCCGTCGCCCTGGACCGGGATCTGGCGGAGGTCGCCCTCGGCAAGATCGAAGCGGAGGTCGGCGAGGTGTTCGCGGCCGTCAACCGGGAGGGGCTGGACGCGGAGATGCTGATGGGGCCCGGCTACCGGATGTGGCACCCGCACCTGCCGACGGTCCGCGTGCCGCGCCGGGCGGACCTGTGGTCGGCCCCGATCAACAAGGTGCTGCTCCAGCACCCCGAGCTGGACGACGACGAACTGACCCGGGTCGCGCGCGGCGTGGTCGGTGACCTCGTCAACATCACGATGGCCGGGGAACACACGGTGGAGATCCAGCCACCGGGCATCGACAAGGCCAGCGGGCTGGGCCGGGCGGCGGCCGTCCTGGGCCTGGACGCCTCCTCGACGATCGCCTTCGGCGACATGCCGAACGACATCCCCATGTTCGCCTGGGCCGCCCACGGGGTGGCGATGGCGAACGCGCACCGTGAGCTGGTCGCGGTGGCGGACGAGGTGACCCTGTCGAACGAGGCGGACGGCATCGCGGTGGTCCTGGAACGCCTGTACGCGTAGCGGGCCCCGCCCTCCCCTCCCTCCGGGGGCGCCTCAATCGCCGGCGGGGCTGGATTGGCCCGGCGGGGCTGATTTCAGCCCGCCCGGCGTTTGAGGGCAATCGTTGAGCCGCGCGGGCAGGCGGCGCCCGGGCCGAATCCAGCCCGCCCGGCGTTTGAGGGCAGTCGGTAGGCCGCGCGGGCGGGCCGAGCCGGGCCCGATCCAGCCCGCCCGGCGTGTGAGGGCAGCGGCCCGGCCTAGCCCGCCGCACGCGGCAGGCGGCGCTCCCAGGTCCGGTGGAAGAGGACCTCGTCCCCCTCCCGGCACACGACCTCGTTCGACGTCACGAAGCCGCCCTCGTCGCACGAGATCTCCGACCGGGTCTCCACCCTCGCGTCCCACCCCCGCTCCGGCCGGTGCAGCCGGATCCGCCAGTGCGAGACGGTCCGGGCCGACAAGGGGTCGCCGTCCTCGATCTCGTACACCTCCTGCGCGTCCTCGCTGAACTCCAGCCCGTCCGGGTACACCCGCGTTCCGCCGTACCGCGGGTCCACCTCCAGCCGCCAGAGCCCGCGCGCCACGTCCCGCACGACCAGCCGCTCCGGTCGCGGCTCGTCCAGGGTCCCGGGATGGACCACGCCGAGGCCCTCGGACTGCTCCGGCGGCTCGAAGACGATCTCCGGGCCCGCCCCCACGGCCGGGTCCCGGACCGGCAGGGTCAGCGCGCTCCCCGCGGGCTCCAGCGTCCAGCCCGCCTCGGACCCGGCCCGCGGCCAGATCCACGGCCAGTACGCGGAGGACACCGCGAGCCGGATCCGGTGCCCGGGCGGAAAGGCGTGCCCGATGCCGTTCAGCTCGAAGGTGACGTCCTCGTACGCGCCCACCGGCCACGGCACCGCCTTGTCCCGCCCCCGCCGCGCGGACAGGTTCAGCGCGCCCCGGGTGACCAGCGTCGAGGACCCGTCGGGCGCCACGTCGCAGACCCGGGCGACGACCTGCCCGTACGGCACGTCCATCCGCAGCCGCAGGGTGACCCGGGGCCGGCCCAGGACCTCCAGCCGCCCGCCGGCGCCCACCGGGAACTCGAAGCAGGCCGACTTGGCGTCCTCCTCGCGCTGGTCCGGCGGCAGGTCGCCGTCGTTGCCGAAGGGGAAGAAGCGGCCCGCGTCCAGGCCGGTGTGCTGCGGGGACACGACGAGGACCGGGTCGCCCTGGAGCGCGTACGTGTGCGGCGCGACCGCCGGCGAGGGCCAGGCCGGGTCGCCGACCCAGCGGCCCTCCATCCGCTCGTAGACGGTCGCCGGGGGGTGCGACTCGCTGATCCAGGAGCGCAGCAGCGGCTCGTCCATGACCCCGTTGTCCACCCCCTTGAGCCAGTGGTCCCACCAGCGCAGGGTCTCCTGGAGGAAGCCGATCGCGGGTCCCGGCGGCAGGCCGCGGTCGGGGTACTGGTGCGACCAGGGGCCGATCAGGCCGCGCACCCGGTCGGCCGGCAGGTGTTCGACCAGCCGCAGGACGGTGTCCCGGTAGGGGTCGTGCCAGCCGCCGACGGCCAGGACGGCCGCGCCGATCGCCGCGTAGTCCTCGCAGACGCTGCCGTGCTTCCAGTACGCGTCGCGGGTCTGGTGCGCGAGCCAGGTGTGGACGAGCGGCTGGAGCGCCTCCAGCCGGTCCAGCCACTGCTCCTTCCAGCCGTCGCCCGCGTAGAGCGGGTCCGGCGGGCGGGCGGCGAAGGCGAGCATGGTGGCGGCCCAGGCGTGCATGTCGACGGCGAGGACGGAGCCGCCCATGTAGTGCACGTCGTTGTCGTAGCGGTCGTCGGTGGAGCAGACGGTGACGACCGCCTTGAGCGGCTCGGGCGCGAGGGCGGCGATCTGGAGGGAGTTGAAGCCGCCCCAGGAGATGCCGAACATGCCGACCGCGCCGGTGCACCAGGGCTGAGCGGCCAGCCACTCCACGACGGCGACCCCGTCGGCCAGTTCCCGCGCGTCGTACTCGTCGCCGGGGTGGCCCCCGCTGTTGCCGTGGCCGCGCACGTCGACCCGCACCGAGGCGTAGCCGTGACCGGCGTACCAGGGGTGGCGCTGCTGGTCACGGGGCGCGGTCCAGTCGCTGAGCCGGTACGGGAGGTACTCCAGCAGCGCCGGAACGGGTTCGTCCGTCACGGGCCGCCAGATACGGGCGTACAGCGTCACTCCGTCGGGGAGCGGAATCCGGACATCCTCGTGGGTGGTCCCGTACGGGAAGTCGGTACGGATGTTCATGCGCGGCCTCAGCCCCTCGCAGTACTGGGAACGTGTGGACAGGCGGACGAGCGGACGAGCGGACGAGCGGGCGGCCGGGCGGCCGGTCAGTGCACGGGGTGCATCGTGCGCTTCAGCCAGGGCGCGAGGGCGATCACGGCCAGGCCCGCGGCCACCGCGATCGCGCCGTTGACGCCGAAGTAGGCGGGGACGGAGACCTTGCCGTAGACCTTGACCACCTGGGCCTGGATGCCGTTGGCGAGGGCCAGCGAGAGGAACCACAGGGCCATGGTCTGGCTGGCGTAGGCCTTCGGGGCGAGTTTGGTGGTGGCCGACATGCCGGAGGTCTCCAGCAGTACGTCGCCGAGGCCGAGCAGCAGGTAGGAGCCGACGATCCACCAGGCGGCCATCTTGAAGGTGTCGTCGCCCCCGTGCCCGGAGGTCGGGATGACCATCAACAGGAAGGACAGGCCGCCCAGGATCACGCCGAGGGCGATCTTGTTGGAGGAGTGCGGCTGGCGGCGGCCCATCCGGACCCAGACGGCGGCGACGACCGGGGCCAGCGCCACCTCGAAGGCGCCGAGCGCGGAGGCGTACCAACTGGCCGGGAAGTGGAAGCCGAGGATGGAGGTCTGGGCGTTCGTCGAGGCCAGCAGCATCATCGTCGAGTACGCCTGGAACAGGATGAAGTTGAAGGCGACGGAGGCGAGGAAGAGCACCACGTACGGGCGCAGCCGGCCGCGCTCCTCGGCGCTCACCCGGGGGCTGCGGAACATGACGGCGAAGTAGACGACCGGGGCGATCACCGAGATCAGGGTGAGCAGGTCGACGAACCGGCCCATGGTGAGCCAGCCGATCCGGGCCGCCAGGGTGGCGAGGACCGCCACGCCCAACAGGCCGCCCACGATGCTCCATACGGCGCGGCGCATCGCCGCGGGGGCGAGGGGGTACTCGGCGGAGTGCTTTCGTCCGGCCAGATGGCGGCGTCCCAGCACGTACTGGATCAGGCCGGCCGTCATGCCGATCGCGGCGGCGGAGAAGCCCCAGTGCCAGCCCTTGTGCTCGCCGAGCCAGCCGGTGATGAGGGGACCGGCGAAGGCGCCGATGTTGATGCCCATGTAGTACAGGGCGAATCCGGCGTCGCGGCGCTGGTCGTCGGTGCGGTAGAGCTTGCCGACCATGCTGGCCACATTGGGCTTGAGCAGGCCGGTGCCGGCGCTGATCAGGCCGAGGCCCACCCAGGTCATGGCGGCGGTCGGCACGGCCATCGCGTAGTGGCCGCAGGCGATCAGGACGCCGCCCCACAGGACGGAGCGGTAGGAGCCGAGGATCCGGTCGGCGAGCCAGCCGCCGGCCACGGAAACCAGGTAGACCATGGTTCCGTAGGCGGCCGACACGGACGCGGCGGTTCCCGGATTCATTCCGAGGCCGCCGTTGACTACGGTGTCCGCGAAGTAGAGAACCAGGATGGCCTGCATGCCCAGGAACGAGAAGCGCTCCCAGACCTCCAGTCCGGAGAGCGTCGCCAAGCCCCTGGGGTGGCCGAGGAAGGCGTGGTCGTCGCCGGGCGGCGGCTGGTCGGCCTCCGGGTCCGCCGGTTCGTCGATATCAGGCGCAGTTCTGGACAAAACGCATTCTCCGGTCGTATTGGCTCCTTAAGAACATACCGGTGTGGTTCGGGCGGTGCGCTGGTCGCGACCGGGCGGGCGCTCTCGGTGATCGAAAACAGACCGGATACGCTGGCTTGAGTGATGGCAGCGACACATCGACAATCCAGGTGATCGTCACCGTGATCGTCAGCAGACAGGAGTACCCCTCGTGACCGTCGTCGGGCCGTTCGGACTGAGCGTGCGGGACCAGGCTCTTGAGAGCGATGTCCAGGCCGGACTGGCCGCAGTCGAGGCGGGTCTGCTGGAGGCCACCAAGAGCGAAGTCCCCTTCATCACCGAGGCCGCGCAGCATCTGGTCAAAGCCGGCGGCAAGCGGTTCCGGCCGCTGCTGGTGATGCTCGCGTCCCGCTTCGGCGACCCGTACGCGCCCGGCATCGTGCCGTCCGCGGTGGTCGTGGAGCTGACGCACCTCGCGACGCTCTACCACGACGACGTCATGGACGAGGCGGACGTCCGGCGCGGCGTGGACAGCGCGAACACGCGCTGGGGCAACTCCGTGGCGGTCCTGACGGGTGACTTCCTGTTCGCCCGCGCCTCGCACATCCTGGCGGACCTCGGCCCCGAGGCCGTGCGGATCCAGGCCGAGGCCTTCGAGCGGCTGGTGACGGGTCAGATCCTGGAGACGGCCGGTCCGCGCGACGGCCGCGACCCCGTCGCCCACTACCTCGACGTCATCGCGGGCAAGACCGGCTCGCTGATCGCCGTCTCGGGCCGCTTCGGCGCCCTGATGTCCGGCGCCGACGAGTCGGTCGTCGACATCCTCACGCAGTACGGCGAGCGCCTCGGCACCGCCTTCCAGCTCGCCGACGACGTCCTCGACATCGCCTCCGACTCGCACGAGTCCGGCAAGACGCCGGGCACGGACCTGCGCGAGGGCATCCCGACCCTGCCGGTGCTGCGGCTGCGGGAGATGGCCGCCCGGGACGGGCGGGAGGAGGACCTGGAGCTCGTGCGCCTCCTGGACGGCGACCTGACGGACGACGCCCGGCACGCCGAGGTGCTGTCCCGGCTGCGGGTGCACCCGGCGCTTGAGCAGGCGCGGCGCGACACCATCCGCTACGCCGAGGACGCGCGGGCCACGCTGGCCCCGCTGCCCGAGTGCTTCGCGAAGTCCGCCCTGGAAGAGCTGTGCGACGCGGTCGTCCACCGGGCCGGCTAGCACCCCGGTAGGACCTAAGACAGAGGCCAGGCCCTCCGACCCCTACGGGATGGGGACGGGGGGCCTTCGTCATGTCATCCCACGGGCGTACACGGAGTTGGCTCCGAGGAGTGATGCCCCGGAGGGCCTCCGTTTGGTCAGATAGAGACACACATCCCCACCAGATCGGGTGAGAGTGGCGGCGCGGGGTGGACGTTGAGATGTCGGGATGGGTAGGTCGCCGCCTACACACAGAGGTAGGGCAGAGACATGGCAGCGAACGTAAAGACCTCTCGCAAGGCCTCGCGGTACGCGGTACCGGTCGTGGTCGTGGGAGTGGCCGTGGCGACGGTGGGACTCGTTCCGGCCTTCGCCAACGCGAGCGGACCGGACCTTCCGAAGGTGACGGCGCAGCAGCTCATCGAGAAGATCGCGGCGTCGGACACCCAGCAGCTGTCCGGCACCGCGAAGATCAGCACCGACCTCGGCCTGCCGAAGCTGGCGACCGGCCTGCTCGGCGGCGGGGGCGTCGCTGGCGGTTCCGCGAACCCGGAGGACAAGCTCACGCAGCTCGCCACCGGCACGCACACCTTCAAGGTCGCGGCCGACGGCCCGGACCGCCAGCGGATCACCTTCCTGGACGGCAAGGACGAGTACAGCCTCATCCACAACGGTGACGAGGTCTGGGGCTACGACAGCAAGTCCAATGAGGTCTTCCACGACAAGGAAGCGGGCGCCAAGGCGGGGCAGAAGGGCAAGGAGCACAAGACGGCCGACCGGCTCGGCACCTCGCCCGCGCAGCTCGCCGAGGAGGCCCTGAAGGCCGCCGGACCCACCACCGACGTGAGCGTCGGCGACACGGCCCAGGTGGCCGGACGCGACGCCTACCAGCTGGTGCTCAAGCCGAAGGCGTCCGGTTCCACCATCGGGTCCGTCCAGATCGCGGTGGACGCCAAGAACGGTGTGCCGCTGCGCGTCCAGGTGCTCTCCAGCCAGGGCGGCAAGCCGATCCTGGACGCGGGCTTCAGCAAGGTCGACTTCGCCAAGCCCGCCGCCGACACCTTCACCTTCACCCCGCCCAAGGGCGCCAAGGTGCAGGAGGGCTCCGACGCCTCGCACGGGGACAAGGCGCAGCGCCGCATGGACTCCCTGCCGATCCCCGGCCTGAACGGCCTGACCGGCGGCGGGGCCAAGGGCGAGACCACGGTCCTCGGTGAGGGCTGGGGCGCGGTCGCCCGGATCGACTCGGGCACGGGCAAGGGCATGAAGGACTTCGAGGGCAAGGCGAACGAGAAGGGCGCCCCCAAGGAGGCCAAGCAGCTCCTCGACAGCCTCGGGGACAAGGTCAACGGGAAGTTCGGCTCCGGCCGGATCTTCTCGACCCGCGTGGTCAACGCGCTGATCACGGATGACGGCAAGGTCTACGTGGGTGCGCTCACCAAGGACGCCCTGGTCCAGGCGGCCAACGCCGCGAAGTAGCCGGGACGCCCGCGGAACGTGGGCACAGGTACGACAAGGGTGGCCCAGGACTTGTGTCCCGGGCCACCCTTGCGGCATAACTCTCCTCGGTACAGCGGGCCCGCTGTACCGTGAGTGCCATGTCGAGACACGTCACCATCCGCCTGGAGGAAGAGTTCCACGAGCGCCTCAAAGCGCGCGCGGCGGCGCTGGGGACGACGGTCACCGCGCTGATCACCGAGGTCACCGAACGCGAACTGGACGAGGACCGCAAGAACTTCCTCTCCGGCATCGAGGAGTTCGCCGACCACTGGGGCTACTTCCAGGAGCGGTTCGGCCATTGAAGATCACCATGGAGTGGGCCTGGACCGCTCTGGCCCACCACCTCCCGTCCGATCCCGCCGTGTGGGATCCCTCCGGGGTGGCCGCCGCGGTGGCCCGCCACCAGAACGACCTGGTGCTGGTCCCCGAGCAGCCCGCCCCCGACACGGCCTGGCGGGCCGCCGCGTTCCTGCACACCCTCGCGGTGTGCCCGGCGCTGGAATCCCCGATGAACGAGTTCTACGCGGCCGCGGCCACCCGCTCGTACCTGCGGGTCGCCGGGGCGAAGCAACTGCCCTCGCCCGAGGCGCTCGGTGATCTCGTGGAGGCCGCGAAGCTGGGCCGGGTCGACATCGCCGCCGTGGCCGAGGAGCTGCGCTCCCAGATACAGGAGCCGGTTCCGGAGGCCCTGCGGGTGCGCGCCGAAGGCACGTAGCGCCACTGCCGCCCGCGTCCCCGGGGGGAAGCGGGCGGCAGTGGCGCGTTCAGGGTGTTCGGGTTGTTCGGGGTGTTCCAGGGCTTTCCAGGGCGTTCAGAAGGTGATCTTCCAGCTGTTGATGTAGCCGGTGTCCTGCGCGGCCACGTCCTTCACCTGGAGCTTCCAGACGCCGTTGGCGACCTCGCTCGACGCGTTCACCGTGTACGAGGCGATGACGTTGTCGGCCGAGTCCGAGCTGGAGTTCTTCAGCCGGTACGCCGTGCCGTCCGGGGCGATCAGGTCGATCTGGAGGTCACCGCGGTAGGTGTGGACGATGTTCACGTCCACCTTGGTGGTCGCCGGGGCGTTGCCCGTGACGCCCGAGACGGTGATCGGTGAACTGACCCCGGCGGCCGGGGAGTCCGGGATGGCGTAGTCCGTCGTGTTCTCGAAGGACGGGCCCGGCGGGACCGGGGTGGACGCGCCCAGGGTCCAGACCGCGTAGGCGATCGCGTCGCTGTTCTTGTCCAGCGCCGCGTCGTTGATGTTCGCCGAGGTGTCGCACGACCGGTGGTAGCAGGCGTCGAAGGCCTTGCCGGAGGTGCCGCCCCACTTCTGGGCCTGCGCGGCGGTCTTGGTGTAGTCGGCGCCGCTGAAGAGGCCGCCGACCGGGATGCCCGCGTTCTTGAAGGGGGCGTGGTCGGAGCGGCCGTCGCCCTCGGTCTCGATCTCGGTGGGGATGCCGACGCCGGCGAAGTACGTCTTGAAGGTCTGCTCGATCGTGGGGTCGTCGTCGTAGACGAAGTAGCCCGGGTTCGGCGACCCGATCATGTCGAAGTTCAGGTAGCCGGAGATCTTCGACTTCTCGGCGCTCGGCAGGTTGTTGACGTAGTACGTCGATCCGACCATGCCCAGCTCTTCCGCGCCCCACCAGCCGAAGCGCAGGTGCTTGGTGGACTGGAGCCCGGCCCGGGAGACGGCGAGGGCCGTTTCGAGGATGCCGGCCGAACCGGAGCCGTTGTCGTTGATGCCGGGGCCGGCGCTGACCGAGTCCAGGTGCGCGCCGGACATCAGGACCGAGTTCGGGTCGCCGCCCGGCCAGTCGGCGATCAGGTTGTAGCCGGTGGCGCCGCTGGAGGTGAAGGTCTGCAGGGTGGTGGTGTAACCGGCCGCGTCCAGCTTGGCCTTCACGTAGTCGATCGAGGCCTTGTAGCCGGCCTTGCCGTGCGCGCGGTTGCCGCCGTTGGCGGTCGCGATCGACTGGAGTTGGGTCAGGTGCGCCTTGACGTTGGCTATGGGGATGTCGGGCGGCGTCGGCGCGGCCGTGGCCGCGGTGGGGGAGGCCAGCGCCGCGGGGGCGGTGGAGGCGAACAGGCCGGCCACCGCGATCGCGGTGACGGCGACCAGGCGCCGGGAGACGGACAGGCTCATGTGGGGGCTCCGGGATTCCGCGGGGATATGACGGAACTGAGGGGATAGAGCAAGTGAGCGTTAGTGCGTCAGTGCGAGCCTGATGTTCAGCGAGAGTATGACTGCCCGTCAAGGTCATAATCCGGTCAGTGGGGTTCGGAAAACGGACGATCCCCGGTACGGAGGTTCCGTACCGGGGATCGAGCGGTGGATGATGCGCGGCTAAGCCGGTTCGCGCGCCGGGGTCACGGGGGCGGCGGGCGCCCCGGGAGCGGCCTGTGCGGCGGGGGTGGCGACGCTCGCGGCAGTGGCCGAAACGGCTCCCGCGAGGGACGCGCGGGAGCGCCTGGCGGTCCGCAGCGCGTCCCAGGTGAGCAGCGCGAGCGCGGCCCAGACGAGGGAGAAGCCGGCCCAGCGCTCGGGCGGCATGGCCTCGTGGAAGTAGACGACGCCGAGGCCGAACTGGAAGACCGGGGCCAGGTACTGGAGCAGGCCGAGGGTGGACAGCGGGACCCGGATGGCCGCGGCGCCGAAGAAGACCAGCGGGATCGCGGTGACCAGGCCGGTCGAGGCCAGCAGGGCGGCGTGCCCGACGCCCCCGGTGGTGAAGGTGGAGTGGCCCTGGACCGTCAGCCACACGAGGTAGCCGAGGGCGGGCGGGAAGAGCAGCGCGGTCTCGGCGGCCAGCGAGTCCAGGCCGTTCAGGTTGATCTTCTTCTTGAGCAGCCCGTAGGTCGCGAAGGAGCAGGCGAGCACCAGCGAGATCCACGGCGGCCGCCCGTAGCCGATCGCCAGCACCACGACGGCGGCGAAGCCGACGGCGACCGCCGCCCACTGCGTGCGGCGCAGCCGCTCGCCCAGGACGAGGACGCCGATACCGATGGTGACCAGCGGGTTGATGAAGTAGCCGAGGCTGGCCTCGACGACCCGGCCGTGGTTCACGGACCAGATGTACAGGCCCCAGTTGATCGAGATCACGGTGGCCGCGAGCGCGGTCAGCCCGAGCTTGCGCGGCTGGCCGAGCAGGGCCCGTATCCAGCCCCAGCGGCGCATCACGAGCAGCGCGAGGCCGACGGCGACCAGGGACCACACCATGCGGTGGGCGAGGATCTCGATCGCCTCGGCGGGCTTGAGCAGGGGCCAGAAGAGGGGCACCAGCCCCCACAGGCCGTAGGCGCCGAATCCGTAGAGCAGACCCGTGCGCTGCTCGTCGTCTGTCCTCACGGGCCCTCCAGGGTCACTTCTCGCCAACCTCACGAAGGTAGCGCCGCCGGAGCGGGATGTCATGCCCTTGGGCAGGTGACGGTCATGACATCCGGATCCTCTCCACCGCGGCTCAGGCCAGGGCGGCCGCGATCGCGGTGGCGATCGGGGTGGTCGGGCGGCCGATCAGCTTGGCCAGGTCGCCGCTGGTGCCCGCGAGCCGGCCGCGCGAGATGGCCGCGTCCACGTCGACGAGGATGGCGGCGAAGCCCGCGGGGACGCCGGCGCCGGTGAGCACGTCGAGGTGCGCGTCCGCCGGGACCGCCGCGTAGGCGATCTCGCGGCCGGACTGCGCCGCGACCTCGGCGGCGTACTCCGCCAGGCTCCAGGAGGTGTCGCCGCTGAGCTCGTACACCTTGTTCAGGTGGCCCTCGCCGGTCACCACGGCGGCCGCCGCGGCGGCGTAGTCGGCGCGGGCCGCGGAGGCGATCCGGCCCTCGCCGGCGCTGCCGACGACCGCGCCGTGCTCCAGGACGTTGCCCAGCTGCGCGGTGTAGTTCTCGTGGTACCAGCCGTTGCGCAGGAAGGTGTGGGGCAGCCCGGAGTCGAGGATGAGCTGCTCGGTGACGCGGTGCTCGGCGGCGAGGTCGAAGTCGGCCTCGGGGCCGCCGAGGATCCCGGTGTAGGCGAGCTGGGCCACCCCGGCGGCCTTCGCGGCCCCGATCACCGCGGTGTGCTGCGGCACCCGCTGGCCGACCTCGCTGCCGGAGATCATCAGGACCCGGTCCCCGGCGCGGAAGACGCCCTCCAGGCTCGCGGGGTCGCTGTAGTCGGCGACGCGCACCTCGACGCCGCGCTCGGCCAGGTCGGCGGCCTTCGCCTCGTTGCGGACGACGGCGGCGATCTCCGAGGCGGGGACGGTGGCCAGCAGGTCCTCCAGGACCAGGCGGCCGAGGGCTCCGGTGGCTCCGGTGACGACGATGCTCATGGGGTGCTCCTTCAGGGGGTCCTGCGGGGTTCCTGCGGTTGATGACACCACCCTACGGAGCGCGCTAACTATTTGTAAGTACCCACTTTGAAGTAAGGTACTGGCATGGAAGTAAGTGCCAGTGTCGGTGCCAATGCCAATGCCAATGCCAGCGTCAAGGCCCCGATGTGTCCCTCCCGGGGCGTCCTGGAGCACGTCACCAGCCGCTGGGGCGTCCTCGTCCTGGCCGCGCTCGTCGAGCGGTCGTTCCGCTTCAGCGAACTGCGCCGCGAGGTGGGCGGGGTCAGCGAGAAGATGCTGGCCCAGACCCTCCAGACGTTGGAGCGGGACGGCTTCGTGCTGCGGGTCGCGCAGCCGGTGATCCCGCCGCGGGTCGACTACTCGCTCACCCCGCTGGGGCGCGAGGCCGCCGAGCAGGTGTGGGCGCTGGCCCGCTGGACGGAACGCCGTACGGGCGACGTCCAGGCGGCCCGGGCGGCGTACGACGGGGCCCGGACCCCGTAGCCATCGGCCGGGATCCGGGCCCCCGTCGCGCACTCCGTCGCGCAGGGCCGTGGCGTCGGGTTCAGCCGACGACGGTCCAGTTGTCGTTGCCGGTGAGCAGGGTGGTCAGATCGCCCTTGCCGTGCTGTTCGATGGCGGTGTCGAGCTGGTCGGCCATCTGCGTGTCGTAGACGGGGCGCTCGACGTTGCGGAACACCCCGATGGGCGTGTGGTGCAGGGTGTCCGGGTCGGCGAGCCGGGAGAGGGCGAAGGCGTTGGTCGGCGACGCGATGCGCGCGTCGTGGACCAGGACGTCGGCCTCGTTGTCCGGGGTGACCGTGACGACGTGCAGGTCGCCGGTGGCGCGGTCGCGCACGACGCCCTTGGAGCCGTCCGCCCCGAAGCGGATGGGCGCTCCGTGTTCGAGGCGGATGACGGCCTCCTGCGCCTGGTCCTGGTCTTTCAGGACCTCGAAGGCGCCGTCGTTGAAGATGTTGCAGTTCTGGTAGATCTCGACGAGGGCGGTGCCCTGGTGGTCGGCCGCGGCGCGCAGGACCTCGGTGAGGTGCTTGCGGTCGGAGTCGACGGTGCGGGCCACGAAGGAGGCTTCGGCGCCGATGGCGAGCGAGACCGGGTTGAAGGGCGCGTCGAGGGAGCCCATCGGGGAGGACTTGGTGAGCTTGCCGACCTCGCTGGTGGGCGAGTACTGGCCCTTGGTCAGCCCGTAGATCCGGTTGTTGAAGAGCAGGATCTTGAGGTTGACGTTGCGCCGCAGGGCGTGGATCAGGTGGTTGCCGCCGATGGACAGGGCGTCGCCGTCACCGGTGACGACCCAGACCGACAGGTCGCGGCGCGAGGTCGCCAGGCCCGTGGCGATGGCGGGGGCGCGGCCGTGGATGGAGTGCATCCCGTAGGTGTTCATGTAGTACGGGAAGCGGGAGGAGCAGCCGATCCCGGAGACGAAGACGATGTTCTCCTTCGCCAGTCCGAGCTCCGGCATGAAGCCCTGGACGGCGGCCAGGACGGCGTAGTCGCCGCAGCCGGGGCACCAGCGGACTTCCTGGTCGGACTTGAAGTCCTTCATCGACTGCTTGGCCTCGGCCTTGGGGACCAGCGACAGCAGCGTCGGTGCCTGGGCGGGGGCGTCGGTGACCTCAGTCATTGATGGCCTCCTGGAGGACCGTGGCGAGCTGTTCCGCCTTGAAGGGCATGCCGTTGACCTGGGTGTACGAACGGGCGTCGACCAGGTACTTCGCCCGGATCAGGGTGGCCAGCTGGCCGAGGTTCATCTCGGGCACCACTACCTTGTCGTAACGCCGCAGCACCTCTTCCAGATTCCTGGGGAAGGGGTTGAGATGGCGCAGGTGGGCCTGGGCGATGGGGGTGCCGGCCAGGCGCAGCCGGCGCACGGCCGCGGTGATCGGGCCGTAGGTGGAGCCCCAGCCCAGCACGAGGGTGGTCGCCCCGTCGGGATCGTCGAGGTCGAGGTCGGGGACCTGGATGCCGTCGATCTTGGCCTGGCGGGTGCGGACCATGAAGTCGTGGTTGGCCGGGTCGTAGGAGATGTTCCCGGTGCCGTCCTGCTTCTCGATCCCGCCGATGCGGTGCTCCAGCCCCGGCGTGCCGGGCACGGCCCACGGGCGGGCCAGGGTCTCCGGGTCCCGCTTGTAGGGCCAGAACACCTCGGTGCCGTCGGCGAGCTGGTGGTTGGGGCCGTCATGGAAGGGGACCCGCAGATCGGGGAGGTCGGTGACGTCCGGGATCCGCCAGGGCTCGGACCCGTTGGCGAGGTAGCCGTCCGAGAGCAGGAAGACCGGGGTCCGGTACGTCAGCGCGATCCGCGCCGCGTCGAGCGCGGCGTCGAAGCAGTCGGCCGGGGTCCGCGGTGCCACGATCGGGACCGGGGCCTCGCCGTTGCGCCCGTACATCGCCTGGAGCAGGTCGGCCTGCTCCGTCTTGGTCGGCAGGCCCGTCGAGGGCCCGCCGCGCTGGATGTCCACGACCAGCAGCGGCAGCTCCAAGGACACCGCCAGCCCGATCGTCTCCGACTTCAGCGCCACGCCCGGCCCGGAGGTGGTCGTGACCGCCAGCGAGCCGCCGAAGGCGGCCCCCAGCGCGGCCCCGATCCCCGCGATCTCGTCCTCGGCCTGGAAGGTCCGCACACCGAAGTTCTTGTGCTTGGACAGCTCGTGCAGGATGTCGGAAGCCGGGGTGATGGGGTACGAGCCCAGGTAGAGCGGCAGGTCGGCCTGCTGCCCGGCCGCGATCAGCCCGTAGGACAGGGCCAGGTTCCCGGAAATGTTGCGGTAGGTGCCGGTCGGGAACGCCTTCGTCGCGGGCGCGACCTCGTAGGACACCGCGAAGTCCTCGGTGGTCTCCCCGAAGTTCCAGCCCGCCCGGAAGGCGGTCACGTTCGCCTCGGCGATCTGCGGCTTCTTCGCGAACTTCGCGCGCAGGAACGCCTCGGTGCCCTCGGTGGGCCGGTGGTACATCCACGACAGCAGGCCCAGCGCGAACATGTTCTTGCTCCGCTCGGCCTCCTTCCGGGAGAGCCCGTACTCCTTGAGGGCCTCCACGGTCAGCGTCGTCAGCGGCACCGGGTGCACGTTGTACGCCTGGAGCGAGCCGTCCTCCAGCGGCGAGACCGCGTAGCCGACCTTCGCCATCGGGCGCTTGGTGAACTCGTCGGTGTTCACGATGATGTCCGCGCCCCGTGGCACGTCGGCGATGTTCGCCTTCAGGGCGGCCGGGTTCATCGCGACCAGCACGTTCGGCGCGTCACCGGGCGTGAGGATGTCGTGGTCGGCGAAGTGCAGCTGGAACGAGGACACGCCCGGCAGGGTGCCGGCGGGCGCCCGGATCTCGGCCGGGAAGTTCGGCAGCGTCGAGAGGTCGTTGCCGAAAGAAGCCGTCTCGGACGTGAAGCGGTCACCGGTGAGCTGCATGCCGTCACCCGAGTCACCCGCGAAACGGATGATCACACGGTCCAGCCGACGGACTTCCTTCTCGCCGGGACCCGCGGGCGTGCGCTGTCCACCGACTACAGCACCCCCGGCCCCGTCGGCCTGCTCGGCTGGGCTACTGACCTGGCTGGTCACTGAACTGGACCTCCTTCGAGGCGTGGCGTTCGCAAGGCCAACCCTACGTCGGTAAGGGTGTCCTTCCTTGGGCCGCTCATATGCTGGACCGTCCCGTGGGACGGCCTGGTCCGGAGTGTCTCCCGCCGCGCAAACCCCGGTGAGGAGACACTCCGCCGTCAGGTTCTTCGACACCCCCGTCGAGCCAGGCGCTACAGCATTGCCTGACAGGGTGTCAGTTGATCAGGATCTCAGATAGGTGAGGACGGCGAGCACGCGCCGGTGATCCCCGTCACTCGGCGACAGGCCGAGCTTCATGAAGATGTTGCTGACGTGCTTCTCCACCGCTCCGTCGCTGACCACCAACTGCTTGGCCACCGCCGAATTCGTCCGCCCCTCGGCCATCAGCCCCAGCACTTCGCGCTCGCGCGGCGTCAGCCCCGCCAGCACGTCCTGCTTGCGGCTGCGGCCCAGCAGCTGGGCGACCACCTCGGGGTCCAGGGCCGTGCCGCCCCGGGCCACCCGGACCACCGCGTCGAGGAACTCGCGCACCTCGGCCACCCGGTCCTTGAGCAGGTACCCCACTCCGGTACTGGAACCGGCCAGCAGTTCGGTGGCGTACTGCTCCTCGACGTACTGCGACAGCACGAGCACACCGATCCCGGGATAGTCCTTGCGCAGCCGTACGGCCGCCCGCACCCCCTCGTCGGTGTGGGTCGGCGGCATCCGTACGTCCGCCACCACCACGTCCGGCAGCGCGTCCTCCGCCGCCAGCTCCGCCACCGTCTTGATCAGGGCTTCCGCGTCCCCGACGCCTGCTACGACGTCATGCCCCCGGTCGGTCAGCAACCGGGTCAGGCCCTCACGCAGCAGCACTGAATCCTCGGCGATGACCACCCGCACCCTGTCTTCCACGACTCAGCAGCTCCCGCGTCACTCGTTGTCGATCCCTGGCACAGCCAAACACAGCCAAGCATCCCAGCCTCGGGGCCGGGTCAAGGCCGGTCCGGGCCAACAAGTGCGTGTACGCGCCCACTTTGCGAGGTCGAACCCCGCACCGGGCCTTCCGGCACGCCAAAAAGGGGCCCGAAGCCCCACCTCGGCGGGGACCCTGGCACCCTCCAGCAGAGCCCGGCCGATTCAGCCCCGCCGGGCCCCTTCCTGCGGGGCCTGGCCACCTCAGCCTCGCCGGCGTTTGAGGCGCGGGGGGGGGGGGGGCCGCCCCCGGCCCCCCCCCCCGGCCCCGGCCCGGGCGGCCCCCGCGCGCGCCCCCCCGG
>NZ_JBITDP010000029.1:32584-47356 GCF_044454405.1 Streptomyces sp. NPDC051555 | reverse complement strand
GTTGGTGTGTTTGGGGGGGGGCGCCGCCCGAGCCCCGCAGGGGAAACGGCCCTGGCGGGCCGCCCCGGGCTCCGCCCGGCCCCGCGCCTCAAACGCCGGCGAGGCTGGAGTGGGCCAGGCCCGGACCCGCGCCTCAATCGCTGGCGAGGCTGGATTCGGCCGAGCCGGGTCGCCCCGGCGGAGCCGAAGGGCTCAGACGCGCCAGGGGAGTTCCGCCGTCACCGTCGTGCCCCCGTCGACGGGGGAGTCGACGACCAGGACGCCGTCCACCGCGTCCAGCCGCTCCGCCAACCCCGCGAGCCCACCCCCCGCAGCCGTGCTCGCCCCACCGCACCCGTCGTCGGCGACCTGGATCAGCAGCCGGTCCCCGGACTTCCACACGTCCACGCTGGCCACGCCGGCCCGCGCGTGCTTGCTGACGTTCTGGAGCAGCTCGGAGACGGTGAAGTACGCGATCCCCTCGATCGCGGCCACGGGCCGCCCCGGCAGCTCCACCTGCACCCGGACCGGGACGGCGCACCGCGAGGCCACCGAGGACAGGGCCGCGTCGAGCCCGCGGTCGGTGAGCACCGCGGGGTGGATGCCCCGGGCGAGGTCCCGCAGTTCCTGGAGGGCGATCTTCACCTCGCCGTGTGCCTCGTCCACCATGCGGGCGGCGGCCTGCGGGTCCTCCAGCAGCTTCTCCTTGGCCAGGCCCAGGTCCATCGCCAGGGCGACCAGTCGGGCCTGCGCGCCGTCGTGCAGGTCCCGTTCGATGCGCCGCAGGTCGGCGGCCGCGGTGTCCACGACCACCCCGCGGTCCGACTCCAGCTCGATGACCCGGTGGTCCAGCCGGGACGGGCCGAGCAGCCCGCCGATCAGCACCCGGTCGACGGTCGCCAGGGCGTGGATCACCCACGGGGTGGCCAGGGTGAAGAGGAGCCCGACCACCGAGGCGAGGACGATCAGCAGCGGCGAGTCCAGGTAGAAGGTGTAGTGGTCACCGTTCTGGAAGAGCTGCAGGCCGGGCTGGTCGGTGAAGGCGGGGAAGACCCAGAACCAGAGCGGGTAGAGCAGCATCGACCAGCCGTAGGTCCACAGGGTCAGCGCCAGGGTGAAGCTGAAGATCGCCCACGGGAAGTGGATCACCGAGTACAGGGCGTGCCGCCAGGCGCTCCCGCTCTTGAGCACCGCGCCCGTGGCGGCCAGCACGCCGCCGCCCTCCTTGACCCGCACCGGCGCCGGGTCGCCGATGTCCATCCCGAGCAGGACCCGCGCCCGGGACCGCTCCAGGTGCCCGAACTGGCGGGCCATGGCCAGTACGCCCGCCAGTACGGGCACACCGATGAAGGTGACCAGCAGCCCGGCCCCCAGGGAGATGCCGGTGATGACGAGCGAGAAGTACAGGGTGCTCAGCGGCAGCCCGAGCAACAGGTGCCCGAACTCGCGCCAGGTCCGTCCCGCGAAGGGCGCCGTGAGCAGCGAGGGCGCCCGCCTCGCCGCACCGTTCCCGCTCGTGCCGTAGCCCGTGCCGTAGCCGATCGCCATGATCCCGTCCCGTCCCGTCCCTGTGCCTGTGCCTGTGCCGGTGCCTATACCTGTGCCTGCCGACTTCCCCCACCCTGTCGCGTCCCGCCCCGCGCGACCATCCGGTACGTCGGCGTCCCCACAGGGGGGTTATCCCCACCGGACACCCCCTGGGCGCCCGGCCCGTGCCGGGGCGGCGGGCCCCGGCACGCCGGCGGGGCCTCCCGCCGCTGCGGAAGGCCCCGTGAGCCCCGTAAGCGCGGGGGCCGCGTACCGGTGTGCGCGGTGCGTCAGACGCCCCGCGGCCGCCACGGCAGTTCCGCCGTCACCACGGTCCCGCCGCCCTGCGGGGACTCCACGACGAACACGCCGTCCACGGCCCCCAGCCGCTCCGCCAGCCCGGCCATGCCGGTCCCGCCGCCGCCGGAGATCTCCGCCCCGCCGATCCCGTCGTCCGAGACCCGGATCAGCAGCCGGTTCCCGGCCCGCCACACCTCGACGCTCGCGAGCCGCGCCCGCGCGTGCTTGCTGACGTTCTGGAGCAGCTCGGAGACGGTGAAGTACGCGATCCCCTCGATCGCCTCCGCCGGGCGCTCGGCGAGGTCCACGTCCACCTTCACCGGCACCAGGCACCGCGAGGCCACCGAGGACAGGGCCGCGTCGAGCCCGCGGTCGGTGAGCACCGCCGGATGGATCCCGCGGGCGAGGTCCCGCAGCTCCTGGAGGGCGATCTTCACCTCGCCGTGCGCCTCGTCCACCATCGCGGCGGCGGCCTGCGGGTCCTCCAGCAGCTTCTCCTTGGCCAGGCCCAGCCCCATCGCCAGCGCGACCAGTCGGGCCTGCGCGCCGTCGTGCAGGTCCCGTTCGATGCGCCGCAGGTCGGCGGCCGCGGTGTCCACGACCACCCCGCGGTCCGACTCCAGCTCGGCGATGCGCCGCTCCAGCTCGTCCACGGGCGAGAGCAGGCCCCGTACCATCGCGCGGTCCAGCTGGGTCATGGCGCGCGTCAGGTACGGGAGCACGGGCCACAGCACGAACAGGCCGACCAGCGTGATCGTGAAGGTCAGCACCCCCCACGGCAGCCGGATCAGCCCGTACAGCGAGGTCCGCCAGCCCACCGGGTCCTTGAGGCTCGACCACAGCCACGGGAAGAACCCCCCGGAGCGCTTCGGACCGGGGATCGGGGTCGGTTCGTCCACCCGCATGCCCAGCAGGGCCCGCGCCCGGGCGCGTTCGGTGCGCCCCAGCCAGCGCGATCCGATCAGGCCGCAGGCGAGCAGCGGCAGTCCCATCGCGGTGACCGCCAGCCCGCCGCCCATGGACACCATGAACACCGTGTAAACAAATCCGACGATCGTCGTCGGCAGGTTCAGCAGGAGGTGGGCGACCTCCCCCCAGGTCTCGCGTCCGAGCGCGGGGCGGACCGGCGGGGGACGGTCTTCGTCGGCGGCCGGAGTGGTGCGGGTGTTCGCGGTCATGCCCCACAGCGTGTCAAGCGCGGCCCGCCGGTGCCATGGGGGGACCGGGGGGAGTGAACGGGGGATAACCCCACCCTGTGAGGCCAGGCCCTAGACTCCCGTGCGTAACAGATCATCGACAGTGACCGGGAGCGAGGAGCGGACGTGCCCGAACCCGCGGTACCGATGGCCGTGACCGTGCTCGCAGCCGACTATTTCCGGAGTTATTCGGTCGTCGGGCTGCTCGCCGCCCTGGGCGTGCTCTTCGTGGCCGTCGCCTTCGGCGCGGGCCGCTTGCTGCGCCCGTCCGTGCCGACCCCGGAGAAGCTGCTGACGTACGAGTGCGGCGTGGACCCCGTCGGCGAGGGCTGGGCGCACACCCAGGTCCGCTACTACGTCTACGCGTTCCTCTACGTCGTCTTCGCCGTCGACTCGATCTTCCTCTTCCCCTGGGCGACCGTGTTCGCCGCCGCGGGTTACGGGGCCACGACGCTCGTGGAGATGTTCATCTTCCTGGGCTTCCTGGCCGTCGGCCTGCTCTACGCGTACAAGAAGGGCGTCCTCGAATGGGCGTGACACCGGCCGAGCCCCAGCTGCTCCCGGAACCGAAGCGCCTGGGCGTGCTCTCCCGCCTGGCCCCCGAGCCGATGAAGGTGGTCCTGAACTGGGGCCGCCGCTACAGCCTGTGGGTCTTCAACTTCGGACTGGCCTGCTGCGCCATCGAATTCATCGCCGCGTCCATGGCGCGCCACGACTTCATCCGGCTGGGCGTGATCCCCTTCGCGCCCGGCCCCCGCCAGGCCGACCTGATGATCGTATCGGGCACGGTGACGGACAAGATGGCCCCGGCCGTCAAGCGGCTGTACGAGCAGATGCCGGAGCCGAAGTACGTCATCTCCTTCGGCGCCTGTTCCAACTGCGGCGGGCCGTACTGGGACTCGTACTCCGTGACGAAGGGCGTGGACCAGATCATTCCGGTCGACGTGTACGTACCCGGCTGCCCGCCCCGGCCCGAAGCGCTGCTGCAGGGCATCCTCAAGCTCCAGGAGAAGATCGCCCGCGAATCGCTCGCGGAGCGCTATGCGCAGGGGCCGTCCGTGGCCCAGCTGACGAGCGGTCTGGTCACGCCTCCGGTCCTCCCGACGGAGGAGAGCCGCGCATGAACCTCTACGAGACCCTCCCCGAGGGCGCCCCGCAGATCTTCGGCGAGGAGGCCCTCGGGTCCTACGCCTACGACGTCCTGACGGTCGACGTGCCCGTCGGCAGCTGGATCCCCGCGCTGGAGATCGCGCGCGACAAACTGGGCTGCACCTACTTCGACTGGCTGAGCGCCGTCGACGAGCCGGGCACCGGCTTCCGGATCTGCGCGCACGTCGTGGCGCTGGAGAACCACCGCGTACGTCGCCTGCTGCTGCGCACCACCGTCGCGCACGCGGCGGCTTCGCTGCCGTCCGCGGTCGCGGTGTACGCGGGCGCGGCGTGGCACGAGCGCGAGACGTTCGAGATGTTCGGCGTGACCTTCACGGACCACCCGAACCTGGTCCCGCTGCTCCTCCCCGAGAACTTCGAGGGCCACCCGCTGCGCAAGGACTTCGTCCTGGCCGCGCGGGTCGCCAAGGCCTGGCCCGGGGCCAAGGAACCGGGCGAAGGCGCGGACCCCGACGGTCCGAAGCGCCGCCAGATGCTTCCCCCGGGCGTGCCGGACCCGAACGAGTGGGGCCCCCTGAAGGGCCAGCTCCCCCCGGCCCCCACCCGCCCGGCCCGCACCCCCCGCGCGGCCGGAGCCGGCCCCGCCCGCGCGGCAGGAGCGGCCCGCGAGGGCGCCCCGGTCCGCCGGGCGCGCTCGGTGACGGACGGCTCGGCGAGCCAGGCGACGGAGGCGACCCCCGGGTCCCCGGCGCCCGACGCGGACACCCCGGCACCGGTGCGCCCGGCCCGTCGCACCCGCTCGGTGTCCGACGGCTCGGCGAGCCAGACGCCGGCGGAGAACACCCCCGCGTCCCCGGCCCCGGACGCCCCGGCACCCGCGCCCCGCCGCGCCGCCCCGCGCAGCTCGGACGCCCCCTGGCACGACCCGAAGCCCGCCTTCACCCCCGAGCCGACCGCATCGCCCCCGGCCGAGCAGACCGGGACCCCGGTCACCCCGGTCACCCCGGCCACCCCGGTCACCCCGGCCACGGCTCCGGCCGAGCCGGCTCCGGCCGCACCGGCCACGACCTCGGCCGCACCCGAGCCCGTACCGGCGCCCGCACCCGAGCCCGTACCGGCGCCCGCGCCCGCGCCGGAGTCCGCCGTGCCGGGCGGACCCGCCGAGCCGGACCCCGCCGCCCCCGCCGGAGGCGAAGCGGCCGAGCCGGACCCCGCTGCCCCCGCCGGAGGCGAAGCGGGTACGGGCCGGGCGGAGTCGGCCGAGCCGACCAGGACCCCGGCCCCGGATCCCACTGAGCCCTCCGCAGGAGGTCCCGCGTGAACGACGTCCTCGACGTCGCCCTGCGACTGATCGTCGTCTTCGTCTGCTTCCTGGTCCTGCCCCTCGTCGTCGGGCAGGCCGAGCACAAGGTGATGGCCCACATGCAGGGCCGCCTCGGCCCCATGTACGCGGGCGGCTTCCACGGCTGGGCCCAGCTCGTCGCCGACGGCGTGAAGTTCGCGCAGAAGGAGGACATCGTCCCGGCCAACGCCGACCGGCGGATCTTCCAGCTCGCGCCCGCCGTCGCGCTGCTGCCCTACCTCCTCGTCCTCCTCGCCATCCCCATCGGCCCGGGCGACGGGGCGGTCGGCCAGGTCATCGACGCGGGGGTCTTCTTCGCGCTCGCGGTCATGGGCATCGGCGTCCTCGGCAGCCTCATGGCCGGCTGGGCCTCCGCCAACAAGTTCTCGCTGCTCGGCGGTCTGCGCACGGCCGCCCAGCTGCTCGCGTACGAGCTGCCGATGCTGCTCGCCGCCGCCTCCGTCGCGATGGCCGCCGGGACCGTGTCCCTGACCGGCATCGTCGGGGCCTTCGAGTGGTGGTGGCTGCCCTGGCAGATCGTCGGCGCCGTGGTCTTCTTCACCGCCGGCCTCGCCGAACTCCAGCGGCCGCCGTTCGACATGCCCGTGGCCGACTCCGAGATCATCTTCGGCGCGTACACCGAGTACACCGGACTGCGCTTCGCCCTCTTCCTCCTCTCCGAGTACGCGGGCATCGTCGTCCTGTGCGGACTGACCACCGTCCTCTTCCTGGGTGGCTGGCACGGCCCCTTCGGCGGTGACGACCTCGGCTGGGTCTGGACCCTGCTCAAGGTCGCCGTCCTCGCCTTCGTCGTGATCTGGCTGCGCGTGACCTACCCGCGGCTGCGCGAGGACCAGCTCCAGAAGCTCGCCTGGACCGTACTCATCCCGCTCGCGCTCGCCCAGATCGCGCTCACCGGCATCGTGAAGGTGGCGATCCAGTAATGTCTCCCGTCCCCGGATCCGGCCTCGCCAAGGGCCTCGCCGTCACGCTGCGCACGATGGTCAAGCGCTCGCACACGGCCCAGTACCCCGAGGTCCAGCCCGCACTGCCGCCGCGCTCGCGCGGGGTCATCGGGCTCTTCGAGGAGAACTGCACCGTCTGCATGCTGTGCGCGCGCGAGTGCCCCGACTGGTGCATCTACATCGACTCGCACAAGGAGACGGTCCCCGCGACCGTCCCCGGCGGGCGCGAGCGCAGCCGCAACGTCCTCGACCGCTTCGCGATCGACTTCTCGCTCTGCATGTACTGCGGCATCTGCATCGAGGTGTGCCCCTTCGACGCCCTCTTCTGGTCGCCGGAGTTCGAGTACGCGGAAACGGACATCCACGAACTCACCCACGAGCGCGACAAGCTGCGCGAGTGGATGTGGACCGTCCCGGCCCCGCCCGCGCTCGACCCCGCCGCCGAGGAGCCCAAGGAGATCGCGGCCGCCCGCAAGGCCGTCGAGAAGGCCGAGGCCGCCGCGGCGGCAGCGGCCGAGGCCGCTGCGACGCCGCCCGAGACCACCCCGGAGACAGACGCGTGAGCCCCGCCGCCACCCTGGCCGCCGCCACCGCGGCAGGACCCGGATTCCTCTCCCCGACCGGCGTCGAGATCGCCTTCGTCCTGGTCGGCCTCGCCACCCTCGGCGCGGCCCTCATCACGGTCACGACCAAGCAGCTCGTGCACGCCGCCCTCTGGCTGGTCGTCGCCCTCGGCGGGATCGCCGTCGAGTACCTGCTGCTCACCGCCGAGTTCATCGCCTGGGTCCAGGTGCTGATCTACGTCGGTTCCGTGGTCGTCCTCCTGCTCTTCGGGCTGATGCTCACCAAGGCGCCCATCGGCCGCTCCCCGGACGCCGACTCCGGCAACCGCTGGGTCGCGCTCGCGGTCGCCGTGGCCGCCGCCGCGTGCCTCGTGTGGGTCGTCGTCGACGCCTTCCGCACCACCTGGATCGACCTCGACGGTCCGGCCCAGGGCTCCACCAAGGTGTCGGGCGAGTTCCTCTTCCAGCACTGGGTGCTGCCCTTCGAGGCGCTGTCGGTCCTGCTGCTGGCCGCCCTGGTCGGCGCGATCGTGCTCTCCCGGAAGTCCGACCCGGCCGCGGACCAGGCATCCGACCAGGCATCCGACCCGGCCGGCGGCACCGAAGACAAGGAGCGGCAGCGCTGATGCACCTCGCCTATCCCGCCGTACTGGCGGCGCTCCTCTTCTGCACCGGCCTGTACGGAGTGCTGGCCCGGCGCAACGCCATCCTGGTCCTGATGTCCGTCGAGCTGATGCTCAACGCGGTCAACCTCAACCTGGTGGCCTTCGACGTCTGGCTGCGCGACAGCCTGCACGCCGGGCAGGCGCTCACCCTCTTCACCATCGCCGTCGCCGCCGCCGAGATCGGCATCGGCCTGGCCATCGTGCTGATGGTCTACCGCAACCGCGGCACCGCGGACGTCGACCGGCTCCGTGACACCGCGGAGCCGACGGCCGCCCACGAAGCCCGGACCGCACCCGGCGCCCCGAACAGCCAGAGCGAGGTCACCGCGTGAGCACCACGACCCTCGCCGTCCTCGTCCCGCTGCTGCCCTTCCTGGGCGCGCTGGCCGGACTGCTCCTCGGCCGCAAGGCCCCCGGATTCGTCCGCCCGCTCGCCGTCCTGCCGTCGCTGGCCGCCGCCGTACTGGCCGTCCTGGTCGCCGTCCGGCACGGCGGCGGGCAGGCCATCGACGCCGCGACGGAACTGACGCCGACCGGCTCCGTGCCGATCGAACTGGCGCTCCACCTCGACGGCTTCGCCGTCCTGGCGGCCGTCCTCGTCGGTGTCGTCGCCACCTGCGTGCAGATCTTCTCGACGGCGTACCTGCGCGAGGACCCGCGCTACCCCTCCTACGCCGGTCTGGTCTCGCTCTTCACCTCCGCCATGCTGCTCGTCGTCTACTCCGGCGACCTGATGGTGCTGCTGGTGGGCTGGGAGATCATGGGCATCTGCTCGTACTTCCTGGTCGGCCACTACTGGGAGACCGAGGCCGCCCGGGCCGCCTCCCTCAAGGCCTTCCTCGTCACCAAGCTCGGTGACGTGCCCTTCCTGATCGGCCTGTTCGCGCTCGCCGCCGACGCCGGTTCCTTCCGGATCACCAAGATCCTCGGGGCCGTCACGGCGGGCGGGCTCGACCACCCGACCCTGATCGCGCTGCTCCTGCTCGCCGGAGTCGCCGGCAAGTCCGCGCAGTTCCCGCTGCACACGTGGCTGCCCGACGCGATGGCCGGTCCCACGCCCGTCTCCGCACTGATCCACGCGGCGACCATGGTCGCCGCTGGCATCTACTTCATCGCGCGCCTGCTGCCCGTCTTCACGGCCTCCCGGGCCGCGATGGTGGTCATGGCCGTGATGGCGGCCGTGACGATGGTCGGCTCCGCGCTGGCCGCCCTCGCGCAGGACGACATCAAGCGGGTGCTCGCCTACTCCACGATCGGTCAGCTCGGCTACATGACCGGGGCCCTGGCCGTCGGCGACCGCGGGGCCGCCGTCTTCCACCTCCTGTCGCACGGCGCCTTCAAGGCGCTGCTGTTCCTGGGCGCGGGCGTGATCATCCACGCCGCCGGTACGAACTCCCTGGCCGCCATGGCCCGGATGGACGGCCTGGCCAAGCGCATCCCGGACGCCTTCTGGACGATGACGATCGCGCTCCTCGCGCTCGCCGCCGTGCCGCCCTTCGCCGGGTTCTTCTCGAAGGAGACCGTGCTGGTCGCCGCCGAGGAGGCGGCCGCCGGGCACTCCGCCCACGCCCCGACGACGGCCGGCTGGCTGGTCCTGGTCGCGGGCGTGCTGACGGCCCTGCTCACCGCCGCCTACGCCACCCGGCTGTGGCTGCTGGCCTTCCGCGGCCGGGGCGCGGCCGCCCCCGAGCACCACAAGGACCCGCTCAGCATGACCGGCGTGCTGTGGCTGCTCGCCATCCCCTCGCTCGGCTTCGGCCTGGCCGCGTGGGCGCTCCCCGACTGGTTCGACGGCGGTGAACTGAAGCCGACCCTGCTCACCGTGGTCCTCGGTACGGGCGCGGCCGTCATCGGCGCGCTGCTCACCTACGGCCTGTGGCAGCGCGGCCGCTCCCTCGCCCCGGCCGGTGCACCCGCCGCCGATCCCGGCAAGGCGCTCCTGGGCCCCCTGCACCGCCACGCGGCCGCCGGCTTCCACCTGGACGCGGTCTACGACGCGCTGTTCGTCCGCCCCGTCCGGGGCGCCGCGAGCCTCGTCCGCTTCCTGGACCGCGAGGTCGTCGACACCTACGTCCGGGGCGCGGGCAGTGCCCCCCGGCTGCTCGGCACCCTCGTACGCCGCGCCCAGACCGGCAACGTGCAGAGCTACCTGAGCGCCCTGCTCGCCGGCGCCGTGGTCCTGGCGCTCGCCACCGCCGTCCTCGCCAACGTCAACGCCGGATCGTGAGCCGTGAGTCAGCCGTGATTGATATCAGCGCATCCGTGATGCAGTTCCTTCTGGCGTTCATCGTGGCCGCACCGCTCCTCGGTGCCGTTGCGGCGCTGCTCCCGGCCCCGCCCGGGCTCAAGGGACGCAGCCCCGAACAGGCCGTGCTGCGCCACGGCGTGAGCGTGACCGGCGTGATCCTCGCCGCGGCGATCGCCCTCACCCTGGGCTTCGACCACGACGCCCCGTCGCGCTTCCAGGCGACGACGGACATCAGCTGGATCCAGGCCCTGAACGTCCGGATCCACCTCGGCATCGACGGCATCTCGCTCCCCCTCCTCCTGATGACCGCGCTGCTGTTCTTCCTCTGCGCGCTCTACAGCTACTTCAAGCTCCCCGCGGGCCCCTCCCCGAAGGCCTTCGTCGCGCTGCTGCTCGTCCTGGAGTCCGGCACCCTCGCGACCTTCGCCGTCCTGGACCTGCTGCTGTTCTTCCTCGCCTTCGAGATGGTCCTCATCCCGATGTACTTCCTCATCGCCCGCTGGGGCGGTGCGCAGCGGCAGGCCGCCGCCTGGAAGTTCATCCTCTACACGCTGCTCGGCTCCGTGGTCATGCTCCTCGGACTGCTGCTGATCGGGCTCGACAGCGGCACCTTCGACATGGTGGCGCTGGCCTCCGACAACGGCCGCGGGCTCTCCCACACCACCCAGCTGATCGCCGTCCTCACCATCGGCATCGGGCTCGCCGTGAAGACCCCGATGTGGCCGCTGCACAGCTGGCTCCCGGACGCGCACACGGCCGCCCCGACGGTCGGCTCCGTGCTGCTGGCCGGCGTCATGCTGAAGATGGGCACCTACGGGTTCGTCCGCATCCTGCTGCCCGTCGCACCCGACGGCATGCACACCTTCGCGCCCTACCTGGCCGCCCTCGCCGTCATCGGCATCGTCTACGGATCGCTGGCCTGCCTCGCGCTGGCCCGCAAGGGTGCCAAGGGCGACCTCAAGCGCCTGATCGCCTACTCCTCGGTCGGCCACATGGGCTTCGTGCTCCTCGGCATCGCGACGATGACGCCGACGGGGGTCAACGGCGCTCTCTTCGCCAACATCGCCCACGGCCTGATCACCGGCCTCCTCTTCTTCCTCGTCGGCGCGCTCAAGGACCGCTACGGCACGAGCGACCTCGACACCCTCGCCGGTGCCACCGGCGCGGCCCTCTACGGCCGCGCCCCCCGCTTCGGCGCACTCCTGGCCTTCGCCGCCGTGGCCTCCCTCGGGCTGCCCGGCCTCGCCGGCTTCTGGGGCGAGATGCTGACCCTGTTCGGCGCCTTCGACCCGGCCGCGGGGCTGTCCCGGCCCGCCTTCCTCACCTTCATGGCGATCGGCGCCTTCGGCACCCTGCTCACCGCCGCCTACATGCTGGTCGTCGTACGGCGCATCTGCATGGGCGACCCGCTGGCCCGCCCCGCGGACCAGGCCCCGCTCGCCGTGGCCGACATCCAGCGCTACGAGTTCGCGGCCTGGACCCCGCTCGCCGCCCTCACCGTCCTTGCCGGCCTGTGGCCCGCAGTCCTCCTCGGCCTCACCGACCCGGCCGTCCAGAAGCTCCTCGCAGGAGGCAACTCATGACGGCCCTGTACGCGGCCACCGCGGCCACCGCGGCCACCGCGGCCGGCACGGCCGCCGCCCCGCAGCCGGGCGCGGCCAGTCTGGTCCAGTCCGTCGACTGGCTCGCGATCGCGCCGGTGGTCATCGCGGCCGCCGTCGGGCTCGTCATCCTGGTCGCCGACCTCTTCGTGCCCGAGCGGAAGAAGTCGCTCCTCGGCTGGAGCGCCGTCGCGGGCCTGGCCGTCGCCACCCTCGCCCTGCTGCCGCTGCGCGCCGGGGACCGGGCCACCTTCTGCCTCATCGGCGACGCGGGCGCCTGCAGCTACACCGCCGACCACTTCACGCTGGTCGTGCAGTTCCTGGTGCTCGGCGGCGCCCTGGTCACCGCCCTGCTGTCGGTCACGGCCGTCGAGGAGGGCCGGCTGCCCGCCGGGGAGTTCTGGTTCCTGCTGCTCTCCTCCGCCGCGGGTGCGGCCCTGCTGCCCGCCGCCCGTGACCTGGCGACCCTGATCATCGCCCTGGAGGTCGCCTCGCTGCCCGCCTTCGCGCTGGTCGGCCTGCGTCGGGGCGACCGGCTCTCCTCCGAGGCCGCCCTCAAGTTCTTCCTGTCCTCGGTGACGGCGACCGCCGTCTCCCTGCTCGGTGTCAGCTTCGTCTACGCCGCGACGGGCAGCCTGCACCTGAACCGGGTCGCGGACGGCCTCCAGCACGTCCCCGGACAACTCGACACCCTGGCCATGGCGGGTGTCGCGCTCACCCTCGTCGGCTTCGCCTTCAAGACGGCCGCCGTGCCCTTCCACTTCTGGGTGCCCGACACCTATGTCGGCGCCCCGCTGCCCATCGCCGCCTACCTCTCGGTCATCGGCAAGGCGGTCGGCTTCACCGGCCTCATCCTCGTCACCGTGATCGCCTTCCCGGCGTACTCCGACGTCTGGGGCCCGGCCCTGGCGGTGCTGGCCGCGCTCACCATGACCCTGGGCAACGCCGCCGCGCTGCGCCAGGCCAAGGACCGCGCGCACAGCGCCGTCCGCCTGCTGGCCTGGTCCTCGGTCGGCCAGGCCGGCTACCTGCTGGTCCCCATCGCGGCCGCGGCACACGCGGGCCGGGAGCAGATCGGCTCCACCGTCGCCTACGCCCTGATGTACGCCGCCGTGAACCTGGGCGCCTTCGCCGTGGCCGCCCTGGTGGCCCGTACGAGCCCGCTGGGCCGGATCAGCGACTACCGCGGCCTGTACGCGACGCGGCCCTTCGCCGCCCTGTCGCTGGCCTTCTTCCTGCTGTGCCTGGCGGGCCTGCCCCCGGGCATCATCGGCCTCTTCGCCAAGGTCACCGTCTTCCGCTCGGCCGTGGACGCCGGGCTGGGCTGGCTCGCGGTCGTCATGGCGGTGAACGTCGTCGTGGCGCTCTACTACTACCTCCAGTGGACGGCGCTGCTCTTCCGCTCCCCGGACGCGGACTCCGCGTCGGCCGCTCCGGACCCGGTGGCCCCGGCTGCATCCCGCCCCAAGGCCCCGCTGCCCGTCGTCGCGGCCATCGCCCTCACCGCTGCTGTCGCTCTTGTGTTGTCGGGCGCCCCTCAGCTGGTACTACGTTTCGCATCCACCGCACTGTTCCCGCAGTAACCCGTACGGAGTAACGCCCGCCCGGCGGCCCGCCCCCGGCCGCCGCCCGGCCCGCCCCCGCCCCCGCCCGGGGCCGCGGCGGGAACCCGTCGCGCCCGCCTGGCGTTGACCAGGGAGGAAGGGTCCACTGGACCGGAGACCCTCGGATCCGCCGATCCGAAAGATCCACAGATCACATCTCCACAGATCGCAGCTCAGAGCTCACAGCAGCTCACAGATCCATTGATCCACCGATCCTGGACGGGTCCCCTGCCGCACCACTTGGAGGGCGTACCGTGCACCGCCGGCACAACGGGCTGAAGACCGCCGTACTCCTCGGCGGGCTGTCGGCACTCATCATCGTCATCGGTAGTTTCTTCGGCCGGACCGGCCTCGTCGTGGCGGTCGTCGTCGCCCTCGGGACCAATGCGTACGCGTACTGGAACAGCGACAAGCTGGCTCTACGCGCGATGCGCGCCCGCCCGGTCAGCGAGTTCGAGGCGCCCGAGCTCTACCGGATGGTGCGCGAGCTCTCGACCTCCGCGCGCCAGCCCATGCCCCGCCTCTACATCTCCCCGACCGAGGCCCCCAACGCCTTCGCCACCGGCCGCAACCCGCGCAACGCCGCCGTCTGCTGCACCGAAGGCATCCTGCGCATCCTCGACGAGCGCGAGCTGCGCGGGGTCATCGGCCACGAGCTGAGCCACGTCTACAACCGGGACATCCTGATCTCCTCGGTCGCCGGAGCCCTCGCCTCGGTGATCATGTTCCTGGTGAACTTCGCCTGGCTGATCCCGGTCGGCCGGTCCAACGACAACGAGGGCCCGGGCCTGATCGGCATGCTGTTGATCATGATCCTCGGCCCGGTCGCCGCGTCCGTGATCCAGCTGGCCATCAGCCGCTCCCGCGAATACGAGGCGGACGCCTCCGGGGCCCAGCTCACCGGCGATCCGCTGGCCCTCGCGAGCGCCCTGCGCAAGCTCGACGCGGGGACCAAGCAGCTCCCGCTGCCCCCCGAGCCCCGGCTGGAGACCGCGAGCCACATGATGATCGCCAACCCCTTCCGTCCGGGCGAAGGAATGTCGAAGATGTTCTCGACCCACCCCCCGATGGCCGAGCGCATCGCCCGGCTCGAACAGATGGCAGGCCGTCAGCAGTGAAAACCATCCTGAACGTCATTTGGCTCGTGCTGAGCGGCTTCTGGCTCTGCATGGGCTACGCCCTGGCCGGCCTGGTCCTCTGCATCACGATCATCGGCATCCCCTTCGGCATAGCCGCGTTCCGGATCGCGATCTACGCCCTGTGGCCCTTCGGGTACACCACGGTCGAGCGTCGGGACGCGGGCGCCCCGTCCTGCGTCGGCAACGTCCTGTGGCTGGTCCTCGCGGGCTGGTGGCTCGCGCTGGGGCACATCGTCACCGGCCTCGCGCTGTGCGTCACGATCATCGGCATCCCGTTCGGCATCGCGAACTTCAAGATGGTCCCGCTCGCCCTGCTCCCGCTCGGCCGCGAGATCGTCCCGACCGACGCCCCCTTCGCCTCCCGCTGAGCCCCACCCGCGCCCACACCCGCGCCCACACACCGAAAGGGCCGGGCGCCCCCCCCCCCGGGGGGGCGGCCCCGGCGGGGGGGGGGGCCGGGGGGTGGGGGGGTGGGGGGGGGGGGGCGCGGTTGCCGAGGGCCCCGCGGTGGGGCAATATAGCGATCCCGGCGG
>NZ_JBITDP010000029.1:0-32574 GCF_044454405.1 Streptomyces sp. NPDC051555 | reverse complement strand
TCCGCCCCCCCCGCCGCCCCGGGCGCCCCCCGCCCCCCCCCCCCCGCGCCCACCCCCCCCCCCCCCCCCCCGGCGGGCGCGCCCCCCCCCCCGGGGGCCCCCCGGCCCTTTCGGTCTTCGGCACGTAGGGATCAGTGGGTCCGGGTCGGGATCAGCGGTTCCCGTGCGCCCCGCGGATCTCATAGATCGCGATCCGGCCGTTGTCGAAGACGGGGTCGGCCAGCTTCTTCAGCTCGCCGGACTCGGCCCCCGCCTTGCGGTTGGCGAAGAGGAAGCGCACCCCGTGCCGGTCGCGCAGCTCGTCCAGCAGGGCGGCCGTCGGCGCGTAGAAGGCGGCGTCGTTCTTCTTGAGCAGGCCGGCGTCCCAGAACGCGGGGCCGGCGCCGCCCGCGTCGCCCATCGCCATGACCCGCGGTGCGAAGCCCCAGCCCTCGACCAGCACCGATCGTTCCGAGTAGCCGCTGACGGCAAAGGTCCGGTAGTCCGTGCAGGAGGCCGTGGGGTCCTGGAAGTCGTCCGGGGACCAACAGTGCTCGTTGGTCGCGATGACATCGGAGGGTTCGCTGTGGGCGCGCAGCCAGCGGGCCGCGTCGACCTTGCCCGCGGGGAGCGGGAAGGACCCCCATACGGTCGCGTCCCACTTCGGTGTCCGCAGGTCCGACACCAGCGTCGGTGCGCCCGCCAGCAGTGCGGCGCTCAGCAGGACGACGGTGCCGCACCGGCGCAGGGCGGTGAAGCGGCGGGCGGCCAGCCACCACAGGAGCCCGCCGACGACCGCGAGGAGCAGCAGGGCGAGCCCCGCGGCGACCATCGGGGCCAGCGCGGCCGCGGGGCCACTGCCGGTGGACGAGGATGCGAAGGCACCCAGGAGCGAGCCCGGGGCGGGGTGTCGGGTCGCGATCGCGTGCTCGACGCGGTGCTGCCAGCCGGCGCCGTGGACGACGAAGACCCAGGTGAGGGTCAGGGCGAACAACACCGACGCGGCGGCCAGGAGCCAGCGGCCGCGTGCGGAGAGCCCGGCTCGCTCGAAGGCCTCGGCGTAGCCCCAGCCCGACAGGATGACGCCGAAGGCGAGCCCGGCGTGGGTGAAGTAGCTGGAGTTCCAGCCGTTGAGGAGCAGGTAGACGGCCGGTCCGGCGATGGTCCCGCCGAGCAGGAACCACTGCACGGAATCGAGCTTCAGCTTCCCGCGCCACAGCAGCGGCAGCGCGCCCGCCAGTCGTAGCTGGGTGTTGATCAGGAACGCGAACCACACCAGGGCGACCAGGACGAGCTGTCCGAGCCCGGTCCGGACGTCCGAGGGATCGGCCCACAGCCCCTGGATGTTGGACAGCGGGGCGACCTTCAGGCCGTAGCTCTTGAAGTTGAAGATCACGGCGGTGGAGAAGAGCTGGGCCGCGCCGACCGCTCCGCCCATGCCGACGATCAGCCAGGGGATCCGGCGGGTCCGCAGGAGCACCACGAGTCCGGCCAGCGCCAGCCCGGCGAGCGTCACGGGTACGGAGGTGGCCTTCGCGGCGCAGGACGCGAGGGCGAACAGTGCGACGAACGTGATGACCGCCGTACGGCCCAGAGCGGGAACGGGATCGTCCGCGGACCGTTCGCGCAGCCCCTCGCCGACGACGCCGATCAGCGCCACCAGCAGCGGGATGCTGTAGGTCATGGAGATGCTCGCCCAGATCATCAGCGTGGTCTGGGGCGAGCCGAAGGGGGTCCAGGCCGGGCCCGCGTTGAACTCGCCGACCAGGAAGATGAGCAGGGCGGCGACCGGTCCGGCCCAGGCCCGACCGGACAGCCGCCAGGTGACGACGGCGGTGATGACGATGGTGAGCGCGACGAGCGCGGGGATCATCAGGCGCAGCTGGACGACCGGCAGGTCGATGTGGCCGACCATGCTGGTCATGGCCTCGTGGACGAAGGCGAACCAGTGGTACTCGAGCGGCTCGCCGGAGACCTGGGGGAGCGTCAGCGGGAAGTTGTGCTTCGCGTTGCCCGCCAGGGACATCTGGTAGGAGACGTCGACGAACTGGCGGGTCTGGTCGTTGAGGGGCAGGACCGGGTTGCGGTCCATGTAGACCCGGTAGAGGTATCCGGTGGCGGCCGCCACCGTGGCCGCGATCGACCAGGACCAGCCCATCGGTACGGGTGTGTAGTCGCGCACCCGCCAGTGCCGTCGCAGCCGGGGTACGGCGGCGAAGGGGATCACGACGGCCAGCGGCCACAGCGTCACCGCGGACTGGATGCCGAGGGCCATGAAGACGGCCCAGGCGACCAGTTCGAGGGCGAGACCCGTGACGGCGCCGAAGGCGAGGTCCTCGATCAGGGTGTGGGCGCGGCGCCGCAGCGACCGGTAGACCAGGGTGCCGGGGAGCAGAACGCCCCAAAGGACATAGAAGGCGTAGCGGCCGATGTCGCCGAGCGACGTGTCCGAGGCGACCAGGGCCGCGACGAAGAAGGCGACGGTGGCGAGGGCGGGCAGGAAGCGCAGGAGCACCGTCCGTGGCCCGGCCATGGTGGCGGGCCTTCCGGGACCCCTACCGCCCGGTCTCGTGGTGGTCCCCGTCTCCGTGTCCGGTATGGAGGGGCTGCTGTGCATCGTGCCCATCAGACGTTCTGCTCCCGTTGTCTCGCCGATCGAATGCCTGTCATGGACATCCCGTCGGTGAGCGGGGGAGTCATGAGGACAGCCGCCCGGCGCACAGAGGATGAGCGGCAGTGGCAAGAGCGTGAGCGGGGAGCAGGCAGCCGCGCGCAGAGTCGCGGCGAGCTGCGTACCAGCCGTGAACTCGCAAAGGGACCCAGGGGGCGCAAGAAAGCTGTCAGGCTATCGAAAGGCTACCAGCCGAGCGGCCACGACAGAGGGCTCCCGGTGGGCTGGAGGGCAGCAGGGGAGTCGATTCGTACTATGATTCGTTGCTGATACCCAGGCAGCATCAGGTCACACCACGGGCAGGATTACCCATGTCGGAAGCGTCGTCCACGACGACCCTGTCGGTTGTCGTTCCGATGTACAACGAGGAGGAAGCCCTCCCCGCGCTGGTGGAACGCCTGCGGCCCGCGCTCGACGGTACGGGTGTCAGCTACGAGGTCGTCGCCGTCGACGACGGCAGTGCCGACCGCACCGCCGAGCTGCTGGAGGAGTTCCGGCAGACCTGGCCCCAGCTGCGCATCGTCAAGCTGCGCGGCAACTCCGGCCACCAGGCCGCCCTGACCGCCGGTCTGCACAGCTCCAAGGGCGCGTACGTCGCGAGCATCGACGCCGACCTCCAGGACCCGCCGGAGAAGATTCCGGAGATGCTCGACCTGGCCGTCGCCGAGGGCCTCGACATCGTCTACGGCGTCCGCAGCGACCGCAGCACCGACACCGGCTTCAAGCGCCGCACGGCGGGCCTCTACTACTGGCTGATGCGCCGCATCGTCGGCAAGCAGGTCCCCTCGCAGGCCGGCGACTTCCGACTGCTCAGCCGCGAGGCCGTCGAAGCGCTCAAGGCGCTGCCGGACCAGCACCAGGTGTACCGCCTGCTCGTGCCGTGGCTCGGCTTCCCCAGCGGCGAGGTCACCTACCACCGCGACGAGCGCGTGGCGGGCGAGACCAAGTACCCGCTGAGCAAGATGATCCGGCTCGCGGTCGACAGCATCACCAACTTCTCCGCCGCCCCGCTGCGGCTGGCGACCTGGCTCGGCGTCTTCAGCTTCTTCTCCTGCTTCGTGCTGATGGCCGTGACCTTCGTCATCTGGCTCGTCGGGCACACCGTCCCGGGCTGGACCTCGCTCTTCGTGGCGATGCTCTTCCTCGGCGGCATCCAGTTGATATGCGTCGGACTGCTCGGCGAATACATCGGGCGCATCTACACCGCCGTGCAGCGCCGTCCCACGTTCTTCATCGGCTACGACTCCGACGCGTCCCCCGCCAAGGGTTCGGGCGCCAAGGGTTCCGGGGCCAAGGGCCGGGAGAACGCGGGCGTCTGACCGGGCCGACCCCTCCCGCGCAGCTACGCCGCCGGCCCGGACCCCGCAGGGGGGCCGGGCCGCCGTCGTACGCCGACGCCGTACAGCAGCGCGCCCAGCGCCAGCACCCCCGCGCCCGCCGCCACCGAGGCCGGTGGCAGCGCGCAGGCCAGCGCCACGCACCCGGCCAGCCCCGCGGCCGCCACCACCCGCCCACCGCGGTCCGCCCCACGACCGCCCGCGCCCGGCCCCTTGCTCCCGCCGAGCGTCCACGCCGCCGCGTTGGCGATCGCGTAGTACACGAGCACCCCGAAGGACGAGAAGCCGATGGCCCCCCGCAGGTCCACGGTCGCGGCCAGCACCGCGACCACCGCCCCCACCGCGGCCTCCGCCCGGTGCGGCGTCCCGTGGCGCGGGTGCACGGCCGCCAGCGCGCGCGGCAGGTGACCGTCCCGGGCCATCGCCAGCGCGGTCCGAGACACCCCCAGCACCAGCGCCAGCAGCGAGCCCAGGGCAGCCAGTACCGCCCCGGCCCGCACCACGGGCGTCAGCCCGCCCCACCCCGCGGCCCGGACCGCGTCGGACAGCGGCGCCGCCGACCCGGCCAAGCCGTCGACCCCCAGCACCGACAGCACGGCCACCGTCACCGCCGCGTAGACGGCCAGCGCGATGCCCAGCGCCAGCGGCACGGCGCGCGGGATGGTCCGCCGCGGATCGCGGACCTCCTCGCCCAGCGTGGTGATCCGGGCGTAACCGGCGAAGGCGAAGAACAGCAGACCGGCCGCCCCGAGCACGCCCCGTGGGCCCCCCGACCCGCCCCGGCCGAACGCGCCGGCGACGTCGGCCGCGCCGGAGGTCAGGCAGGCCGCCACGACCCCGGCGAGCACCGCCAGTACGACCGCCACGATCACCCGGGCGATCCGGGCCGACTTCTGCACGCCCCCGTATCCCGCGGCGGTCAGCGCCACCACGGCGACCACGGCCACCACGTGCTCCCGCCCGGGCCACAGGTACGCGCCCACGGTCAGCGCCATCGCCGCGCAGGAGGCGGTCTTGCCGATGACGAAGGCCCACCCCGCCAGGTACCCCCAGAACGGCCCGAGCCGCTCGCGCCCGTACACGTACGTCCCCCCGGAGGCGGGATGGCGGGCGGCCAGCCGGGCCGAGGACCACGCGTTGCAGGAGGCCACCACGGCGGCCACGGCGAGCGCGACGAGCAGGGCGCCACCCGCCGCCCGGGCCGCCGGGGCCAACGCGGCGAAGATGCCCGCCCCGACCATCGCGCCCAGGCCGACGACGACCGCGTCGCCCACCCCGAGGCTCCGCCTGAGCCCACCGGCCGCCCCGCCACCACCCGCTGTTCCCGCCCGCGTCCCCATCACGGCCGGGACTTTAACCGAGCCCGGTGACGCCCCCGTGACCAGGAGCCGAAGCCGCGCGCTTCGCCCGCTGCGCCTGCCACCCGTCCAGCGCGGTCAGGCACGCGTGGTCGAGGTGGCGCAGCCCGGTCAGGTCGAAGCGCACCGCCCGGTCGCCGGGCAGCGCGTCGAGCACGTCGAGCAGCCGCGGCAGCCGCAGGAAGCTGGCGTTTCCCGCCACCCGCAGGCACAGCACGTCCCCCTCCCACACCTCCTCCACCTGCACGCTGGAGGTCTCCCAGGCCGCCTTGGCGACCGCGAGGACCAGCCCCACCAAAACCCCCTCGAAGAGGTTGGTCGCCACGATCGCCCCCGCCGTCGCCAGCAGCACCACCGCCTCCCCGCGGTGCGAGCGCCACAGCGCCGCCACCCCGCGCACCGGCAGCAGCTTCCACCCCGCGTGCAGCAGTACGCCGGCCAGCGCGGCCAGCGGTACGACGGCCAGCGCGTGCGGCAGCAGCACGGCGAAGAGCAGCAGCCACGCCCCGTGCAGCACCCGCGAGGCCCGGGTGCGCGCCCCCGCCTCGACGTTGGCGGCGCTGCGCACGATCACGGCGGTCATCGGCAGCGCGCCGAGCAGCCCGCAGACCGTGTTCCCGGCGCCCTGGGCGATGAGTTCGCGGTCGTAGTCGGTGCGCGGCCCGTGGTGCATCCGGTCCACGGCGGCCGCGCTGAAGAGGGTTTCGGCGGAGGCGATCAGCGCGAAGGCCGCCACGGTCCCCAGGGCGCCCGCGGAGCCCAGTACGGCGAACTGCCCCCAGCCCGGCGTCGATACGGCGTCCAGCACCCCCGTGACCTCCACCTTGGCCACCGGCAGCCGCAGCAGCACGGTGGCCCCGGTCGCCGCCGCGACCGCGACGAGAGCCCCCGGCACCACCCGGACCTGCTCCGGCAGCCGCCGCCAGCCCACCATCACCAGCACGGTGGCGGCCCCGAGCGCGATGGCGGCCCAGTCGGCCTCCGCCAGCAGCCGCGCGAGCCCCGCGAACTTCGCCGGCGTCCGCGCGGGCGCGTCCACCCCGGCCACGGCGTACAACTGCCCGGCGATCAGCACCAGCCCGATCCCGGCGAGCATCCCCTGGACGACGGCCACCGAGATCGCCCGGAACCACCGGCCCAGGCGCAGCGCCCCCATCGCCAGCTGGAGCAGCCCTGCGGCGAGGACCAGCACCCCGAGCGCGGCCACGCCGTACGTCCGCACCGCCTCGAAGACCAGCACGGTGAGCCCCGCCGCCGGACCGCTGACCTGGAGCGAACTCCCGCGGAACCAGCCGGTGACCAGCCCGCCCACCACCCCGGTGACGATCCCCAGCTCGGCGGGCACGCCGGAGGCCACCGCCACTCCGACGCACAGCGGCAGCGCCACCAGCGCCACCACGACGGACGCTCCCACGTCCTGACGGAAAGTGCCGTCCCCTGGCATTCGGGTCCCCCTGCCCACGCGGTGATCGATGCCACCCAGCCTGGTGGGGCGCATCCCGCCGGGCCCAGTCCGCACCGAAGCCCCCCGGGGCCCGCGCGCCGCACGCGCCCCGCGCACACCCCACCGAGCGCCGTCCCCCCGGGCGCTACCCCCCGAACACTCGCCCGAACGGCCGAGGGCACAACGGGAGGATCCCCATTGCGCCCTCGACGGCCGTACCCGGTTGCCCGTGGGTCAGCGGTAGTTCACGAACTGGATCGCGAAGTCCAGGTCCTTGCCCTTGAGCAGGGCCTGGACTTCCTGGAGGTCGTCGCGGTTCTTCGAGGTGACGCGCAGCTCCTCGCCCTGGACCTGGGCCTTGACGGTCTTGGGGCCCTCGTCCCGGATGATCTTCGCGACCTTCTTGGCGTTCTCCTGGGAGATGCCTTCCTCGATCGTGGCGAAGATCTTGTACTCCTTGCCGGACAGCTGCGGCTCACCGGCGTCGAGCGCCTTCAGCGAGATGCCCCGCTTGACCAGCTTGGTCTCGAACACATCGAGGACGGCCTTGACGCGGTCCTCGGAGTTCGCCTCCATGACGATCTTCTCGCCGGACCAGGCGATCGTGGCGCCGGTGCCCTTGAAGTCGTAGCGCTGCGAGAGTTCCTTGCCGGCCTGGTTGAGGGCGTTGTCGACCTCCTGCCGCTCGACCTTCGAGACGATGTCGAAACTGGAGTCGGCCATGTGCTGTGGCTCCTTGAAGTCGGCTGTGATGGCCCACAGGGGCACGCGCCGGACGTTCCCCGGCCGCGCCGTCAAGCCTAGGCCCTGTGTCCCGGATCGGACCGGACAGCCCGGGCGTCGGTGTCCGATCCGCCACCCGCACACCCCTGCGGACCCCCTGCGGGGCACGTCACCGGCCGCGCGGCGGAATCTGGTGGCGAAGCACCCCTGTCCATCGGGTATCGTTTACGTCGTTGCCAGAGAGCACCGCCGCGAGGCGGAAATCAACGGCTTCCTCCCATGGCGGTGTGCCCGAGTGGCCAATGGGAACGGACTGTAAATCCGTCGGCTTAGCCTACCCAGGTTCGAATCCTGGCGCCGCCACGTGGTAAAGAAGTCCCCCTCATCTGCGGAAACGCAGACGAGGGGGACTTCTTCGTTCTCCGGGCGTCGCCGGGGTCAGAGGACGTCCCGGCGGGTCTCCTCCACGACCGGGATCGCGCCCGCGGTGCGGCGACGCTTGTAGATGCTCGTGTACACGGCGAGGCCGATCGCACCCACCGCCATCATGATCAGACCGACCAGGGGAAGGTTGACGCTCTCCAGCTTCCAGTCGGTGGCGAAGGTGAGGATGGCGCCCACCACGATCAGGATGATGCATCCACCGATGCCCATGAGTTGCCTCCGCTGTTGGTTGTCTGACGGCGCGGCTACCCGGCTTCGGAGGGTGAAAACGCCCCCGGGGCCCGGCGGTCGGGGCCCCGCGGCGGCCGTCGGGCGCCTCGGCCGGATGCCACGCGCGGGGCGCGCGGCCGCAACGTCGCGGGCTGGCGGTCGTTCACCCGGGGTGATGTGGACTACTGACACCCGCGGGAAGGTCGGCGGCGGGGTGCTGCTCGCCCTGCTCGGAGCGGGCATCCCGGCCCTGGTCGGGGCCGCGCTGCAAGGGCACACGGGCGATCCCTACCGCGAGACCCGGCTCTACTTCGGCACCGCGCGCCCCGGCGGGGCGCCCCCGGTCGCGGAGCGGGAGTTCGACCGCTTCCTCGACCGGGAGATCACCCCCGCCTTCCCCGAGGGGCTGACCGTGCAGCCGGGCCACGGGCAGTGGCGCGGTCCCGACGGCAAGGTCGTCCGCGAGACCTCCTACGAGGTCGTCCTGCTCTATCCGGAGAAGGGCGCGGACGAGCGCGGCGCGAGCATCGAACGGATCCGCCGGGCGTACGAGAAGCAGTTCGCGCAGGACTCCGTGCTGCGCTCCGACGACCAGGTGAACGCCGACTTCTGACGGTCTGACGGTCCGACGGTCCGACGGTCCGACGGTCCGACGGTCCGGTGGTCCGAGGGGCCGGCGGTCCGGCGATCCGAGGGCCCGGCGGTCCGGCCGTCAGTTCCCGGCGACCGCCTTGACGGCCACCGCGACCGGCGTCGTGCCCGACACCAGCTCCAGGGTCAGTCCGGCCGTCGCCGGCGTCTCCACCAGCTCGGCCAGCACCGCCGCCACGTCGTCGCGGGAGACCGGCCCGCGGCCCGTCGTCGCTTCCAGGCGGACCAGGCCCGTCCCCGCCTCGTCGGTGAGCGCCCCGGGCCGCAGGACCGTCCAGTCCAGGCCCAGCCGGGTCCGTACGTGGTCGTCGGCCTCGCCCTTGGCGCGCAGGTAGACGTCGAAGACGTCGTCACCCGGGTGGTTCGCATCCGCCCGGATCGAAGACACCATCAGGAACCGCGGTACGCGCGCCCTTTCGGCCGCGTCGGCGAACAGCACCGCCGCGCCCCGGTCCACGGTGTCCTTGCGGCCGACACCGCTGCCCGGCCCCGCCCCGGCCGCGAACACCGCGACCTGGGCGCCCTGCAGGATGCCCGCGACGTGCTCGACGGTCGCCGACTCCAGGTCGCACAGGACGGGTTCGGCACCGGCCGCCCGGAGATCGTCGCCCTGTGCCGGATCACGGATGATCCCGGCGACCTCGTATCCGCGTGCGGCGAGCAGGCGCTCCAGCCGCAGCGCGATCTGACCGTGTCCACCAGCGATGACAATGCGCATGGGTCGACCGTACGTCGACGCGCGCTCCCCCGCGCCCGAAGTCGGCGCCGACGCTCAGGGGCCGGGCTCCGTACGGCCCTGTCGGGGCAGGTCGAGGGCGACCGCGACCGCCGAGTCGCAGTACTCGCGCACGGCGCTGGTACGGGCCACCACCCGCCCGCGGTGGATCACGATCCGGCTGTAGGCGAGGGACAGCACCGCCGCGATCCGCTCGCCGCGCACGGCGAGCAGCTCCGCCGGGAACCCGGCCTCCACCCGGACCTCCGGCAGGCCCATCGCCTCCCGGGCCGCCGTGCTCACCGCGTGGTAGGCCTCCGCCGCCCGCAACCCGCCCTGCGAGGCGAGCAGGTACGCGGCCTCCAGGGGGTCCCCGCGACCGACCGGGTTCCCGGCGTCCCGCAGGGCCCCGCTGCCCGCCGCGACCCGCACCCCGGCCGCCCGCAGCAGCCGTACGGGCGCCGTGCGCAGCCCGCGCCGTTCCAGGGCCGCGCAATCCCCCTGGGGCAGGCAGGTGACCCGTACGCCCGCCGCGGCCAGTTGGTCGGCGGCGCGGGCGGCCACGTCCAGGGGGAGCCGGGAGAGGCCGCCGCAGGGGCCGATGGTGACGCCGGGGCGCAGCCCGTCGGCCATGGCCGCGAGCCGGGCGAGGCGGGCGGGATCGTCACCGTCCGTGTGCAGGTCCACCGGGCAGCCGTGCTCACCGGCCAGCTCCAGGACGGCCTCGACGAAGCCGGTCGGGTCCGGGTCGAGGTCCGGGCAGCCGCCGATGACGGCCGCGCCCATCTTGACCGCGTCGCGCAGCATCGCCCGCCCCTCGGCCCCCGCGATCCCGGTCAGTCTGCGGGGCACGGCGACCGCCGTGAGGTCGGCGAGTCCGCGCAGCGAGCGGCGGGTCTGGAGCACCGCCTCCATCGGGGCCAGGCCGTGCGCGTCACCGATGCGGACGTGCGAGCGGATGGCGGTGGCGCCGTGGCCGAGCTGGAGCAGCGCCGCCTCGGTGGCCCGGCGCTGGACCTCGTCGGCCGTGTGGGACACGGGTCCTTCGCCGTCGGCGGTGAGCGCGGTGTCCCCGTGGGCGTGCGGTTCGGCGGGGGCGGGGAGCAGGAGGTAGCCGGTCAGGTCGACCCGCGAGGGGGTGGGGGAGTGCAGGCTCCCGGCGGCGGCGACGGCCTGGATGCGACCGCCGCCGAGCCGCACGTCGACCGTGCGCCCGTCGAGGAGGCGGGCGCCGGCCAGCAGCAGGGTGGTGGTGTCGGCGGGGGTGGGAGCGGGGCCCTGGCCGCCGCCCTCGCCACGGCCGCCGCGCGGGGAATGGGACGGCTGCGGCGGCTGGCTGTCGGACATCGCGCTCCTGCGGGGGCTCGGGCGGTTCCTGGGCCCCCGTGGCCGCGGCCCGCGGCCCAAGATCACGCAGCGTGTTCAGAGCCTAGGGCGCGGTGCCGTCCGCTGCGGGGAAGGGCGCAATAGTCGTACCGGTGTGGTGCGGTGCGGGTGCGGGCGGGGCTGGATCCGGCTCCGGTGGTCGGCCGTGATTCCGGCCCCGGTTCGACTTCTGGATCATGGCCGGAGGTCAGCTGCCGCAAAGGATTTGGGCGATCGGTGGGCAACCGTGTAATGTCTTCATCGCTCGCCCCAATAGCTCAGTCGGTAGAGCGTCTCCATGGTAAGGAGAAGGTCTGCGGTTCGATTCCGCATTGGGGCTCTGGTGAGAAAGCCCCTCCACCTGCTTTAGGGTGGGGGAGCAATCAACACCAAAGCGGCGTAGCTCAGTCGGTAGAGCAAGCGGCTCATAATCGCTGTGTCACCGGTTCAAGTCCGGTCGCCGCTACACACAGTAGCCGATTGCGGGGTCGGTCTCCCGGTCGGCTACTCTTGTTTGCGTTCATCCGTCCAATTTCCGTCAAGGAGCACTCACGTGGCTGCCACCGACGTCCGCCCGAAGATCACGCTGGCCTGCGTGGAGTGCAAGGAGCGGAACTACATCACCAAGAAGAACCGGCGTAATGACCCGGACCGTCTTGAGATGAAGAAGCACTGCCCGCGCTGCAACTCGCACACCGCGCACCGCGAGACCCGCTGACCCCAGCGGTTTCTCGAATACAGGCTCCGTCATAAGGTCGTCCCCTGCAAGGGGGGCGGCCTTGTGTCGTTTCTGCATGTCCTTTCGTATCCAACACAGGAGGTAGTGAGCCATGGCGCTCGACCAGTCCTTCGTGGGGCGGAGCTACCCGCCCACCGATCCGTACGAGGTCGGCCGGGAGAAGATCCGCGAATTCGCGGAGGCGGTGGGCGACGCCAATCCCGCCTACACCGACCCCGAAGCGGCCAAGGCGCTGGGTCACCTGGACGTGATCGCGCCTCCGACCTTTGTGTTCGCCATCACGTTCAAGGCGGCCGGTCAGGTCATCCAGGACCCGCAGCTCGGCCTGGACTACAGCCGCGTGGTGCACGGCGACCAGAAGTTCGCCTACACCCGGCCCGTGCGGGCGGGTGACCGGCTGCTGGTGACGTCCACCATCGAGGCCGTGAAGTCCCTCGCGGGCAACGACATCATCGACATCCGCGGTGAGGTCCACGACGAGACCGGCGAGCACGTGGTGACGGCCTGGACGAAGCTCGTGTCCCGGGCGCCTGCCGAACCGGCCGCCGTCACTGAGGAGGTCTGACATGGCTGCGCGGATCCAGTACGCGGACGTGGAGGTCGGCACCGAGCTGCCGGCCGCGAGCTTCCCGGTGCAGCGGGCCACCCTGGTCCGCTACGCGGGGGCGTCGGGTGACTTCAACCCGATCCACTGGAACGAGAAGTTCGCCAAGGAGGTCGGGCTGCCGGACGTGATCGCGCACGGCATGTTCACCATGGCCGAGGCGATCCGGGTGGTCACGGACTGGGTGGGCGACCCGGGTGCGGTGGTCGAGTACGGGGTGCGGTTCACCAAGCCGGTCGTGGTGCCGAACGATGATCTGGGTGCGGTGATCGAGGTCACGGCCAAGGTCGCGGCGAAGCTGGACGGGAACCGGGTCCGGGTGGACCTGACGGCCACCAGTGCCGGGCTGAAGATCATGGGCATGTCCCGCGCGGTGGTCCAGCTGGCCTGATGGGTCGGGGCCTGCGGCTCGGCCCCTGGCCCGGTCCGGTCCCGGCTCGGTCCTGCCTGGGCTCGGCCCCGCCTGGGCTCGGTCCTGCCTGGGCTCGGTCCTGCCTGGCCTCGGCCCTGCCTGGGCTCGGCCTCGGCTCTGCTCGGCCTTGGGCTGGTATCGGCCCGGCCGGGTCGGGGTGGTGGGCGGTGTGGCGCGGGCGCCGGGGGGTGTCTCCTCGGCTCGCAGAAGCTGGGCGGGTCGGAGGGGCTGGGCGGTGGTGTTCTGCTCGACCTGCGGGGACACCCCCCGGCGCCCGCGCCACACCGCCCGGGCGTTCCGCTGGCCCTGACCGCCTGACCGCCTGACCGCCTGACCGCCTGACCGCCTGACCGCCTGACCGCCAGACCGCCTGACCGCCTGACTGGCTGCTCGACCTGTGGGGGCGCCCTCGGTGGTCGTGTGGTGGGGGGGCTGACGGTTGACTTAGTTAGTGATTGGCCACTAACTTAGGGGCATGGCCAGGATGAGCGCAGACGAGCGGCGTGAGAGCGTCATTCGCGCGGCGATGCACGAATTCGCCCGCGGTGGTTACTACGGGACCTCCACCGAGGCGATCGCCAAGCGCGTCGGTGTCTCCCAGCCCTACCTCTTCCGCCTCTTCCCCAACAAGCAGGCCATCTTCCTCGCCGCGGCCGCCCGCTGCGTGCAGGACATCCGCGTCGTCTTCGAGGAGTCCTCCAAGGGGCTGGAGGGCGAGGAGGCCCTCGATTCGATGGCCACGGCCTACATGCGGCTGATCGAGGAGCACCCCGACAAGCTCCAGATGCAGCTCCAGCTCTACGTCACCGTCGCCGCCGCCGAGGCGGCCGGGGAGCCCGCCTTCGGCGAGATGGTGCGCAGCGGCTGGATGGAGCTCTGGGAGACCGTCGAGGCGGCCCTCGGCGACGGCCCCGGCGGGGTCACGGAGTTCATGGCCTGCGGCATGTTGATCAACACCCTGGCCGCCATGGGATTTCCGCCCGGCCACCGGGTCTGGGACGGGTGCTACCCGTCCCAGACCCGCCCGGAGCGCCCCGAGGCGTGAGGGCCGGGAGGTGCGCGTTCCCGTGCATCTCCCTTTTTTTGGGCACGAAAGTTAGTAATTGATAACTAACGTTCCAGGGGGAACCGTGAACACTCCAGTCCAGCCCGCCACCGACACCCGGCTGCGCGGCCCCGCCGTCTGGGCCCTCGTCCTCACCGGCGTCGCCAGCTTCATGGCCGCCCTCGACAACCTGGTCGTCACCACAGCCCTCCCCGCCATCCGCACGGATCTCGGCGGCGCGCTGGAGGACCTCGAATGGACGGTGAACGCCTACACCCTCACCTTCGCCGTCCTGCTGATGTTCGGCTCCGCCCTCGGTGACCGCTTCGGCCGCCGCAAGCTCTTCATCGCCGGCCTCACCGTCTTCACCGGCGCGTCCGCCGCGGCGGCCCTCTCGCCCGGCATCGACGCCCTCATCGCCGCCCGCGCCATCCAGGGCATCGGCGCCGCGGTCATGATGCCGCTGACGCTCACCCTGCTCACCGCCGCCGTCCCGGCCGCCCGCCGCGGCATGGCCCTCGGCATCTACGGAGCCGTCACCGGCCTCGCGGTGGCCAGCGGCCCGCTCATCGGCGGCAGCCTCACCGAGCACATCTCATGGCAGTGGATCTTCTGGCTGAACGTGCCGATCGGCCTCGCCCTGATCCCCCTCGCCCGGCTGCGCCTGGCCGAGTCCACCGCGCCGGGCTCCCGCCTGGACATCCCCGGCACCCTGCTGATCAGCGCCGGCCTCTTCGGCATCGTCTACGCCCTGGTCAACGCCAACGCCGACGGCTGGACCAGTCCCCTGGTCCTGACCGGCCTGATCGTCGGCGGCCTGCTCGTCGCCGGCTTCGTCCACCACGGCTCCGGCAACCCCCACGCGATGCTCCCGATGCGGCTCTTCCGCGACCGCGGCTTCCTCGGGATCAACCTGGCCAGCCTGCTGATGTTCCTCGGGATGTTCGGCTCGATCTTCCTGCTCAGCCAGTTCCTCCAGGGCGCCGCCGGCTACTCGCCCACCGAGGCGGGCCTGCGCATGCTGCCCTGGACCGGGATGCCGATGATCGTCGCCCCGATCGCCGGAATCCTCTCCGACCGGATCGGCGGCCGCCCGGTCGTCGCCGCGGGCCTCGCCTTCCAGGCGCTCGGGCTCGGTTGGTTCGCCGCGGTGCTCGCCGCCGACGTGACGTACGCCGCCCAGCTCCCCGCGCTGATCCTCAGCGGCATCGGCATGGCCCTGTACTTCGCCCCCGCCTCCAACGTCCTGATGTCCACCGTGAGCGTCGCCGACCAGGGCAGGGCCTCCGGAGCCAACAGCGCCCTGCGTGAGCTGGGCGGCGCCCTCGGCGTCGCGGTCCTGGCCTCGGTCTTCGCCTCCCAGGGCGGCTACGAGACGCCCCAGACCTTCACCGACGGCACCGTCCCGGCCCTGTGGATCGGCGCGAGCGCCGTCGCGCTGGCCGCCCTGCTGGCCCTGCTGCTGCCCCGCAAGCCCAAGCAGCCGCAGCAGTCGGGGCCCTCCCCCGTCGTGGCCCTGGCGACCGACCGGACCGGGGGCGCCGCCGGCGCGCCCGAGAAGGTGTCGACCCACTGACCCGCCCCACCCCGCCCCCACCTCGGATCCGCCGAAGGAGTGGCCGCCGTGCCCGACATCCCCTGGTCCACACCCCACCGGGCGGAGCCCGACGCCGAGGTCTACGTCATGGCCTCCCGCTTCGAGACCGCCACCCTCACCGGGGCCTTCCGGTTCTTCCTCAAGGCCCCCCGCATCATCGGGCAGATCCGCAAGGCACCCGGCGCCCACGGCGCCGCCCTGCGGGCCCGGACCTTGCGACGCACCTTCCTCACCCTCTCCGCCTGGGAGGACCGCGGCGCGCTCTACCGCTTCGCAGGCAGCGAGCCGCACCGCTCCAGCGCCCGGGCGGCGAGCGCCTACACCAAGGAATCCGCCTTCACCTTCTGGACCGTTCGGGCGAGCGAGCTCCCGATCTCCTGGGCCGAGGCCGAGCGCCGGCTCGCCGAGGAGAAGCGGAACCACTGAGTCCCATCCCACCCGACCAGAGTGCGTACGGTCCGTGGCCCCGCATCGACAGGGGGACGCGGACCGTACTCTTGTCCACGTGCAGGAACTCCACGATGCCCCCCTCGCCCCGCTGACCACCTTCCGCCTCGGCGGCCCGGCGACCCGGCTGGTCACCGCGACCACCGACGCCGAGGTCACCGCCGCCGTGCGCGCGGCCGACGAGAGCGGTACGCCGCTCCTCCTCATCGGCGGCGGCAGCAACCTGGTCATCGGCGACCAGGGCTTCGACGGCACCGCCCTGCGCATCGCGACCACCGGCTTCGCCCTCGACGGCACCACCCTCGAACTCGCGGCCGGCGAGAACTGGAGCGACGCCGTCGCCCGCACCGTCGAAGCCGGCCTCGCGGGCATCGAATGCCTCGCCGGAATCCCCGGCTCCGCCGGTGCCACCCCGGTCCAGAACGTCGGGGCGTACGGCCAGGAGGTCTCCAGCACCATCACCGAGGTCGTCGCCTACGACCGCATCCTCGGCGAGACGGTCACCCTTTCCAACGCCGAGTGCGCGTTCTCGTACCGTCACAGCACCTTCAAGGAGCACCCGGAGCGCTACGTCGTCCTGCGGGTCCGCTTCGCCCTGGAGGCCGCCGGCGGGCTCTCCGCGCCGATCAAGTACCCGGAGACCGCCCGCGCCCTCGGCGTCGAGGCGGGTGACCGGGTCCCCGCCGCCACCGCCCGCGAGACCGTCCTGCGGCTGCGCGCCGGCAAGGGCATGGTGCTCGACCCCGCGGACCACGACACCTGGTCGGCCGGGTCCTTCTTCACCAACCCGGTCCTGACCGAGGAGGCCTACGCCGACTTCCTCGCCCGCGTCCACGACCGGCTCGGCCCCGACACCGCCCCGCCCGCCTACCCGGCCGCCGGCGGCGGTACGAAGACCAGCGCGGCCTGGCTGATCGACAAGGCGGGCTTCACCAAGGGCTACGGCACCGGCCCCGCCCGCATCTCCACCAAGCACACCCTGGCGCTCACCAACCGCGGTGGAGCCACCACCGAGGACCTGCTCGCCCTGGCCCGCGAGGTCGTCGCGGGCGTCCACGCTGCCTTCGGCGTCACCCTGGTCAACGAACCGGTGACGGTCGGCGTCAGCATCTGAGGAGCCCCGGCCGCCCATGCTCTGTCCCCTGCACGGGGCCGGTACCGACCCCACCCGGCTCGTGGGGCGCGCGATCAGCAGCGTCGTCGCGTCCTGGCACGTCTACGAGGGCGAACGCTCCGAGGCCCCGCTCGACGTCTGGCTGATCGACAGCGAGGGCGACTGCACCCGGATCACCACCGGCTCCGACTGGTGCCTCATCGTCGAGTCGGCCCGACCGCACGAGCCGTACGACATGGGGGAGTGGGGCCGCATCGAAGTCGGCGACGACCTCGGCGACCACCCCTTCCTGCGCCACCTCGGCGACACCGTGGCGACCGTGGCCGAGTTCGCCGTGCCCGAGCAGGGCCGCACCCACCTGGAGATCGGCTTCACCGACGGCTACCGGGTGCGGGCCGACTGCTGGGAAGGCGACCTGCGCCTCACCCGGTGAACGGCCGGCCGTTCACCCGGTCAGCCAGTGGTCGATCCCGGCCAGCAGCTTGGCCTGCACGTCCTCGGGCGCGGCCGAACCGCGCACCGACTGGCGGGCCAGCTCGGCCAGCTCCTCGTCCGTGAAGGCGTGGTGGCGGCGGGCGATCTCGTACTGCGCCGCCAACCGTGAGCCGAAGAGCAGCGGGTCGTCGGCGCCCAGCGCCATCGGCACCCCGGCCTCGAAGAGGGTCCGCAGCGGAACGTCCTCGTGGCGCTCGTAGACCCCCAGCGCCACATTGGACGCCGGGCACACCTCGCAGGTGATCTGGCGGTCCGCCAGTCGCTGGAGCAGCCGCGGGTCCTCGGCGGCCCGGACGCCGTGCCCGATACGGGTGGCGCGCAGGTCGTCCAGGCAGTCCCGGACGGAGGAGGGACCGCTCAGCTCGCCGCCGTGCGGGGCCGCGAGCAGACCGCCCTCCCGGGCGATGGCGAAGGCCCGGTCGAAGTCGCGGGCCATGCCGCGGCGCTCGTCGTTGGAGAGCCCGAAGCCGACGATGCCGCGGTCGGCGTAGCGGACGGCGAGCCGGGCCAGGGTGCGGGCGTCCAGCGGGTGCTTCATGCGGTTCGCGGCGATGACCACGCGCATGCCGAGGCCGGTCTCGCGGGAGGCGGCGTCCACGGCGTCCAGGATGATCTCCACGGCCGGGATCATCCCGCCGAGGAGCGGGGCGTAGGAGGTGGGATCCACCTGGATCTCCAGCCACCCGCTGCCGTCCCGGACGTCCTCCTCCGCGGCCTCGCGCACCAGGCGCCGGATGTCGTCGGGCTCGCGCAGGCAGGAGCGGGCGGCGTCGTAGAGCCGCTGGAAACGGAACCAGCCGCGCTCGTCGGTGGCCCGCAGTCGGGGTGGCTCGCCGCCGGTCAGCGCGTCGGGCAGCCGCACGCCGTACTTGTCGGCCAGCTCCAGCAGGGTCGACGGGCGCATGGACCCCGTGAAGTGCAGGTGGAGGTGGGCTTTCGGCAGAAGCGTGAGATCGCGTACGTGCTCCATCCGGTGATCCTGCCGCAAGAACGGCTCCAAGGGCAGCCCGTTTCCCGATCGAGCTCCCTCCCGAACGCATCTACCAGGCTGTATTTCCAGCCCCGCCGGCGTTCGAGGCGCCCCCGGAGGGACGGGAAAGGGGGGCCCGGAGCGAACCCCGGACCCCCCTTCTCCGCTGCCGGCCGCGCTAGGCCTAGGCCTTGGCCTCGCCCAGCAGGTTCTGGATCCGGGTCACGCCCTCCACCAGGTCCTCGTCACCGAGGGCGTACGACAGGCGCAGGTAGCCCGGAGTACCGAAGGCCTCGCCGGGGACGACCGCGACCTCGGCCTCGTCCAGGATCAGGGCCGCCAGCTCGACCGAGGTCTGCGGGCGCTGACCGCGGATCTCCTTGCCGAGCAGCTCCTTGACCGAGGGGTACGCGTAGAACGCGCCCTCCGGGGTCGGACAGAAGACGCCGTCGATCTCGTTCAGCATCTTGACCATGGTCTGGCGGCGGCGGTCGAAGGCCTTGCGCATCTCCGCGACGGCGTCCAGGTTCCCGGACACCGCGGCCAGCGCGGCCACCTGCGCCACGTTGGAGACGTTGGAGGTGGCGTGCGACTGGAGGTTCGTCGCGGCCTTGATGACGTCCTTGGGGCCCACGACCCATCCGACGCGCCAGCCGGTCATGGCGTACGTCTTGGCCACGCCGTTGACGACGATGCAGCGGTCGGCGAGCGCGGGCACCAGCACCGGCAGCGAGGTGAACTTCGCGTCGCCGTAGACCAGGTGCTCGTAGATCTCGTCCGTCAGGACCCACAGGCCGTGCTCGGCGGCCCACTCGCCGATGGCGCGGGCGTCGTCCTCGGAGTACACGGAACCGGTCGGGTTCGACGGGGAGACGAACAGGACGACCTTCGTACGGTCGGTGCGCGCCGCTTCCAGCTGCTCCACGGAGACCCGGTAGCCGGTGGTCTCGTCGGCGACGACGTCCACCGGGACACCGCCCGCGAGGCGGATCGACTCGGGGTAGGTGGTCCAGTACGGGGCCGGGACGATGACCTCGTCGCCCGGGTCGAGGATCGCGGCGAAGGCCTCGTAGATGGCCTGCTTGCCACCGTTGGTCACCAGGATCTGGGTCGGGTCGACGGCGTAGCCCGAGTCGCGCAGCGTCTTCTCCGCGATGGCCTTCTTCAGCTCCGGCAGGCCGCCGGCCGGCGTGTAGCGGTGGTACTTCGGGTTGCGGCAGGCCTCGACCGCCGCCTCGACGATGTAGTCGGGGGTGGGGAAGTCGGGCTCACCGGCGCCGAAGCCGATCACCGGACGGCCCGCGGCCTTGAGGGCCTTGGCCTTGGCGTCGACGGCGAGGGTGGCGGACTCGGAAATGGCGCCGATACGGGCGGACACCCGGCGCTCGGAAGAAGGCGTTGCAGAGGTCATGCGGCCAATCGTCCCAGACTGCAAACTGCCGCCGCACACCGTTTCAGGTACCGGACGGAGCAGCTCCGACGGAGTCTGTTCGACGTCGGCGCCGCGACCACGTATGCTCACCTGTCGTTGGACCTCACCAACCGCCCCAAAACGCGTGCACTCCGTGCACTCGTCCGGATGCGGTAGGTTGGGGGACGCAAAGGGTCGTAGCTCAATTGGTAGAGCACTGGTCTCCAAAACCAGCGGTTGGGGGTTCGAGTCCCTCCGGCCCTGCTCCACACTCCTTCGCCGGATGTGTGCGCAGGTACCTACATCTATGCACCGCCGTGCGGCTCAACCGGGGCGCGGCACGGCCATGACCCGGATTCAGGTGAGAGACGTGACGGACGCCGTGGGCTCCATCGACATGCCTGACGCCGAGGACGAGACCCGCGAGAAGAAGGCCCGAAAGGGCGGCAAGCGCGGCAAGAAGGGCCCTCTGGGTCGTCTCGCGCTCTTCTACCGGCAGATCGTCGCGGAACTCCGCAAGGTCGTATGGCCGACTCGCAACCAGCTGAGCACCTACACCACTGTGGTGATCGTGTTCGTGGTCATCATGATCGGTCTCGTTACCGTGATTGACTATGGCTTCAACGCGGCCATCAAGTTCGTCTTCGGCTAGTCCCCGCGGGGGGCGGCACCTTGATGGGTGCCGCCCGTTTTCGCATGTTCCACCCCATTTTGTATCCAGGAAGAAGCAGCCACCGTGTCTGACCCGAACCTGAACGCGAGCCCCGACTCCGTCGAGTCCGTCGAGGACGCGCTCGACATCGTCGAGGCGGCGGACGCTGCGAACCCTGACGAGGCCGAGATCGCGGACGCCGACGCCGGCGTCGCGGCCGAAGAGGCTGCTGTGCACGTCGTAGAGACCGACGAGGCCGACCAGATCGACGCCGACGAGGCCGATGAGGACGTCGTCGAGGACGAGGCCGATGAGGCTTCCGACGAGTCCGACGACTCCGATGAGGACGCCGACGAGGCCGACGCCGAGGTCGACGAGGACGAGGCCGCCGACGAGGACGAAGAGCCCGCGGAGCCGGTCGACCCGATCCAGGCCCTGCGCGACGAGCTCCGCAGCCTGCCCGGCGAGTGGTACGTCATCCACACCTACGCGGGCTACGAGAAGCGCGTGAAGGCGAACCTCGAACAGCGCGCCGTCTCGCTGAACGTCGAGGACTTCATCTACTCGGCCGAGGTGCCCGAGGAAGAGATCGTCCAGATCAAGAACGGCGAGCGCAAGAACGTCCGGCAGAACAAGCTGCCCGGTTACGTTCTCGTCCGCATGGATCTGACGAACGAGTCCTGGGGCGTCGTCCGCAACACCCCCGGCGTCACCGGCTTCGTGGGCAACGCCTACGACCCGTACCCGCTGACCCTCGACGAGATCGTCAAGATGCTCGCCCCCGAGGCGCAGGAGAAGGCCGCCAAGCTGGCCGCGGAAGAGGCCGGCCTGCCCGCGCCCGCCGTCAAGCGCACCATCGAGGTCCTGGACTTCGAGGTCGGCGACTCGGTCACCGTCACCGACGGCCCGTTCGCGACGCTCCAGGCGACCATCAACGAGATCAACCCGGACTCGAAGAAGGTCAAGGGTCTCGTCGAGATCTTCGGCCGCGAGACCCCGGTCGAGCTGAGCTTCGACCAGATCCAGAAGAACTGATCCAGCAGGTCTGGGTCAGTCCCTCTGACACACGCTTCCAGCCAGGTCAGATCGCCCTGAAAAGGGCGGTCTGACCTGCTGGGTTTTATGCCCCGCCCTGATACCCGCTATCGTGGTGCGGTATGCCTCCATCCGGATGACCGGTTGGCGGCGAAACACTCTCACAGGACCCGGAGAGAGCAATGCCTCCCAAGAAGAAGAAGATCACGGGGCTCATCAAGCTCCAGATCAAGGCCGGTGCGGCCAACCCGGCGCCGCCGGTCGGCCCCGCGCTCGGTCAGCACGGCGTCAACATCATGGAGTTCTGCAAGGCCTACAACGCCGCGACCGAGTCGCAGCGTGGCATGGTCGTGCCGGTGGAGATCACGGTCTACGACGACCGCTCCTTCACCTTCGTGACGAAGACCCCCCCGGCCGCGCGCCTCATCCTCAAGCACGCGGGTGTGGAGAAGGGCTCGGGCGAGCCGCACAAGACCAAGGTCGCCAAGCTCACCGGCGCCCAGGTCCGCGAGATCGCCACGCTGAAGATGCCCGACCTGAACGCCAACGACCTGGCGGCCGCCGAGAAGATCATCGCCGGCACCGCTCGTTCGATGGGCATCACGGTCGAGGGCTGATCCAGCCCCTCGCACGCCCCCAGTGGTAGGACCAGCGCTGGTCCGCACCACGACTCCACACCTGCCACGCGGCGGAAGCCGCATGGTGCTATCTGCAAACAGGAGCAGAAGTGAAGCGCAGCAAGACTCTCCGCGCTGCGGACGCCAAGGTCGACCGGGCAAAGCTCTACGCCCCGCTCGAGGCCGTCCGTCTCGCCAAGGAGACCTCCGCGACCAAGTTCGACAGCACCGTCGAGGTCGCCTTCCGCCTGGGTGTCGACCCGCGCAAGGCCGACCAGATGGTCCGCGGCACCGTGAACCTCCCGCACGGCACCGGCAAGACCGCCCGGGTCCTGGTCTTCGCGACCGGTGACCGTGCAGCGGCCGCGGAAGCCGCCGGCGCCGACATTGTCGGCAACGACGAGCTGATCAACGAGATCGCGAAGGGCAACCGCCTCAACGAGTTCGACGCCGTTGTCGCCACCCCGGACCTCATGGGCAAGGTCGGCCGCCTCGGCCGCGTGCTCGGTCCCCGTGGCCTCATGCCGAACCCGAAGACCGGCACCGTCACCATGGACGTCGCCAAGGCTGTCACCGAGATCAAGGGTGGCAAGATCGAGTTCCGCGTCGACAAGCACTCGAACCTGCACTTCATCATCGGCAAGGTCTCCTTCACCGATGAGCAGCTGGTCGAGAACTACGGCGCCGCGCTGGACGAGATCCTTCGTCTGAAGCCGTCCGCCGCGAAGGGCCGCTACATCAAGAAGGCCGCCCTGAGCACCACGATGGGCCCCGGCATCATCCTGGACCAGAACCGCACCCGGAACCTCCTCGTCGAGGAAGACCCGGCCTCGGTCTGATCCGGCAGGGCCCCCGGGCCCACCGGCAGCATCTCGGCGGGCCCTCCGCCTCCCTCACGGGAGGTGGGGGGCCCGTTTTCGTTCCCCGGCGGCACGGAGCCCCGCCGGGCCTCGCAGGGGCTTTGCGGCCTCCCGGGTCCGCCGGGGCGCCCGGGCCCGTACGGCGCCCGCCAGGGGCCCGCACGGGGCGCGGGAGGGCGCAGGAGGACGATTTGCTCCGGGGCGGGATGTTCGCGTACGCTTCCGGAGAAGCCAAAGACCGCTGGTCGTTGCCGTGCTCGCAAGAGGATGGCGACCGAAGGATTCGCTAGCTGCGAACGACCTGCGCAGGTGTTCAGTGGATAGTTCCCGGACTCGTTCCGGTCGAGCCGTGCCCCGAGCGCTTGCGCCGGGGCGTTTTGTTTGTCTAGCCCCTTCTGAGCGGTCCTCATCACCCGGAAGGAGGCCGAAGCACTATGCCGACGCCCAACAAGGCTGCCGCGGTAGCCGAGCTCACGGACCAGTTCCGCGACTCGAACGCCGCCGTGCTGACCGAGTACCGGGGCCTCACCGTGGCGCAGCTCAAGACGCTGCGTCGTTCCCTCGGTGAGAACGCCCAGTACGCCGTGGTGAAGAACACGCTGACCAAGATTGCGGCCAACCAGGCCGGGATCACCGCGCTGGACGAGCACTTCGCTGGTCCGACCGCGGTCGCCTTCATCACCGGTGACCCGGTGGAGTCGGCGAAGAGTCTGCGTGACTTCGCCAAGGACAACCCGAACCTCATCATCAAGGCGGGTGTCCTTGATGGTAAGGCGCTCACCGCCGATGAGATCAAGAAGCTCGCGGACCTCGAGTCCCGCGAGGTTCTGCTCAGCAAGCTGGCCGGCGCGTTCAAGGGCAAGCAGTCTCAGGCTGCCTCGCTCTTCCAGGCGCTGCCGTCGAAGTTCGTCCGCACTGCGGAAGCGCTTCGCGTCAAGCTCGCCGAGCAGGGCGGTGCCGAGTAATTCGGCTCGCGCACTGATCCACGCCGCCTAGTGCGTGGGTCAAAGCGGGCCGTCACGCCCGCCTCTATATACATCCGGCACCTGCCGATTTAGTGGAAGGATCGCCCATCATGGCGAAGCTCACCCAGGACGAACTCCTCGCCCAGTTCGAGGAGCTCACCCTCATCGAGCTCTCCGAGTTCGTGAAGGCGTTCGAGGAGAAGTTCGACGTCACCGCCGCCGCGGCCGTCGCCGTTGCCGGTCCGGGCGCCCCCGTCGCCGCTGAGGCCGCTGAGGAGCAGGACGAGTTCGACGTCATCCTCACCGCCGCCGGTGACAAGAAGATCCAGGTCATCAAGGTCGTGCGCGAGCTGACCTCCCTCGGCCTGAAGGAGGCCAAGGACCTCGTCGACGGCGCTCCGAAGCCCGTCCTCGAGAAGGTCGCCAAGGAGGCCGCCGAGAAGGCTGCCGAGTCCCTCAAGGGCGCCGGCGCCTCGGTCGAGGTCAAGTAACACCTCTGAGGCCCTCACAGGGCCTCTCCAAGGGGCGATCACCCGTAAGGGTGGTCGCCCTTTGGCGTACCCGCAGTGCCTGACTTGCCCTGCTCTCGTTGGGGAGTAGGGTGATCATCGTTGCTCCGAGACAGGGCCCGGTGATGATCCGCTCGGAGCAGGGGGCCTTGACGAACGGCACGCGGCGCGCAATTCTCAGTCCCGTTGCCACATGAGGAAGCAGGCCGATCCGGATCCCGAGGCATGGATCGGTTACAAAGAGGGCAGTACTGATACGCGCTCTGTGTGCGAGCGCCGCAGCGTTCAACAACAAGGGGAAGGCCTGTTGCCGGACTCCAGAAATCTGGTCTGGACATCAGTGAGCCAAGTGGCTACACTGACCCTTTGCGCTGCCTGTTAGCTGCCCCCTGCCCGTCGCCAGGGGCATACCTACGCTGAAGCACACCTGATCGAGCACCCTCACCTGGTCCTTTGGGCCGGATAGGGGAAGTTCCTCTTCTGTGTCAGCTGGGACCGGTACGCGCGTAGTGAGTCCGAGCCCTCGGAAGGACCCCCTCTTGGCCGCCTCGCGCAACGCCTCGACCAATACGAACAACGGTGCCAGCACTGCCCCGCTGCGCATCTCCTTTGCAAAGATCAAGGAGCCTCTCGAGGTTCCGAACCTCCTGGCGCTGCAGACCGAGAGCTTTGACTGGCTGCTCGGTAACGCCGCCTGGAAGTCTCGCGTCGAGTCGGCTCTGGAGAGCGGACAGGACGTCCCCACCAAGTCCGGTCTGGAAGAGATCTTCGAGGAGATCTCGCCGATCGAGGACTTCTCCGGGTCGATGTCGCTGACCTTCCGCGACCACCGCTTCGAGCCTGCGAAGAACTCCGTCGACGAGTGCAAGGACCGCGACTTCACCTTTGCGGCGCCGCTGTTCGTAACGGCCGAGTTCACCAACAACGAGACCGGTGAGATCAAGTCCCAGACGGTCTTCATGGGCGATTTCCCGCTCATGACGAACAAGGGCACCTTCGTCATCAACGGCACCGAGCGTGTCGTGGTGTCGCAGCTGGTCCGTTCCCCCGGTGTCTACTTCGACTCCTCCATCGACAAGACGTCCGACAAGGACATCTTCTCCGCCAAGATCATCCCGTCCCGGGGTGCCTGGCTGGAGATGGAGGTCGACAAGCGCGACATGGTCGGTGTCCGCATCGACCGCAAGCGCAAGCAGTCCGTCACCGTTCTCCTGAAGGCTCTCGGTTGGACCACCGAGCAGATCCTGGAAGAGTTCGGCGAGTACGAGTCCATGCGCGCCACCCTGGAGAAGGACCACACCCAGGGCCAGGACGACGCGCTGCTCGACATCTACCGCAAGCTGCGTCCGGGCGAACCGCCGACCCGTGAGGCCGCGCAGACGCTGCTCGAGAACCTCTACTTCAACCCGAAGCGCTACGACCTCGCGAAGGTCGGTCGCTACAAGGTCAACAAGAAGCTCGGCGCGGACGAGCCCCTCGACGCCGGTGTGCTGACGACGGACGACGTCATCGCCACGATCCGTTACCTGGTCAAGCTGCACGCCGGCGAGACCGAGACGGTGGGCGAGTCGGGCCGGGCGATCGTCGTCGAGACCGACGACATCGACCACTTCGGCAACCGTCGTCTGCGCAACGTCGGCGAGCTCATCCAGAACCAGGTCCGTACGGGTCTGGCTCGTATGGAGCGCGTCGTGCGCGAGCGCATGACGACCCAGGACGTCGAGGCGATCACGCCGCAGACCCTGATCAACATCCGGCCGGTCGTCGCCTCCATCAAGGAGTTCTTCGGCACCAGCCAGCTGTCGCAGTTCATGGACCAGAACAACCCGCTGTCGGGTCTGACGCACAAGCGTCGTCTCTCGGCGCTGGGTCCCGGTGGTCTGTCCCGCGAGCGGGCCGGCTTCGAGGTCCGAGACGTTCACCCGTCGCACTACGGCCGCATGTGCCCGATCGAAACCCCTGAAGGCCCGAACATCGGTCTGATCGGTTCGCTCGCGTCCTACGGTCGCGTCAACGCGTTCGGTTTCGTCGAGACCCCGTACCGCAAGGTCATCGAGGGTGTCGTCACCGACGACGTCGACTACCTGACGGCCGACGAGGAAGACCGCTTCGTCATCGCCCAGGCCAACGCCGGCCTGAACGACGAGATGCGCTTCACCGAGAACCGCGTGCTGGTCCGCCGTCGTGGTGGCGAGATCGACTACATCGCCGGCGACGACGTCGACTACATGGACGTCTCCCCGCGCCAGATGGTGTCCGTCGCGACCGCGATGATCCCCTTCCTGGAGCACGACGACGCCAACCGTGCCCTCATGGGCGCGAACATGATGCGCCAGGCCGTTCCGCTCATCAAGGCGGAGGCGCCGCTCGTCGGCACCGGCATGGAGTACCGCTGTGCGGTCGACGCCGGTGACTCGATCCGTGCGGAGAAGGACGGTGTCGTCCAGGAGGTCTCGGCCGACTACATCACCGTCGCCAACGACGACGGCACGTACACCACGTACCGCGTCGCGAAGTTCTCCCGCTCGAACCAGGGCACCTCGGTCAACCAGAAGGTCATCGTCAACGAGGGTGACCGGATCATCGAGTCCCAGGTCCTCGCCGACGGTCCTGCGACCGAAGAGGGCGAAATGGCCCTCGGCAAGAACCTGCTCGTGGCGTTCATGCCCTGGGAAGGTCACAACTACGAGGACGCGATCATCCTGTCGCAGCGCCTCGTTCAGGACGACGTCCTCTCCTCGATCCACATCGAGGAGCACGAGGTCGACGCCCGTGACACCAAGCTGGGCCCCGAGGAGATCACCCGGGACATCCCGAACGTCTCCGAGGAGGTCCTCGCGGACCTCGACGAGCGCGGCATCATCCGCATCGGTGCGGACGTCGTCGCGGGCGACATCCTGGTCGGCAAGGTCACGCCCAAGGGCGAGACCGAGCTGACCCCGGAAGAGCGTCTGCTCCGCGCGATCTTCGGTGAGAAGGCCCGCGAGGTGCGCGACACCTCGCTCAAGGTCCCCCACGGTGAGATCGGCAAGGTCATCGGCGTCCGCGTCTTCGACCGCGAAGAGGGCGACGAGCTTCCCCCGGGCGTCAACCAGCTGGTCCGCGTCTACGTGGCCCAGAAGCGCAAGATCACCGACGGTGACAAGCTCGCCGGCCGCCACGGCAACAAGGGTGTCATCTCCAAGATCCTTCCGATCGAGGACATGCCCTTCCTTGAGGACGGCACGCCGGTCGACATCATCCTGAACCCGCTGGGTGTCCCGTCCCGAATGAACCCGGGACAGGTCCTGGAGATCCACCTCGGCTGGCTCGCCAGCCGCGGCTGGGACGTCTCCGGCCTCGGCGAGGAGTGGGCCGAGCGCCTGAGGGCGATCGGCGCCGACCGCGTCGAGCCCGGCACCAACGTCGCCACCCCGGTGTTCGACGGTGCCCGTGAGGACGAGATCTCCGGCCTCTTCGAGCACACGATCCCGAACCGCGACGGGGACCGCCTGGTCCTCCCGACCGGCAAGGCTCACCTGTTCGACGGTCGCTCCGGCGAGCCGTTCCCGGAGCCGGTCTCGATCGGCTACATGTACATCCTCAAGCTCCACCACCTGGTCGACGACAAGCTCCACGCCCGTTCGACCGGGCCGTACTCGATGATCACGCAGCAGCCGCTGGGTGGTAAGGCGCAGTTCGGTGGCCAGCGCTTCGGTGAGATGGAGGTGTGGGCGCTCGAGGCTTATGGCGCCGCTTACGCCCTCCAGGAGCTGCTGACCATCAAGTCCGATGACGTGACCGGCCGCGTGAAGGTCTACGAGGCCATCGTCAAGGGCGAGAACATCCCCGAGCCGGGCATTCCCGAGTCCTTCAAGGTGCTCATCAAGGAAATGCAGTCGCTCTGCCTCAACGTGGAGGTGCTGTCCTCGGACGGCATGTCCATCGAGATGCGCGACACCGACGAGGACGTCTTCCGCGCGGCGGAGGAGCTCGGTATCGACCTGTCCCGGCGCGAGCCGAGCAGCGTCGAAGAGGTCTGACGGGCCTGACGGGGGGCTCGCTCAAGAGCCCCCCGTCATCCCCGGGACCGTTCAGACCATGATTGAGACTCGACCCCGAAAGAGGGATTGACGCACAGTGCTCGACGTCAACTTCTTCGACGAGCTGCGGATCGGCCTTGCCACCGCGGACGACATCCGAACCTGGTCCCACGGCGAGGTCAAGAAGCCGGAGACCATCAACTACCGCACGCTCAAGCCCGAGAAGGACGGACTCTTCTGCGAGAAGATCTTCGGTCCGACCCGGGACTGGGAGTGCTACTGCGGCAAGTACAAGCGTGTCCGCTTCAAGGGCATCATCTGTGAGCGTTGTGGCGTCGAAGTCACGCGCGCCAAGGTGCGCCGCGAGCGGATGGGCCACATCGAGCTTGCCGCTCCCGTCACCCACATCTGGTACTTCAAGGGCGTTCCGTCGCGTCTTGGCTACCTGCTGGACCTCGCGCCGAAGGACCTCGAAAAGGTCATCTACTTCGCCGCGTACATGATCACGTTCGTGGACGACGAGCGCCGCACCCGCGACCTCCCGTCGCTGGAGGCCCACGTCTCCGTCGAGCGCCAGCAGATCGAGAACCGCCGCGACTCGGACCTCGAAGGCCGTGCCAAGAAGCTCGAGACCGACCTGGCCGAGCTCGAGGCCGAGGGCGCCAAGGCCGACGTGCGCCGCAAGGTGCGCGAAGGTGCCGAGCGCGAGATGAAGCAGCTGCGCGACCGTGCGCAGCGCGAGATCGACCGTCTGGACGAGGTCTGGTCGCGCTTCAAGAACCTCAAGGTCCAGGACCTCGAGGGCGACGAGCTGCTCTACCGCGAGCTGCGCGACCGCTTCGGCACGTACTTCGACGGTTCGATGGGTGCCGCGGCGCTGCAGAAGCGCCTGGAGTCCTTCGACCTCGAGGAAGAGGCCGAGCGCCTCCGCGAGATCATCCGTTCCGGCAAGGGCCAGAAGAAGACCCGTGCGCTCAAGCGTCTCAAGGTCGTCTCCGCGTTCCTGCAGACCAGCAACAGCCCCAAGGGCATGGTGCTGGACTGCGTGCCGGTGATCCCGCCGGACCTGCGTCCGATGGTGCAGCTGGACGGTGGCCGCTTCGCGACCTCCGACCTGAACGACCTGTACCGCCGCGTGATCAACCGCAACAACCGCCTGAAGCGCCTTCTCGACCTCGGTGCCCCCGAGATCATCGTGAACAACGAGAAGCGCATGCTCCAGGAGGCCGTCGACGCCCTCTTCGACAACGGTCGTCGTGGTCGTCCGGTGACCGGTCCCGGTAACCGCCCGCTGAAGTCCCTGAGCGACATGCTCAAGGGCAAGCAGGGTCGATTCCGTCAGAACCTTCTCGGCAAGCGCGTGGACTACTCCGCGCGTTCCGTGATCGTCGTCGGTCCGCAGCTGAAGCTGCACCAGTGTGGTCTGCCCAAGGCCATGGCGCTGGAGCTCTTCAAGCCGTTCGTGATGAAGCGCCTGGTCGACCTGAACCACGCGCAGAACATCAAGTCGGCGAAGCGCATGGTCGAGCGCGGCCGCACGGTCGTCTACGACGTGCTCGAAGAGGTCATCGCCGAGCACCCGGTCCTCCTGAACCGTGCGCCCACGCTGCACCGCCTCGGCATCCAGGCCTTCGAGCCCCAGCTGGTCGAAGGCAAGGCCATCCAGATCCACCCGCTCGTCTGCACCGCGTTCAACGCGGACTTCGACGGTGACCAGATGGCCGTGCACCTCCCGCTCTCCGCGGAGGCGCAGGCCGAGGCCCGCATCCTGATGCTGTCCTCGAACAACATCCTGAAGCCCGCCGACGGCCGTCCGGTCACGATGCCGACCCAGGACATGGTCCTCGGTCTGTTCTTCCTGACCACCGACGGTGAGCTCCGTGACACCAAGGGCGAGGGCCGCGCGTTCGGCTCCACGGCCGAGGCGACCATGGCGTTCGACGGTGGCGAGCTGGCTCTCCAGTCGGCCGTCGACATCCGCTTCCCGGTGGGCACCATCCCGCCGCGCGGCTGGGTGCCCCCGGTCCGCGAAGAGGGCGAGCAGGAGTTCCAGCCGGGCGACAGCTTCCGGCTGCGCACGACCCTGGGCCGCGCGCTCTTCAACGAGCTGCTGCCCGAGGACTACCCGTTCGTCGACTACTCGGTGGGCAAGAAGCAGCTCTCCGAGATCGTCAACGACCTGGCCGAGCGCTACCCCAAGGTCATCGTGGCGGCGACGCTCGACAACCTGAAGGCGTCGGGCTTCCACTGGGCGACCCGTTCGGGCGTCACCGTGTCCGTCTCCGACATCGTCGTGCCCGAGGCCAAGAAGGCCATCGTCAAGGGCTACGAGGAACTGGACGAGAAGGTCCAGAAGCAGTACGAGCGCGGTCTGATCACCAAGGACGAGCGCACGCAGGAGCTCATCGCGATCTGGACCAAGGCGACCAATGAGGTTGCCGAGGCGATGAACGCGAACTTCCCCAAGACGAACCCCATCTTCATGATGGTTGACTCGGGTGCCCGAGGAAACATGATGCAGATGCGACAGATCGCCGGTATGCGTGGTCTGGTGTCGAACGCGAAGAACGAGACCATCCCGCGTCCGATCAAGGCGTCCTTCCGTGAGGGCCTCACCGTTCTGGAGTACTTCATCTCCACGCACGGTGCCCGTAAGGGTCTGGCGGACACCGCCCTGCGTACCGCCGACTCGGGTTACCTCACCCGTCGTCTGGTGGACGTCTCGCAGGACGTCATCATCCGCGAGGAGGACTGCGGCACCGAGCGCGGCCTGAAGCTGAAGATCGCCGTTCGCGGCGAGGACGGCGTGCTGCGCAAGGCCGACGACGTCGAGACCTCGATCTACGCCCGCATGCTGGCCGAGGACGTCGTCATCGACGGCAAGGTCATCGCGCCGGCCAACGTCGACCTCGGTGACGTCCTCATCGACGCCCTGGTCGCCAACGGCGTCGAGGAGGTCAAGACCCGCTCGGTCCTGACCTGTGAGTCCGCGGTCGGCACCTGTGCCTTCTGCTACGGACGCTCGCTCGCCACCGGCAAGCTGGTCGACATCGGTGAGGCGGTCGGCATCATCGCCGCCCAGTCCATCGGTGAGCCCGGTACCCAGCTGACGATGCGTACCTTCCACACCGGTGGTGTGGCCGGTGACGACATCACGCAGGGTCTGCCGCGTGTCGTCGAGCTCTTCGAAGCCCGTACGCCGAAGGGTGTCGCCCCGATCTCCGAGGCCGCCGGTCGCGTGCGGATCGAGGAGACCGAGAAGACGAAGAAGATCGTCATCACGCCGGACGACGGTGCCGAGGAGACGGCGTTCCCGATCTCCAAGCGCGCCAAGGTCCTCGTGCACGAGGGTGACCACGTCGAGGTGGGCCAGAAGCTCACCGCGGGTGCCACCAACCCGCACGACGTGCTGCGCATCCTCGGTCAGCGCGCGGTCCAGGTCCACCTGGTCGGCGAAGTCCAGAAGGTCTACAACTCGCAGGGCGTGTCGATCCACGACAAGCACATCGAGATCATCATCCGGCAGATGCTGCGCCGCGTGACGATCATCGAGTCCGGCGACGCGGAGCTGCTTCCGGGCGAGCTCGTCGAGCGGTCGAAGTTCGAGACCGAGAACCGTCGTGTGGTCACCGAGGGCGGTCACCCCGCCTCCGGCCGTCCGCAGCTGATGGGTATCACCAAGGCCTCGCTGGCGACGGAATCCTGGCTGTCGGCCGCCTCCTTCCAGGAGACGACCCGAGTCCTGACGGATGCGGCGATCAACGCCAAGTCCGACAGCCTCATCGGCCTCAAGGAGAACGTCATCATCGGTAAGCTCATCCCGGCCGGTACGGGTCTGTCCCGCTACCGCAACATCCGGGTCGAGCCCACCGAGGAAGCCAAGGCCGCGATGTACTCGGCCGTCGGTTACGACGACATCGACTACTCGCCCTTCGGCACCGGCTCCGGCCAGGCCGTCCCGCTGGAGGACTACGACTACGGCCCGTACAACGGCTGAGTCGCTCCACTAGCGCAGTAGGCAAGCACCGCAGGGCGGTCACCCGAGAGGGTGACCGCCCTGCGGCGTTCCCGGGTCCTGGTACCCGGAGCGGCGCCGCGAAACGCCGAGGGGGGGGGGGGCGGGGGGGCCGGGGGGCCCCCCCCCGCGGGGGGGGGGGGGGGCCGGGCCGCGGCGGGGCCCCCC
>NZ_JBITDP010000028.1:17030-117641 GCF_044454405.1 Streptomyces sp. NPDC051555 | reverse complement strand
CAGGGGGGACCCTGTGGGAGAGTAGGACGCCGCCGAACAATTTTTCCGGGAAAGCCCCGCACCTTATGGTGCGGGGCTTTTCTGCGTTCCGGACCCGTGCCGCGAGGAATGCGGCCGCCGCGCCCTACCAATCGGTGGGGTAGCTCTTGAGGCTGCTCGTGTCGAGGGTCCAGCGGCCGGCGGTGACGGTGTCCCCGAAGGCGTACGGAACCTTCTTGCGGTAGCGGATGCCGTCGGGGCCCTCCGAGCGGTCGCTGTGGTTGACCACCTTCGGGGTGTCGTCGGTGTCCTCTTCCGCGATGACCATGAGGTCGGGGACCTTGGTGAGGCCGGTCACCGGATCGCCCATGTTGGTGTCGTTGAGCGCGACGACCTCAGGTGTCTGGGCCTCGATCTGGCGGCGCAGCCGGACCACGTTGAGCCCGTGCGGAGCCGTGCGGCTCACCATGGTGAGGAAGATCTGACCGTCGGTGGTCTGCACCTTCCAGCTGTCTTCCTGCTGTTCGGCCAGCTCCGCGAGCTGCTCCGCGAAATCGTGCATGCGGCGCACCTGCTCGGGGGTGAGGTCGGCCACGTGTCCTCCCGGTGGGTGCCCCGCCAGCCTATCCAGCGGGACACCCGCTAGAGGCGGCCCGCGGCCTTCAGGGCGAGGTAGGCGTCGGCGAGGGCCGGGGCCAGGGTGTCGGGGGTGGCGTCGACGACATGGACGCCGTGCCGGGAGAGCTGGTCGGCGGTGCGGCGGCGCTGGGCGCGGGTCTGGGTGCCCGCGGCGGCCTCGTAGACCGCGTCGACCGTGCCGCGGGCGGTGGCCATCCGGGCGATGTGCGGATCCGCGACGGAGGCGAGCAGGACGGTGTGCCGCTGGGTGAGGGTGGGCAGCAGCGGGAGCAGGCCCTCCTCGATCGGAGCGGCGTCCAGGCTGGTCAGCAGCACGACCAGGGAGCGGCGCGGGGCGCCGCGCAGGATGCTGGAGACCAGGCCGCGCGAGTCCGTCTCGACGAGTTCGGGCTCCAGCGGGGCCATCGCGTTGACGAAGGCGGGCATGACGTCGCCGGGCGGGCGGCCCTGGACCTGGGCGCGGGTGCGCCGGTCGTGGGCCAGCAGGTCCACGCGGTCGCCCGCGCGGGTGGCCAGGGCCGCCAGCAGCAGGGCCGCGTCCATGGCGGAGTCCAGGCGCGGGGCGTCGCCGACGCGGCCGGCCGACGTACGGCCCGTGTCGAGGCAGATCAGGATGTGCCGGTCGCGTTCGGGACGCCAGGTGCGGACGGCGACCTTGTTCTGCCGGGCGGTGGCCCGCCAGTCGATGGAGCGGGTGTCGTCGCCGGGCACGTAGTCCCGCAGGCTGTCGAACTCGGTTCCCTCACCGCGCGTCAGCACGCTGGTGCGGCCGTCGAGTTCGCGCAGCCGGGCGAGCCGGGACGGCAGGTGCTTGCGGCTGGTGAAGGGGGGCAGGACGCGGACCGTCCAGGGGACGACGTGGGTGCCCTGGCGGGCCATCAGCCCGAGCGGGCCGTACGAGCGGACGGTGACGCGGTCGGCGCGGCGGTCCCCGCGGCGGGAGGGCCGCAGCCGGGTGGTGACCCGGCGGCGTTCGCCCGCGGGGACGGTCAGGGCGTGCCGCGAGGCGGCCGCCTCGGCGTCCGGGACCCAGCTGCTCGGGGGCCACGCGTCGCGGATGCGGGCGCGCAGGATCCGGCCGCCCGGGTTGGTGACGCTGAGGTGGACCTCGGCGCCCTCGCCCAGGCGCACCGCGGTGTCGCCGGAGCGGGCGAGCCGCAGGGTGCGCACCGGCGCGGCGAGGGCGTAGTCGACGGCGCAGGCCAGGGCCAGGGGTCCGTTGACGGCGAGGATCCCCGTCCAGCTCGGTTCGAGCAGGCCGACGGGGAGCGCGCCGAGGGCCGCGACCAGGGCGGCGCGTCCGGTGAGGGCCATCAGCGCGGGACGGGGACGTGGGAGAGGATCGCGGTGATGACCGCGTCCGCGGTGACGCCTTCCATCTCGGCCTCGGGGCGCAGCTGGACGCGGTGGCGCAGCGTGGGCAGGGCGAGGGCCTTGACGTCGTCGGGGGTGACGTAGTCGCGGCCGGTCAGCCAGGCCCAGGCGCGGGCGGTGGAGAGCAGGGCGGTGGCGCCGCGGGGGGAGACACCGAGGGTGAGCGACGGCGATTCGCGGGTGGCGCGGCAGATGTCGACGACGTAACCGGCGATCTCGGGGGAGACCGTGGTGGCGGCGACGGCGCGGCGGGCGGCTTCGAGGTCGGCGGGGCCGGCGACGGGGCGCACTCCGGCGGCGTCGAGGTCGCGGGGGTCGAAGCCGGCGGCGTGCCGGGACAGGACGGCGATCTCGTCCGTGCGGGAGGGCAGCGGCACGGTGAGCTTGAGCAGGAAGCGGTCGAGCTGGGCCTCGGGCAGCGGGTAGGTGCCCTCGTACTCGACGGGGTTCTGCGTCGCGGCGACGAGGAAGGGGTCGGGGAGCGGGCGCGGCGTGCCGTCGACGGTGACCTGGCGCTCCTCCATCGCTTCGAGCAGGGACGCCTGGGTCTTGGGGGGCGTCCGGTTGATCTCGTCCGCGAGGAGGAGGTTGGTGAAGACCGGGCCCTCCTGGAAGGAGAACTCGGCGGAGCGGGCGTCGTAGACCAGCGAGCCGGTGATGTCGCTCGGCATCAGGTCGGGGGTGAACTGGACGCGCTTGGTGCCGATGTCGAGGGAGGCGGCCAGGGCGCGGACCAGCAGGGTCTTGGCGACGCCGGGGACGCCTTCGAGCAGGACGTGGCCGCGGCACAGCAGGGCGACGACGAGGCCGGTGACGGCGGCGTCCTGGCCGACGACGGCCTTGCCGATCTCGGTGCGCAGCGCTTCGAGGGAGGCGCGTGCGCGGTCCGCGTCGGGGTGGGCGGGAGCGGCCTGGTAGGCGTCGGCGGGCGTGGCCGTCATGAGGTACGGACCTCTCTTTCGAGGGCGTCGAGGTGATCGACGAGCGCGACGAGTGCCGCGTCGTCGGAGGGAGCGGGGCCGAAGAGCAGCCCGGGGAGGTCGCCTTCGGCGTCGGTCAGCCGGTCGGCGACCGCGGGCAGCAGGGCGGCGGGGTCCTGGGCGTGCGCGGGCGGTACGCCGACCAGCGCGGCCAGGCGCTCACGGGTGGCTTCCCGCAGCACGGTGGCGGCCCGGTCGCGGGCCGCGGCCTTGCGGTAGAGGCGGGCGCGGCCTTCGGTGGCCTCGGAGGCGCGGACGACGACCGGGAGCCGCTCGGTGACCAGCGGGCCGAGACGCCGGGCCCGCCAGAGCGCGGCGAGCACGGCGGCGACGGTGAGTTGGAGCAGGGCCCAGCCCCAGCCGGCGGGGACGAGGTCGAAGAAGCTCTTGTCCTGCTCCCGCACGCCGTCGGCGCTGTCGGCGGGCGAGGGGATGAACCAGACGAGGTTCGGCCGGGAGCCGAGGAGTTGCAGGGCGAGGGCCGCGTTGCCCTCGTCGGCCAGGGTCTCGTTCTGGAGGATCAGCCCGGAGCCGAGGACGACGGTGTCCGCGCCGCCCGCTCCGGGGAGCCGGAGCACGGTGGCGGTGGCGCCGCTGGGGTAGCAGGACTGCGCGAGCGGGAGGTCGGTGGTGTAGCGCAGGCCGTCGCCGGTCGAGGCGCGCCCGGCCGCGGTGGCCGCGGGCAGGGTGCACCCGGGGGCGAGGTTCGTGTCGTGGGCGGTGCCCTTGACGCGGACGCCGGGGGTGAGCCCGGCCACGGCGCGGCCGGTGGGCGCGAGCAGGACCGTACGGCCGCCGGAGAGGTCCATCGCGGTGCGCAGGACCGCGCGGCGTTCCTCGCCGAGCAGGTCGGGTTCGGTGACCAGGAGGGTGGTGCCGGGGCCGGCGGCCGCGGTGGCTTCGGCGGTGGTGGTCACGACGCGGGTGGTGACGCCGCGCTGCTTCAGGAGCTCGGCGAGGGCCCGGCTGCCGGTGGGGTCGGCGGAGCGCGGGTCGAACTGGCCGTGGTGGCTGCCGGAGTGCAGGGAGGCCAGGGCTATGCCGGCGACGAGCAGGGCGGCGACGACGATGAGGAAGCCGCGGGCCCGGCGCCAGATCCTGGTGGGGCTCATGGCGGTGGAGGTGGCGGCGCGGGCGGCCGGGGTGGCCGGTGCGGGGGGCGGGGCGGTGCTCATGCGGCCGGTCCTCCCGCGGTGGTCAGGACGGGCTTGGCGCGTTCCAGGGCGAGGTCGAGGTCGCGCAGGCGGGCGTACGTACCGGAGTCGGCGGGGCGACCGCCGTAGGTCACGTCGTCGAACGTCCGGGCGGCGGCGTGCAGTTCCGCGCCGTGGGCGGGGAGGGAGCGCGCCGCTTCGGCGGCGGCCTCGTCGGCGGTGCGGCCGGGGCGCGGGTCGAGCAGGGTGCGCTCCTCCAGGGAGCGCACGACGGCGCGCATGCGTTCCTGGACGGCCTCGGTCCAGTGTCCGGCGGCGGCGTGGGCCTCGGCGCTCGTGCGGTGGTCGGCGGCGCTGCGGACGCCCTCGTCGAAGAGGAGCCCGGTGCTGGTGGCGGCCCGGCGGGGGGAGCCGAGCCGCCACCACAGGGCGCCGATGAGCAGGGCGACCACGACGACGATCACGAGGATCCCCACCAGGCCGCCGGGTGTGGCGTCGGACGCGGAGTTCATGAGGTCGCCGAGCCACTCCCAGAGGCGGTCGATGGCCCGCTGGATCGGGCTCGGGTCGTTCTGGTGGTAGAGCGGCTTGGACAGCTCGCGTTCGGCGGCTTCGCGGGCCGCGTCGCGCGGAGTCGTCAGCGGCGGTACTTCGTCGGTCTGCGGCAGCAGGGCTGCCGTGGTGCGCGTGATCGGTCCCCCCGTGGTGATCACCGCATCAGCCGCCGGCGCCGGGGTGCGGGGTGCCGTTGGCGCCGTAGTTCTCGACGCCGGCCGCGCGGGCCAGTTCCAGGTCGAGGGCCTCGCGCCGGATGCGCTGGTCGATGTAGAGCAGGACGGTGACGCCGGACTGCATCGGCATGGTGATGGCCATGGCGATGACCCCACCGATCGCCGAGATCAGCAGGTACGCCCAGCTGTCAGGGGTGTCACCGGCGATCATGGCGTCGAATCCGCCGCCGAAGACGATGGCGAGGACGGTGAACGGCACGGCGATGATCATCGAGATGACGCCGACGATGAGGCCGGTCAGGATCGAGATCCCGAAGATCCGCCACCAGGCGCCCTGGACCAGCTTGGCCGAGCGGGCCAGCGACTTCATGACGGTCGCCTTCTCCAGCATCAGCGCGGGCGAGGCCAGGCTGAAGCGGACCCACAGCCAGGCCAGCAGCACGAGGCCGCCGAGCCCGCCGAGGACGGTGAGGGCGGCGCTGTCCGCGAAGATGCCCGGGAGCATCAGGACGAGGAGCAGGACGGCGGAGGCGACGGTCAGCAGGAGCGTCAGCCCGGCGAGGCGCAGCAGCTGGGGGCGCGCGTCGCCCCAGGCGCCGGCGACCGTGGAGGACTGACCGAGCACCGCCCGGCTGAAGATCATGGTGAGCAGGGCGGTGGCGAGGATCCCGCCGATGACCTGGATGAAGATGGTCACCATCGAGAGGGTGAGGCTGCCGCCCATGGCGTCGAGGACCTCGCGGGGTCCGGCGATGGTGTCCGGGTCGGCCGTGAGGCGGTCCAGCGCGTAGCGCTGGAAGACCACGGTGGCGAGCTGGATGATCACGGCGACGACGGCGGTGACGGACAGCACCGAGCGCCAGTGGGTGCGCATGGTGGTGACCGCGCCGTCGAGGATCTCGCCGAGGCCCAGGGGCCGCAGCGGGATCACGCCGGGCTTGGCCGCCGGGGGCTTGCCCCAGCCGCCGGGAACGCCGGGGTAGCCGTACTGGCCACCGCCGCCGTGGGGGGCGCCGTACTGGCCGCCCTGGCCACCGCCGTACGAGCCCCAGCCGGCGCCGGGCTGCGGCTGCTGGGGGGCGCCGTCGGAGGGCGCGGAGGGGGCGCCGGCGGCCGGGGGCGCGCCGGGGCTGGACCACTGGCCGGGCGGCGGCTGCTGGGCGGACCATTTGGAGTCGGCCGGGGGCTGCGCGGGCTGTCCGGGCTGCTCGTTCGGGGCCGGGTTCTGGGGTGAAGGTGGTGAGGATGGCGGCTGCGCCCCCGTACCGTTCGCGTCGGGAGCGCCGTTGCGCTCACCTTCGGACGGAGAGGGTCCGGGCGTAGCCCAGCCCGGAGAGTCGTTCATCGTCGCTCCTTCACGTGTACCGCGCTGCCGGTGGCGCTGGATCGCTGCCATCGTGTCACGTGGGAACTCCGGACGGACCGGCTCCCTCCCCCCGGATATCGGGGTGGCCCGCACCTTCAATTGTCGTCCGGATCCGAGGCAGACTGGACGACTGGATCACGACGCAGGTCAGAGGGGCGATTTCCAGCCCTTTTGGCTGTGGGACAGCTCACCGCCAGGTAACGATTAGCTAATGGGATGATGTCAACCATGAAGGGACGCGTCCTTGTCGTCGACGACGACACCGCGCTGGCCGAGATGCTCGGCATTGTGCTGCGTGGAGAAGGTTTTGAGCCGTCGTTCGTAGCGGACGGCGACAAGGCACTTGCTGCTTTCCGGGAGGCCAAGCCTGACCTGGTACTGCTGGACCTCATGCTGCCCGGACGGGACGGCATAGAGGTCTGTCGGCTGATCCGCGCCGAATCAGGCGTGCCGATCGTGATGCTCACAGCGAAGAGCGACACGGTCGATGTGGTCGTGGGGCTGGAGTCCGGCGCCGACGACTACATGGTCAAGCCGTTCAAACCCAAGGAGCTGGTGGCCCGCATCCGGGCCCGCCTGCGCCGCTCGGAGGAGCCCGCGCCCGAGCAGCTCACCATCGGTGACCTGGTCATCGACGTGGCCGGGCACTCCGTGAAGCGGGACGGCGGCTCCATCGCGCTGACCCCGCTCGAATTCGACCTGCTGGTCGCCCTCGCCCGCAAGCCCTGGCAGGTCTTCACCCGTGAGGTGCTGCTGGAGCAGGTCTGGGGCTACCGGCACGCGGCGGACACCCGCCTGGTCAACGTGCATGTTCAGCGACTGCGCTCCAAGGTCGAGAAGGACCCGGAGCGCCCGGAGATCGTGGTGACCGTACGTGGCGTCGGCTACAAGGCCGGACCGAGCTGACATGAAGCCCGGCAAGCCGCTCCGCGGCCCCCGTCGGGGGGCCCTGCGGGGCGGTCGGCAGCTCCGTCAGATGACTGACGGGGCGGCCGGCGGTCCCGTGCTGCGGCTGTTCGTACGGCTCGTACGCAGGCCGCTGCTCCCGGCTGTCCGCCTCTGGCGGCGCAACCTCCAGCTCAGGGTGGTCGCCGGCACCCTGCTCATGTCGCTGGCCGTGGTCCTCAGCCTCGGCTTCGTCGTGATCGCCCAGGTCAGCAAGGGGCTGCTCGACGCCAAGGAAGAGGCTGCCCAGAGCCAGGCGGCGGGCGGCTTCGCGGTCGCACAGGAGAAGGCCAACGCGCCCTCCACGACCGACGGGCCGGATCCCACCGCGGTCGACACCAAGGTCGGCCGGGACGCCAGCACCTGGATGAGTTCCCTGGTCAAGCAGCTGGCCAGTGGCGGCCAGACCGCCTTCGAGGTGGTCGCGCTCGGCGCCGGAACCGGTGAGCTGGGGCCCGGGGTGCGCGGAGCGCGCGCTTCCGGAGACGTGGACCCGACCGCCAGCGTCCCGCTGTCGCTGCGCAAGGCCGTCAACCACGCGACCGGCACCTTCCTGACCTTCTCCAGCATCCGCTACAGCACGCCGGGCACCGACTCCGAGGCGGCGCTGGTCATCGGCAAGCGGCTCACCGACATCAACGGCGAGCCCTACGACCTGTACTACCTCTTCCCGCTCACCCAGGAGCAGGAGTCCCTGAACCTGGTCAAGACGACCATCGCCACGGCCGGGCTGTTCGTGGTCGTGCTGCTCGGCGCCATCGCGTGGTTCGTCGTGCGCCAGGTGGTCACGCCGGTCCGGATGGCGGCCGGCATCGCCGAGCGGCTCTCGGCCGGCCGGCTCCAGGAACGGATGAAGGTCACCGGCGAGGACGACATCGCCCGATTGGGCGAAGCCTTCAACAAGATGGCCCAGAACCTCTCGCACAAGATCCAGCAGCTGGAAGAGCTGTCCCGGATGCAGCGCCGCTTCGTCTCCGACGTCTCCCACGAGCTGCGCACCCCGCTGACCACCGTCCGGATGGCCGCCGACGTCATCCACGACGCCCGGGTCGACTTCGATCCGATCACCGCGCGCGCCGCGGAACTGCTCGCGGGCCAGCTCGACCGCTTCGAGTCGCTCCTCGCGGACCTGCTGGAGATCAGCCGGTTCGACGCGGGCGCCGCCGCGCTGGAGGCGGAGCCGATCGATCTGCGCGACGTCGTCCACCGGGTCATCGACGCCGCCGAGCCGCTGTCCGAGCGCAAGGGCAGCCGGGTGCGGGTGCTCGGGGACTCCCAGCCCGTCATCGCCGAGGCCGACGCACGGCGGGTGGAGCGGGTGCTGCGCAACCTCGTCGTCAACGCCGTCGAGCACGGCGAGGGCCGCGACGTGGTGGTCCGGCTCGCCTCCGCGGGCGGGGCCGTGGCCGTGGCCGTACGGGACTACGGGGTGGGCCTCAAGCCGGGCGAGGCCACCCGGGTCTTCAACCGCTTCTGGCGCGCCGACCCGGCGCGCGCCCGTACCACCGGCGGGACCGGCCTCGGCCTGTCCATCGCGGTGGAGGACGCCCGGCTGCACGGCGGCTGGCTCCAGGCCTGGGGCGAACCGGGCGGTGGCTCCCAGTTCCGCCTCACGCTGCCGCGGACCGCGGACGAACCGCTGCGCGGCTCCCCGATCCCCCTGGAGCCGGAGGACTCGCGCGGGAACCGGGCGCGGGCCGCGGCCGAGGGACGGCTCGCCGGTGCGGACGCCGCGCAGCCGCCCCCGACGGACCGGTCGCCGATCCCGCCGCGCTCGGCGGTCGCCGGGGCGGTGCCCGTACCCGCGGACCCGACGGCGCTGCCGGGGTCCGGGGCGCGGGTGGTGTCCCGCAGCCCGGAGCCGGGCGGCGGGGGCGCGGGCGGCAGCGCCGGGGCCGGTGGCGCTGCCGGGGCCGGTGGGGTGGCCGGTACGGATGGTGGAGCTGTGGATCACGCGCAGGAGGACGTAACCGGTGGACGCTGAGCCCGATCCCACGACACCCCCCGCCCGCGACGACCGGGGCGCGCGGCGGCTGACGGTCGCCCTCGGCAGCGCCCTGTGCGGCGCGCTGCTGGCGTCGGGCTGCGCCTCCATGCCCGACCACGGTGAGATCACCGAGGTGCAGGCGTCCCAGGGCGTCGACTCGCAGGTGCGGGTGTTCGGCGTACCGCCCTCGGACAAGGCCACCCCGCCCGAGATCGTCGACGGCTTCCTCGAAGCGATGACCAGCGACGACCCGCAGCTGGAGACCGCCCGCAAGTACCTCACGGAGGACGCGGCGAAGAGCTGGAAGCCCAGCTCGGCCACCACCGTGCTCTCCGGTGGCATCACGCGCATCTCGGTCCAGGGCGAGAAGGACCCCGAGGGGCCCCGGTTCAAGGTCACCGGCAAGCGCCTCGCGACGGTGGACGAGCGCAGCGCGTACCAGCCGGACGCCGGTGGCGGGCGCTACGAGGAGTTCATCCAGCTCGTCCAGGACAAGAACAAGCAGTGGCGGATCGCCGCGCCGCCCGGGGGCCTGGTCCTCAGCGAGTCCGACTTCCAGCGGATCTTCCGGCCCGTCAACAAGTACTACTTCGCGGACGGGACGCTCGTCGCCGACCCGGTGTACGTGCGCCAGCGCACCGATCCGGACACGCGCATGGACCCGATGACCCAGACTGTACGGTCCCTGCTGGCCGGCCCCTCCAAGTGGCTCGGCCCGGTCGTCGCCTCCAACTTCCCCACCGGCACGGAACTGCGCGAAGGCACCAAGTCCCTCTCGTACGACGGCCAGAACACGCTGCGGGTGCCGCTCAACGAGAAGGCGGACAACGTCGCGCACCCGCAGTGCCAGAAGATGGCGACCCAACTCTTCTACACCGTGCGGGACATGACGACCTCCCGGCTCGACCGGGTCGAACTGCTGCGCTCCGACGGCTCGTCGCTGTGCGCGGTGACCGAGGGCGCGGCGTCCACCATCGCCAACCGGGTGCCGTCGTCGCGCTTCCAGTACTACGTGGACAAGGACCGCCGACTGGTCCGGATGAGCCTGGCGGTCGAGAAGGAGGACCAGCAGGATCCGGCCGAACCGGTGCCGGGCCCGCTGTCCACCGCGGGGGCCGGTACCGCGTTCCGGGTGGGCTCGGCGGCCGTCACCTACGACGAGCGGCGCGCCGCGGTCGTCTCCGAGGACGGGCACGCCCTGCACGTCGTCTCGCTGACCACGGCCGGACCGATGCCGGCGGCGTTGCTGACCAGCAAGGCGAACAAGCTGACCGCCCCGAGCTGGGACGCGCGCGGTGACCTGTGGATCGCGGACCAGGACCCGCAGAACCCGGGGCTGTACCGGGTGCCGGGCGGGACCGGGACGCCCGCGCGGGTGGATGTCGCGGGGCTCGACAACGGGCAGATCAGCCAGCTGCGGGTGTCCTCCGACGGGGTCCGGATCGCGCTGCTGGTGACGAAGGACGGCCGCAAGAACCTGTACATCGGCCGGATCGAACGGCCCGAGGACAAGGCGGACGCGGCGACCGTCTCCGTGCGCGAACTGCGGCCGGCGGCGCCGCAGATGGCGAGCGTGACGGCGATGAGCTGGGCCCCGCGCGGGCGGTTGTTGGTCATCGGGCGCGAGAACGGCGGGGTGGTGCAGGCGCGCTACGTGCTGGCCGACGGGTCGATGGTCGCGGCGAGCCTGCCGGGGGCGACCGGGCTGACGGAGGTCGCGGCGTCGGAGGACGAGAAGAAGCCGGTGGTCGGGCGCTCCGAGGAGGACGGCATCGTGTGGCTGCCACCGGGGGCGCAGTGGCGCACGGCGGCGGCCGGGGGGAAGGGCCCGGTGTACCCGGGCTGAGGTCGGCCGGGTTGTCCACAGGGGGTGCGGGGTGGGCCGGGGGTGCGCGATGGTGGCGGGATGGGGTGGTGGGGGGAGGTCGCGGGGCTCGTCCTGCCCGCGCGGTGTGCGGGGTGCGGGGTGGCGCGCGAGGTGGTGTGCGCGGGGTGTCGGGAAGGGCTGAGCGGGGCCGGGGCGGGGGTCGTGCGGCCGCGTCCGGGGCCGCCGGGACTGCCCGTGGTGCACGCCGGCGCCGGGTACGCGGACGGCGTACGGGCGGTGCTGCTCGCGCACAAGGAGCGCGGGGCGCTCCAGCTGGCCGGGGTGCTCGGCGGGGCGCTGGCCGCGGCCGTCCGGTCGGGTGGTGGGGACGGGGACCGGGCGGGCCTGGTCCTGGTGCCGGCGCCCTCCTCCCGGTGGCAGGTGCGGGCGCGCGGGCACGATCCGGCGCGCAGGATCGCGCTGGCCGCTTCGGCCCGACTGCGCCGGGGCGGGATCCCGGCGCGCGTGGCGCCCGTACTGCGCCAGCGGCGGCCGGTGGCGGACCAGGCGGGCCTGGGGGCCCGGCAGCGGCGGGAGAACCTGGCCGGGGCCCTGGAGGTGCGGCCCGGCGGCGCGCGGCTGCTGGAGGGGGCACGGATCGTGCTGGTGGACGACCTGATCACCACCGGAGCCACCCTCGCGGAGGCGGCCCGCGCGCTGCGCGCGGTCGGCGGGTGTCCCGCGGGGCTGCGCGCGGCCGTGGTGGCCGCCCCGGTGGGGTCTTTCGACTCGAACAGAGCAAAAAATCGGTGAATAGATTTGGAACTGAGTGGGAAGGCGCATCGTTGCAGGTAGTACGAGGGAATGGCCACCTGAACGGAGGTACGTTCCGGTAGCGGGTGCCGTCAACCGGCGAACAGGGATATGTTCGGTTGAAGAGGAACTCGCGCTTCGGAGCTTCTCCGCATCGGGCAGGCGTGCCCCTCGACTCCGACGTCGGTGGGGTGGTGATCTTGCCGATGGGGGAGGAGGAGGTGAAAGTCGCCAAGTCCGAGGCTCCGGTGAACATCGGGGCCTGGTGCAAAAGGGAGACGCTTCGCCGCTGAGGCGGAGCTATCCGGGAACGGAGTTCTGCGTGGACATCGTCGTCAAGGGCCGCAAGACCGAAGTGCCCGAGCGGTTCCGCAAGCACGTGGCCGAGAAGCTGAATCCGGAGCGGATCCAGAGGCTCGACGCCAAGGTGATCAGCTTGGACGTCGAGGTGTCCAAGGAACACAACCCGCGTCAGGCCGACCGTTCCGACCGCGTGGAGATCACCCTTCGCTCGCGGGGTCCCGTGATCCGCGCCGAGGCGGCCGCCGCAGACCCCTACGCGGCGCTGGACCTGGCCCAGGACAAGCTCGAGGCCCGACTGCGCAAGCAGCACGACAAGCGCCACAACCGCCGCGGCAGCGGTCGACTCTCGGCGGCCGAGGTCGCCGATGTCGTACCGGGCGTCGCGCAGCTGAACGGGAACGGCGAGCCGGTCACCGAGGAGAAGGCGGACGCGGTTCCGACCACTCGGATCGGATCGCTCGAAGTACAGGGCGAAGGCCCGCTGATCGTGCGCGAGAAGACGCACTCGGCCTCGCCCATGTCGCTCGACCAGGCTCTGTACGAAATGGAACTGGTCGGCCACGACTTCTATCTGTTCGTCGACTCCGAAACGAAGTTGCCCAGTGTTGTCTACCGACGTCACGCATACGACTACGGCGTCATTCACGTGAACCCCGACGGTGCCTCCAGCTCGGAGGAATCGCCTGGTGGAGCGGGTGGAGCGCTCGGCGGCTGACGGTCCTTCGAGGTGCCCCCGGTGATGCTCGTTCGTCACCGGGGGCACCCGTATGCACCTGGGCAACCCCCGCCCGCAGGCCCGGGCATGGAATCATGTCGGGCAGTCAGCCGGCGTCCGACTGCGCCGGGTTGACGCCGGGCGCTGCGTGCGGCAGCGCCACACATGAATTCGGGCCACGGCCTTGCAGGGGGAGGAACGATGGCGGACAGCTTCGGACCGGCACGCGCTGACGACGGTGCGGACTGCCGGACCGGCCCGGGCGGTGAACCGATCCGTGTGCTCGTGGTCGACGACCACGCCCTCTTCCGGCGCGGGCTGGAGATCGTCCTCGCGCAGGAGGAGGACATCCAGGTCGTCGGCGAGGCCGGGGACGGCGCGGAGGCGGTGGACAAGGCCGCGGACCTGCTGCCGGACATCGTGCTGATGGACGTGCGGATGCCCCGGCGCGGCGGTATCGAGGCGTGCACCTCGATCAAGGAGGTGGCCCCCTCCACGAAGATCATCATGCTGACGATCAGCGACGAGGAGGCCGACCTCTACGACGCGATCAAGGCCGGGGCGACCGGCTACCTGCTCAAGGAGATCTCCACGGACGAGGTCGCCACCGCGATCCGCGCCGTGGCCGACGGGCAGTCGCAGATCAGCCCCTCCATGGCGTCGAAGCTGCTGACCGAGTTCAAGTCGATGATCCAGCGCACCGACGAGCGGCGGCTGGTGCCCGCGCCGCGGCTGACGGACCGCGAGCTGGAGGTGCTCAAGCTGGTGGCGACCGGGATGAACAACCGGGACATCGCCAAGGAGTTGTTCATCTCCGAGAACACCGTGAAGAACCACGTCCGCAACATCCTGGAGAAGCTCCAGCTGCACTCCCGGATGGAAGCCGTGGTCTACGCGATGCGCGAGAAGATCCTCGAAATCCGCTGATCGGCCGGTCCGCTCGTCGGCCTGCTGATCCGGGGTCTGCTGATCCGGTCGCCCCGGGTCACAGGGCGGCCAGCTCCGCCGTGACGGCGGCCGCCTCCGCGGGGCTCTGCGCCCGGTCCACCCGGACCTCGTCGCAGCCCACCCAGGACGCCGCCTCGCGCAGCGCCTCGGCCATCGGGCGGGCCGCGGCGGGGGTGGTCAGGGAGAGCTGGCGGGCCACCAGGGTCCCGCCCTCGCGGCCCGGGTCCACCCGGCCCTGGAGCAGGCCGCCGGCCAGCAGCGGCATGGCGAAGTACCCGTGGATCCGCCGGGGCTTGGGCACGTAGGCCTCCAGCCGGTGGGTGAAGCCGAAGATCCGCTCCGTCCGGGGACGCTCCCAGATCAGCGAGTCGAAGGGCGAGAGCAGCGTCGTGCGGTGGCGCCCGCGGGGGGTGGTGGCCAGGGCGGCCGGGTCGGCCCAGGCCGGCTTGTCCCAGCCCTCGACCGCGACCGGGACCAGTCCGGAGTCCGCGACCACCGCGTCGAACTGGTCGTTCTTGAGGCGGTGGTAGTCGGCGATGTCGCTGCGGGTGCCCACGCCCAGGGACTGCCCCGCGAGCGCGACCAGGCGGCGCAGGCACTCGGTGTCGTCCAAGTCGTCGTGGAGCAGGGCGTCCGGGACGGCCCGCTCGGGCAGGTCGTAGACCCGCTTCCAGCCGCGGCGCTCGGTGCAGACCACCTCGCCGATGTCGAGCAGCCACTCCACCGCGATCTTGCTCTCGGACCATTCGAACCACTCGCCGCCGTTCTTGGCGCCGCCCAGCTCGGTCGAGGTGAGCGGGCCGTCGGCGCGCAGCCGGTCCAGGACCGCCTTCGTCGAACGCTCCTTCTCCGCCAGGACGTGCCAGCGGTGGCCCCGGGCCCGGCGCGCCCGGCGGCGGAAGGCGAAGTGCGGCCACTCCTCGATCGGCAGGATGCAGGCCGCGTGGGACCAGTACTCGAAGGCGTGGTTCCCAGACCAGTACGCGGCCTCCACCGCGGACCGGTCCACCGCGCCCAGGCGCGCGTACGGGATCAGCTCATGCGAGCGGGCCAGCACCGAGATGGTGTCCAGCTGTACGGCGCCCAGGTGCCGCAGGACGCCGCGCACCCCGCCCCGGCGGTCGGGGGCGCCGAGGAACCCCTGCGCGCGCAGGGCGATCCGGCGGGCCTCGGCGGCGGACAGGGACACGGTGGCGGAGGTCATGCCTCGCAGCCTAGGGGGCACCACCGACAGGCCGGCCCGGTCGGCCGGTCGTGGGCCGCGGTCAGGCGTCGCGCCGGGGGTCGGGGAGGTACGGCAGGCGCGAGGGGAGACCCAGGTCGGAGGGGAGGAGCGCGCCGGTCCAGCAGTCCCGCAGGGTCTCGCGGTGCTCCATGCCCGCGCGCTGCACGCCCTCGACCACGAAGCCGCACTTCTCGGCGACGGCGCGGGAGGCGGCGTTGGCGATCCCGGCGCGCCAGATCAGGCGCACGCAGCCCGCCTCGGTGAAGGCCCAGCGGGCGACGGCGGTGACGGCTTCGGTCATGTAGCCGAGGCCGCGGTGCTCGGCCACCGACCAGTAGCCGATCTCGTGCGCGAAGGCGCCCCGGGCGTGGACGCCCAGGGTGGCGACGAGCGGGCCGTCCGCGCCGAGCCGGACGGCGAAGTTGTACTCGGTGTCCTCGCGCCAGCCGCGCGGCACGATCTCCGTCACGAAGGTCTCGGCGTCCTTGACCTCGTAGGGCACGGGCACCGGTATCCACTGCTGGATGGCGGGGTCCTGGCAGGCGGCGTACACCTCCGCGACGTCGGCGGGCAGGTGCGGGCGCAGCACAAGGCGCTCGGTGATCAGCGTGCTCGGTTCCATCCGGCGATTCTGTGCGGTCCGCCGTGCGCGGGCGAACAGTTTTCACCCCACACCGGCACCTTCCAGGCCCCCCGTCCGTTGTCCCTGCGGGTGCCAGCCGCCCTGCGGATACGGCGGACCTCCCGGCGTGACCACGTCCTCGCTTACGATGGCCGTTGCGGTGGGGTCCACCTGCCGTGCCCGTGTACGAACAGTGCCCAGGCCCGACCGGCAAGGAGACAAACCTCGGTGTCCGTCTTCAACAAGCTCATGCGTGCAGGCGAAGGCAAGATCCTGCGCAAACTGCACCGCATCGCGGACCAGGTCAACTCCATCGAAGAGGACTTCGTCAACCTCTCCGACGCCGAGTTGCGGGCGCTCACGGATGAGTACAAGCAGCGCTTCCAGGACGGCGAGAGCCTGGACGACCTGCTGCCCGAGGCCTTCGCGACGGTGCGCGAGGCCGCCAAGCGCGTCCTCGGCCAGCGGCACTACGACGTCCAGATCATGGGCGGTGCCGCACTCCACCTCGGCTACGTGGCGGAGATGAAGACCGGTGAGGGCAAGACCCTCGTCGGCACCCTGCCCGCGTACCTGAACGCGATGTCCGGCAAGGGCGTCCACCTGATCACGGTGAACGACTACCTGGCCGAGCGCGACTCCGAGATGATGGGCCGGGTCCACAAGTTCCTCGGCCTGGAGGTCGGCTGCATCCTGGCGAACATGTCGCCGGCGCAGCGCCGCGAACAGTACAGCTCGGACATCACCTACGGCACGAACAACGAGTTCGGCTTCGACTACCTGCGCGACAACATGGCGTGGTCGAAGGACGAGCTGGTCCAGCGCGGCCACAACTTCGCCGTGGTCGACGAGGTCGACTCGATCCTGGTCGACGAGGCCCGTACGCCGCTGATCATCTCCGGCCCCGCCGACCAGGCCACCAAGTGGTACGGCGACTTCGCGAAGCTGGTGACCCGCCTGAAGAAGGGCGAGCCCGGCCAGCCGCTGAAGGGCATCGAGGAGACCGGCGACTACGAGGTCGACGAGAAGAAGCGCACGGTCGCCATCCACGAGGCCGGTGTCGCCAAGGTCGAGGACTGGCTCGGCATCGACAACCTCTACGAGTCGGTGAACACCCCGCTCGTCGGGTACCTGAACAACGCCCTGAAGGCCAAGGAGCTGTTCAAGAACGACAAGGACTACGTCGTCATCGACGGCGAAGTCATGATCGTCGACGAGCACACCGGCCGCATCCTCGCGGGTCGCCGCTACAACGAGGGCATGCACCAGGCGATCGAGGCGAAGGAAGGGGTGGACATCAAGGACGAGAACCAGACCCTCGCCACGATCACCCTGCAGAACTTCTTCCGCCTGTACTCGAAGCTCTCGGGCATGACCGGTACGGCCATGACCGAGGCCGCCGAGTTCCACCAGATCTACAAGCTCGGCGTCGTCCCGATCCCGACCAACCGGGACATGGTCCGCAAGGACCAGGCCGACCTGATCTACCGCACCGAGGTCGCCAAGTTCGCCGCCGTCGTCGACGACATCGCGGAGAAGCACGAGAAGGGCCAGCCGATCCTGGTCGGCACCACCTCGGTCGAGAAGTCCGAGTACCTCTCGCAGCAGCTCTCCAAGCGCGGCATCCCGCACGAGGTGCTGAACGCGAAGCAGCACGAGCGCGAGGCCTCGATCGTCGCCCAGGCCGGCCGCCGCGGCGCCGTCACGGTCGCCACGAACATGGCCGGCCGCGGTACCGACATCAAGCTCGGCGGCAACCCGGACGACCTCGCCGAGGCCGAGCTGCGCCAGCAGGGCCTGGACCCGGAGGAGCACATCGAGGAGTGGGCGCACGCCCTGCCCTCGGCGCTCACCAAGGCGGAGGCGGCCGTCAAGGCCGAGTTCGAAGAGGTCAAGGAGCTCGGCGGGCTCTACGTCCTGGGCACCGAGCGGCACGAGTCGCGCCGCATCGACAACCAGCTGCGCGGCCGCTCCGGCCGTCAGGGCGACCCGGGCGAGTCCCGCTTCTACCTGTCGCTGGGCGATGACCTGATGCGCCTGTTCAAGGCGCAGATGGTCGAGCGCGTCATGGCGATGGCGAACGTGCCGGACGACGTGCCGATCGAGAACAAGATGGTGACCCGGGCGATCGCGTCCGCGCAGTCGCAGGTCGAGACCCAGAACTTCGAGACGCGCAAGAACGTCCTGAAGTACGACGAGGTCCTCAACAACCAGCGCGAGGTCATCTACCGCGAGCGCCGCCGCGTCCTGGAGGGCGAGGACCTCCAGGAGCAGGTCCGTCACATGATGGACGACACCATCGACGCCTACATCACGGCCGAGACGGTCGAGGGCTTCGCGGAGGAGTGGGACCTGGAGCGCCTGTGGGGCGCCTTCAAGCAGCTCTACCCGATCAAGGTGACGGTCGAGGAGCTGGAAGAGGCGGCGGGCGACCGGGCCGGGATCACGGCCGAGTTCATCGCGGAGTCCGTCAAGGACGACATCCACGAGCAGTACGAGGCGCGCGAGACGCAGCTCGGCTCCGACATCATGCGCGAGCTGGAGCGCCGCGTGGTGCTGTCGGTGCTGGACCGCAAGTGGCGCGAGCACCTGTACGAGATGGACTACCTGCAGGAGGGCATCGGCCTGCGGGCGATGGCCCAGAAGGACCCGCTGGTCGAGTACCAGCGCGAGGGCTTCGACATGTACAACGCCATGCAGGACGGCATCAAGGAAGAGTCCGTCGGCTACCTGTTCAACCTGGAGGTCCAGGTCGAGCAGCAGGTCGAGGAGGTTCCGGTGCAGGACGCGGGTCCGTCGCTGGCGAAGCCGGAGATCCGGGCCAAGGGTCTGGACGCGCCGCAGCGGCCCGACCGGCTGCACTTCTCCGCTCCCACGGTGGACGGGGAGGGTGGCGTGGTCGAGGGTGACTTCGACGCCGACGGGGCCGATGGTTCCGGCGACGGGATGACCCGGGCGGAGCGCCGCAAGGCGCAGAAGGCGTCCGGCGGGCGTCGGCGCAAGAAGTGACCCCGCTCCCCGTGTGAGCCACGGGGGCCCTGTCCGGGGCCGGACGACCGCATGCGGCGGCTGTCCGGCCCCGGACGCGTTTCCGCGCAGCGTGGCCCGGGGGGGTCACCTCCGGCCCCGGTCCGTGGGGTTCCCCTCCTCCCTTGGCCCGGCGGTCCCCACTCCGGCCTCGGTTCGTGGGGTTCAGCCCCGGTCTGGGGGCCCGGCTCCAGCCTCGGTCTGGGGCCCACTCCAGCCTCGCCGGCGTTTGAGGCGCCGCCGGAGGCACCGGTGGCTCTGTCTCCCGGCCCTGGGTGCGCCCCTCCTGCCTTGGCCCGGGGGGTCCCCCTCCCGCCTCGGTCCGGGGCCCTACTCCAGCCTCGGTTCGTGGGGTCCCCCCCCAGCCCCGGTCTGGGGGCCATTCCAGCCTCGCCGGCGTTTGAGGCGCGGGTCCGGGCGGAGCCCGGTCGGTTCGGGACGAGGCCCGGTGGGGTGGTGCGCCCCCGTGGCCCCTGGGTGCCTCCGGCGGCGCCTCAAACGCCGGCGGGGCTGGATGTGGCGGGGGCCGGGCCTGGCTGGGGCCCCCGTGGGCCCTGGGTGCCTCCGGCGGCGCCTCAAACGCCGGCGGGGCTGGGTTTGGCGGGGCCGAGCCTGGCTGGGGGTCCTGGGGGGTTCACGGGGCTTCGTGTGTCGGCGGGGCGGCGGCTTCATGGGCGGGGGCCGGTGATTTCTACTGCGGCGCAGCGCCAGCGGAGGTCGGGGCCCTGTTCCAGGCGGAAGGCCATGGCCGTGATGCGGTCGCCGGTGGCGATGCGGGCGAAGGCTTCGATCACGCCCGGGCCGGGGTGGAAGCGCCCGCACTGGCGCAGCACCGGGCGCAGCCGGCCCGGGAAGGGGCCCGCCGGGGCGGTCAGGGTGACCAGTTGTTCGTACGCCGGGCCGACGGTGTGCCCGAGCAGGCAGTGGACCGGCCGTTGGCCGCTGAGGACGGCCAGGAGCCGCTCCGCGAACCAGTGGTGGGGACCGGGCCGCGCCCCGCGGGGAGGGCTCGGCGGGCGGCGCTGGTCGTGGCGTCCCGCAGGGCGGGTGGTGCTCCGCGTGCTGGTCATGGCGCGTCCCCGATGAGGCCGGGCCCGGCGGTACCGGGCGGTAACTTGTCGGGTGACCTTCTACGGGCGCCCGCCCGGCTCCGCAACGGGCCCCCGCCCCGGGCCCCGCGGCGGCCCGGGTTCGCCTATCAGGGGCGCCGCGCCGCCGCCCGGTCCCGCGGGGCGCGCGGGCGCCCGTACCGCCGTGGACGCGGGGGCCGGCGCGGGCGGCACCCCGAAAGGGGACCGGGCGCTGGGCCGGACGCGGCCGTCGGGAACGGGCCGGGCGGTCGTATCCTGAGGGCGTTCCCGACTACCGAAAGCAGCCGGCCATGCGCGTGTACGTCCCCCTGACCCTCCCCGGGCTCGCCGAGGCGCACAAGGCGGGCGAGCTGGGCCCCGCTCCGCTGCGCGCGTACGCGGTCACGCCCGGCCTGCGCGAGTGGTACGTCTCGGACGACATCGAGGAGCTGGAGTACGCCGCCCTGAACCGGGCCGCGATCGCCTCCCTGCGCCTGCTCGCCGAGGACCCGACCGCCCCGCGCAAGCGGGTCGTCGTCGCCCTCGACGTCGACGACAAGGCCGCCACCGCGATCCCCGGCGCGGACGAGGCGAGCCTCGGTCAGGTGGCCCTGGCCGCCGCGGTGCGTCTGAAGGTGGCCGCCGCCGTGCACGTGGACGCCGAGGACGCGAAGGACGACGTGAGCGCCGCCGCGGCCGCCGTGGGCGCCGCCGATGCCGGTGACGGCGACGCGCAGGTCACGGTGGACGGCGCCGAGGACCACGACCTGCTGTGGTTCGGGGTGCAGGAGATCCCGGGGCTGCTCACGTGACCGGCGCGGGCGCGGGCGCGACCACGAGCGCGGGCGCCCACCTGGTGTGGGACTGGAACGGGACCCTGCTCCACGACATCGACGCCGTGATGGCCGCGACGAACGCCTCCTTCGCCGAGCTGGGCTTCGCGCCGATCACCCTGGAGCGCTACCGCGAGCTGTACGTCGTCCCCGTGCCGAAGTTCTACGAGCGGCTGATGGGGCGGCTGCCCACGGACGACGAGTGGCTGGTCATGGACGACACCTTCCACCGGCACTACTGGGCCGTGGCCGAGGACGCGGGGCTCGCCGAGGGCGCGCGCGAGCTGCTGGAGGGCTGGCGGACGGCCGGGCTCACCCAGTCCCTGCTGTCCCTCGCGCCCCACGACAAACTCGTGCCCCTGGTCCGGCGGCACGGGATCCACGACCACTTCCTGCGCGTCGACGGGCGCGTCGGGCCCTCGCACACCTCGAAGGCCGGCCACCTCGTACGCCATATGGCCGCCATGGAGGGGACGGGTGTGAGCGCCACCCGTACGGTCCTCATCGGGGACGCCGTCGACGACGCCCTGGCCGCCGCCCACGTGGGCGCGCTCGCGGTGCTCTACACCGGCGGTTCGCACAGTCGCCGCAGTCTGGAATCAGCCGGAGTCCCGGTCGTGGACAGCCTGGCGGAGGCGGTCCGGACAGCTCACGAATTGGCCGGATAACGGCGTTTAGATCCCCTGGAGCGGCCCCCCGCACGCCCAGGGGGCCCGCGTCGCTGTCCAGAGTGTCAAAGTTCCACCCCCGGATTTGTACACATACAGCTCATGACGGGTCGGGGGTGGGGCGAGATAGCCTTGTCCCGTGATCAGCGCGATAGTCCTCGGGGGCACTGAAGCCTCCGACCAGCGCCCGGCGCACCACCGTGCCCGGGCCATCGCTGATCCCCGCCTCCGGGGCCCCTGGCCGAGAATGGTCCATTCCGCCCCGGCCGGCTCATACGACGGCATAGCGTCGATTCCGAACGGACATCCCGCCTCGCGGCGCTATGTCATTCCTTCCTTCACCTACGTCACGCAATGGCGCGCGACAGGAGTCAGAGGACATGCAGACCAAGCTGGACGAAGCAAAGGCCGAGCTGCTCGCACGGGCGGCCCGGGTAGCTGAGAACAGCCCGGCCGGGGGGCTACTTCCGACTGGGTCCGAGCAAGGAGGGCGTCCGGATCCGGACACGATGCTCTCTTACCTCCAGCGCTACTACCTGCACACCGCACCCGAGGACCTCACCGACCGAGACCCGGTCGACGTCTTCGGCGCCGCGCTCTCCCACTACCGGCTCGCCGAGAACCGGCCGCAGGGCACGGCCCGCGTGCGCGTCCACACCCCCACGGTCGAGGAGAACGGCTGGACCTCCAGCCACTCGGTCGTCGAGGTGGTCACCGACGACATGCCCTTCCTCGTCGACAGCGTCACCAACGAACTGTCCCGCCAGGGCCGCGGCATCCACGTCGTGATCCACCCGCAGGTCGTCGTCCGCCGTGACGTCACCGGCAAGCTGATCGAGATCCTCGGTCCCGACTGCGACGCGCACGGCCCCGCCACCGCGCGCCCCCACGACTCCCTCGTCGAGTCCTGGATCCACGTCGAGATCGACCGCGAAACCGACCGCGACGACCTCACCCAGATCACCGCCGACCTGCTCCGCGTCCTGTCCGACGTCCGCGAGGCCGTCGAGGACTGGGAGAAGATGCGGGACGCCGCCCGCCGCATCGCCGAGGAGCTCCCCGCCGAGCACACCGCGAGCGACCTGCGCGAACACGAGCTGGACGAGGCCCGCGAGCTGCTGCGCTGGCTGGCCGGGGACAACTTCACCTTCCTCGGGTACCGCGAGTACAACCTGGTCGACGGGGACGCGCTGGCCGCCGTGCCCGGCACGGGCCTGGGCATCCTGCGCTCCGACCCGCACCACAGCGGCAAGGACGACGGCCACCCGGTCTCGCCGTCCTTCAACCGACTGCCCGCCGACGCCCGCGCCAAGGCGCGCGAGCACAAGCTGCTGGTGCTGACCAAGGCCAACAGCCGCTCCACCGTGCACCGCCCCTCCTACCTGGACTACGTCGGCGTCAAGAAGTTCGACGCCGAGGGCAACGTCATCGGTGAGCGCCGCTTCCTCGGCCTGTTCTCCTCGGCCGCCTACACCGAGTCCGTGCGCCGCGTCCCGGTGATCCGCCGCAAGGTCGTCGAGGTCCTCGAAGGCGCCGGTTTCGCACCGAGCAGCCACGACGGCCGCGACCTGCTCCAGATCCTGGAGACCTACCCGCGCGACGAGCTGTTCCAGACCCCGGTCGACCAGCTCCGCGCCATCGCCACCTCCGTCCTGTACCTCCAGGAACGCCGCCGGCTGCGGCTGTACCTGCGCCAGGACGAGTACGGGCGCTACTACTCGGCCCTCGTCTACCTGCCCCGCGACCGCTACACCACGGGCGTCCGGCTGCGGCTGATCGACATCCTCAAGGAGGAGCTCGGCGGCACCAGCGTCGACTTCACCGCCTGGAACACCGAGTCGATCCTCTCCCGCATCCACTTCGTCATCCGCGTCCCGCAGGGCACCGAGCTGCCCGCGCTCACCGACGCCGACGCCGAGCGCATCGAGGCCCGCCTGGTCGAGGCCGCCCGCTCCTGGGCCGACGGCTTCGCCGAGGCCCTGACCGCCGAATGCGGCGAGGAGCGCGCGGCCGAGCTGCTGCGCCGCTACGGCGGCTCCTTCCCCGAGGGCTACAAGGCCGACCACTCGCCGCGCGCCGCCGTCGCCGACCTGGTCCGGCTGGAGCGGCTGAGCGCGAGCGCCAGCGACTTCGACCTCTCGCTGTACGAGCCGGTCGGCGCGGGCCCCGGCGAGCGCCGCTTCAAGATCTACCGCCAGGGCGAGCAGGTCTCCCTGTCCGCCGTGCTCCCGGTCCTGCAGCGCCTCGGCGTCGAGGTCACCGACGAGCGGCCCTACGAGCTGCGCTGCGCCGACCGCACGCACGCCTGGGTCTACGACTTCGGCCTGCGGCTGCCCGCGTCCTCGGGCGCCGCCGAGCACCTCGGCGGCGACGCCCGCGAGCGCTTCCAGAACGCCTTCGCCGCGGTCTGGCAGGGCGACGCGGAGAACGACAACTTCAACACCCTGGTGCTGAGCGCCGGGCTCACCTGGCGCCAGGCCGTCGTGCTGCGCGCGTACGCGAAGTACATGCGCCAGGCCGGGTCCACCTTCAGCCAGGACTACATGGAGGACACCCTCCGCAACAACGTCCACACCACCCGGCTGCTGGTCTCGCTCTTCGAGGCACGGATGTCGCCCAGCCGCCAGGCCGCGGGCACCGAGCTGATCGACGCGATGCTGGAGGAGCTGGAAGGCGCCCTGGACCAGGTCGCCTCGCTGGACGAGGACCGCATCCTGCGGGCGTTCCTGACGCTCATCAAGGCCACCCTGCGGACCAACTTCTTCCAGGTCACCAAGACCGGCGAGCCGCACTCCTACGTGTCGGTCAAGTTCGACCCGCAGGCCATCCCGGACCTCCCCGCGCCCCGCCCGGCGTACGAGATCTGGGTCTACTCGCCCCGCGTCGAGGGCGTTCACCTGCGCTTCGGCAAGGTCGCCCGAGGCGGCCTGCGCTGGTCCGACCGGCGCGAGGACTTCCGTACGGAGATCCTCGGCCTGGTCAAGGCGCAGATGGTGAAGAACACCGTCATCGTGCCGGTCGGCGCCAAGGGCGGCTTCGTCGCCAAGAACCTGCCCGACCCGTCGGTGGACCGCGACGCGTGGCTCGCCGAGGGCATCGCCTCGTACAAGATCTTCATCTCGGCGCTGCTCGACATCACCGACAACCTCGTCGGCGGCGAGGTCGTGCCCCCCAAGGACGTGGTCCGCCACGACGAGGACGACACCTACCTCGTCGTCGCCGCCGACAAGGGCACCGCGACCTTCTCCGACATCGCCAACGCCGTCGCCGAGTCCTACGGCTTCTGGCTCGGCGACGCCTTCGCCTCGGGCGGCTCCGCCGGCTACGACCACAAGGGCATGGGCATCACCGCCCGTGGCGCGTGGGAGTCCGTCAAGCGGCACTTCCGCGAGCTGGGCCACGACACCCAGACCGAGGACTTCACCACGGTCGGCGTCGGCGACATGTCCGGTGACGTCTTCGGCAACGGCATGCTGCTCTCCGAGCATATCCGCCTGGTCGCCGCATTCGACCACCGGCACATCTTCATCGACCCGAACCCGGACGCGGCCACCTCGTACGCCGAGCGCCGCCGCCTGTTCGACCTGCCGCGCTCCTCCTGGGCCGACTACGACACCTCGCTGCTCTCCGCGGGCGGCGGCATCCACCCCCGCACGGCGAAGGCCATCGCGGTCACCCCGCAGATGCGCGCGGCCCTCGGCATCGAGGCCGGGACCGCCAAGATGACCCCGGCCGAGCTGATGCAGGCCGTCCTCAAGGCCCCGGTCGACCTGCTGTGGAACGGCGGCATCGGTACGTACGTCAAGGCGACGGCCGAGACGCACGCCCACGTCGGCGACAAGGCGAACGACGCCATCCGCGTCGACGGCCAGGACGTGCGCGCCCGGGTCATCGGCGAGGGCGGCAACCTCGGCCTGACCCAGCTGGGCCGGATCGAGTTCGCCCGCCTCGGCGCGGGCGGCGAGGGCGGCAAGATCAACACCGACGCCATCGACAACAGCGCGGGCGTGGACACCTCCGACCACGAGGTGAACATCAAGATCCTGCTGAACGCGGTCGTCTCCGACGGGGACATGACCGTCAAGCAGCGCAACACGCTCCTCGCCACGATGACCGACGAGGTCGGCCACCTGGTGCTGCGCAACAACTACGCGCAGAACGTGGCGCTCGCCAACGGCGCCGCCCAGGCGCCCAGCCTGCTCCACGCCCAGCAGCGCTTCATGCGGCGCCTGGGCCGCGACGGACGGCTCGACCGCAAGCTGGAGTTCCTGCCCGACGACCGGCAGATCCGCGAGCTGCTCAACAGCGGCAAGGGCCTGACCCAGCCGGAGCTGGCCGTCCTGTTCGCCTACACCAAGATCACGGTGGCGGACGAGCTGATCGGCACCGGGCTGCCGGACGACGCCTACCTGAACCGCCTGCTGCACGAGTACTTCCCGGGCGCCCTGCGCGAGAAGTTCCCCGAGCAGATCGAGGCGCACGCGCTGCGCCGCGAGATCATCACGACGATCCTGGTCAACGACACCGTCAACAGCGGTGGCTCGACCTTCCTGCACCGGCTCCGCGAGGAGACCGGCGCCTCCCTGGAGGAGATCGTCCGGGCGCAGCTCTCGGCCCGCGAGATCTTCGGCCTGGCCGAGGTGTGGGACGCGGTCGAGGCGCTGGACAACAAGGTCGCGGCCGACGTGCAGACCCGGATCCGGCTGCACTCGCGCCGGCTCGTCGAGCGCGGCACCCGCTGGCTGCTCAACAACCGGCCGCAGCCGCTCCAGATCAGCGAGACCATCGCCTTCTTCTCGGAGCGGGTCACCCAGGTCTGGTCCGAGCTGCCCAAGCTGGTGCGCGGCGCCGACCTGGAGTGGTACGGCTCGATCGTGGACGAGCTGACCGAGGCGGGCGTCCCGGCGGAACTGGCGGCCAAGGTCGCCGGGTTCTCCTCCGCCTTCCCGACGCTCGACGTCGTCGCGATCGCGGACCGCACCGGTGTCGACCCGCTGGGCGTGGCCGAGGTCTACTACGACCTCGCCGACCGCCTGGACATCACCCAGCTGATGGACCGGATCATCGAACTGCCGCGGTCCGACCGCTGGCAGTCCATGGCCCGCGCCTCCATCCGCGAGGACCTGTTCGCCGCGCACGCGGCGATGACCGCCGACGTGCTGGCGGTCGGCAACGGTTCCTCCACTCCCGAGGAGCGCTTCACGGCGTGGGAGGAGAAGAACGCGGCGATCATCGGGCGCGCCCGGACGACCCTGGACGAGATCAAGGGCTCGGACGCCTTCGACCTGGCGAACCTGTCGGTGGCGATGCGGACGATGCGCTCGCTGCTGCGGACGCACAGCTGAGCGGGGCGGGGCGCTCGTAACGCGCCCAGGAGCACGGGGAGGGCCCCGGGACCGGAATCCGGTCCCGGGGCCCTCCCCGTGCTGGTCGCGCGCGGCCGCTACTGCTTGCCGAACTCCTCGTACGCGTCGCAGACCTCCTGCGTCGGCCCGTCCATCCGCAGCACGCCGTGCTCCAGCCACAGGACGCGGTCGCAGGTCTCGCGGATGGTGCCGATGCCGTGGCTGACCAGGAAGACCGTGCCCGCCGTCTGGCGCAGCTCCTCGATCCGCTTCTGGCTGCGGCGCTGGAAGGAGGCGTCGCCGGTGGCGAGGGCCTCGTCGATCATCAGGACGTCGTGGTCCTTGGCGGCGGCGATGGAGAACCGCAGGCGCGCCCCCATGCCGGAGGAGTAGGTGCGCATCGGGAGCGAGATGAAGTCGCCCTTCTCGTTGATCCCGGAGAAGTCGACGATGCCCTGGTAGCGCTCCTGGACCTGCTGCTTGGACATGCCCATGGCCAGGCCGCCGAGGATGACGTTGCGCTCGCCGGTCAGGTCGTTCATCAGGGCGGCGTTCACGCCGAGCAGCGAGGGCTGGCCGTGCGAGAAGATCCGGCCGCGCTCCACCGGCTGCAGGCCCGCGATGGCCTGGAGCAAGGTGGACTTGCCGGAGCCGTTGGTGCCGATCAGGCCGATGGCCTCGCCCTTGTAGGCGATGAAGGACACCCCGCGCACGGCGCGCACCTCGCGGATGCCGGGCTTGGGCTTCTTGCGGTTGAAGATCCGGCTGAGCGCGGCGGTGGCGCTGCCGCGGCCGGCGCCGGTGCCGACGATCCGGTAGGTGATGTGGACGTCGTCCGCGATGACGGTGGGCACGCGGGTGTCGGCGGGGGTGCCGGCGCCCGCGGTGGTGCTGGTGGCGCTGTCGGCGCTGCTGGTCGTCGTCGTGTCAGCCACGTCCGTACTCCTCCTCGGCCTTCCAGAAGTAGATGAAGCCGCCGACGCCGGCGACGAGGGCCCAGCCGATGGCGATCAGCCAGACGTGGTGCGGGAGGGACGAGATCTTGGTGCTGTCGATCAGCGCGTACCGCATCAGGTCGATGTAGACGGCGGCCGGGTTCGTCTGGAGCACCGTGGTCACCCAGTGCGGCAGGTGATCCTTCTTGAGCATGTCGCTGATGCTCCACATGACGCCCGAGGAGTACATCCAGGTGCGCAGGACGAACGGCATCAGCTGGCTGACGTCCGGGTTCTTGCTGCCGAGCCGGGCCATGATCATGGCGCAGCCCGCGCAGAAGACGGCCATCAGGAAGAGCGTGGGGAAGACCAGGAACCAGTTCAAGGTGGGCAGCTGGCCGAAGCAGACCAGCAGGACGACCAGGGCGCCCATGGTGACGAGCAGCTGCTGGAAGAGCTGGATCACGCTCGACAGGGGCAGGCTCGCGCGGGGGAAGTGCAGGGCCCGGACCAGGCCGAGGTTGCTGTGGACGGCGCGGGTGCCGGCGTTGATGGAGCTGCCGATGAAGTCCCAGACGAAGACGCCCGTGATCAGGAACGGGAGGTAGTTCGGGACGCCATGGCTGGCCTTCATGATGATGCCGAAGATGAAGTAGTACACGGCCGCGTTCAGCAGCGGGGTGACCAGGTGCCAGACCTGGCCGAGCTTCGCGGTGCTGTACGTCGATGCCATCCGCGCCGTCGCGTACGACATCACGAAGTGGCGGCGCTGCCAGAGCTGGCCGATGTACGAGGGCAGGGAGGGACGGGCGCCGCTGAGGGTCAGGCCGTGGGCGGCCGCCAGTTCCTCGATGTCCGGCCGGGGGGCCGGGGACTTGGCCAGGGTGGTGGTCACGAAGGTCGCTTTCGACGGGGGCGGGACGTCGCTGGCGATGGGACGGGTCCGTATCGTCGCTACGGCGAGGTTAGGGCGGGACGCGTCGGAACGCAACCGTATCGTCGTGACGGGTGTGGGGCGGCGTCCGCGGTTATGCTCCCTGTATGACCCCGGACCCTGCCGCTCCCGCCGCCCCTGCCGCGCCCGCCCTTGCCGCGCCCGCCCCTGCCGCCGCTCGGCCCGAGCCCGCCGCCGCGCCCGCCGCGGCCGCCGCGGCCCGGCGCCGGGCGCCTGCCGGGGCCGCGGTGCTGCGCGAGGACGTGACCGAGGCGATCCGGGCGGCGGTGGTCGAGGAACTGGCCGCGGTCGGGTTCGCGCGGATGTCGATCGAGGGGATCGCGCGGCGGGCGGGCGTCGGCAAGACGGCCGTCTACCGGCGCTGGAAGTCCAAGCTGCACCTGGTGCTGGACCTGGTGGCCGCCTTCGCGGTGGACGGGCTGCCGGTGCCGGCCACGGGGTCGCTGTACGGGGACGTACGGGCCCTGCTGGAGGTCATGTCCCACGTCCTGCGGCACCCGGTGGCCTCGGCCGTCATCCCCGACCTGCTGGTCGAGGCGGCGCGGAACCCGGAGATCGCGGCGGCGGTGCGGGGGGCGCTGCTGGACGGGCAGCGGAGGCTCGCCGAGGGGATCGTGTCGGAAGCGATCGGGCGGGGGGAGTTGGCGGAGGGGGCCGATCCGGAGCGGGCGCTCGATCTGGCGATCGGGCCGTTGTACTGGCGGGTGGTGGTCGTCAGCGATGCCGTTTCGCGGGGGGACCTGGATGCGTTGGCCGCGTCTGTGGTGGCGGGGCTCAAGGTCTGACCCCGGCGGGTCCTCCGGGGCCCGGCCCGGTCCCGGGGCCTGGCCCCGGGACGCCCCCCCCGGTGGGGTGGCTGGTGCGGTGCGTCCCTGCGGGTGCGTTTGCCCTCCGGGGGCGCCTCAAACGCCGGCGGGGCTTGATTGGGCTGGGCCGGGTCGGGTTAGGGCCAGAGGGGGGTTGTCAGGGTGGGGGGTGGGGTCGGGAGGGACGGGGTGGGGTGGCGGTCTTCCAGGGGGGTGACCGGGGGGACGGGGGTGGTCTGGCCCAGGAAGACGTGGCGGACGACGCGCTCCGCCGCGTAGCCGTCGTCGTACGAGCAGAAGCGGGAGCGGAACGAGGCGCGCAGCTGGGCCGAGCGCGAGCCCTGCCAGTGGCCGGTGGCGAAGATGTCCACCAGCTCGTCCTCGGTCCGGGCGATCGCCCCCGGGGGGAAGGCGCGCAGGTCGAAGTACGTGCCGCGGGACGCCTCGTAGGCCTCCCAGTCGTCCGCGTGGATCACGATCGGCCGGTCCAGCGCCGCGTAGTCGAACATCAGGGACGAGTAGTCCGTCACCAGCGCGTCCGACGCCAGGCAGAGCTCCTCCACCGACGGGTGCCCGGTGACGTCCAGCAGCCGCGGGTGCCGGTCCCAGGACGGCGGGGTGTCCGCGTACGTCAGGTGCGTGCGCGCCAGGATCGTGAAGCGCGGGCCGAGATCGCGCAGTACCCGCTCGAAGTCGAGGTGTTCGGGACGGCTGCGCCGGTAGTCGCGGTGCGTGGGCGCGTACAGGATCACGGTCGAGCCCGCCGGGATGCCCAGGCGCTCGCGCAGCTCCAGCACGTCGCTCGGCGCGGCCCGGTGGAAGACGTCGTTGCGCGGGTAGCCGTACTCCAGCGTCGTGTAGGAGGACGGCAGCGCCTTCTCCCACACCAGCGTGGAGTGCCGGTTCCCGGACAGCAGGTAGTCCCACTGGTCGGCGCCCCGCAGCAGGCCCGCGAAATCGGTGGTCGGGGTCGCCGCCGGGCGGTCCTGGAGGTCCAGGCCGACGCGCTTGAGCGGAGTGCCGTGCTGGGTCTGGAGCAGGACCTGCCCGGGCCGCTTGACCAGCGCGCGCTCGAAGTTCACGTTCGTGACCAGGTACGTGGCCCGGGCCAGCGCGGTCCAGTAGGCCGGCGAGCCGGGCCGCAGCGCGGCCGTCTCCTTCGGCAGGGTCGCGGCGTGCGCCGGGTCGCAGATCCAGGCCGTGCGCGTGCCGGGCGCGAGCTCCCGCAGCTTCGCCTCGATCGCGGCCGGGTTGCAGGCGTACCCGCCGTGCCAGTACGCGCTGAAGACCGCCAGGTCGGGGCGGAGCGGCAGCAGCCGCTGGATCCGGTAGTGGCAGCGCAGCGCGGCTTCGCGCAGGCCCCGCAGGACGGCCCGCGCGCTGCGGCCCAGGCGGACGACGAGCGCCCGCAGCCCTGACAGCAGCCCGTACGTGCGCCGGAGGCCGAAGCGCATCAGGGTGTGCCGCAACCGGTCGGTGCGCGACAGGGACAGCGGCTGCGCGTCGGAGCGCACCGCGACCCGGTAGCGGCGCAGCGAGAGCGCCGCCCGCCGGAAGAACTCCGGCCGGGCGGCGCGCGGGAGGCGCTGCGGGTGGGAGTACACGGCGCAGAAGTGCTCGGCCATCCGCCGGTGCAGGACCGGCCGCCACCGGTCGAGTTCGGGGCGGGAGGCGAGGTGGGCGAACACCCGGTCGTACTGCTCGAAGACGTCGAGATGGGCCCGGCTGGGGGTGGTCCGGATCGAGCCGGTGCGGCGCTGGCGGTAGTGCACGCAGACCCGGTCCAGGACGGCGACGGACTCGGCGGCCAGCAGCGCCGGATAGGCCCAGGGGATGTCCTCGTAGAGCCCGGGCGGGAAGGCGAGGCCCTCGCGCTCCACGAACTCGCGCCGGTACGCCTTGTTCCACACCGCCATCAGCATGCCCAGCAGCGCGGGGCGGTCGGCGATCCGGAAGCTGGCCGGGCCGTCCTCGCAGAGGCGGTGCGCGAGCCGGTTGCGGGTGCTCTCGCCGGTCCAGAAGGTGCGCGCGTAGTCGTAGACCAGCACGTCGGGGGAGCCGGTCGCCTTCAGCCGGTCCGCGACGGCCTGCAGGGCGCCCGGTGCGAGGACGTCGTCGCCGTCCAGGAAGATCAGGTAGTCGCCCGTGGCCCGGGACAGGCCCGCGTTGCGCGCCGGACCCAGGCCCGCGTTGTGCGCCAGGTGCACCGGGGTGACCCGGGGGTCCCGGGCCGCGTACTCGTCGATGATCTGACCGCAGGCGTCCGGGGAGGCGTCGTCCACCACGATCAGTTCCAGATCCGGGTGCGACTGGCACAGGACCGAATCCAGCGCCTCCTGGAGGTACGCCTGGACCTTGTACGCGGGCACGATGACGCTGAACCGGGGCACGGCACATCCAGGGGTCGGCGCGGGCATATGGCCCAGCAACCCCCGGGGTGGCGATCGGGTTACGCGACCCGTGGCATTCGGGTTACTCAGCGTCAACACGGCACGTCAACGCGGCGGTTCGCCCTACGGAACGAGCCCCGGTGGTCCGGCGCTACTTGATCGCGCCCGCCATCACCCCCGACACGAACTGGCGCTGGAAGGCGAAGAACACGGCCAGCGGGATCACCATCGACAGGAACGCGCCGGGGGCCAGGACGTCGATGTTGTTGCCGAACTGCCGCACCTGCTGCTGGAGCGCCACCGTGATGGGCGGGTGCGCCGAGTCCGCGAAGACCAGCGCCACCAACATGTCGTTCCACACCCACAGGAACTGGAAGATGCCCAGCGAGGCGATCGCCGGACCGCCCAGCGGCAGCACCACCCGGGCGAACAGCCGCAGTTCGCCCGCCCCGTCCAGGCGCGCCGCCTCCAGCAGCTCCCGCGGGATCTCCGCGAAGAAGTTGCGCAGCAGGAACACCGCGAAGGGCAGCCCGAAGGCGGCGTGGAAGAGCACCACCCCGGCCGTGGTCTCGAACAGGCCGATGGAGCCGAAGAGTTCGGAGACCGGAATCAGCGCCACCTGCACGGGGACCACCAGCAGCGCGACCACCACCAGGAACAGCGCGTCGCGGCCCGGGAACTCCAGCCAGGCGAAGGCGTATCCGGCGAAGGCGCCCAGGACGAGCACCAGCAGGGTGGCCGGCACGGTGATCGCCATCGTGCTCAGCAGCGAGCCGGTGATGGTGTCGTTGGACAGCAGCCGCTCGTAGTTGGCGGTGGTCAGCCGGGACGGCGCGGTCAGCACCTGCCACCAGCCCGCCTTGTTCAGATCGGCGGGCGCCAGGAGCGAGGAGACCAGCAGCCCGAGGGTGGGCAGCAGCCAGAACGCGGCCGCGAGGACCAGGAGCACGCGCACGGCGCCGCCCGCGGCGCGCGCCGCGAGCCTGCTCGTGAGGGTCGGCGTCGGGGGCGTGGTCATCGGCGGGCCTCCCGGCGCATCCGGTGGATGTTGTAGAGCATGACCGGGAGGACGAGCACCAGCAGCAGCACCGCGATGGCACTGCCGAGGCCCGGGTTCGCGTCCGTGCCGAAGGAGGTCCGGTAGAGCTGGAGGGCGAGCACGTTCGCGTCGTCCTGCACCGAGCCCGGCGCGATCACGAAGACCAGGTCGAAGATCTTCATGACGTTGATGACCAGGGTGACCAGCACCACGCCCAGCACCGGCGCCAGCAGCGGCACGGTGATCCGCCGGAAGACCTGCCACTCGTTCGCCCCGTCCACCCGGGCCGCCTCCAGCAGCTCCCGCGGTACGGACGCCAGCCCGGCCCCGATCAGGACCATCGCGAAGCCGGCCCACATCCACACGTACGCGCCGATGACGGCCGGGGTGACCAGCGTCGGCCCCAGCCACTGCACGCCCGCGTACGGCGCCGCGAAGTTCGAGGCGGGCAACCGCAGCAGCGCCCCGTCGGCCTTCACGGACAGGGAGAAGGTGCCGTCGCCCGCCGCCGTGGTCGACTCCACCACCTTGCCGTCCTTGACCGCCTCGATCCGCATGCCCGCGTACCCCGACTCGGCCGGGTCGAGCGCGTTGGTGCGACCGCCTCCGCCGGGGCGGAAGTCCTGCCAGGCGGTCCCGGTCACCCGGCCCGGCACGGCCGCGGCCGCCCTGGCCGGACGGGTGCCCTTCGGGAGGTCGTCCGGCGCCACCCCGACCAGCGGGAGCAGTGCCGTCGTGCCCGCCCGTACCGGTTCGCGGGTGACGAGCGCGCCGCCGCCCGCGTCCACCAGCGGCGAGTCCCGGCCCGGCCGGGCCTTGGGGAAGGCCGAGGCGGGCGCGAAGGTGTCGTGGACCCCGACCCACACCGCGTTCGCCACCCCGCGGTCCGGGTCCGCCTCGTACACCAGCCGGAAGATGATGCCCGCCGCCAGCATCGAGATGGCCATCGGCATGAAGACCAGCAGCTTGAACGCCGTGCCCCAGCGCACCCGTTCGGTCAGCACCGCGAAGATCAGGCCGAGCACGGTCGCCGTCGTCGGCGCCAGCACCACCCACAGCGCGGTGTTGCCCAGCGCCGTGCGGATGGTGTCGTCGTGCAGGATCTCCCGGAAGTTCGCGGCGCCCACGAAGGAGTCGCCGGTGCGGTCGAAGAGGCTGCGGTAGAGCGAATAGCCGATCGGGTGCACGACGAGCGCGCCGAGCAGCACCAGGGCGGGCAGCAGGAACGCCCCCGCCACCAGCCGGTGCCGCCGGGCCGCGCGGGTGCGCGCCCCGGCGGGAGCAGCGGGGGGAGCCGTCTTGGGGGCCACCGGGATCAGTTCCCGAAGGCCTTGGCCGCGTCGGCCTCCAGTTTGGCCTGTGCGCCCGCGACGTCGGCCGGGTTCGCCAGGAAGTCCTGGAGGTCCTTCCACTCGCCCGCCCCCGGAGTCCCGCCGAAGGACGCCGGAGCCTGGTCGGACATGTCGAAGCGGAAGTCGTCGCCCGCCGCGAGCAGGTTCTTGGCGATGTCCCGCTGGATCTCGTTGGGGTAGGCACCCGGGTTCACCCCGCGGTTGGGCGAGACGAAGCCGCCCAGCTTCGCCTGGATCTCCGCCGCGTCCGCGGACGCCAGGAAGGTCAGCAGGGCCTGCGCGCCCTTCGAGGGCTTCAGCGCCACCGCCACGTCACCGCCCGAGACCACCGGGGCCTTCGCGCCGACCGCGGGGAAGGGGAACACCAGGGCGTCCGTGCCCACCTTGGCCTCCGTCTGCGCGATGTTCACCGCCACGAAGTCGCCCTCGAAGACCATCGCCGCGCCCGGCCGGTCCCCGCCGGTGAAGGTCTGGGTGACGGACTTGGGGAACTCGGTGGCCAGCGCGCCGGTCTGACCGCCCGCCAGGAAGTCCTTGCGGCCGAAGAGCTGGCCCAGGGTGGTCAGCGCCTGCTTGACGCTGTCGTCCGTCCACTTGATCTCGTGCTTGGCGAGCTGGTCGTACTTCTGCGGACCGGCCTGCGAGAGGTAGATGTTCTCGAACCAGTCGGTGAGGGTCCAGCCGTCCGCGCCGCCCACCGAGACCGCCGGGACGCCCGAGGCCGACAAGGTGTCCGCGGTCTCCAGGAACTGCGCCCAGGTCGTGGGGGGCTGCACGCCCGCCGCCTTGAACGCCTTCGCGTTGTACCAGACCAGCGACTTGTTGGCCGCCTTGTAGTAGACGCCGTACTGGGTCCCGCCGACCGCGCCCAGCGCCTTCCAGCCCGCCGAGTAGTTCTGGTCGAGCTGCTTCTGCGCCTCCGGGCCCACCGGCTGCGCCCACTTGTTCGTCACGGCCGAGACCAGCGCCCCCACCTGGGGCAGCAGGGCCACGTCCGGCGGCTGGCCGCCGGCGACCTTCGTACCGAGGAAGGTGACGATCGGGTCCTGCGCCGGAACGAAGGTGACGGTGGCGCCCGTCCGCTTCTCGAACTCCTTGAGGACCTTGGTGAAGTTCTCCTGCTCCGGACCCGTCCAGACCGCCGCGACCTCCAGCTTCTCCCCGGCCAGGGAGGGTAACTGGACCCGCGGACCGCTCTGCGTGCTCCCGCCGTCCGGACTCGCGGCCGTGTCCTTCTTCCCGTCGCCCCCGCCGCCGCAGGCGGTCAGTGCCAGCGCGCACCCGGCGGCCAGCGCCGTCCAGGTGCGCGTGCGTGTGGTGCGGCCCGTTCCGTGCGTGCGCATGGCTCTGCCCCCGATGTCCATGGTGTGTCCCGGACCACAAGGTCTACGCCGAGCCGTGCCACCCCGCAATACCGCGTCGGGCGCCCGTGCCCCGGCCCGCACCCGGGCCGGGCCCGGGGCAGGCGGGGCCTCAGGGGGCGGCCGGGAACAGCACGGGCACGGCCGAGACCAGGTGGGAGGCCCGGTCCAGGGCGCTGGCCAGCAGGGCGAGGTCGGTCGGGCCGTTGCCCAGCTCGCGCACCGGACGGCGGGCCGGAGGATCCCCCATCCGCTCCCACTCGACCGGAACCACAGTGGGTCTCTGGGTCGCGGTCCGCGGGATCCGACCGGTCACCCGGCCCGCCTGGAAGGGCAGCGTCCGTCCGTCGGCCCCCCGCAGCGACCCGCGGCCGGGGCCCGGCTGGTCGGGCGCGTCCAGCTCCACCCGCAGGGTCGAGGACCGGGCCAGCTCGGTGTCGGCCGTACGGTCGGGGCGCGCGCTGGTCGCCACGAGGTGGACGCCGAGCCGGGCGCCCTCCCGGGCCACCGCCTCCAGGGCCCGCACCACCGAACCGGCGGACGGGCGGCCCGTACTGCCCAGGGCGGGCGCGACGAGCGCGTCGAAGTCGTCCACCAGCACCACCAGGCGGGGCAGCGGAGCGGGTCCCGCGTCCGCGCGCGGACCGGCCGCCCGCAGCCGCAGGGTGCCCGAACGCTGCGGGTCCAGATCGCCGCGCAGCTCGCTGGGGCTGGGCCGGCGCGGCGCGACCAGCCGGTCGGCGACCTCGCGCCGGGCGTGCCACTCGGCGAACGGAACCCCCTCCAACAGCTCGTGCCGGCGCTTGAGTTCGGCGCCGAGGGCTTGGGCGAACTCGCGCATGCGCAGCGGATCGGAGGCCACCAGGTGCGCGGAGATGTGCGGCAGCTCGGTACAGGGCAGCAGCCCGTCCCCGCGCTCGCCGCCCGCCCCGTCGAGCAGTACCAGGCCGAGCCGGTCCGGGCGGGCGGCGGCCGCCAGGGAGGCGGCGACGGAACGGAGCAGCTCCGTGCGTCCGCTGCCCGCCGGCCCCTCGATCAGCAGGTGCGGGCCGTCGGTGACCAGCTCGGCCCCGACCGGACCGCCACGGCCGCTGCCCAGGACGACCTCCAGCTGCCCGCCGACGCCCTGCCCCTGGTCGGTGGCGGCCGCCCAACGGGCCATCAGGGAAGCCGGGGTGGCCCGGGCCAGCCCCAGCTCGTCGAGCAGTCGGGCGGTCGCGGGCAGGGCGGCGCTGGCCGGGCGCACCGGCTCGCCGCCGGCGCCCTCGGTGCGCAGCGGGGCCAGGGCGCGGGCGAACCGCTCGGCCCACGCGGCGGAGACGGCATCGGCGACGGAGCTCTCCCCGGGCGCCACCGGGCGGCCCCCGAGGACGCGGAAGCTGCGCACGACCGTGGCCACGTCACCGCTGAGCAGGGCGACGGCGCCGCAGTCCCGGAAGGCCGGGGCGCTCGCGCAGGCCTCCCGGTACGTCTCGTCGACGGGGGAGGCCGCGGTGGCGGCCGGCGCGTCGGCGAGGGCGAGGACGTGGATGCCGGCGGCCGGGCCGTGCGAGGCGAGCCGCCCGGTCACGTCGCGGAGCTGGCCGGGACCGGGATCGCCGTCGAGCAGGACGAGGGTGAGCGGGCCGTCGTACGCGCGGGCGGCGTCGGCCACGGCCTGGCGGTCGGCGGCGGCCCAGCTGGTCCCGAGCGGGGAGTCGTCGAGCCGCCGGGTCAGCTCGCCGGTCCGCGCGGTCGCCTGGTCCCGGTCGTAGGCGAGCAGCAGGCGGCAGTCCTGGCCGTGCGCGGGACGGGTGTGCGGGAGCCAGCCGAGCCAGCCCCAGTCCGCGCGCCGCTCGGTCAGCGGGCGGGCCCGGTCGGCGGCGATCAGCACGATCTCCAGCGCGGTGGGGGAGTGCAGGGCGGCGAGCTGGGCGACCACGGAGCGGGCCAGCCCGGTCAGCCGGGCGCGCGGACCGGCCAGGCCGAGCGCCCCGGCGGTGCGCAGCGGGACGCGGGCGCCCGCGCCGAGGTTGACGACGAGCCGTTCGGGGTGGCCCTGGCCGCGGCCCCAGAGTCGTTCGGTGGGCCCGAGCGCGGCCAGCAGCAGCGAGGCGGGGTCGTCCGCCGCCGGCTCCGCGCCGACCGCGACGGCGGCCACGGGGATCTCGACGGGGACCTCGACCTCCTCGTCCCGCCCGACCCACTTGCGGGCCCAGGCCCCGATCCCGCGCCGCCGGGCGGCCGCGGGGACGCCGGATCCCGTGCCCGCGGCGGTGCCGTCAGCGGCGCGGGCGCCGGGGCCGCTGTCGGTGTCGGAGCCGCCGGCGGGGGGCCAGGCCGTGGCCGGGTGGCCGGAGCGCGTGCCACCGGCCGGGGTGTCGGACCGGGAGTGCGGGGCGTGCTGCGCGTGCGGGGGGCGTCCGGCGCCGGTGGTGTCCTGGTGCCCGCCGGTCCTCCCGGGGGCGCCGTCGGGGGCGGGGTACGGGCCCGCGCCCGCGGTGGCGCTCCGCGGGCCGGCCGCGGGGGGCCGGGTCGGGGCGGGGGCGTACGCGGGGGCCGGGGCGTGTTCCGGGTGGTGCGCGGCGCCCGGGCCGTCGGGGCCGGTGTGCGGGTCGCCCGCGCCGGAGCCGGGGGCGGCCGGGGCCGGGAGGGCCAGGTGGCCCTGGAGGTCAGGGGTCAGCGGGAGCGGGGGCGCGGCCGGCCCCGCCAGCCGCAGGGTGGACTCGCCGACCCGCAGCAGCGCTCCCGGCGCCAGCCGGACCGGGGCGCCCGCCACCGGGATCCCGTCCAGGGCGGTGCCGTTCGTCGAGTCGAGGTCGGCGACGCTCACCCGGCCGTCCTCCGTGACCGTCACCGCGCAGTGCAGTCGGGACACGTCGGGGTCGTCGAGCGGTACGTCCGCGTCCGCGGAGCGGCCGATCCGCAGCGAGCCGGGGTGCAGCAGGTGCACGCCGCCCGCGTCCGGTCCCGCCACCACGTGCAGCTGGGGCGCGCCGAGGCCCTCGTCCGGACCGGGCAGCGCCTCCGCGACCGGGGTGTGCAGGGCCAGTACGGCCCCGTCGACCAGGGGCGGCTCGCCCAGCACCCGGCGCTGCGGATCGAGCCGCTCCGCGCCGGCGTAGAGGACCACCGTGCCCCCCGTGTCCGGGCCCGCCACGGTCGCCGCCAGCCCGGAGGCCACCGCGGCCAGCGGGGTGCCCACGGGCGCGGTGACGAGCACGTCACACGTCGAGGGCGCGATCTGGTGGCCGCTGCGCGGCCCGAGGACGGTCAGCCGGATCTGCATCGCCGTCAGCGGTCCCTTCTGCGCGGTGCGCGCTGCGTGCGCCCGGCAGGGGAACGGCGGGACATGACTGCCCGTTGGCCCCCCACCCGGCGCGGACGCGTCGTCCGGTCAGGTCATCCGGAGAGGAAGGCTCCCGACCCCCCACTCCGTACGGGTGCATCCTCGCACCTGTCACCGACAACACGCCCGACACCCACCCACAAGTGATCTTGATCGATCGGGAGTGCGTCCACACCCCGAACGGATACGGACAGCAACCCGCGGAAAATCGCCACGGGCATACCCCGCAAATGTCACTCTTCGTATATATGTACGGCAACCATCTCTGGACGCCCCGCGTCTTCCCTCGGGACACCGCCTAGAGTGGGTCGGAAAAACTCTGGGAATTGCACCAGTCGGAAGACGACAGCAGGACGACAGCAGGGGAGCGCGAGACGTGCGGCCAGTCGGCAGCAAATACCTGCTCGAGGAGCCGCTCGGACGCGGCGCCACGGGTACCGTCTGGCGCGCCCGCCAGCGCGAGGCCGCGGGCGCCGAGGCGGCGGTCGCCGGGCAGCCCGGCGAGACCGTGGCCATCAAGGTCCTCAAGGAGGAGCTGGCCCACGACCCGGACGTCGTCATGCGCTTCCTGCGCGAGCGCTCCGTCCTGCTGAGGCTGACCCATCCCAACATCGTCCGTACCCGCGACCTCGTCGTCGAGGGCGACCTGCTCGCGCTCGTCATGGACCTCATCGACGGCCCCGACCTGCACAAGTACCTGCGGGAGAACGGGCCGTTCACCCCGGTCGCCGCGAGCCTGCTGACCGCCCAGATCGCGGACGCGCTCGCCGCCAGCCACGCCGACGGGGTCGTGCACCGCGACCTCAAGCCCGCGAACGTCCTGGTCGACGAGCGCGACGGCCAGATGCGCCCGATGCTCACCGACTTCGGCATCGCGCGCCTGGCCGACTCCCCGGGCCTCACCCGCACCCACGAGTTCGTCGGCACGCCCGCCTACGTCGCCCCCGAGTCCGCCGAGGGCCGCCCGCAGACCTCCGCCGTCGACATCTACGGCGCGGGCATCTTGATGTACGAGCTGGTCACCGGCCGTCCGCCGTTCGCGGGCGGCACCGCGCTGGAGGTGCTGCACCGCCACCTCAGCGAGGACCCGCAGCGCCCCTCGACCCTGCCCGAGCCGCTGTGGACGGTCATCGAGCGCTGCCTGAGCAAGGAGCCGGACCTGCGGCCCAGCGCCGTCAGCCTGGCCCGCGCCCTGCGCGTGGTCGCCGCGGGCATCGGCGTGCACTCCTCCGCGGCCGAGGTCGAGGCCGCGCTCGGCGTCGGCGCGCTGCTCGCGCCCGACCCGGCGCCCGCGCCGGTCCCGCAGACCCCCGGCGCCGCCGACCCGACCCAGGTACTGCCGCCCGTCAACGGACCCATGGGCGCCTACGACCCGAACGCGGCCACCAGCGTCATGCAGTCGATGCCGCCGGCCCCGCAGCACGCGCCCGGGGCCGACCCGACCGCGGTGCTGCCGCCCGTACAGGCGCCGGACCAGCCGCACCCGTGGCAGTCGCAGATGCGGGCCGCCCGGGACCGCAACGAGCAGACCCAGATGCAGTACCTCGACCCGGCCGACGACCCGCTGCGCCGCAGGCCGCAGCGCCAGGCTCCGCCGCAGCAGCAGTACCAGCAGCCGCAGCAGCCCCAGCAGTACCAGCAGGGACCGCCGCAGCAGTACCAGCAGCCGCAGCAGCGCCAGCCCCAGCCCCAGCCCCAGCAGTACCGGCAGCAGCCGCCGCAGCAGCAGTACCAGCAGCCGCAGCAGCCCCAGTACCAGCAGCGGCCGCAACAGCCCCAGCAGCCGCAGTACCAGCAGCAGCCGCGCCAGCAGCAGCCGCAGCACCAGCCCCAGCCGTACGCCGGGGCGCCCGCTCAGCAGCCGCGCCGGCCCCAGCAGCCCGCCCCGCGCGAGCCCCGCGAGCCGCGTGAGCCGCGCCGGCGCGGTGCCAACCCGATGCGGATCCCCGGGCTCGGCTGCCTCAAGGGCTGCCTGTTCACCCTGGTCCTGCTCTTCGTCGCGGGCTGGCTGGTCTGGGAGTTGACCCCCCTCCAGGAATGGGTGGGCACCGGCAAGGGCTGGTGGGACCAGGTCTGGTCCTGGGGCACCGAGGTGAAGCACTGGGTCGGCGACCTCGGCGGCGGCGGCGGAGGCTCCACCGGCTGACGCCAGGACTGCTCCTTAGCGGTGAGTTCGTGGATTTGTCGACTTCCAGGACACGATTTCGCCCACAGAAGTGAAGGTCGTCGCGAATCGGGCCCCCTGCTGGCCTCCAACCCCCACGCGGCCGCGTAGCTTTGGTGTGTACGCCAGCCGCTGAGGGAGCAGTCGTGGCACGGAAGATCGGCAGCCGGTACACCGCGCACCAGATCCTTGGGCGCGGCAGCGCGGGCACGGTATGGCTCGGCGAGGGGCCCGAGGGCCCCGTCGCCGTCAAGCTGCTCCGTGAGGACCTCGCGTCCGACCAGGAGCTGGTGGGGCGGTTCGTCCAGGAGCGCAGCGCGCTGCTCGGCCTGGAGCATCCGCATGTCGTCTCGGTCCGCGACCTCGTCGTGGACGGCAACGACCTCGCGCTCGTGATGGACCTGGTCCGCGGTACGGACCTGCGGACCCGGCTCGACCGCGAACGGCGGCTCGCCCCCGAGGCGGCGGTCGCGATCGTGGCCGACGTCGCGGACGCGCTCGCCGCCGCGCACGCGGCCGGGGTGGTGCACCGCGACGTCAAGCCCGAGAACGTGCTGCTCGACATGCAGGGTCCGATCGGCCCGGGCGGGGCGCACCCGGCGCTGCTCACCGACTTCGGCGTCGCCAAGCTGATCGACTCCCCGCGCCGGGCCGCGCCGCCGCCGGGCGGCAGCCGGGCCGTGGCGCCGACCACCCGGATCATCGGGACGCCCGACTACCTCGCCCCCGAGATCGTCGAGGGCCTGCCGCCGCGCGCCGCGGTGGACATATACGCGCTCGCGACCGTCCTGTACGAACTGCTCGCCGGGTTCACGCCCTTCGGCGGCGGGCACCCGGGGGCGGTGCTGCGGCGGCACGTCACCGAGACGGTGGTGCCGCTGCCGGGGATCCCCGACGAGCTGTGGCAGCTGATGGTCCAGTGCCTGGCCAAGGCCCCCGCCTCGCGGCTCAGGGCCTCCGAGCTGTCCGCCCGGCTGCGGGACCTGCTGCCCCTGCTGAGCGGGATGCCGCCGCTGGACGTCGACGAGCCGGACGACCTGGAGGAGGAGCCCGAGGAGGCCGCGCCGGCCCCCGCCGATCCGGTGCGCAGGCGGGGCGTGGTGCCGCTGGTCCCCGGGTCGGCGACGGACTCGAACCGGGACACGCACACGTCGATGCGGGTGCCGGGGCCGGAGGAGTTGGCCGGGGGTGCGCTGGGGACGGCCCGGGTGCCGCGGCCCGCCGGCGGGCACCGGCCGGGGTCCGCGCGACACCGGGCCGACACCGTGCGCAAGCGGCGGCTGATGCTGTCCCTGGCGGGGGTGGTGCTGGTGGTGGCCGTGTCCGTCGGCGGCTGGCTCGCCGCGTCCGGTGAGGACCCGCCGCCCGCCCAGGACAGCAAACAGTCCGTCCCGTCCCGGCCTTAGTCCGTGGAGGGCCGTGCAAGCCGCACCCGGGCCCGATGGCAGTGCACGCGCACGCGCCCGGGTGCTGGCCCTCCTGGTCACGGCCCTGAAGAGTGCATTCGTCTTCCGCCCAGGCGTACGGAAGTGCCCCGCACCGGAGACCCGGGCACTTTCCTTCACCCGCTGTCAGGTGGCGGGTACCGTCCCAAGTAGGCAACTACACAGGACGGAGCACAGAAAGCATGCCCCAGACTGCCGCCGTCGGCACGGGTGCGCGCATCGCCGCCTACCGCCGACTTCACCGCCTGACACAGCAGCAGCTCGCCGCGAAAGCCGCCGTCTCTTACAGCCTCCTCGTCAAGGTCGAGCAGGGCCGACGCCCTGCCTCGGGCGCGCTGATCGCCGCGGTGGCCCGCGCAATGGGTGTAAGCGTCACGACATTCACCGGCCAGCCCTACTCCGCCGACCACGCCTACGACCGCCTCGACGGCCCCTTGGCCGACCTGCGCGCCTCCCTCGACAACTTCGATCTCCCGTTGGACGAACTCCCCGTACGGGTCCTCTCGGAGATCGCCACAGACGTGCACGCCGTCCTTGCCGCCCGGCGCGCATCCGGTTATGCCCACATCGCCACCATGGCACCGCCGCTCATCGACGAGCTGGTGCAGGTCTCACAGACGGCGACCGGCCACGCAGCCGAGCGCGCCCACGCCATGCTCGTGCACGTCTACCGGTCGGCGTACGACGTGGCCTACAACCTGGGCTTGTCCGACCTGGTGGCACTGCTGCTGTCCCGCATGGACTACGCCGCGACCCGGTCCGGAGACCCGTACCTGATGGCCCTGTACGGCTATATGCGGGCGTACAGCACGTTCACGACCGGCCGCCTGGAGGTGGGGCAGGCGATCATCAGCCGGGCCCGCGAGACGGTGGAGGCCGGCGTACGGGCCGGAGAAGTCCCCGCGCTCTGTTCGGCAGGAAACCTGCACCTCAGAGCCGCGATGCTGGCCACCCGGCAAGGGGACGGTGACGCAGCCCGCATCCAGCTCGCCGAGGCGCGCCGCCTGGCCGGTGATCTGGGGCGCGAGGTGACCGGCGCGGGCGGGGACGGGCCGCACGTCCAGTCATTCGGCCCGACCAACGTCGCAATTCACGCGGCGGCGATCGAGATGGAACTCGGCCACCACAGCCGCTCCCTCCAACTCGCCCGAGAAGTGCGTCCCCCCGTCGGCTACTTCCCTGACCGGCTCGGGCATTTCCACATCGACACAGCACGTGCACAGTTGTGGACCGGCCGCACGGATGCCGCGCTGGCCTCTCTCCTCAAAGCCCGCTCCGTCGCCCCCCAACAGGCCAAATACCACCCGTCTGTACGGGAGACGGTGGCTGGTCTCGTTCACACCGCCCGCCGTACCCCGGAAACGCTGATCGGCTACGCGACATGGTGCGGTGCCGAAATCTGACCCGCCGCCCCGGCCGTCACACAGAGCCCCCCGACTGTCACACACTGTGCCAGTTGGGGGGGCTCTCTCACGCGTTGACTAGTCATCAGCAGCGCAGCCGGCCCCGTCGACCGCTGTCAGTCAGGCACCCGTACGGCTCCGTACCCGGCACGCCACCATCCCCGGGACAGAGCACACGACCCGCGAGGTGACGATGACCAGCACTCAGGGCACCCCACAGCAGCTGCTCCCCCGGTGCACCCCCGGCAGCACCCGGTGATCCCGGCCTCCGAAGCCAATGTCACGATCGCCGAGGACATTGGACACCGGCTCCTCGGCCGGGACGTCGCGCACCCGGAGACGGGCCGCCGCGGAACTGTTGGCGTGGTCTTCGTCTACACGTCGAAGACCACCGGCCGGATCATCGGGCGGGTCGCGCACATGCGGCCCGCGGACACCTCGGGCCGGGAGTGGACCGCCGATCCCCGCAGCCTCCAGCCGCTGATACCGCTCGGGCACATCAGCCCGGCGGGTACGCGGTGAGCGGGGCGCGGGCGTGGATCGGTGACTGGGTGCAGGACGAAGACCTCCAAGAGGCGATCGTCACCGATGTGATCCGCGGGACAGTGTGGGTTCTGCGTCTGCCGGACGGCGTCCTGTCCGACCAGTGGATCACCACTGATCCGGACAGTCTGACCGTGATCCGGCGCCGCGCCGACGGGTTCACGACCCTATGAGTGCCCTGCGGCGGGGAACCCGGCGCCCGCCCCGGCTTCTCCCCGCTCCATCCCGTTCAAGCGAGAGGGGCACCATCATGACATCCCGGCTCATCCAGCTCACCGCCCCGCTGCCTGCCCACAGCCGGACGGCACTGCACAACTTCGCCCACCTACGGGGACAGCTCCGCGTCTCCCTGACCCCGCGATGCAACGTGGCCTGCTGGTTCTGCCACAACGAGGGCGACGTGCCGCCGCCGCTCACCCGGCGAACACGCGATGCTCAGCCACGGCCGGGCGAGCTGTCCGCGGACGACTTCGTGAACACGATGCGCGAGGTCATCAACGCGGGGATGCGCCGCGTGTACTTCACCGGCGGTGAACCGCTCCTGTCACCGATCGCCCACGACGTCCTCGCCCGGCTCCCGGTCCGGGAACCGGATGTGTCATACACGATGATCACCAACGGAACGTTGATCCGGGCGAACGAGGACTGGCTCCCGTACGCCGGTCTCGACAGGGTGAAGGTGTCCCTCCACTACTTCTCCGACGACACGTTCCGCTCCATCGCGGCCACCCGTATGAGCGTGGACGTGGTTCTCGACGGGATCGACGCCGCCCGCTCCATGTTTCCGAAAGTCGAGATCAACACGCTCATACAGCGTGAGAACGAGCACGAGCTGACCGGCATCCTCGACTTCGCCCTCGACCGGCGGATGCCGGTGCAGTTCATCGAACTGGTGGAAACCGCCTTCAACGCCGACCGGAAGTCGTCCGCGATCAGCGCCGACGGCATGATCCGGCATCTTCGGACGCTGACCAGTGACGAACGCGTCGAATCGTACGGCGCCGGGCAGGGACGCCGCGTGTTCACCGTGGATGGTGTCGAGATCGGTGTCATCCACCGCGACTTGGGCCGCCACCACGTCGGCCAGTGCGGCAATTGCCCCGTCCGTCCGCAGTGCGTCGAGGGGTTCTGGGCGTTGCGTCTGGACCATGCCGGCGGGCTGCAACCCTGCTTGCTCCGCGATGACCTCCGCATGAGCGTGCTGCCGATGCTGGACACCCCCGAGAAGATCCCGGACGCCGTCGCCCGCCACGTGGCAGCGTTCACGGAAGGAACCCTGTGAACGCCCTCAGCGGCCCGTACGCGCCGCCCGTAGAGCCCCGTGGACGCATGGGCCCGTTCGTAGTGCTCGAAGGGGTCTCCGCCGTCGGAAAGTCCACCCTCGCCCAGCTCCTGGCCGACCGGCTCGGCGCGATGCGCCTGCACACCCTCCCCGCCCCGCACAACGGATGGGTCCCCACCGTCCACGTTGAGTTCCAGCCGTTGCCCACGCTCGCGTTCTACCTCTCCGGTCTCCTTCACGCCTCCGACGCCATCCGGGCCGGTCTGGCCCTGCATCCGGTCATCGCCGACCGGTACACCTCATCCGTCATCGCCTGCCAGGCCGCTGTCAGCGGCGTAAGCGTGGGCGCCGTCGCAGGGTTGCTGGAACCCTTCCGCCCCTACCTCGCGACACCTGACGCCACGTTCTACCTCCGCAGCTCCGAGGCCACTCTGAGAGAGCGCATGGGGATCAAGCAGGACACGAAGGAGGACGACACCGCCCTGTTCGCCGTGCCCGGCCGCCTGACAACCCTGTGGGAGAACTTCGAAGCGGTCGCCGCCGCCGACCCCACCGCCGTGTTCCTCGACACTGACGGCCGCACCCCCGACGGGCTCGCCAACCTCATCACCACCCACCTGGAGGAACGGCGTGCTTAACCCCATCGACACAGCCGCAGTGATCCGAGACGGGCAGATCAGCGGGGAATGCCCCGGACAGATCCACGACGGCGTGGCCTGGTGGGTCGGAGCCTGCTTCGTGGCGGTGGCCAAGACCAGCCGTCTCGCCGTCGCCCACGACGGACGGACCCACACCGGCACGTTCCACCTCCGGTTCCTGCAAGGCGCCATCAACTCCGGCCACTGGGCATGCGAGGTCACCGACGTCGGCGCGGCCGACGAGGCGGGTCTGTTGCACGCCATGACCACCCTCGGGGGCGTCCCCGGCGCGTTCCTGGCCACCAGCGGTGACCGGTCCCCGCTCATGCTCGGCATCCGCCTGTACGACGCCGACGGGCGGAGCGTGGAGGATCACAACGGGCTCGGTGACATCCGCGACATGATCGACGCCGACCGGGTCCCCCTTCCCGTCAACGACGCCTGCAAAGGCAGGGTCATCGGCCGCCCCGACCTCATTGGAGCCGACCGGTGATCGATGCTCGCCACGTCATCGAATCCGGCACGAACATCCTGTTCGTCACCCTGGACTCCCTGCGCTACGACGTCGCCCGGGCGACGATGCATGCCGGTCACACTCCCCGCCTCGCCTCCCTGCTGCCCGGCGGACAGTGGGAGGAGCGGCGCACCCCCGGAACGTTCACCCTCCCCGCTCACATGGCGTTCTTCTCCGGGTTCCTCCCCAAGCTCCCCGTCCCCGATCAGCCGCCCCGGCTGTGGGAGTGCCGTCCGCCTGCGTTCAAGACCGTCGCCCCGGGCACGTTCGTTTTCGACGCCCCGAACCTCCTCACCGGCCTCGGCCGGCACGGATACCGCACCGCGTGTGTGGGTGGCGTGACGTACTTCTCCCGTGAAACGCCGCTCGGCTCCGTGCTGCCGGACATGTTCGACGAAGACCATTGGCGGCCCGAGTTCTGCTCACCCGAACCCGACTCCACCCGCCACCAGGCCGATCACGCACTGAGCGTCGCCGACGGGCACCGTGGCCGCCCACTGTTCTTGTTCGTCAACGTGTCCGCCACGCACGTACCCCACGGGCATTACCTCGGCGAAAGCGACGACTCCTGGAACTCGCAGGCCGCCGCACTGACGTACGCGGACGAGCACCTTGGGCGGCTGGTCGAAGGGCTGGTAGTGGAACGGCCGTGGCTGGTCATCATGTGCGCCGACCACGGCGACGCGTTCGGCGAAGACGGCTACCACGGGCGCGGCATCGCACACCCGACGGTGATGAACGTGCCGTTCGCCGCCACGCTCGTACAGGCCGGGTCTACGCTCCCCCAGCATGGAGACACACCCTGAGAACACGCGGGACGCCGCTGTCATCGTCGCCCGCGATGCGTCCGGTCTCGTCGCCGTGCTGACCGCCCGGTTCCCGCAGCACGGCGGCGAGTACCTGTTCCTGCCCGGCGGCCGCCTCGAATCCGGGGAGACCCCGGCAGATGGCGCCCGGCGAGAGCTGCGCGAGGAGGCAGGCATCACCGCCTCCTCGTGGCAGCACCTCGGTACATACGCGATCACACTGAACAGCCCGGCCCGGATGTCCCTCCACCTCGCCGAGAATCTGACGCTGGGGCGGCAGCACCTCGCAGAGGGCGAAGAAGACTTCAAACTGATGTGGTTGCCGATGGCCGACGCCCTCGACGCAGCCGCGGAAGGCCGCTTCCTGCTCCCCGGCGGTCCGCTCGCGCTTCACCTCGCCGAGCGTCGACTGTCCGCCTGAACACCCGTAGGCGGCCTTGCCCGGCCGTCACCCACCGCAGGCGGCCGACGGGCCGAACCCCCGCGCCCGCCGGGAGCACCCGGCCCCGGGGTCAGGTGGCCAGGAAGGACGGGTGCCAGCGGCGGGCCACTTCCGGGTGGGCGCGGACCCAGCCCTTCAGCTCGTTGCGCCCGTACTCCGCGTGCAGCGGATTCGCCGCGTCCTGCGCGAGCCCCGGCGCCGCCCGCAGGTAGTCGCCCGGGACCGTCCTGACGACGGAGTCCAGCCGCGGGTTGTAGAAGAACGGCACCGAGTACCGCTCCACCGCCCCCGGCGGGCTGACCACCCGGTGGTCGGTGGCCCGCAGGTACCCCTGGGTCGCGATCTCCAGCAGCTCGCCCAGGTTCACCACGAACGCCCCCGGCAGCGGCGGCACGTCCAGGAAGCCGTCCCCGCGGCGGACCTGGAGCCCGCCCACCGCGTCCTGGAGGAGGAGGGTGAGGAAGCCGTAGTCCTTGTGCGCCCCCACCCCCTGGTCCGTCCCGGACGGCGCGGAGCCGGGGTAGCGGATCAGCTTGGTGTGCAGGTGGGGGCGGTCCGCGAAGGCCGCGTCGAAGAAGTCCGCCGGGGCGCCGATGGACGCGAGCAGCTCCTGGAGGAGGCGGTGGGCCACCGCCGCCAGCCGGGACTGCCACTCCAGGACCACGGTCCGCAGCTCGGGCAGGGCCGCGGGCCACTGGTTGGGGCCCTCCAGCCACAGGTACGCCGGGTCCTCGGGCCCCACCGGCAGGGCGGCCCGCTCCGCGCCCACGTCCAGCTGGTCGCGCCAGTCGGAGGCGCCGCCGGTGAGCTCGTGCCCGATCCGCGTGTACCCCCGGAAGTGGGGGGAGTTCAGGTTGCTCACGGCGAGCCGGTCGGCTTCGGGGAGCGCGAAGAAGGCGCGGGTCACGTCCAGGATGCGGGCGCTCTCGTCGGCCCCGATCCCGTGTCCGGTCAGGTGCAGGAAACCGGTGTCCCGGGCGGCGGCGTGCAGCTCCGCGCGGAAGGCGTCCCGCTCGGCGGGGTCGTCGGCCCGGGAGAGGTCCAGGACGGGGAGGGAGGAGGGAAGGGGCGCGGGAAGGGACGCGGGAAGGGGCGCGGGAAGGGAGATCGGGGAAGGGTGCGCGGACGGCATGACGGCTCCGTTTCGGATGTCACGTGGTCCTGTTCCCCAGAGGTGGCGGGGACAGCGGGTGGGAGGGGGCCGCCGACAGGGGTGGCGTCGGGGCCGCGCGAGCCGCGTGCAGGACCGGGGGCGAATCGATCAGCTGGGGGAAATCAGGCTGTGGTTCGGTCCGGCGGCAGACAGCCCGTCGTCGTGACACGCATGTAGTCCACATGGCGGCGGATCACGAGGAAGACGGTCATACGCCGAGCGTACGCCCGTTCGGGTCGCCCTTCGTAGAGGGGTATCCGGCCTGGCCGGACGGGTCCGTCCGGGGACCGGCTACGCTGGACCCGTGGCAGTCGTCGATGTTTCCGAAGAGCTGAAGTCCCTCTCCTCGACCATGGGGTCGATCGAGGCCGTCCTGGACCTCGACAAGTTGAGGGCCGAGATTGCCGTGCTCGAAGAGCAGGCCGCGGTGCCGTCCCTGTGGGACGACCCGGAGGCCGCCCAGAAGATCACGAGCAAGCTTTCCCACCTCCAGGCCGAGGTCCGCAAGACCGAGACCCTGCGCGGTCGGATCGACGACCTCGAAGTCCTCTTCGACCTCGCCCAGGAGATGGACGACGCGGACACCCTGGCCGAGGCCGAGGCCGAGCTGGTCTCGGTCCGCAAGGCGCTGGCCGAGATGGAGGTCCGTACCCTCCTGTCCGGCGAGTACTCCGAGCGCGAGGCCCTGGTCAACATCCGGGCCGAGGCCGGCGGCGTCGACGCCTCCGACTTCGCCGAGCGCCTCCAGCGGATGTACCTGCGCTGGGCCGAGCGGCACGGCTACCCGACCGAGGTCTACGAGACCTCGTACGCCGAAGAGGCCGGCATCAAGTCGACCACCTTCGTCGTCAAGGCGCCGTACGCCTACGGCACCCTTTCCGTCGAGCAGGGCACGCACCGCCTCGTCCGGATCTCGCCCTTCGACAACCAGGGCCGTCGGCAGACCTCCTTCGCGGGCGTCGAGGTGCTGCCGGTCGTCGAGACCAGCGACCACGTCGAGATCGACGAGACCGAGCTGCGCGTGGACGTCTACCGCGCCTCGGGCCCCGGCGGCCAGGGCGTCAACACGACCGACTCGGCCGTGCGCATCACGCACCTGCCGACCGGCATCGTCGTCTCCTGCCAGAACGAGCGCTCGCAGATCCAGAACAAGGCCAGCGCGATGAACGTCCTCCAGGCCAAGCTGCTCGAGCGGCGCCGCCAGGAGGAGAAGGACAAGATGGACGCCCTCAAGGACGGCGGAAGCTCCTGGGGCAACCAGATGCGCTCCTACGTCCTGCACCCGTACCAGATGGTCAAGGACCTGCGGACCGAGTTCGAGGTCGGCAACCCGCAGGCGGTGCTCGACGGCGAGATCGACGGCTTCCTGGAAGCCGGCATCCGCTGGCGCAAGCAGCAGGAGCAGGCCTCCTAGGGCCCCTGAACAGCCGAGAAGCCCGGACCCCTGGCAAGGGGTCCGGGCTTTTTCGATCGGTACGTGCGGCTCCCCGCGGGCCGTACGGGCCCAGGCGGCTGCCTACGCAGCCTGGTGCGCCACCAGCGCGAGCGCCGCCACGAGCACCACCATGAGCGCGATGAGCGTCATGGGGTTGAGGTTGGCGAAGGGGCGGTCCTCCTGCTGGAGGCGCTCCCTGTTCGCCCGGCACACCGGGCAGCGGCCCTGACTGACGGGCGCGGCGCAGTTGGCGCACACGAGCCGGTCATATGTCATGCGCTGTCCTCCTCTCGTCCCCATGTACAACGGCAGTGGGAACCAGTCCGTTCCCCCTACCACTGTGCCAGCTCCCACGACATTCGGCGCGGCCCGTCCGGGCAATCGCGATCCGACCTCTCCCGCACCAGGGGATATAACGGACAACTCCGGATGCCGGGTCCCTAGCCTGCGCCCATTCGCGTATGGTCACGCTCACCTACTCCCGGCGACCGTGGTGCACCCGTGATCCGATTCGACAGTGTGTCCAAGTACTACCCGAAGCAGAGCCAGCCGGCACTCAGGGACGTCTCCCTGGAGATCGTCAAGGGCGAGTTCGTCTTCCTGGTCGGCTCCTCCGGCTCCGGCAAGTCCACCTTCCTGCGGCTGATACTGCGCGAGGAGCGGGCCAGCCAGGGGCAGGTCCACGTACTGGGCAAGGACCTCGCCAGACTCTCCAACTGGAAGGTCCCGCACATGCGGCGCCAGCTGGGGACCGTCTTCCAGGACTTCCGCCTGCTCCCGAACAAGACGGTCGCGGAGAACGTGGCCTTCGCCCAGGAAGTCATCGGCAAACCCCGCGGCGAGATCCGCAAGGCCGTCCCCCAGGTCCTGGAACTGGTCGGACTGGGCGGCAAGGAAGGCCGGATGCCCGGCGAGCTGTCCGGCGGTGAGCAGCAGCGCGTGGCCATCGCCCGGGCCTTCGTCAACCGCCCGGCGCTGCTCATCGCGGACGAGCCGACCGGCAACCTCGACCCGTCGACCTCGGTCGGGATCATGAAACTGCTGGACCGGATCAACCGGACCGGCACCACCGTGATCATGGCGACGCACGATCAGCAGATCGTCGACCAGATGCGCAAGCGTGTCATCGAACTCGAACAGGGCCGTCTCGTGCGCGACCAGTCGCGCGGCGTCTACGGCTACCAGCACTGAAAGGACGCCATGCGCGCCCAGTTCGTCATGTCGGAGATCGGCGTAGGCCTCCGCCGCAATCTCACCATGACCTTCGCGGTCATCATTTCCGTGGCCCTGTCGCTGGCCCTGTTCGGTGGCTCCCTGCTCATGCGCGACCAGGTGAGCCAGATGAAGGGCTACTGGTACGACAAGGTCAACGTCTCGATCTACCTCTGCAACAAGAACGACGCCGAGGCCAGCTCCGGCGCCTCCTGCGCCAAGGGCGCGGTGACGGCGGAGCAGAAGAAGCAGATCGAGGCCGACCTCAAGAAGATGGACCTCGTCGAGACGGTCGCCTACGAATCGTCCGACGACGCCTACAAGCACTACAAGGAGCAGTTCGGGCACACCGCCCTGGCCGCCTCCATCACCCCGGACCAGATGCCCGAGTCCTTCCGCGTGAAGCTGAAGAACCCGGAGAAGTACAAGGTCATCACCACCGCCTTCGCCGGGCGGGACGGGGTCCAGTCGGTCGAGGACCAGCGGACCGTGCTGGACAACCTCTTCCGGCTGCTCGGCTACCTCAACGTGGCCGCGCTCGGCATCATGCTGATCATGCTCGTGGTGGCGCTGCTGCTGATCGTCAACACGGTGCGCGTCTCGGCGTTCAGTCGTCGGCGGGAGACCGGGATCATGCGGCTGGTGGGAGCCTCCAGCTTCTACATCCAGGTGCCGTTCATCATGGAGGCCGCGTTCGCCGGGCTGATCGGCGCGGCGCTCGCCTGCGGCATGCTCGTCTCCGGCCAGTACTTCGTGATCGACCACGGCGCGGGGCTGCGCCAGAAGATGGAACTGATCAACTTCATCGGCTGGGACGCGGTCCTCACCAAGCTCCCGCTGGTACTGGTCATCGGCCTGCTGATGCCCTCCCTCGCGGCGTTCGTGGCGCTGCGCAAGTACCTGAAGGTGTGACGAGCGCCCCGTGGGCGGTGCGGCCAACCAGCCGTGCCGGCGCGGGGCTTGTCCTAGACTCGGCGCCATGCCGGGCCGCCCCGTCCCTCTCTGTCTCCGGCCCCGCGACCTGCGTCGCGGGGCCGCCGTGACGTTGGCGCTGCTCGGCGCCCTGGGCGGGCTGGGCGCCGCCGTCAGCTCCGGGTACCGACCCGACCCGGGCGAGGGGGGACGTACCCCCACCGGTACGAGGGCCCCCGCGCCCGCCGGCGCGGGGAAGCCCGGGACGGCCGACCGGGACGCCGTCGCCCGGGCCGCGGCCGAGGCCGTCGCCGAGGGCAAGTCGGGCAAGAGCGCCGCCCAGGACGTGGTCAGCCGCAGCGGGGACCGCTGGGGCGTGGTCTACGACCAGGGCGAGTACGCCTCCTTCGAGGACGACCTCGACGGCCGCTACACCGGGGTCGGGCTCTGGGCCGAGCGCGGCTCCGACGGCCGGATCGCCGTGACCCGGGTGGCGCCCGACGGACCCGCCGCGCGCGCCGGACTGCGCGCCGGCGACCGGCTGACCCGGGTGGACGGGGAGCCGGTCACCGGGTCCACGGTGGCCCAGGTGGTGGCCCGGCTGCGCGGGGACGCCGGCACCGCGGTCACCCTGGAGGTCGTGCGCGACGGCGCGGACCTGACCGAGACGGTGCGCCGGGCCCGGCTGAGCACCGAGGCCGTGACGGTCCGCGAACTGGGCAAGAAGGTGGTCGTCATCAAGGTGTCCTCCTTCACCCGCGGCTCGGGCGAGCGGGTCCGGGAGGCCGTGCGCGCGGCCCCCGCCGGGGCCGGGGTGCTGCTGGACCTGCGCGGCAATCCGGGCGGCCTGGTCACCGAGGCGGTGACGGCCGCCTCCGCCTTCCTGGACGGCGGGCTGGTGGCGACGTACGACGTGCGGGGCGCCCAGCGCGCCCTGTACGCGGACCGGGGCGGGGACACCGCCCGGCCGCTGGTCGCGCTGGTCGACGGCGGCACGATGAGCGCGGCCGAGCTGGTCACGGGCGCGCTCCAGGACCGGGGGCGGGCCGTGACGGTCGGCAGCCACACCTTCGGCAAGGGATCGGTGCAGATGCCGACGGAGCTGGCGGACGGCTCGGTGGCCGAGCTGACGGTGGGGACCTACCGCACTCCGGCGGGCCGCAGCCTGGACGGCCGGGGCATCAGCCCGGACCTGACGGCCGCCGAGGGCGCCGAGGAGCGGGCCCGCACGGTATTGGGTGGCCTCGGGGTGGGTCCTTAGTGCAAAAATGGCCGCACTATGGCTAAGGAAAAAGGGCGCAAGCTGATCGCCCAGAACAAGAAGGCGCACCACGACTACACGATCATCGACACCTACGAGTGCGGTCTCGTGCTCACCGGTACCGAGGTCAAGTCCCTGCGCCAGGGCCGTGCCTCGTTGGTGGACGGCTTCGTCTCGGTGGAGAGCGGCGAGGCGTGGCTCTACAACGTGCACGTGCCGGAGTACAGCCAGGGCACCTGGACCAACCACAGCGCCCGCCGCAAGCGCAAGCTCCTCATGCACCGCGAGGAGATCAACAAGCTGGACTCGAAGACCGGCGAGACGGGCAACACGATCGTGCCGCTCTCGCTGTACTTCAAGGACGGCCGGGCCAAGGTCGAGATCGCGCTCGCGAAGGGCAAGAAGGAGTACGACAAGCGCCAGTCGCTGCGGGAGAAGCAGGACACGCGCGAGACGAACCGGGTCATTTCGGCCGTGAAGCGCAAGGAGCGCGGCCAGCTGTAATCTCCTGGCATCCCGTGGTCCACTTCGCGTACCATGGGCGCAGCACCTCCCCCACGGGGTCGTGCGGCTTGAAAAATAAACATGGGGATGATCGGTTTCGACAGCGGATGTCGATGCAGGTGAAGCGAGCCGAGGAAGCGACAATGATCTCGTTAACCACCTGTCGCAAACAATAATCGCCAACAACAGCGATAACTCCCGCTTCTCCCTCGCTGCCTAATAACAGCGAACTGAAGCCTCTGTGAGGAGCGTCAGCCCGGGGATGGTCCCGACCCGGATCCTGGCGTCAATTAGGGATCTAAACCTCTAGCCCCGGTCACGGGGGGTAGGGGGAAACCAAACAGTGACTGAGCCCGTCGGAGACTTGTCCGTGTGATCTCCGGGGCCGAGAAAAGCGCAGCGGAATGCGCTCGGAGAAGCCCTGCTTCTGCACCGCTGGACGCGGGTTCGATTCCCGCCATCTCCACCACCCCATGTGGGCGAAGGCCCCGCGAGCCGTTGAGGCTGCGGGGCCTTCGTCATGTCCGGCGCCGATGTGGGACCGCTCGCCCCGGTCAGTAGTGGTAGCGGGCCTTGAGGATCTTCACTTCCTTCTCGTCGGCGCGGTAGACGAGCCGGTGTTCGTCATCGATGCGGCGGGACCAGTAGCCCGAGAGTTCGCCTTTGAGGGGCTCGGGCTTGCCGATCCCACCGAACGGGTCTCGCTGGATCTCGCCGATCAGGCGGGTGATCCTGCGGGCCATTTTCCGGTCCGAGGCGAGCCAGAAGAGGAAGTCCTCCCACGCGGCGGGGTCGAAGTGGGCGCTCCTCACTCCTCGCCTCCGGCCATCTCCCTCAGGTCGTCCAGTGTCCTGGTGACCGTGGTCGCGCCCGCGCGGTCGCGGGCGACCGCTTCCATCAGGCGCTTCGCGTTCTCCGGGGACCGGAGCAGGTAGACGGTCTCCTGCCAGGAGTCGTAGTCGTCGGCGGCCATGAGGACGGCATCGCCGCTCTTGGAGGTGATGCGCACCGGGGTGTGGTCGGTGTTGACGCGCTCGATGAGTGGAAACAGGGTCGCCCTGGCTTCGCTGGCACTTATGGACATGGCGTGACTCCATCCTGGACGGTACCGGTCTACCGTACCGAACTCGTACCGGAAAGTCGTACCGATCTCGCGCCACCGAGGAGGAGGGCCAACAGCGCCGCGGCGGCCGGGAGGGCGTAGGACGGGGTGGGGCCCCAGTGGTCGACGGCTGCGCCCGCGGTGGCCGAGCCGGCCGCGATGCCCGTCAGGATGGCGGTGACGGCCAGGGTCATGCCCTCGTTGAGGCGGGCCGCCGGGGTGGCGCGCTGGACCAGGGACATGGCGGTGACCATCGTCGGGGCGGTGGCCATGCCCGCGAGCAGCAGGGCCGCGGCCAGGGCGGCCACCGATCCGGTGGTCGCGGCCGCCCAGGGCAGGGTCATCAGGGCGGCCAGGGCGCCGACGCAGCCCAGCAGGCCGCGCGGGCGCAAGGCGCCGTAGAGCAGGCCGGCCGCGCAGGAGCCCGCCGCCTGGAGGGCCAGTACCGGGCCGGCGGTCGCGGCCAGGCCGTGGCCGGTGAGGTAGGCGATCGAGGTGACCTCCATCGAGCCGAAGACCGCGCCCAGCGCCAGGAACAGCGCCAACAGCCCCGGAAGCCCCGGGGAGCGCAGCGGCGAGCGGTGCCGGTTGCGTCCGGCGGGCGGGGGCTCGGTGGCCCGCCGGGAAGCGAAGAGGAGCATGCCGGTGAGCAGCAGGGCCGCGCCGGTGAGGGTGCCCGCCTCGGGGAAGGCCAGGGAGCACAGGGTGGCGGCGAGGACCGGGCCGAGCAGGTAGCACAGCTCGTCGGCGGCCTGCTCGAAGGACATCGCGGTGTGCCGGGCGGCGGGGGAGTCGCGCCACAGGTGGGTCCAGCGGGCCCGGGAGAGGCCGCCGATGTTGGGGGTGGTCGCGGTGGCGGCGTAGGAGGCGAAGAGGGTCCAGGCGGGGGCGTGCGTACGGACGCACCACACCAGGCAGAGCGAGCCGAGGACCGCGATCAGGGTGGCGGGGAGGGCGATCCGGGCCTGGCCGTGCCGGTCGACGAGCCGGGCGGTGAAGGGCGCGACGACCGCGGTGGCGGCGAGGCCGGTGGCGGTGACCGCCCCCGCGAGGGCGTACGAACCGCGCTGGCCCGCGATCATCAGGACCGCGCTGATCCCGAACATGCCCATGGGGAGCCGGGCGAGGAGGTTGCCCGCGGTGAAGGCCCGGGTGCCGGGGATGGCGAACAGCCGCCGGTACGGGCCGGGGGCGCGCCGACGCCGGACGGAGGCGGGGGCGGGGGCGGCCGCGAGGACGAGGGTCGCGCCGGTGACCGTCATCAGCGGGGCGGGGGTGGTGGGGGAGGCGGGCATGCGGCAAGCCTCGCGGCGGGCCCCGGGCGCGGTCCAACACCTGTTCCGGGGTGATTCACGCACCCCTGTTGTGAATCGGGTCGGGCCGGATAGGCTGCCGCGGTGAACGCGCGCGAGGTGGACCCCCGGCTGCTGCGCGCCTTCGTCGCCGTCGCGGAGGAACTGCACTTCACTCGGGCCGCCGCCCGGCTGTACGTCGCCCAGCAGGCCCTCAGCCGCGACATCGGCCGCCTCGAACGCATCCTGGGCGCCCGGCTCTTCGTCCGCACGACCCGCCAGGTCGAGCTCACGGCCGACGGGGAACGGCTGCTGCCGCACGCCCTGCGCGTGCTGCGCGCCCACGACGCGCTCGCCGCCGCCTTCGGCGCGACCGAGCGGCCCCTGCTCGTCGACCTCAACTCCGAAGGCCCCGGCACCGCCCGCCAGGTGCTGGACCGGGCCCGCGAACTGGCCCCGGAACAGGAGCTGATGGCCCGCTTCGAGAGCGGGCTGACGCACAGCGCCGGGGAGATCGCCGCCGGCCGCCTGGACGTGTCCTTCGGCCGGTTCGGCGGCCTGGCCCCGGCCCTGCGCGCCCGCCTGGCCCACCAGCCGGTGCGCTTCGAACCGCTGGCCGTCGTCCTGCCCGAGGACCACCCGCTGGCGGCCCTGGCCACCGTGCCCGTCGCCGCGCTGGCCGGCGAGACCGTCTACGCGGGCGCCGGGAACCCGCGCACGGTGGAGTGGACCGACCTGGCCCGGCGCCTCTTCGCGGGACGCGGCACCGTGCTGGCCCCGCCCGCGCCCGTCGCGGTCGGCAAGGAGGAGTTCCGCCGGGTCATGGCCAAGACCGGCCACCCGGTGCTGGCCACCGTCGACTTCCCCGACATGCCGGGCTGCGTGCGCCGGCCGCTGACCGACCCCGTGCCGCTCTCGCCGCTGTCCATGGTGTGGCGCAAGGGCTTCGACCACCCCGGGCTGAGCGCGCTGCGCACCGCCGCGGCCGGGCTGGGCGCCGTACGCGGCTGGCTCGACCTGCCGGACGGCGGCTGGCTCCCCGACGGCGACGCGGAGCTCATGCGCTCACACTGAGCCGCCGCGCCGGGTGAGTGCACGGTATCCCCGCGGTCATCCGGCGGGGACCGGGGGCGAAACGAGCCGTCCCTACGGTCGTCATCACGGAACACGAGAGCAGTGGAGGCGTGATGACCGCACCGCGCACGGGCGGCCGCTGGATCGAGCGGTGGGATCCCGAGGACGAGACCTTCTGGCAGGAAACGGGACGCGGGGTGGCCCGGCGCAACCTCCTCTACTCGGTGCTCTCCGAGCACATCGGCTTCTCGATCTGGTCGCTGTGGTCGGTGATGGTCCTCTTCATGGGCCCGGGCTACGGCATCGACGCGGCCGGGAAGTTCACCCTGATCGCCACCGCGACGTTCGTCGGCGCGCTGGTGCGGATCCCGTACACCTTCGCCGTCGCCCGCTTCGGCGGCCGCAACTGGACGATCTTCAGCGCGCTGACCCTGCTCGCGCCGACGGTGGCCGCGCTGGTGGTGATGGAGCCGGGGACCTCGTACGGGACCTTCCTGCTGGTCGCGGCCCTGACCGGGGTCGGCGGCGGGAACTTCGCCTCCTCCATGACCAACATCAACGCCTTCTTCCCGCTGCGCGAGAAGGGCTGGGCCCTCGGCCTGAACGCGGGCGGCGGCAACATCGGCGTCCCCGTCGTCCAGCTCGCCGGACTGCTGGTCATCGGCGTGGCCGGGGCCGGGCACCCGCGGATCCTGCTCGCCGCCTACATCCCGCTCATCGTGGTCGCGGCCGTGGCGGCGGCCGCGCGGATGGACAACCTGGCGCCCGTGCGCAACGACACCGGCGCGGTCCGCGAGGCCCTGCGCGACGCGCACACCTGGATCATGTCGCTCCTGTACGTCGGCACCTTCGGGTCCTTCATCGGCTACAGCTTCGCCTTCGGGCTGGTCCTGCAGACCCAGTTCGGCCGGACCCCGCTCCAGGCCGCGTCGCTGACCTTCATCGGGCCGCTGCTCGGCTCGCTGATCCGGCCCGTGGGCGGGCGGCTCGCCGACCGGTACGGCGGCGCGCGGATCACCCTCGCCACCTTCGTCGCGATGGCGGCGGCCACCGGCGTGGTCATCACGGCCTCGGAGCGGTCCTCGCTGCCCGTGTTCCTGACCGGGTTCGTGGCCCTGTTCGTGCTCAGCGGGCTCGGCAACGGATCGACCTTCAAGATGATCCCCGGCATCTTCCAGGCCAAGGCGCTCGCCCGGGGCATGGGCGGCGAGGCCGCGGCCGCCTACGGGCGACGCCTTTCCGGGGCCGCCATGGGCCTCATCGGGGCCGTGGGCGCGCTCGGCGGGCTGGGCATCAACCTCGCCTTCCGGGAGGCCTTCACCACCTCCGGCACGGGCACCACCGCCTTCGCCACCTTCCTCGGCTTCTACGCCGTCTGCTGCGCGGTGACCTGGGCGGTATACCTTCGCCGGCCCGCCGCCCGGCCCGGCACCGCCCCGGACACGGCCGCGAAGCCGCAGCTCACGTCGGTGTAACGGCGGTTAACGGCGCCGAAATACGGGTGAACCGAGCCTGACACGACGCCTTGACAGGCTCGGCACACCCTCACACCCCCATGCGCAAGGCAGGTCACCATGGACGACACACAGGCCGGCCCGTCCGCCACCGGGCCGCTCGCCGGATTCACGGTGGGGGTCACCGCCGCGCGGCGCGCCGACGAGCTCATCGCGCTGCTGCGGCGGCGCGGGGCGGTGGTCCTGCACGCGCCCGCGCTACGGATCGTGCCGCTCGCCGACGACAGCGAACTGCTGGCCGCGACCAAGGAACTCGTCGCGTGCCCGCCCGACACGGTGGTCGCCACCACCGCCATCGGCTTCCGCGGCTGGATCGAGGCCGCCGACGGCTGGGGGATCGGCGAGGAGCTCCTGACCCGGCTGCGGGCCACGGAACTGCTGGCGCGCGGGCCGAAGGTGAAGGGCGCGGTCCGGGCCGCCGGCCTGGTCGAAGCCTGGTCGCCGAAGTCGGAGTCGCTCGCGGAGGTACTGGACCGGATGCTCGCCGGCGGGGTCGACGGCCGGCGGATCGCGCTCCAGCTGCACGGGGAGCCGCTGCCCGGGTTCGTGGAGGCGCTGCGGGAAGCCGGGGCCGAGGTGGTCGTCGTACCGGTGTACCGGTGGATGCCGCCGGAGGACCTGGCGCCGCTGGACCGGCTGCTGGACGCGGTGGCCGCGGGGACCGTGGACGCCGTCGCCTTCACCTCGGCGCCCGCCGCGGCCTCGCTGCTCGCACGGGCCGCGGAGCGGGGGCTGACGCGGCAGGTGCTGGACGGGCTGCGCGCGGGCGTGCTCGCGGCCTGCGTGGGGCCGGTGACGGCGCTGCCGCTGGAGGCGCAGGGGGTGGAGACCGTCCAGCCCGAGCGCTTCCGGCTGGGGCCGCTCGTGCAGGTGCTGTGCCAGGAGCTGCCGGGGCGGGCCCGGGTGCTGCCGGTGGGCGGCCACCGGGTGGAGATCCGGGGCCACGCGGCGCTGGTGGACGACCAGCTGCGGCCGGTGCCGCCCGCGGGGATGGCCCTGCTGCGGGCGCTGGCCCGGCGGCCGGGGTGGGTGGTGTCCCGTGCGGAACTCCTGCGGGCGTTGCCGGGGGCGGGCCGCGACGAGCACGCGGTGGAGACGGCGATGGCGCGGCTGCGGGTGGCCCTGGGGGCGCCGAAGCTGATCCAGACGGTGGTCAAGCGGGGCTACCGGCTGTCCCTGGACGCGGGCGACTGCTCGGGGCCCGAGGGGGCCTAGCCCTTTGCCTCCCGTTTTCGGAGCCGCCGGGGGCAAGTCCAGCCCCGCCGGCGTTTGAGGCGCCCCCGGAGGGCGGGTGCGGCGCCGCCGCCGGGGCTCCGCCCCGGACCCCGCGCCTCAATCGCCGGCGGGGCTTGGATGGCCGGGGTGGCCGTTCCCGCCCCGCCGGGCAGCGGTCGGTACCGTGGGCGGATGATCGCTGATGGAGTGGACATACGGGAGATCGTCCTCGGGGACGCCGCGGGGCTGGCCGACGTGCTCGTGCGCAATCGTGCGCACATGGCGCCCTACGAGCCGCCGCGCCCCGCGGACTTCTACACCGAGCACGGGCAGCGCGAGCGGATCGAGGCGACGCTCGCGGACCGGGACGCCGGGCGCACCCGGCAGTACGCCCTCGTCGAGACGGAGAGGGACGGCGGCGCACTGCTCGGCACCATCACCCTCCAGAACATCGTGCGCGGCCCTCTGTGCAGCGCCGGCGTCGGCTACTGGGTCGACGGGGAGCGGACCGGCCGGGGGCTGGCCTCCGCCGCGCTCGCCGAGGTGATCCGCGTGGCCCGCGACGAGCTCGGCCTGCACCGGCTCGCGGCCGGGACCCTGCTGGACAACCTCGCCTCGCAGCGCGTGCTCGCCAAGGCCGGCTTCGAGGAGTACGGCCTCGCGCCCCGCTACCTGTACATCGACGGGGCCTGGCGCGACCACCGGCTCTTCCAGCTCCTCCTGCACGACGATCCGCCCGCTGCATGAGGCTTCCGCCCGGGCCCGCACCGGGGGCACTCTGGTGGGGCGTCGACCGAGGCGGGTGACGGGCATGTGGTTCGAGTCGGGACGGGTCTGCCTGGACCTGGTGGCCACCTCCGGGCCGCCCGAGGGGATCGCGGACAGCGCCGGGTTGAGCCTGTGGCTCACCGGGGCCGGGTTGGTGCCCGGGCGGACCCCGCCCGCCCGCGTGGAGGCGGACTGGCTGGAGCCCTTCCGCGCGCTACGGGCGGACGTGGCCAGCCTGGTGGCGGCCGAGCTGAGCCACCGCGAGCCCGCCGAGGAACCGCTCGCCCGGGTCAACGCGCGGGCCGCCGGTCCACCCCCGGCACTGTGTGCCGTACGCGACCGCGACGGCCACCTGGTGCGCGAACTGTGCGGCGGAGCCGCCGCGGTGGGCTGCGCGGCGCTGCTGGCGGCCGTCGCGCGCGACGCGGTGGAACTGCTCACCGACCCCGGCGACCGCGACCGCCTGCGGGCCTGCGAAGGTGAGGGCTGTACCCGGGTCTACCTGGACACCTCGCGCGGCCACCGGCGGCGCTGGTGCTCCAGCGAACTCTGCGGAAACCGGGAGCGGGTCGCCCGGCACCGCGCCCGGGTGCTCGCCGCGCGTCCCGCGTAACGCATACACGCTCATATCGGCCTCATGGCGCCCTGCGCGCCCGTGTTCCGCGCGCCCGCGCGCGGAACGGGCGTGCGGCACCCGCTTTGTTCGCGTACGGTTGACGGTCGCCCAATGCACGTCAGAAGGGGGCCTTGGTGGCCGCGCAGGATGCCGCTGTCGACAGCACGGCGGATTCCGTCCGCGATCGCGAGATCGCGGTCGAGCAGACTCATCTGGACCAGGTGTACCGCCGCCTTGAGGAGAAGATCCACGAGGCCGAGTTCCTGATGGACGACGCGGCCAAGCGGGGTCAGGTCGGTACCCCCGGCGCCCTCGCGGAACGCGATGCCCAGGTCTTCCGCGCCGGGATCCATCTCAACCGGCTCAACAACGAGTTCGAGGACTTCCTCTTCGGACGGATCGACCTCGTCCTCGGCAGGGACGGGGAGCGGGGCGCCGACGGCGCCTTCACCTCCGTCGAACCGGCCGAGGACGCGATCCGCCCCGACCTCACCGCCGACATCGCCGAAACCCTCCACATCGGGCGGATCGGCGTGCTCGACAACGATTACGCGCCGCTCGTGATCGACTGGCGCGCGCCCGCCGCCGCGCCGTTCTACCGCTCCACCCCCAAGGAGCCGGGCCGGGTGGTGCGCCGCCGGGTCATCCGCTCCAAGGGCCGCAAGGTGCTCGGCGTCGAGGACGACCTGATGCGCCCCGAGGTGACCGCCTTCCTCGACGGCCGGGAGCTGCCCGTGCTCGGCGACGGCGCGCTGATGGCCGCGCTGGGCCGGGCCCGTACGCACTCCATGCGCGACATCGTCTCCTCCATCCAGGCGGAGCAGGACATGGTCATCCGGGCCCCCGCCGCCTCCGTCGCGGAGGTCGCCGGCGGCCCCGGCACCGGCAAGACCGCCGTCGCCCTGCACCGCGCCGCCTACCTGCTCTACCAGGACCGGCGGCGCTACTCCGGCGGGATCCTGATCGTCTCGCCGACCCCGCTGCTCGTCGCCTACACCGAGGGCGTGCTGCCCTCGCTCGGCGAGGAGGGGCAGGTCGCCATCCGGGCGCTCGGCTCGCTGGTCGACGGCGCCGAGGCGAGCACCTACGACGAACCGGCGGTCGCCCGGGTCAAGGGCTCCTCGCGGATGCTGGCGATCCTGCGCAAGGCCGTACGCGGCGCCCTGGAGCTGGGCGGCGCCCCCGAGCGGCTGCGCGTGGTGGCCTTCGGGCGCCGCCAGGAGCTGGAGGCCGACGAGCTGAACCGGATCCGCCAGGTCGTCCTCGGCGGCACCGCGCCGGTCAACCTGCTGCGCCCGCGCGCCCGCAAGCTGCTGCTGGACGCCCTGTGGGCCAAGTCCGGCGGCGGGGGGCGGCACACCGACCGGGAACTCGCCGCCGAGCTGCGCTCCGGCTTCGACGAGGACATCTCCACCGAGGACGCCTTCATCGAATTCCTGAACGCCTGGTGGCCCGAGCTGACCCCGCGCGGGGTCCTCGCCGCCATGGCCGACGAGCGGCGCCTGGGCCGCTGGGCCCGCCGGGTGCTGAACCCGCGCGAGACCCGGCTGCTGGCCCGCTCGCTGCGCCGTACGGGCGCGGACGGCAAGGGTCCGCTCTCGGTGCACGACGTGGCGCTGCTGGACGAGCTCCTGCTGCTGATCGGCGCCCCCGCGCGCCCCAAGCGCAAGCGCGACCTGGACCCGCTGGCCCACCTCACCGGCCTGGAGGAGCTGATGCCGGGCCGCGAGGAGACCCAGTGGGAGCGGGCCGAGCGGCTGGCGGCGGAACGCACCGAGTACGCGCACGTGATCGTGGACGAGGCCCAGGACCTGACGCCGATGCAGTGGCGGATGGTGGGCCGCCGCGGCCGGACCGGCACCTGGACGGTGGTGGGCGACGCCGCCCAGTCCTCCTGGAGCGACCCGGAGGAGGCGGCCGCGGCCCGCGACGAGGCGCTGGGGCGCCGCCCGCGCCGCAAGTTCACGCTGACCGTGAACTACCGCAACCCCGCCGAGATCGCCGAGCTGGCGGCCCGGGTGCTGCGCCGGGCCATGCCGGGGATGGAGCCGCCCACGGCGGTCCGCTCCACCGGCTTGGAACCGCGCTTCACCGCGGCCGGCGAGGACCTGGGCGCGTGCGTGCGGGAGGAGACCCGGCGGCTGCTGGAGCAGGTCGACGGCACGGTCGGCGTCGTCGTGGCGATGGACCGGCGCGCGCAGGCGGCCGAGTGGCTCGCGGAGCTGGGGGAGCGCGCGGTGGCGCTGGGCAGCCTGGAGGCCAAGGGCCTGGAGTACGACGCCACGGTGGTCGTCTCCCCGGCGGAGATCGCCGAGGAGTCCCCGGCGGGCCTGCGGGTGCTCTACGTGGCCCTGACCCGCGCGACGCAGCAGCTCACGGTGGTGTCCGGCGCGCTCGACCGGCCCGACGGGGCCGGGGTGCCGGAGCTGCTGCGGGACTGAGGCCCGTACGGGCGGCCGTCCGGGCGCTCGTACGTCCGGACGTCTGTACGTCCGGGCGGGCGGGCGGTCGGGCGGGCTCGCGGGCTCGCGGGCTCGCGGGCTCGCGGGGGAGCGTACGGCCATCCGGTCGGCGGCCGGACGCGTGGCCGCTCAGGTCAACTGCCGTGAGGGGGGACGCTCGCGGCCAACCTTTGTTAGCCTGGGGTACGGCACCGACTCGATCCAAGCCCCCGGGCCCAACCTTCGTCGCCTAGAGCGACCACTTGCCGCGAGGCGAGCATGGCGGGTCGGTGTCGTACACGTAGAGAACAGGTCCGCGTTCCCCGCTCCAGGCGGGGGGCGCGGGCCTTTTCTGCGTTCGGTCCGGGGCCGGCTGGGCTTTCGCGATACCTACAAATCTCGTATGGTGGAAGTGTCTTTCCGAAATTTGTAGCTGGTTACCTCATACCGGCCGGTAGGTGGGACGATCGGACAACAGGTCCTGCCACGCCTGCCGTGTGCGGGGCCCGTGTACAGCGAACCTTGGACAGCAGAGGAACACGGACATGGCAACGGCGCCCAGCGTCTCGTACTCGATGACGGTCCGACTGGAAGTCCCCGCGAGCGGTACCGCGGTCTCCCAGCTCACCACCGTCGTGGAGTCCTCCGGAGGGTCGGTCACCGGCCTCGACGTGACCGCCTCCGGCCACGAGAAGCTCCGGATCGACGTCACCATCGCGGCGACGTCCACGGCCCACGCGGACGAGATCGTCGAGAAGTTGCGCGGGATCGAGGGCGTGAGTCTGGGCAAGGTCTCCGACCGCACGTTCCTGATGCACCTCGGCGGCAAGATCGAGATGGCGTCGAAGCACCCCATCCGCAACCGTGACGACCTCTCCATGATCTACACCCCAGGTGTGGCCCGCGTGTGCATGGCGATCGCGGAGAACCCCGAGGACGCGCGCCGCCTGACCATCAAGCGCAATTCCGTCGCAGTCGTGACGGACGGGTCGGCCGTCCTGGGTCTGGGCAACATCGGCCCGATGGCCGCGCTGCCCGTCATGGAGGGCAAGGCGGCGCTCTTCAAGCGCTTTGCGGGCATCGACGCGTGGCCGATCTGCCTCGACACCCAGGACACCGACAAAATCGTCGAGATCGTCCGGGCGATCGCTCCGGGCTTCGCCGGGATCAACCTGGAGGACATCTCCGCGCCGCGCTGCTTCGAGATCGAAGCCCGGCTGCGCGAGGCCCTCGACATCCCCGTCTTCCACGACGACCAGCACGGCACCGCCATCGTCGTCCTCGCCGCCCTCACCAACGCACTGCGCGTGGTGAACAAGGCCGTTGGGGACGTGAAGGTCGTCATGTCCGGCGCGGGCGCGGCCGGTACGGCCATCCTCAAGCTGCTCCTCGCCGCGGGCGTCAAGAACGTCGTCAGCGCCGACATCCACGGCGTCGTGCACGCCGGCCGGCCCGACCTGGTCGACGCCGACAGCGAGTCGCCGCTGCGCTGGATCGCCGACAACACCAACCCCGAGGGCTACACGGGCACGCTCAAGGAGGCCGTCGTCGGCGCCGACGTCTTCATCGGCGTCTCGGCCCCGAACGTCCTGAACGGCGATGACGTGGCCGCCATGGCGGAAGGCGCCATCGTGTTCGCGCTCGCGAACCCGGACCCCGAGGTGGACCCGGCCGTGGCCCGCCAGACGGCCGCCGTCGTGGCCACCGGCCGCTCGGACTTCCCCAACCAGATCAACAACGTGCTGGTCTTCCCGGGCGTCTTCCGCGGCCTCCTGGACGCCCAGTCCCGCACGGTCGACACCAGCATGATGCTGGCCGCCGCGAGCGCGCTGGCCGACGTCGTCACCGAGGACGAGCTGAACGCGAACTACATCATCCCGTCGGTCTTCAACGACAAGGTGGCGGGCGCCGTGGCCGGTGCGGTCCGCAAGGCCGCCTCCGCCGCTGTGACGGGCCCCACGTCCGCCTGAGCCACCGGGCGTCCCTCCCCGGCGCGTCGCGGGATGCGGGCCCGCCGGGGCGCCTCTAGGGTTGCGGGGATGCCCGCGTGGTGCGCGGTCCGCGTCCCACCGGTGCGGACGGAGCGTCACAGCGGCGTGACTGTGGCGCTTTTCGTGTGACCCTGGCGGGTGCCGGATTGGCTTTCCCGCCGCTGGTGGGGGCAGGATGCGTAACCGGGCGAGAGGGTCTGACGTTCAGACCCGGGTCCGGGGACTGTCCTAGGGCCCTGGCAGCATCGGCTTCGATCTCACGCCTCATAGGCAAGTTGAACACGGGAGTACAACATGAACCGCAGTGAGCTGGTGGCCGCTCTGTCCGAGCGCGCCGAGGTGACCCGCAAGGACGCCGACGCCGTTCTGGCCGCGCTCGCCGAGACCGTCGGCGAGATCGTCGCCAAGGGCGACGAGAAGGTCACCATCCCCGGCTTCCTGACCTTCGAGCGCACCCACCGTGCCGCTCGTACCGCGCGCAACCCGCAGACCGGCGACCCCATCCAGATCCCGGCCGGCTACAGCGTGAAGGTCTCCGCGGGCTCCAAGCTCAAGGAAGCCGCCAAGGGTAAGTAAGTCCCCCTTGCAGGCCCCTGGCCAGCAGTAGTACCGCGTGGTGCCGCGTCCGGCGCGGCACCTACGCAAGAAGGGCGGCCACCCCCTCGGGGGTGGCCGCCCTTCTGCTTGCCCGCCTGCGGGCCCCGTACGAGCCGCAGGGGCTCTCCGTGGGCCGGCCGGACTAGACGAGGTCGCCGTTCGGCAGCTCGACCTTCGCACCCAGTTCCACGAGCTTCTCCATGAAGTTCTCGTAGCCGCGGTTGATCAGGTCGATGCCGTGCACTCGCGAAGTGCCCTCGGCCGCCAGGGCCGCGATCAGGTACGAGAACCCGCCCCGGAGGTCCGGGATGACCAGGTCGGCGCCCTGCAGCTTGGTGGGGCCGGAGACGACCGCCGAGTGCAGGAAGTTGCGCTGGCCGAAACGGCACGCCGAGCCGCCCAGGCACTCCCGGTACAGCTGGATGTGTGCGCCCATCTGGTTCAGCGCGGAGGTGAAGCCCAGGCGGGACTCGTAGACCGTCTCGTGGACGATGGAGAGCCCGGTCGCCTGCGTCAGCGCCACCACCAGCGGCTGCTGCCAGTCGGTCTGGAAACCGGGGTGGACGTCCGTTTCCAGGTGGATCGCCTTGAGCGGGCCGCCCGGGTGCCAGAAGCGGATGCCCTCGTCGTCGATCTCGAAGGCGCCACCGACCTTGCGGAAGGTGTTCAGGAACGTCATCATCGAGCGCTGCTGCGCTCCGCGGACGTAGATGTTGCCGCCGGTCGCCAGGGCCGCGGAAGCCCACGAGGCGGCCTCCAGACGGTCCGGGAGCGCCTTGTGGTTGTAGCCGCCGAGCTCGTCCACACCGGTGATGCGGATGGTCCGGTCGGTGTCGACGGAGATGATCGCGCCCATCTTCTGCAGGACGCAGATGAGGTCTTCGATCTCCGGTTCGACGGCCGCGTTGCTCAGCTCGGTGACGCCCTCGGCCAGGACGGCCGTCAGCAGCACCTGTTCGGTCGAGCCGACCGACGGGTAGGGCAGGCGGATCTTGCAGCCGCGCAGCCGCTGCGGGGCCTCCAGGTACTGACCGCCCTCGCGCTTCTCGATGGTCGCGCCGAACTGGCGGAGCACGTCGAAGTGGAAGTCGATCGGCCGGCCGCCGATGTCGCAGCCGCCCAGGCCCGGGATGAAGGCGTGGCCGAGGCGGTGCAGCAGCGGGCCGCAGAAGAGGATCGGGATGCGCGACGAACCCGCGTGCGCGTCGATGTCCGCCACGTTGGCGCTCTCGACGTAGGTGGGGTCGAGCACCAGTTCGCCCGGCTCCTCGCCGGGGCGGACGGTGACGCCGTGCAGCTGGAGGAGGCCGCGCACGACCCGCACGTCGCGGATGTCCGGAACGTTGCGGAGCCGGCTGGGTGAGCTGCCGAGCAGAGCGGCCACCATGGCCTTCGGCACGAGGTTCTTCGCGCCGCGGACACGGATCTCGCCCTCGAGCGGGGTACCGCCGTGGACAAGCAGTACATCGTCACTGACTGTGCCGGTCATGAATCTCGCGTTCCGGAGAGGTGTGGGCAGGGGGCCAGGGAAAAGGGTAAGCGGCAGGACCCCCTGGTATGTAAGGCCGACGTGGCCGTATGACTGTCATGAATTCGCCACAGCACCCTATGTGTCCGCCAAATAGCGGAGTGTTGCCTTCCGGCTGCCTCCGGAAGCCCTCCCGGGTGCGCGCTCCCGCCTGCCGCCGTGCGCCCTGAGCTGCGCACGATCACTTCTCGCCGTCCGCTCCCCCCGGAGGGCGAATGTGCGAGACGATGGCCGCATGACCGAGGTGTCCTCCCTCACAGGGCGGTTGCTCGTGGCCACCCCCGCCCTCGCGGACCCGAATTTCGACCGCGCCGTGGTGCTGCTGCTCGACCACGACGAGCAGGGATCGCTCGGCGTGGTCCTGAACCGGCCCACCCCGGTGGGCGTGGGCGACGTCCTGCTGCCCTGGGCCGCGCTGGCCGGCGCCCCCGGGGTGGTCTTCCAGGGCGGCCCGGTCGCGCTGGACTCGGCCCTCGGCGTCGCGGTCATCCCCGGCGAGGAGGGCCCGCTGGGCTGGCGCCGGGTCCACGGCGCGATCGGCCTGGTCGACCTGGAGGCCCCGCCGGAGCTGCTGGCCAGCGCCCTGGGCTCGTTGCGGATCTTCGCGGGCTACTCCGGCTGGGGCCCCGGTCAACTGGAGGACGAGCTGGGCGAGGGGGCCTGGTACGTCGTCGAATCCGAGCCGGGGGACGTGGCCTACCCGGTCCCCGAACAGCTCTGGCGGGCCGTCCTGCGCCGCCAGCGCAGCGACCTCGCGATGGTCGCCACCTATCCGGACGACCCGTCGCTCAACTGACCCGGCCGGGGTTCAGTACTCTGGCTTGTATGAGCACTCTTGAGCCCGAGCGCGGGTCTGGCACGGGAACCCTCGTCGAGCCGACGCCACAGGTTTCCCACGGTGACGGCGACCACGAGCGCTTCGCCCACTACGTCCAGAAGGACAAGATCATGGCGAGCGCGCTCGACGGGACCCCCGTCGTCGCGCTCTGCGGCAAGGTCTGGGTACCGGGTCGCGACCCGAAGAAGTACCCGGTCTGCCCCATGTGCAAGGAGATCTACGAATCCATGGGTTCCGGCGGGGACAAGGACAAGGGCAAGGACAAGTAGTCGCCTCCCGACTGCTCGACCGTTCGACCGCCTGACCTCCTGACCAGGTTTCGCGAAGGGCCCCCGGGCGCGCACCAGCGCGCCCGGGGGCCCTTCGCGTGGGCGCGGCACGGGTAGGGTCGGCCGCAACGAGCGCTCTGTGGAACGGCCGTTGCGCAGAGTGCAACGCACTGTGTCGCCGCGCCCGTCGCGGCGGCCGTCGTGGAGGGCTGACGCATGGACCTGATCCCCGCACCCCTGGACGCCGATTTCGCCGCGGGCGGGGTCCGCTACGGATTCGGGCCCGAGCCCGACCTCGCCGCCGGACCCGGTACGCAGGCCACCGCGCGCTGGCTGCGGGGGACGCTGGGGGCCGCCGCCGGGTGGAGCCTGGCGCCCGCCGACGCCGGCGAGCGGGCCGACGTACGGCTCCTGGTCGACGCGGAGCTCGGGCGCGAGCTGGGCGCCGAGGGCTACGAGCTGACCGTCGCCGCCGACGGCGTGCTGATCCGCGGCGGCGGGCCCGCCGGGGTGTTCTGGGGGGCGCAGACGCTGCGTCAGCTGCTCGGGCCGCACGCCTTCCGCCGGGCGCCGCTGCCCGGCGCGTCCTGGAGCCTGCCGTACGGGACGGTCCGCGACGCGCCCCGCTTCGGCTGGCGCGGGCTGCTGCTCGACGTCTCGCGGCACTTCCTGCCCAAGGACGGCGTCCTGCGGTACATAGACCTGCTGACCGCGCACAAGCTCAACGTCCTGCACCTGCACCTGACGGACGACCAGGGCTGGCGGATCGAGATCAAGCGCCACCCCCGGCTCACCGAGGTCGGCGCCTGGCGCCCGCGCTCGCGCTGGGGCCACCGGGACTCGCCGCTGTGGAACGAGACCCCGCACGGCGGCTTCTACAGCCAGGACGACATCCGCGAGATCGTCGCCTACGCGGCCGAACGCCAGGTGCGGGTGGTGCCCGAGATCGACCTGCCGGGGCACGCGCAGGCCGCCATCGCCGCCTACCCGGAGCTCGGCAACACCGACGTCATCGACACGGCGGCGCTCGGCGTGTGGGACGACTGGGGCATCAACGAGAACGTGCTCGCGCCCACCGAGGCCGTGCTGCGCTTCTACGAAGGCGTCTTCGAGGAGGTGCTGGAGCTGTTCCCCGTGGAGGTCTCGCCCTTCGTGCACGTGGGCGGCGACGAGTGCCCCAAGACCCAATGGGCGGCCTCCGAGGCGGCCCGGGCGCGGATCCGGGAGCTCGGGGTCAAGGACGAGGACGGCCTCCAGTCCTGGTTCATCCGGCACTTCGACGGCTGGCTCGCCGCGCGCGGACGGCGCCTGGTCGGGTGGGACGAGATCCTGGAGGGCGGCCTGGCGGAAGGGGCCACCGTCTCCTCCTGGCGCGGCTACGCGGGCGGGATCGCGGCCGCCGAGGCCGGGCACGACGTGGTGATGTGCCCCGAGCAGCAGGTGTACCTGGACCACCGTCAGGCCCCGGGCCCGGACGAGCCGATGCCGATCGGCTACGTCCGCACGCTGGAGGACGTCTACCGCTTCGAGCCGGTGCCCCCGCAGCTCTCGGAGCGGGCCGCCGCCCACGTGCTGGGCGCGCAGGCCAACGTCTGGACGGAGGTGATGGAACACCAGGGCCGGGTGGACTACCAGGTGTTCCCGCGGCTGGCCGCCTTCGCCGAGGCCGTGTGGTCGCGGCTGCCCGAACCGGCCGCGCGGGACTACGCGGACTTCGAGGCGCGCATGGGCGGGCACTACGCGCGCCTGGACGCCCTCGGGGTCGACTACCGGCCCCCGGGCGGCCCGTTGCCGTGGCAGCGCCGCCCCGGCGTGCTCGGGCGGCCGAAGGAGGGCGCCCCGCCCCGCGTGTGACGACCGCGCGTCACGACCGCGCGTGAGGGCCGCGTGCGCGACAGGTGAAGCAAGGGGGGAGATTCGTGGAACTCTTTCCCGAATTCGCCGTATAGAGGGGAGAAACGGGCGATCCGGTCGCACCCGCGCCACGGGCGCGGCCGGACCCGGGCGGAGCGGGCGCGGCGCGGTCGACCTGCGGCGGTCCGGCGGGGGCGCCCGGCCGACCCTCGCGCCGGGCGTCCCCGAAGATGTGCCAGAGTTGCCACGTCCCGGTCGTGAGCACGTACCGTACGGCGGAACAGGCGTGAGCGCCGGGACATCGGGAAGGGGCAGCTGGGTTGACCACGCACGCACCGCACGCACTGCACGCACCGGATTCACCTCAGGGGCCGCAGCCGACGCAGTCCGTGACGCTGCCGGCCTCGCTCGACGAGGCCGTGGCGGCGCTCGCCGCCATGCCCGCAGCCGTGCCCGTGGCCGGCGGCACCGACCTCATGGCCGCCGTCAACGCCGGGCTGCTGCGCCCGGCCGCGCTGGTGGGCCTCGGCCGGATCAACGAGATCCGCGGCTGGCAGTACCAGGACGGCCACGCGCTCCTCGGCGCGGGACTCACCCACGCGCGGATGGGCCGCCCCGACTTCGCCGCGCTGATCCCCGCGCTGGCGGCCGCCGCCCGCGCGGCCGGGCCGCCGCAGATCCGCAACGCCGGCACGCTCGGCGGCAACATCGCCACGGCCGCTCCGACCGGCGACGCGCTGCCGGTGCTGGCGGCGCTGGAGGCGGTCCTCGTCATCGTCGGCCCCGGCGGCTCGCGCCGCGAGATCCCGATCTCGCACCTGCTGGCCGGGCGGGAGATGTTGCGACCCGGTGAACTCATCGGCTTCGTCCGGGTGCCCCTGCTGCACGCCCCGCAGGTGTTCCTGAAGGCCACGGGCCGCACCGGCCCGGGGCGCGCGGTGGCGTCCGTGGGGCTCGTGCTCGACCCCGCGCGCCGGGGCGTGCGCATCGCGGTGGGCGCGGTCGCGCCGATGCCGCTGCGCCCGCTGGAGGCCGAGCAGTGGGTCGCCTCGCTGATCGACTGGGACGGGGAGCGCACCCTGGCTCCGGACGCGCTGGAAGCCTTCGGCGAGTACGTCGCGGCCGCCTGCGTGCCGGACCAGGGCGAAGCGGTGGCACCGGCGGTGCTGCACCTGCGGCGCACGGTGGCGGTACTGGCACGGAGGGCCCTGGGCAGGGCGCTGACCTCATGAGTGGGAACGAGAACGTGGGCGACGGCGTGAGCGACGGTACGGGCAATGGCGGCGCGGGCACCGCGTGGGGCTGGGAGCCGGTGCCGCACGGGGGCGAATACGACTCGGACGCCACGGCGTTCGTGAAGCTGCCCCCGGACATGCTGGGCGCGACCGGGACCGGCGAGCCCCTGGCCGCACCGGGACACGGTTTCGTGCCCCCGCCGATGATCGTGCCGCTGGGCTCGGCCGCCACCGACCCGGCCGCGACCGGCACCTGGACGATGCCGGTGCGCTGGCCCGAGGCGGGCGGTTCGGCCCCCGCGGAACCGGCCGCCCGCGCGCAGGCCGCGCCCGCGCCGGTGCTGGGCCCGATCCCGGCGGTCATCCCGATGCCCGCGTCCGCGATGGCCGCGCTGCACGGCGCCGACGGCGACCCGGCGCGCGGTGGCGAGGGCCGCGGCGCGGCCGACCCCGGCGCGGGGTACGAGCACGCGTACGGGCACGTGCACGGCCAGGACCACGGGCACGACTCCGCCTCGACCGCCGAATGGCACTTCCCCGAAGCCGTGCAGGGCGCCGACGACCCGTACGCCGATGGCCCGTACGCCGGCGATCCGTACGCCGCCGACCCGTACGCGGGCGGCGGACAGGGCGCGCAGACCGGTCAGTGGGCGATCCCGGTCGTCGAGGGGGAACTGCCCGAGGAGTCCGGCGAGTTCCGCCGCGGCGCCATGGAGGCCGACTGGAGCCAGGCCCCGGCCACCCTGCCGGGCGGCGCCGCCGCTCCCTGGGCCGCCCAGCCCGGCCACGGCGTCTTCGGCGCCGAGCCGGTGACGGACCCCTACGCGGCCCCCGCCGCCGGCTCGGCCGCCGAGCGGGAGGCCGACGCGCACGCGGTGCCCGCACCCGCCGGCACGGCCGCGCAGGACGCGCCGGGCGGCTTCGACGCCTTCGGCACCCTCGACCCCGAACAGACCATGAGCGCGGGCGTGCTCCCCGCCGCCGGACCCGGCGGCGCCTCCGCCGCCGGGCGCCGGGTGCTGGGCGGCCCCGGCGTGGGCACGGCGCCGCGCGGGCCGCGCGTCCTCGGCGGCCCCGGGGTGGGCACGCCGCTCCCGGAGCACCTGCACCACCTCGACCAGCCTGAGCACGCGGACCAGCTGGCGCACCCGGACCACCTGGCGCACGCGGACCACCTGGCGCACGAGGAGGGGCCGGTGCACCCGGCGGCCCCCGACATCGACGCCGCCCACGGCGCCGCCGCGGCCCCGCTGACCGCGGAGCGCCCGCACCCGGCCACCGACCCGGCGCCGGACCACACGGGCTTCGACCACGGCCCGGGGCTCGACCACGACGGCCCGGGAGCGGAATTCGGCGCGTTCGGCGCGGGAGCCGACCTCGGTGCGGGCCCCGGCCACGGCCCCGCCGGAGCCGGCGGTGCGTCGGGCGGGGGCGAGGGGGAGCACCGGGAAACCGGCGCGGACCCGGGGGCGGGGGATCCCGCGGAGGTCCCGGACGCGCGGGCGACGTACGACGAAGCGGTCGCGGGTCCGGCGCCGCAGGCCCTTGAGGCACCGGACGCGGAGGTGGCCGGGGAGCCGGTCGCCGAGCCGGTCGCCGAGTCGGCCGCCGAGCCGGTCGGGGCCGTCGGGCCGGTGCACGAGGAGCACCCCCTCGCCTCCTACGTGCTGCGCGTCAACGGCGCCGACCGGCCCGTCACGGGTGCCTGGATCGGCGAGTCCCTGCTCTACGTGCTGCGCGAACGGCTCGGACTCGCCGGGGCCAAGGACGGCTGCTCGCAGGGCGAGTGCGGCGCCTGCGCCGTGCAGGTCGACGGCCGGCTGGTCGCCTCCTGCCTGGTGCCCGCCGCGACCGCCGCGAGCAGTGAGGTCCGTACGGTCGAGGGCCTGGCCACCGACGGCGAACTCTCCGACGTGCAGCAGGCGCTGTGCCGGTCGGGCGCCGTCCAGTGCGGCTTCTGCATCCCCGGCATGGCCATGACCATCCACGACCTGCTGGAGGGCAACCACGCCCCCAGCGAGCTGGAGACCCGTCAGGCCCTGTGCGGCAACCTCTGCCGGTGCTCCGGCTACCGGGGCGTCATCGACGCCGTCGGCGAGGTCGTCGCCGAGCGCGAGGCGGCCGCCGAGGCCGCCGCGTCGGCTGCGGCCGGGGGCGCGGCGGGCGGTACGGCGGAGGGCGCGGAGCCGCGCATTCCGCACCAGGCCGCGCCCGGCGAGGGCGGCATCCACCCGGACCACCAGCACGGAGGCATGGCGTGAGCGGGCACGACGCGGCGACGGCGACGGGACCGGCCGTGGGAGCGGGTACCGCGGGCGCGGGAACGGGACCCGCCACCGGATCGTTCTCCATCACGGCGATGGCCGCGGCCGCGGAGCCCGAGGTGTTGCGCGGGATCGGCGCGTCCCTCCCCGCCGCCGATGCCCGCGCCAAGTCCGAGGGCACCTTCCCCTACGCGGCCGACCTGTGGGCCGAGGGCCTGCTCTGGGCCGCCGTACTGCGCTCCCCGCACGCCCACGCCCGGATCCGCTCCATCGACACCTCGGCCGCCGCCGAGATGCCGGGCGTGCGGGCCGTGGTCACCCACGCGGACGTCCCCGGCGCCACCACCCACGGCCGCCGCATCGCCGACCGCCCGGTCTTCGCCCACGACCTCGTCCGCCACCACGGCGAGCCCATCGCCGCCGTGGCCGCCGACCACCCGGACACGGCCCGGCTCGCCGCCGCCGCGATCGCGGTCGAGTACGAGCTGCTGGACGCGGTCACCGACCCCGAGCACTCCTTCGGCGCCCCGCCGCTGCACCCCGACGGCAACCTGATCCGGCACATCCCGCTGCGCTACGGCGACCCGGAGGCGGTCGGCGAGGTCGTCGTCGAGGGCCTGTACCGGATCGGCCGCCAGGACCCCGCCCCCATCGGAGCCGAGGCCGGACTGGCCGTACCGCGCCCCGACGGCGGCGTCGAGATCTACACCGCCTCCACCGACCCGCACACCGACCGCGACCTCGCGGCCGCCTGCTTCGGCCTCGAACCGGACCGGGTCAAGATCGTCGTGACCGGCGTCCCGGGCGCGACCGCCGACCGCGAGGACCCGGCCTTCCAGCTCCCGCTGGGCCTGCTGGCGCTGCGCACCGGCTACCCGGTCAAACTGGCCGCCACCCGCGAGGAGTCCTTCCTCGGGCACGCCCACCGCCACCCGACCCTGCTGCGCTACCGCCACCACGCGGACGCGGAGGGTCGCCTGGTCAAGGTGGAGGCGCAGATCCTGATGGACGCGGGGGCCTACGCCGACTCGTCGTCGGAGTCGCTGGCCGCGGCCGTCGCCTTCGCGTGCGGCCCGTACGTCGTCCCGCACGCCTTCGTCGAGGGCTGGGCCGTGCGCACCAACAACCCGCCGTCGGGCCACGTGCGCGGCGAGGGCGCGATGCAGGTGTGCGCGGCGTACGAGGGCCAGATGGACAAGCTGGCCGCCGCCCTCGGCATCGACGGCGCGGAACTGCGGATGCGCAACGTGCTGGCGACCGGAGACCTGCTGCCGACGGGCCAGACCGTCACCTGCCCGGCACCGGTGGCCGAACTGCTGCGCGCGGTGCGCGACTTCGAGCTGCCCGCACTGCCGAAGGACGCGCCGGAGGAGGAGTGGCTGCTGCCCGGCGGCCCGGAGGGCGCGGGCGAACCGGGCGCGGTGCGGCGCGGCGTCGGGTACGGCGTGGGCATGGTCCACATGCTCGGCGCGGAGGGCACCGACGAGGTGTCGACGGCCACCGTGAAGGTGCAGGACGGCATCGCGACGGTGATCTGCGCGGCCGTCGACACGGGCCAGGGCTTCGCCACGCTCGCCCGCCAGATCGTCCAGGAAGTGCTGGGCGTCGACGACGTGGTGACGGCTCCGGTGGACACGGACCAGCCGCCCGCCGGGGCGTCGGCGCACGGCCGGCACACGTGGGTGTCGGGCGGGGCGGTGGAGCGGGCGGCCAAGATGGTCCGCACGCAGCTGCTCCAGCCGATGGCGCACAAGCTCGGCATGTCCACCGAGCTGCTCCAGATCGCGGATGGCCGGATCACGTCGTACGACGGCGCGTTCTCCACCACCGTCGCGGAGGCCATAGAGGGCAAGGAGCTCTGGGCGACGGCCCAGTGCCGCCCCCACCCGACCGAGCCGCTGGACGCGGACGGGCAGGGCGACGCCTTCGTGGGGCTCGCGTTCTGCGCGATCCGCGCGGTGGTCGACGTGGACATCGAGCTGGGCTCGGTGCGGGTGGTCGAGCTGGCCGTGGCCCAGGACGTCGGCCGCATCCTCAACCCCCGCCAGCTGGAGGCCCGTATCGAAGCGGGCGTCACGCAGGGCGTGGGCGCGGCCCTGACCGAAAACCTGCGCTCGGCCGCGGGCCTGATCCGCCACCCCGACCTGACGGGCTACGCGCTGCCGACGGCGTTGGACGCGCCGACCGTGCGGATCGTGAAACTGGTCGAAGAGCGGGACGTGGTCGCACCGTTCGGCGCGAAGGCGGCGAGCGCGGTCCCTGTGGTGACGGCCCCCGCGGCGGTAGCCTCGGCCGTGCGCGCGGCGACGGGCCGCCCGGTCAACAGGCTCCCGATCCGGCCATCGGCGGCGGTGGCGGTGCCCAACTCGTGACCGTGTGACCCGCATTGCACCTGCAACCCCGGACTTGGGCGTGTCGGTACCGGTCGCTAAAGTGATCTGTACGTCTGCGTACGCCTGCGTACGGTGGCGGGGTGCGGTGGAAACGCCGCGCTGACGGGGAATCACGGGGACAACGGGGATACGGGGAGTCGGGGAGGCCATCGTGGCAGAGGACGTGGACAAGAATGTGATCGCGGCGATCCCGTTCGTCGGACCGGCAATGGTCGCGGCGAACCAGGTGATGATCGCCGCCCAGGCGCCGGCGCTGTTCGTCGAACACGAGTCGATGGTCAAGTACAAGCAGCGCGTGGACGCGCTGCTGACGCAGCTCAAGGGCTCGCAGGCCGACCACGGCAAGATCGCCGAGGGCACGCTGGGCAAGACCGACCTCGGCCACGGATTCCCCGAGGCGGACGGCCTCTTCACGGCGTACAACAAGGTCCGCAGCGAGCTGGAGACCCTCTCGAAGGCGCTGGGCGTCCAGATCGAGGCCCTGGGCATCGCGGTGGAGTCCTCGCGCCTCGGCTACGAGAACGTCGACGCCGAGGTCAAGGCCCGGATGCGGAAGCTGAACACCGAGGCGCAGGGCTGGTACGACCCGAAGCTGGACACCCACAAGGCCGAGGCCGAGAAGGCGGCGGCCGCTGCGGCCGCGGCGTCGGGTCACCCGGGCAACGGCAACGGAAGCACTTCGGGGGGTGGGATGTAATGGCGACCAATTTCGAGGGCTACTCGCACAAGGAACTCCTGGCGATGCTGGCGCCGGTCAACTCCGAGACGGTGAGGTCGCGCGGCGTGCTGTTGCAGCAGGCCGAGGAGACGATCACGAAGATCGGCAACGACCTGAAGAACTACCGCGTGGAGGGCTGGGAGGGCAAGGCCGCCCAGGACTTCGAGGAGTGGGTCAACACCGCGGGCAACGCGACGCTGCTGCTGGGCCAGTACAGCAAGACCGGCGGCAAATGGATGATCGACGCGGCGCAGACGATCGTCGAGGTCAAGGCGAGCATGCCGAAGTACGACACGGCGGCGGCGGACAACCTCCAGGCGTCGAAGGACTTCCACAACGACCCGGACTCGCGGGAGATGGGCCAGACGGCCTTCTCGAAGCTCAACGGCGACCACACCGAAGCGGTCCAGCAGATGACGAAGCTGGCGCAGTCGTACGAGTCGTCGACGACGCAGATGAACGCGGCGGTGCCGCCTACGTTTCCGCCGCCGCCGGCTACTTTCGTGCCGGCGGGTGGTCGTGACGACACCTCGGTCGAGATCCAGCGCCCGGGCGGAGGGGCGTCACGTAGTGGATCTTCCGGAGATGCCTATGTCGCACCGGATCGCGCCAAGGAATCATCTTCGGATCCGCAGCACGTTCCGAGCCATCAGGAGCCGCAGGACCACACCTTGCCGTCGACGACGGGGCCTGGCCCGGGTCAGACGCAAGGACAGACCCTCCCCGATCGCAATGTGAACGTGGACCTGAACACGGTCGGCACGCTGCCGGACAGGCCGGTCACCCAGCTGCCCGGGACGCCTGGTGGCGTCGGGCCCGGTGGGCCGGGTGGCGTGGGCCCCGGAAGTGCACTCCCGCCCGTGGCGCTTCCCCCGATCGGGGGAATGACCACGCCCGGCGGCGGCATCGGCGGAGCCGGTGGCGGCCGTACGCCGGTGGGTGGCGTCGGCCCCGGCGGGGCCTTCCCGGGCACGTCTGCTCCTGGCGGCAAGGTCGGCGGCGTCGCGGGCCTTCCGCCGCGCGATGCCGGCATCACGGGCGGCCGACCGGTCTCGGCCAGCGGTCCGAAGTCCTCGATCCCGCGCGGTACGGTCATCGGAAACGAAGGCGGTATGGCGGGTCGAGGGATGGCCGGTGGCATGGGTGGTGCCGGTGGCATGGGCGGCGCTGGCGGTCAGGGTGGTTCGGCCGCCGGGCGTCGGCTGGCCAGTGAGCCCGGCGGTGTGGTCGGTGGCCGCCAGCCGGGTGCGGGTGGCCGTTCGACGACGGGCGGGAAGCCGTTCACCCAGGGCGGTTCGGGTCTCGTGCGCAACCAGGGTGGTGGTGCGGCCGGCGGTGTCGGCGGCGCCATGGGTCATGGCGGTGCGGGTGCCCGTACCGGTGGCAAGAAGCGCAACGACCAGTCGGGCGAGCGCCCGGACTACCTGGCCGAAGACGAAGAGACCTGGCAGGGCAACCGTCGTGTTGTCCCGCCGGTGATCGACTGAGCGAACGGGACACTGCACGAGATGCGCATGCGGAAGGGCACGTCGGTCCTGATGGGCCTCCTGTTGGCCGGAGTCGCCGCGACTCCGGCCCACGCGGAGACCATCCGGTCCATGCAATGGCATCTCGACTCCATGAAGGCCGAGGAGATGTGGAAGGTCAGCACGGGCAAGGGGATCACTGTTGCGGTGATCGACAGTGGTGTCGGTGAGCTTCCCGAGCTGGCTGGACAAGTCGTGGCTGGCGCCAACTTCGCCAGGCTCTCCAAGGGCAACGAGCGTGATGACTACAGCGGTCACGGCACAACGATGGCATCGATGATCGCTGGCACGGGTGCAGGTCCCGACGGTGATGGCTCATATGGCCTCGCGCCAGGGGCCAAAATCCTTCCGATCCGCATCTCGGAGGGTGGGGGCGGGGAGACCCAGAACGAGGGGTTTATCAAGGGCATCCGGCACGCGGCAGACTCGGAAGCCAAGGTTGTCAACATCTCCATGTCAGGCGTGAGTGACAGCCCGGAGCTCCGAGAAGCAGTGAAGTACGCTCTGGGCAGGGGCAAATTGATCTTCGCTGCTGTGGGGAATGATGGCACCACCACGGTGGACTTTCCGGCTGGCACCCCTGGCGTAGTCGGTGTCGGCTCAGTCGACAAGAACGCCAATGCCAGTAAGGCGTCGCAATATGGCGCCCAGGTCGATATCTCCGCACCTGGTGATGACATCGTCTCTGGCTGTGGCGGTAAGACCGGCTTGTGCAAGACCTCCGGCACGAGCGACGCCACCGCCCTAACATCCGCCTCCGCCGCCCTCCTCTGGTCCGCGCACCCCGACTGGACCAACAACCAGGTGCTGCGGGTCCTGCTCAACACCTCCGGCAAGCCCCGCGACGGCGTCGAGCGCAACGACTACATCGGGTACGGCGTCGTCCGCCCCCGCGTCGCGCTCTCGACCCCCGGGGATCCCGGTCCGGCCGACGTGTACCCCTTGCCCGACCTGGCCGCCGCCGCGCCGAAGGGCGCGGCGTCCTCCCCGCCGGCGAAGGCGCCGGTGGAGAAGGCGACCCCCGTGCCCACGGCCGCGGAGGGCAGTGGTGGGCTCGGGACGGGGGCCTGGATCGCCATCGGGCTGGGCGCGTGCCTGCTGATAGGCGGCGCCGTCACCGCAGTCGTTGTCAGGCGCACCAACCGACCCTAGGAGCACCGGACCGGATGTCCTTCGAACAGGAGTGGTCCTCCGCACGCGCCGCCGTGCGCCTCAACCACGTCCCCGGCAGCCCTGGAGGCCCCGCGGACCTGCGCATCGCCAATGACGATCTCGGCGCGGTCGGCAGCGACGCGTACGCCCTGCACGAACGGCTCTCGCGCGACGGCGACCACGCCCGCGCGGCGACCTTCGAGGCGTCCATCGCCCTCACCAACCACAACTTCACCAGCGGCGCGGCCCTGCTGAAGGTGCACGACCGCTGGAGTTCCCAGCTCAAGGTGCTCGTCGCGGCCTGCGCGAACATCTCAAACCACCTGGACTACACCGTGGCCTCCCACGACAAGGAAGAGGCGGACCTCGTGGCCACGCTCTCCGCCTCGAAGGTCAGCGAACTCCTCAAGTAGGCCCGTAGGAAGGCGACGTAGGCACGTGCTGACGTTCGAGAACGTGATGAACGCCCCGCTGGAGCAGCTCCGGACCGCCGTCCAGGACTGGGGCGCCATGGCCACGAAGCTGGCGGAGCTGGCCGAGTCGGCCCGTACCGGGATGAAGGCCAAGGCGGACAAGGCCGACTGGAAGGGCGTCAACGCGGACGTGACGAAGCCCTTCGTGGCCAAGACCGCGAAGGAGTTCGACGACGCCGCCAAGGAGGCGCAGGGCGTCCACCTCGCGCTGTCGGACGGGCACGCCACCTTCACGGCGGCCCGGGACCAGCTCAAGAAGATCGTGGACGTGGACGCCCCGGCGGCCGGCTTCCAGGTCGACGCCACCGGGCGCGTCACCCCCGTACCGATCGCGGACGCCAAGGAGCGGTACGCCGTCCAGCACGACCCCGACTACCAGCAGCTCGTGCGCGAGCACCGCGATGCCTGGCAGGCGCAGGTCGACCGCGCGGTCGAGGACTGCGCGGACGCCGACGACTCGCTGGGGCGGGTCCTGCGGGCCAACGTCACGGACGACCAGAACTTCACGACGCCGAAGTACACGACCTTGGACGCCGAACAGGTCGATCGCGCGGCCGAGTTGATGAAGAAGGTGACCGGCGCGGGCGGTACGGCCCGCAACGTCGAGGCGCTGCGCGAGCTGGAGGACCTGCTCGACGACAACCGCGAGGACCCCGAGTTCGCGACGGGCTTCTACCGCCAGGTGGGTCCCGAAGCGACGCTCCAGATGTACGCGAAGATGTCGCTGGACTCCAGCATGCTCGGCCCCGCGGGCGCGGACCGCACCGGCATGGTCGGCAACATCCAGAGCGACCTGGGCGCGATGCTCGGCCTGGCCACGCACAAGGACGTACCGAACCACCTCGACGCCGCGTGGACGACGCAGCTGATGAAGGCCGGGCACAAGGAGCTGGACGTCGGCCTGACGCAGAAGGTCTACGGCTACCAGGCGCTCGGGGCGCTGCTGCGCGAGGGCTCGTACGACAAGGAGTTCCTGACGTCGGTCGGCCGGGACATGGTCGCGATGGATGCCAAGGACCCCAAGGCCTGGGAACACAACGCGCCGATGAGTCCGGACGTCGTCCTCAGCCACGGGGACGGGGACGGGCGCGGCTTCTACCCGCTGACGGGCCTGATGGAGGCGCTCGGCAACAACCCGGACGCGGCGACGGCCTTCTTCAACGAGCCCGTCCGCCAGGACAGCAACGGCGACGGGATCGTCACCACGGCCGACAAGGCGGTCGGCGGGCAGCACGGCAAGGCGCGCGGCATGGTGGACTACATGCTCGACAAGCAGCCGTACGCGGACGGCTTCGACGTGACGCGCACCGGTGACCCCCACCCGGCCCAGGAAGCGCTGGGCGGCGCCCTCGAAGCGGCCGTCTCGGGCCGCGCGACCGGCGACGAGGACGCGAAGCCGGTGCCGCACACGCAGGGCATGGTCGACGTCATGGAACGGGTGGTCGAGAAGATCGGCGACAAGCCGGCACTGGTGGCGGCGGGGGGCGAGGAAGGCCCGCTCAGCGGCCTTTCGGCTCACTTCGGTCAGATGGCCGCCGAGTACATGCCGGACATGCAGGCCTCCGCCGAGAACGGCGGCAAGCAGATCCGAGTGAGCGGCGAAATGGCGGACTTCGGACGGTCGGACGTGGCGAGGTTCCTGGGGGCAGTGGCGCAGGACCCGGACGCCTACGGTGCGGTCACGAATGCCAACCAAGCGTTCACCGCAGTCCTCGTCCATGACGTCATTGCCCACCAGGAGACCTACGGGCATCCGGACGCGGCTATTGAGGTCGCGGTCCACCCCGGAGGCCAGATCGCGGGGATGATGGCGGAGGCCAGAGCCCAGAACCTGCACGCTGAGACGGCTCACAGCAACGCTGAATACGCCAAGGGCGTCGAGGACAACGCCAAGTGGATCAACCGCGGTATCAGTGCGGCGGGTGGCAAGTACCTGGAGCTCGTACCGATCGCCGGCGACGTCGTCGGGTGGGTGCAGGAGGATGTCACGGAGGGCTACACCGAAGACGCGGAGAAGAAGGGCGAGGCGAAGACACTCGACACGCAACGGCGGGTCTCCCAGCTCTACGCGGACTCGGAGCAGGCGGTAAGCGGGGCCGCAGAGAACGCGGTGCGCCATGCGGCCAAGGGGTCGGGCCTCTCCGCAGGGGATGTCGACGTGCTTGCCGGATCGGCCTCGAAGGAGAGCAAGAACGCCCACTCCGTGGGTCGTGACCTGGTGGCAACGGCTGCCGGTACGTCCTAGGTGCTCGGCGGCCGGGCGGCGAGACTGACCGGTGTACGGCGGTATCGGCATCGACGGGAAGACAGGGCGCACACGTGACGAGGGGACGGGCGAGGAGTACGCGGGCGAGCAGGTTGGCGGGGATCCTGGGGATGCCGGTGGCCGCGGTGCTGCTCGCGGCGTGCACGTCGGACGGTTCGCCTTCGCCCGCGGCTTCGACCTCGAAGTCGGGGAAGGAGTCGAGCATGACCGTGGACATCGCGCAGTCGTGTCCCGGGCTCTTCGACGCGGCGGGCGCGGAGGCACTGAGCAGGGTCCTGCAGTCCTCGTACATGCGGCGGGACGACGAACACGCCGTAAGCGCCTCCACCATGGCCGAGCAGTTGGAGGCGGCGTATCGAGCCGGGTCCGGAGGCAAAGGGACGGTCGTGGCTCCGTGCGTCGTCACCGGGCAGGTGGGCTCGGGCAGGTCGGCCGAGATCCGGATGTCCGTGATCGGCCACGGTGCGGACCCCGGGGGCGGCGTGCCCAGCGGTGCTGAGAAGGGGGTCCGTGAGTCTCGGCGGGAGAAGGCGGGTGGCGTGGCCTTCGACTGTGTCAGCCCGGCCCTGGGCTCGACCGCCGAGGCTCCGTTGCGGATCGACGTCACCTTCGAGAACCAGTGGAGCAGGAGCGACGACGACGGAAAGCTCGCGACGGCTTACCTCACGATTGCGCGTTCCGCGGCGCGCGCGGTGGCGGCGGAGCTCAACTGCACCGGCGGTGGGGGCCTGACCGGCTGACGCGAGTGGCAGGAATTGGGGGCTGGATCGGGTGGGGTGGGGGCGTCAAGATGGGCCGCAGGTGGTCCGGTGGGGGCCTCGGCTTGAGGAAAGGCGGCTCCCGAGGTGTTGCGGCGACGCGGTCGTAGAGGGCTCCTGAGTGTCGGGGCAGTCGCTGTCGGTTTCGTGGTGCTCAGTGGGTGCGGCGGGGGTGCGGGGCTCGTGGGGGCGGGTGGGGTCGCGCTGCCCGAGGAGGGGTGCTGGGGGGCCTTCGAGCCGGCGGATCTGGCCCGGGTCGTGGGGGACGGCGACGAGGGCACGCTGAACGTGTCGGGGGGCTTCGTACTCGCCCGGGAGAACCAGATCGCGACCTGTCGGGTCGAGGTGGACGGCGAGGGCCGGTTCCTGGCGGAGGCCAAGCGGCCGCCGGTGGACGGCGGGACCCTGCTCAGCGCGGCCGAGCAGGATGCCGGGGCCGGGCCCGGGCCCGGGCACGATCCCGGGAGCGCGGACGGGCGGGAGCCGCTGGGCTTCGGGACCCAGGGGCGGGTGTGGTCGGACGGGGCGGTGGTCGGGTTCACCTGCCGGCGGCGGCCGGAGGACCCGTTCGAGGTGGAGCTGAAGATCAGCGGGCGACCGGCCGCCGACGACCGGCGGGTGTTGGGGCGGCTGATGAGGCAGTACTTCGACGCCGCGCGCCAGCAGCTGCGCTGCGAGGTCTGAGACGGGCGGCGCGGACGAGCGAAGGGCGGCGCCCCTCGCGGGGTGCCGCCCTTCGTCCTTGCTGCGCACACAGCAGAAGCCGTGACCGGAATCGAACCGGCGTAACTCGCTTTGCAGGCGAGTCCCTCAACCACTCGGGCACACGGCTGTGGTGGAGATGGGACGACCGTACGAGGGTCGGGGGAGGCGGGGGAAGGGGATCGGGGCGGACGCAATGCGACTGCCATGTCCCGTTCACAACAGGTCGCCCGGCCGGGTTCCGGCCGCTGGGCCTAGGGCTCTGGGCGGAGGTGAATATCGGTCGTATTGACAGGGCCGAAGTCCGGAAATGCCCCTTACTCTGGGGCGATGAGCGTCCTCGAACCCCGTGCACCGGAGACCCCCCGGATACCCGACGACCTGCCCGCCGCCGTGGCAGCCGCCCCCGGCGGCGGGATCATGGGCTCGGCGCACCGGATGCTCAGCATCGGGATCATCTCGGTCGTCTTCATCATCGCCTTCGAGGCCACCGCCGTCGGTACGGCCATGCCCGTCGCCGCCCGCGAGCTCGACGGGATCGGCCTCTACGCCTTCGCGTTCTCCTCCTACTTCACCACCAGCCTCTTCGGCATGGTCCTGGCCGGCCAGTGGTCCGACCGCAGCGGCCCGCTCGGGGCGCTCACCAGCGGGATCGGGGCGTTCGCCGCCGGGCTGGTGCTCTCCGGGACGGCCGCCTCGATGTGGCTGTTCGTGCTCGGCCGGGCCGTGCAGGGCCTCGGCGGCGGGTTGGTGATCGTCGCGCTGTACGTGGTCGTCGGGCGGGCCTACGACGAGCGGCTGCGCCCCGCCATCATGGCGGCCTTCGCCGCCGGCTGGGTGGTGCCGTCCATCATCGGTCCGCTGATCTCCGGGACCGTCACCGAGCACGTCGGCTGGCGCTGGGTGTTCCTCGGGATCCCGGCCATGGTGATCGTCCCGCTGCTGGTCGCGCTGCCGGAGATCCGGCGGACCGCGGGCGGTCCCGTCGACAAGGGCGCCGCGCCGCGGTCCTTCGACCGGCGCCGGATCCGGCTCGCCTTCGGGATCTCGCTGGGCGCCGGGCTGCTCCAGTACGCCGCCCAGGACCTGCGCTGGCTCTCGCTCGTGCCCGCCCTCGTGGGCTGCGCGCTGCTCGTGCCGGCCGTGCGCGGGCTGATGCCGCGCGGGACGTACCTGGCTCGGCGCGGGCTGCCGGCCGTGGTGCTGCTGCGCGGTCTGGCGGGCGGTGCGTTCATCGGCGCCGAGAGCTTCCTGCCCTTGATGCTGGTGACCCAGCGCGGGCTGAGCCCGACGCTGGCCGGGTTCTCGCTGGCCCTGGGCGGGGCCACCTGGGCGCTGGGCTCCTGGGTGCAGTCCAAGGCGCGGGTCGTGCCGTACCGGGAGCGGCTGATGGTGTCCGGGATGGTGATGGTGGCGTTCTCCATCGCCGCCGCGCCGGCCGTCCTGATCGAGGCGGTGCCCGTCTGGACGCTGGCCCTCGTCTGGGGCGTGGGGTGCCTCGGCATGGGGCTGGTGATCGGCCCGACCAGCGTGCTGCTGCTCCGGCTGTCGCCGCCGGAGGAGGCGGGCGCCAACTCGGCCGCCCTGCAGATCTCCGACGCCCTCGCCAACGTGGTGCTGCTGGCCCTGGGAGGGGCCGCCTTCGCCGCGCTGGGCGGCGGGTCCGTCGGGGCCGCGCACGCGGTGACCGAGGCCGTCGGGTCCGCCGGCTCCGGGGCCTCCCACCCGGGTGCGTTCGTGGCGGTCTTCCTGCCGATGGCCGTGGTGGCGCTGGTGGGGGCCTGGGTCGCGACCCGGCTCACGACCCCTCCTGCCCCGGCCGCGAAAGCCAGCTGACACGGTCTGGTACCACGCGGTACCATCGGCTCATGGCTGGTCTCAACGTCAGGTTCACCGAAGAAGAGCTGGACGCCTTGCGCGAGCGCGCCGAGGCGGAAGGCCGCAGTATGCAGTCCTTCGCACACGAGGCGGTGATCAGAGCCGTAAACGAGCACTCCCGGCTGTTCAACGAGGCGGCAGAGCACGTCCTGAAGGTCAGCGGTGAGCTGAACCGGAGACTTGCGTGACCCGCTTCCTGACCCTGCCCGAGGTGCTGAACCTCGCGGAGCGGCTCGGGACCAGCGAGGTGCGCGACTACGGGCTGCTCGACTCCGCGCTCGCGCGCCCCCAGTCGAGCGTGTTCGGGCAGGACGCCTACCCGGACATCTGGGAGAAGGCCGCCGCGCTCATGGAATCGCTCGCGCGCAACCACAGCCTGGTGGACGGCAACAAGCGGATCGCCTGGTACGCGACCTGGGTCTTCCTCCACATGAACGGCCACCCCCTGGACGCCGGTTTCGACGTCGATGAGGCCGAGCGCTTCGTGCTGGACGTCTGCCAAGGGTCCCTGGACGTACCCAAGATCGCCGCTCAGTTGCCCAGGTTCGCCCGCTGACCCGCGGAGTGTGACGCTCGCCGCACCCGCCGAGGTCACGGGCCTGTCCCTTCCGCGGCCTCCGGCGGGGGCCGGTAAGGTGGCACGGTTGTCCTACGTACGACAGCCTGCCGCCCGTTTCGCCGCGCGTATTGCCGTCCCGCCGTCCGTATCGCTGCCCGTAACGGATACGTACGTCGATACGCCCCCGAGAGCCCGAACCGGAGACCGTGACTACTACCGCCTCCCACCACCTCTCTCCCGCCTTCCCCGGCCGTGCGCCGTGGGGTACCGCCAGCAAGCTGCGTGCCTGGCAGGAGGGTGCGCTCACCCGATACCTCGAAACCCAGCCGCGCGACTTCATGGCCGTCGCGACCCCCGGCGCGGGCAAGACCACCTTCGCGCTGACCCTGGCCTCCTGGCTGCTGCACCACCACGTCGTGCAGCAGGTGACCGTCGTCGCGCCCACCGAGCACCTGAAGAAGCAGTGGGCGGAGGCGGCCGCCCGGATAGGGATCCGCCTCGACCCCGACTACTCGGCGGGGCCGCTCAGCAAGGACTACCACGGCGTCGCCGTCACCTACGCGGGTGTCGGCGTACGGCCGATGCTGCACCGCAACCGGTGCGAGCAGCGCAAGACCCTCGTGATCCTCGACGAGATCCACCACGCCGGTGACTCGAAGTCCTGGGGCGAGGCGTGCCTGGAGGCCTTCGACCCGGCCACCCGGCGGCTCGCGCTGACCGGTACGCCCTTCCGGTCCGACACGAACCCGATCCCCTTCGTCACGTACGAGGAGGGGAACGACGGGATCCGGCGCTCCAGCGCCGACTACACCTACGGCTACGGCAACGCGCTCGCCGACGGCGTCGTCCGCCCCGTGATCTTCATGTCCTACAGCGGCAACATGCGCTGGCGCACCAAGGCGGGCGACGAGATCGCCGCCCGGCTGGGCGAGCCGATGACCAAGGACGCCATCTCGCAGGCCTGGCGCACCGCGCTGGACCCGCGCGGCGACTGGATGCCGAACGTGCTGCGCGCCGCCGACCGGCGCCTGACCGAGGTCAGGAAGGGCATCCCGGACGCGGGCGGGCTGGTGATCGCCGCCGACCAGGAGTCGGCGCGCGCGTACGCCAAGCTGATCCGGGAGATCACCGGGACCAAGGCGACCGTCGTCCTCTCCGACGACACGGGCGCCTCGAAGCGGATCGACACCTTCAGCGAGGACGGCAGCCGCTGGATGGTCGCGGTCCGGATGGTGTCCGAGGGCGTCGACGTACCGCGGCTCGCGGTCGGTGTGTACGCGACGACGATCTCGACCCCGCTGTTCTTCGCGCAGGCCGTCGGACGCTTCGTGCGTTCGCGCAGGCGCGGCGAGACCGCCTCCGTGTTCCTTCCCACGATCCCCTACCTCCTCGGCTTCGCCAACGAGATGGAGGTCGAGCGCGACCACGTCCTCGACAAGCCGAAGAAGCAGGGGGAGGAAGACCCCTACGCCGACTCCGAGAAGGAGATGGAGGAGGCGAACCGGCAGGAGGACGAGGACACCGGCGACGAGGAGCAGATGTCCTTCGAGGCGCTGGAGTCCGACGCGGTCTTCGACCGGGTGCTCTTCGACGGCGCGGAGTTCGGGATGCAGGCGCACCCGGGCAGCGAGGAGGAACAGGACTACCTGGGCATCCCCGGGCTGCTGGAGCCGGACCAGGTCCAGCTGCTGCTGCACAAGCGCCAGGCCCGGCAGATCGCGCACAGCCGTCGCAAGCCCGACTCCGAGGCGGACCTGCTGGAGCTGCCGGCCGAGCGGCGTCCCGTCGTTTCGCACAAGGAGCTGCTGGAGCTGCGCAAGTCGCTGAACACGATGGTGGGCGCGTACGTCCACCAGAGCGGCAAGCCGCACGGGGTCATCCACACCGAGCTGCGGCGGGTGTGCGGCGGGCCGCCGAGCGCGGAGGCGACGGCGGGGCAGCTGCGCGAGCGGATCAAGAAGGTGCAGGAGTGGGCCACCAAGATGCGGTGACCCGGCGGTCCTGACCCGGGAGCGATGACCCGGGAGTGATGACCCGGCGGTGAGCCCGCAGACGCAGGACGGGGCCCGTGCGCTTGTCGCGCACGGGCCCCGTCCGTTCACCGTCGCCCCGAGGGGCGGGTGTTACGCGGTCTGGCGACGGCGACGGCCGGTGCCCGCGACCAGGGCTGCGCCCATGGCGAGGGCCACGCCCGCGCCACCGAGGGCCCAGGAGGTGGCGGCGTCGGCGCCGGTCTCGGCGAGCTCGCCACCGGCGTTGTTGCTGCCGGTGTTGTTGCCGCCGTTGTTGTGGTCGACGACCGGGGTGGTGGTGCCACCGTCCGGCTTCGGGTTGTTGGTGTTGCCACCGGTGTTCCCGTTGCCGTGGTCACCGCCGGTGTTGCCACCGCCGTTGGTGCCGCGGGAGATCTTCGAGTACTCGATGGCCGTGTCGGACCAGATGTCCTCGTCGAGGTTGCTACCGCCGGAGGCGGCGAAGAGGATCTCGCCGACCGGGGCGTTCGCACCGAAGCGGACGCGGACGGAGAGCTCCGTGGTGCCCTTCGGGAGGTTGATGTCGTCCGTCAGCAGGGCGACGGGGGTGCCACCCTCGGAGATGATCTCGGCCGTGTGCCAGGTGCCGCCGACCAGGACCTGGACCTGGACGTCCTTGGTCTTCAGCTTGGCGTTCTCGTCGGCGACGGCCAGGACGAGGACGTAGCTCTTCTGGGTCTTGCCGTCGTTGTCGACGGTGACCTTGAATCCGGACCAGTCGCCACCCGCCTTGAAGGAGGACGGGACGCCCTTCAGGCCCAGCTTCGGGCCCGGGGCGGCGATCTCGTCCTCGTCGCCGGGCAGCGGCGCCGGAGCCGGCACCTTGCCGTCGGCGACCGGCGGAACGACCGGCGCGGGCACGATCGGGGCCGGGACGACCGGCGGGGTGACCGGGACGACGGGGGCCGGGGTCTCGGCCTTGTCCGTCTTGTCCGCCACCGGGGCGGCGTCCTTCGTGAGGTCGGTGTCCGGGGTCGTGACCGCGGTGTTCTTGACCTCGTCGGCCATCGCCGGCGTGGCCATGAGGACCGTCGGACCGACCACGGCTGCGGCGGCCACGACGGCCATGCGCTTCAGGTTCATTGGTGTGTAATCCCTCCCGTGTGGCTCCGGGCATGACTGCCCGTCTCCACCCCCAACATTTTTGAACGCGCTCAGACTAATCGTTCTTTAAACAGCTTTTACCGCGGGGTAGGTCACGACTTGGCACAGGGGCCCGGAGCGAACCGGTATATACGGGTAGTAGGCGCCCGGATTCTGGACGAGCCCTTCCGCTGAGCGGACCCGCTCGCTACTGTCCCCGCAATGAACGCCCCGTGGCAGTGCCGCCGCGGGAGCGCAGCCGGTGCCATGGTTTGTACCGGCGGCCTCTCCGTGCGTCGCCGAAGGGATACGGCAGCGCTCCACCCCGCGAGAGTCACCGCCGCTCACCGAAAGAGGGAGAGGCGTCGTGACCGCGGAAACCTCCCAGACTCTCGACAGAGGGCTCAGAGTCCTCAAACTGCTCGCCGACACCGACCACGGTCTGACCGTCACCGAGCTGTCCAACCGCCTCGGTGTCAACCGCACCGTGGTCTACCGCCTCCTCGCCACGCTGGAGCAGCACGCCCTGGTCCGCCGTGACCTCGGCGGCCGCGCCCGCGTCGGGCTCGGCGTACTGCGGCTGGGACGTCAGGTCCACCCGCTCGTGCGCGAGGCGGCCCTGCCGGCGCTCCGCTCCCTCGCCGAGGACATAGGGGCCACCGCGCACCTGACCCTCGTCGACGGGACCGAGGCGCTCGCCGTGGCCGTCGTGGAACCCACCTGGACCGACTACCACGTCGCCTACCGGGCGGGCTTCCGCCACCCGCTGGACCGCGGTGCCGCGGGCCGGGCGATCCTGGCCGCCCGTCAGGGCTCCTTGATCGACCCCGGGTACACCTTGACCCACGGGGAGCTGGAAGCGGGCGCCAGCGGCGCTGCCGCGCCCCTGGTGGGCATCACGGGCCTGGAGGGCAGCGTGGGCGTCGTGATGCTCGCCGACGCCGTGCCCGAACGGGTCGGTCCGCGGGTCGTGGACGCGGCCCGCGAGGTCGCCGACGCGCTGCGCTGAGCCGGAGCGGGCGCCCGGCGGCTAGATTGGCCGGGTGCTCTCTCGCCTCACACGCATGTCGCGTCCCGCCGCCCTGGCCGTCTGCGCCGCGCCCCTGCTCGCCCTGTTCGGCGTGGCCGCCCTGGCGCCGCTGCCGTTCATCCTCGCGAGTCCGGGCCTGACCACGGACGTGCTCGGGGCGAAGGACGGCAAGCCCGTGATCACGGTCACGGGCGCGCCGACCCGGGAGACCAGCGGGCACCTGCGGATGACCACGATCCTGGCCACCGGCCCGTCCAGCACGGTCAGCCTGGCCGAGCTGGTCGACAACTGGTTCCGGACGGACCGTGCGGTCATGCCCAAGGAAGCGGTCTACCCGACGGGCGGCAGCGACAAGGAGATCACCGCGCACAACCTGGAGGAAATGACCAAGTCGCAGTCGGCCGCCGCCCAGGCCGCGCTCGGCTTCCTCCACAAGAGCCCCGACACGGTGAAGGTCGACCTCAACCTCGCCGACGTCGGCGGCCCCAGTGCCGGGCTGCTCTTCTCCCTCGGCATCGTCGACAAGCTCGACGGCGACGGGAAGGGCGGCGACCTCACCGGCGGCCGCAACATCGCCGGTACGGGCACGATCACCGCCGACGGCACGGTCGGCGCGGTCGGGGGCGTGGCGCTCAAGACCCAGGCCGCCGCGCGGGACGGTGCGACCGTCTTCCTCGTGCCCAAGGCCGAGTGCTCGGACGCCAAGTCCGAACTCCCCGAAGGGCTGCGCCTGATCCCCGTCACGACCCTGACGGAAGCGGTGAACGATCTGCGGGCACTGAACCTCGGGGAGCCGGTTCCGTCCTGCTGATCGGCGGCCTCTCCATCGCCCGCCAGGCCGGGAAGACCAGCGGGGCGAGGGTCGTCAACAGGTAGGCCCCACCGAAGAGCAGCAGGGCCGGGCCGATGCCCCAGCCGTCCACCAGCAGGCCGGCGGCGAGTCCGCCGAGCGGCATGGTCAGTTCACAGCCCGCCGTGGTCACGCCCGCCACCCGGCTGCGCAGTGCGTCGGGCACGTGCTCGTAGATCACCGTGGTGAGGACGGGGTTGAGCACACCCGCCCCGAGCCCGGACAGCGCCATCGTCACCGCGAGCGGCAGGGTGGTGTCGGTGAGGCCCGCCACCAGGAAGCGCGGCGCCCCGCAGAGCAGGAAGGCCACCGCGAACACCAGCCGCCGGGGGAGCCGGTCGCCCCAGGCGCCGTAGAGCAGCGCGCCCAGCAGCGCGGAGCCACCGAAGAGGGAGATCAGCAGGCCGATCGCGGTGGCCCCGCCGAGCGCCTCGCGGCCGTGCACCGGCAGCAGTACGGCGCCCCACCCCTGGTCGATGCCGTTCGTCAGCATGACCATGAAGGTGATCCCCAGCAGCAGCCGGGACCCCAGGAGGAACCGCCACCCCTCGCCCAGCTCCGCCCGGTACCCCGCCAGGGACACCGACCCGGTCCGGCCCTGCGGTTCGGCCGCCGGCACCCCGCGCAGGAACGCGCCGACCAGCAGTGCGGAGACCCCGAAGGTGGCCGCGTCCAGCAGCAGGACGGACTCGGCCCCGAAGAACGCGATGAGGACGCCCGCCAGCGCGGCCCCGATCATCCGCGCCCCGCGCGAGACCGCGTCGTAGAGCCCGGCGGCCCGCGTGAGGCTGGTGCCCGCGTGCTCGGCGAGGTCGGGCAGCAGCACGCCGCGGGCGGTCAGTCCCGGGGTGTGCACCAGCCCGCCGACGGCCATCAGCGCGCACAGCATCCAGAAGTCCAGCGCCCCCGCGTAGTGCAGCAAGGGGATGGTGGCGACGGAGAGGGCGGAGATCAGGTCCGAGACCACCGAGACCCGGCGGCGGCCGATCCTGTCGATGACCGGCCCCCCGACGAGGGCGGCCACGATGACGGGCAGGGTGGCGCAGAAGGCCACGACCCCGGCCCGGCCCGCGCTGCCCGTGGTCTGGAGGACGAACCACGGGACGCCGATGAGGGTGAGCGAACTACCGGCTATCGAGATGGTGTTGGCGACCAGGACCGCCGCGAACGGGCGCCTGCTCATGCCGCGTGCGGATGTGCGGAGCCCTGGCCGTAGCCCTGGCCGTGGGCGAGGAGCCGCGTCCCGGCGGCGACGAGCGCCTTGCCGAGCAGGGTGCGCACGCCCGGTATGGAAGTGGTGTCGGCCTCCCGGGCGTGGGCCAGGGCGTCCCGTCGGGCGGCGGCCTCGGCGGCCCCCGCGGTCAGCTCGGCGGTGCGGGCGGTGTGCAGGACGGCGTGGGTCTCGGCGGGCGTGAAGGCGGGCGTCAGGGCGTGCGTGAGGACAGGAGCGGCAGGCATGGAAGGCATGGCAGGACTCTTTCCGGCGGCAGGATGCAGGTCAATCGGTTTCCGGGGTCGTGCGGGTGGTGCGGGAGGTGGTGCAGGAGGTGCAGGAGATGCAGGGAGGAGGGCCGGTACCCAGCAGGGCCGGGCCTAGTCGGACGTCCGGGGGAAGACGTGCGTGTGGAAGCGGACCGTCTCGGTCTCTTCCGCGGGGCCCAGATCGCGGTAACTGTTGATCAGGTCGTGCATCTTGTGGATCAGTTCGTGCGTCTGGTCGGCGGTCAGGCGCAGCGTGAAGTCGCTGAGGTCCGCGCCCCGGCGCCACTGCGTCGACCAGGTGTGGGAGGTGCCGAGCCAGGTGTTCATCTCCTGCGCGTGGATGGTCGCGATCTCGTGCAGGAAGACCTCCGCCGCGCTGCGCGTGGCCGGGTCGGCGTCGTGCGCCATGGTCTCGTCGAAGCTCGTGCCCTCATGGGAGGCCCGCCACCAGCGCTCGCGCCCCTTGCCGTGCTCGGGCGCGTCCTCGACGAACCCGTGGGCGGCGAGCTGGCGCAGGTGGTAGCTGGTGGCGCCGCTGGACTCGCCCAGCTGCTCGGCCAGTTGGGAGGCGGTGGCCGGGCCGTTGTGGCGGAGGGCGGCCAACAGTCTTATGCGCAACGGGTGGGCGAGCCCGCGCAGGGCGTGCGCGTCGAGATTGCGGACCTTGGGTGCGGAAGGCGCTTCGGTGGACGTGGACGGCTCGGGGGACGTGGACGGTTCGGCTTCGGCGGCGGGCTGCGGGGGCTCGGCGTTCTCGGGCATGCCTCAACTCTAGGCTTGCAAAGAGACCTTTGCAAGGACTTCTTTGCATAGCTTTCTTTGGAACTCAGCCCTCCTTGATGAACCCCTGCTCGATCAGCCACTGCTTCGCCACGTCGTGCGGGTCCTGCCCCTCCACGTCCACCTTCGCGTTCAGGTCCTGCGCCACCCGCGTCGTGAGCCGGCGCGTCAGCGGGTCCAGCAGCTGCGCGATCACCGGGTACTTGGCCAGCGTCTTCGCGTGGATCTCGGGGGCCGCGTTGTAGTTGGGGAAGAACCTCCGGTCGTCCGTCAGCGTGTCCAGGTCCATCGCCTTGATCCGGCCGTCCGTGGTGAAGGCCTCGCCCAGCAGGCAGGAGTCCGACTTGGACACCTGCGTGTAGATGATCCCGGCGTCCATCTTGCGCACGTTGCCCGCCGGGATCTTCATCTCGTAGGCCCGCTCCATCCCCGTCAGGCCGTCCTCCCGCGAGGCGAACTCGTTCTCCACGCACACCGTCACCGCACCCGGGTCCTCCCGGGCCAGCTTGGCCATGTCCGACATGGTCTTCAGGTGGTACTTGGCGTTGTTCTTCTTGCTGATCGCCAGCGTGTAGGTGTTGTTGAGGGACGACTGCGGCAGCCACGCCACGCCGTTCTTCACGTCCGCCTTGCGGACCGCCTCCCACTGCGCGTGCGGGTCGTCGATCGGCTCGGCATTGCCGAGGTAGGTGATCCAGGCCGTGCCCGTGTACTCGTACATCGCGTCCGCGTCGCCCTTGACGATCGCCTCGCGCGCGCTGATCGAGCCGGGCAGGTTCGTCCGGTCGAGGACCTCCGCCCCCGCGGCCTTGAAGATCAGCCCGATCATCTGGCCGAGGACGATGTTCTCGCTGAAGTTCTTCGAGGTGACCGTCAAGGAGGCGCCCTTGAGGGGGAGTCCCTGCCCGACCGAGCCGGGCACCACGTCGTCCACCAGCGGCGACCCGCTCTTGAGCCCGCACCCCGACACCGCCGCCAGCAGCACCGCCGCCGCGAGCGCGGACCGCACCCCGACCCGTACCCCGACCCGTACTCCCACCCGTGCTTCCACCCGTACTCCCGCTCGCGCACCCGTCCCTGCGCCGGATCCCGTACCCATCTACGCCTCCAGCCCGCGCGGCGTCATGACCGTCTCGGCCAGCGAGGCCAGCCAGTCCACGAACAGGGCCAGCGCCACCGTCAGCACCGACCCCAGCACCAACACCGGCATCCGCTGCGTCTGGATCCCCGAGGTGATCAGGTCGCCGAGGCCGCCGCCCCCGCCGAAGGTGGCCAGGGCCGCCGTGCCGACGTTGAGCACCAGGGCCGTCCGTACGCCCGCCAGGATCAGCGGGACGGCGAGCGGCAGTTCCACCCTGCCCAGCGTCCCCAGCGAGGACATCCCGATCCCGCGCGCCGCCTCCACCAGCTGGGGATCGATGGCCCGCAGCCCGGCCACGGTGTTGGAGAGCACCGGCAGCACGGCGTAGGCGACCATCCCGATGATCGCGGTCGAGGGCCCGATGCCCAGCCAGATCACCAACAGCGCCAACAGGCCGATCGCCGGGGTGGCCTGACCGATGTTGGCGATCGCGGTGACCACGGGAGCCGCCCTGCGCAGCCCGCCCCGGGTGAGCGCGATGCCCAGCGGGATCGCGATGACCAGGACCCAGAAGGTGGAGATCGCGGTCAGTTGGACGTGCTGGCGCAGCCGCAGTTCCACGTTCCCGCCGCTGAGGGAGTTCTCGGCGATTGTGTCCAGGTGGATGTTGGTGATCCACAGGTACGTCGTCAGCAGCACCACGGCCAGCACCGTGGGCAGCACGACCAGCTGCGGCCAGGTGATCCGCCGCCGCCGGGGCCGGGCCGCGGCGGCCGACGGCTCCGCGGCCCCCTCCTGCGGATCCTCGATCAGCGCCTCGTCGCGGAAGGCGTGGCCCATGACCTCGTGCTCACCCGGCGGGCGCTCGGGGGAGGGGACCGGTGACTTCCCGGTGCTCATGAGGGCTCCGCACCACCCTCCAGCTCTCGATCGGTGCGGTGGTGGCGCAGTTCCTCCAGGTCGTGCTGGTGCTCGGCGGCCGCGAGCCGGTCCGCCTCCAGCATCTCGTGCACGGAGTTCATCAGGGTCTCCACGTCGACGACGCCGATGTACTCCCCGCGCCGTCCGGTCACCGCCACCCGGCCGCCGCTGTCCGTCAGGACCGCCTCCAGCGCGTCGTGCAGCGTGGCGTCCCGGGTCACCGTGTCGTGCACCAGCTGGCCCGCCCGCGCGAGGGAGCCCTTGGCGCGCATCAGGTCGCCGCGCCGCAGCCACTTGTAGGGGCGCCCGCGCCGGTCCAGCATCAACAGTTCGTTGTGCGGGCCGGTGCGCAGCTTGTTGAAGATCTGCTGGAGCGGGTCGTCGACCGTCACCGTGGGGAAGTCGGCGATCTCGACCTCCCGGACCCGGGTGAGGTTGAGCCGCTTGAGGGCGGCGCCCGCGCCGACGAAGCCGGAGACGAAGTCGTCGGCCGGATTGGTCAGGATCGCCTCGGGGGTGTCGAACTGGGCGATGTGCGAGCGTTCGCGCAGTACCGCGATCCGGTCGCCCAGCTTGATGGCCTCGTCGAAGTCGTGGGTGACGAAGACGATCGTCTTGTGCAGCTCGTGCTGGAGCCGGATCAGCTCGTCCTGGAGGTGGTCGCGGGTGATCGGGTCGACCGCGCCGAAGGGCTCGTCCATCAGCAGCACGGGCGGGTCGGCGGCCAGTGCCCGGGCCACGCCCACGCGCTGCTGCTGGCCGCCCGAGAGCTGGCGCGGATAGCGGCCGTGGAACTCCCTCGGGTCCAGGCCCACCAGGTCGAGCATCTCCTCGACCCGGTCCTTCACCCGGGACTTGGACCAGCCGACCATCTTGGGGACGAGGGCGATGTTCTCGGCGACCGTCATGTGCGGGAAGAGCCCGGACGACTGGATCGCGTACCCGATCTTGCGCCGCAGCTTGACCGGGTCCATGTCGGTGACGTCCTCGTCGCCGATCCGGATCCGGCCCGAGCTGGGCTCGATCAGCCTGTTGATCATCTTGAGGGTGGTGGACTTCCCGCAGCCCGAGGGGCCGACGAAGACGACGGTCTCGCCGGCCTTGATGTCCATGGAGACGCCGTCCACGGAGGGGTTGGGGTTGCCCGGGTAGCGCTTGGTGAGCTCCTCCAGCCGGATGGCCGCCCCGGAGGCCGAGGATCCGGCGTGGGAACCGGCCGAGGATCCGGCGTGGGATCCGGCCGGGGAGCCGGGCGGGGATCCGGGCGATGCGGACGACGGCGTGCCGGTGGTCTCGATCGGCTCAGACACGGATTCCCCTCGGGATGGTGAGACGACCGAGCAGGACGTACGCGGCGTCGAAGAGCAGGGCGAGGATGACGATGCCCACGGTCCCGGCCAGCACCTGGTTGATGGCGTTGGCGCTGCCGAGCGAGGCGATCCCGCGGAAGATCTCGTTGCCGAGCCCGGGGCCCGAGGCGTACGCGGCGATCGCGGCGATGCCCATGAGCATCTGCGTGGAGACCCGGATGCCGGTCAGGATCGGCGGCCAGGCGAGCGGTAGCTCGACCCGCAGGAGCCGGGCCGTGCGCGACATCCCGATGCCGGTGGCGGCGTCGACGAGGGCCGGGTCGACGCCCCGCAGCCCCACGATCGAGTTCCGGACGATCGGCAGCAACCCGTACAGGGTCAGCGCGATCACGGTCGGTGCGACGCCGAGCCCGACGAGCGGGATCAGCAGACCGAGCAGGGCCAGCGAGGGGACGGTCAGCACGGTCGAGGTGGAGAGGATGGCGAGGTTGCCCGCCCAGCCGCTGCGGTAGGTCAGGACGCCGATCGCGATGCCCAGCACGGTCGCGATCACCATGCACTGGAAGACGGCGCTGGCGTGCTGGAAGGCGTCGGTCAGCAGCTGCTGATGGCGGTGGGAGAGGTAGGACCAGAAGCTCACGCCGCGTCACCTCGTCCTTCGTGTCGGCCCGGTGCGGGCTCCGCCGCCCTCGATCGCCCGCATTCGCAGGCAGTCGCGGACAGCGCCCGTAGTCGCCCTCGGTCGTCAGTCGTCCTCGGCCGCCTGTTCGACCAGCGGGATGATCCGCAAGGGTACGGGATTCTCCATGACAATTGCCGTCGAAGCCCGCACGATGCCATCAAATCCGACAACCCGGTCGATCACCCGCTGGAGGTCCGCGTTGGAACGGGCCACCAGCCGGCACAGCATGTCCCCGTGGCCCGTGGTGGTGTGCAGCTCCAGAACCTCCGGGACCCCGGCCAAGTGCGCCCGTACGTCCGCGCCTTGCCCCTGTTTGATCTCCAGCGTGGCGAAGGCCGTGACCGGGTAGCCGAGCGCCGTCGGATCCACCTGCGGACCGAATCCGCGGATGACGCCATTCGACTGAAGCCGGTCCAGACGCGCCTGTACCGTGCCGCGCGCGACGCCGAGCCGTCGCGAGGCCTCCAGGACCCCGATCCGGGGTTCCCGGGCGAGCAGCACGATGAGCCTGCCGTCCAATTGATCGATCGCCATGGGTGTCCCTTCGCTGGTCATCCTGTACAGATGCTGCATCAATCCTGCGGTCTCACTGGTCAATATGCGCAATGGAAATGCGAACTATTGCGCAGCTTGTGGTTCGGCGGGACTCTGCGCTCATGACTGAGACCCTCGATCACGCCACGGACGCCGCCCGCACGGCAGACCCCTTCCCGGTCAAGGGAATGGACGCGGTGGTCTTCGCCGTCGGCAATGCCAAGCAGGCCGCGCACTTCTACTCCACGGCCTTCGGCATGAAGCTCGTCGCTTACTCCGGCCCGGAGAACGGCTGCCGCGAGACCGCGAGCTACGTCCTGACCAACGGCTCCGCGCGCTTCGTCCTGACCTCGGTCATCAAGCCGTCCACCGACCACGGCCGCTTCATCGCCGAGCACGTCGCCGAGCACGGCGACGGTGTCATCGACCTCGCGATCGAGGTTCCGGACGCCCGCGCCGCCTACGCCTTCGCCGTCGAGCAGGGCGCCCGCGGCCTGGACGAGCCGTACGAGCTGAAGGACGAGCACGGCACGGTCGTCCTGGCCGCGATCGCCACCTACGGCCAGACCCGCCACACCCTGGTCGACCGCTCGAACTACACCGGCCCCTACCTGCCGGGCTTCGTCAGCGTCGCCCCCCTGGTGGAGGGCCCGGCCAAGCGGACCTTCCAGGCGATCGACCACTGCGTCGGCAACGTCGAGCTGGGCCGCATGAACGAGTGGGTCGCCTTCTACAACAAGGTCATGGGCTTCACGAACATGAAGGAGTTCGTGGGCGACGACATCGCGACCGAGTACTCGGCGCTGATGTCGAAGGTCGTCGCGGACGGCACCCTGAAGGTGAAGTTCCCGATCAACGAGCCGGCGATCGCGAAGAAGAAGTCGCAGATCGACGAGTACCTGGAGTTCTACGGCAGCGCGGGCGTCCAGCACATCGCGCTGGCGACGAACGACATCGTCTCGACGGTACGGACGATGCGCGCGGCCGGCGTGGCCTTCCTCGACACCCCGGACTCGTACTACGACACCCTCGGCGAGTGGGCGGGCGAGACCCGGGTGCCGGTGGAGACCCTGCGCGAGCTGAAGATCCTCGTCGACCGCGACGAGGACGGCTACCTGCTGCAGATCTTCACCAAGCCGGTCCAGGACAAGCCGACCGTCTTCTTCGAGATGATCGAGCGCCACGGCTCCATGGGCTTCGGCAAGGGCAACTTCAAGGCCCTGTTCGAGGCGATCGAGCGCGAGCAGGAGAAGCGCGGCAACCTCTAGCCGCAGCCGCCGTGACGGCGGGGCCGGAGCCCGTTTGTTGCGCGGCCGCCCCGCCCCGCGCGGGGGTCCGCACGGGCGGCAGGGGGGCGTCGGCGCAGGCGGCGCGGTGGCCTTCGGCGACGG
>NZ_JBITDP010000028.1:0-17020 GCF_044454405.1 Streptomyces sp. NPDC051555 | reverse complement strand
CCAGGCCCGTTTGGGCGGCTACGGGCCGCCCGCCGCTCACGCCCGCCACCCCCCCCCCCCCCCCGCCGGGCGGGGGGGGCCGCCCCCGTGGGGGGGGCCGCGGCCCCCGCCGCGCGCGGGAGTCGGAACGGGCGTCAGCGGGCCGACGGCGAAGGCGACGGGGAGGCCTTCGCCGACGGCTTCGGCATCACCGGAGCCACCCACGGCCCCTTCGGCTGCATGTTCTCCGGCCCGCCGGACGCGGGCCGGCCCGCCGCGTCCAGCGCCTCCTTCGCCAGCGGTCCCCGCAGCGGCGAGAACCGCGGGTTGGTCCGCAGCGCGTCCTGGAAGTGGCGGCGGGCCGCCGCCACGTCGCCCAGGCCCCGCTCGATCTGTCCCCGGTGGTAGGAGAAGTCCGCGCTCCGCAGCCCCAGCTCGGTCGCCTTCTTCGCGTACTCCAGCGCCGCCGCGTCGTCCCCGGTCCGGTGCAGCGCCCACCCCAGGGCGTCCGCCACCTGCAGGTTCTTGTGCCGGCCCCACTCGGCCGTCAGCCGCCGCACCGCCGCCGCCGGATCGCCGTGGTCCGCCTCGTACAGGCCGAGCGTCACCTCGTCCGAGACCCCGTTCGCCATGCCCTTCGAAGCCAGCGAGCCCAGCACCTCGTACGGCGTGCGCGCCTCCTCCGTCCGGCCGAGCGACTCCAGCAGCTCGCCCAGCTCCAGCGCCAGCCGCGGCACCGGCGCCCGGCCCAGCGCCATCCGGTAGTCCCGCACCGCCTCGCCCGAACGCCCCAACGAGGCCAGCGCCCGCGCCCGCCCGCCCAGCGCCTCCGCCTGCCCCGGATCGGTCCGCAGCGCGCCCTCGAACATCCGCAGCGCCTCGCCCGAATCGCCGCGCTCCCAGGACAGGTCGCCCATCCGGTCCAGTACGTACGCCTTCTCCACCGGCGCCTTCGCCGCGCCCGACGCGTTCGCCATCGCCGCCACCGCGTCCTCGCGCCAGCCGTGGTCCCGGTAGACCTGCGCGGCCCGGGTGAAGGCCGCCAGCCCCGGCCGCAGCTCCAGCAGCTCGTTCATCGCCTTCTCGGCGGCCTTGTAGTCGCCCAGCCCGCCGTAGGCGTCCACGAGCACCGGGTACGCCGTCCAGCGCTTCGGCGACTGCGCCCGCACCAGCTCACCCCACTTCTTCGCGGTCCCGTAGTCCCGCCGGGCCACCGCCAGGGCGCCCATGCCCGTCATCGCGTCGAAGTTGCCCTTCTCCGCGGGCCGCAGCTCCAGCGAACGCTTCAGCGCCCGCTCCGCCTTGGGACACCACAGCGTGTCGCCGGTGCGCCGCGCCTGCTCCAGGTAGGCCGCCCCCAGCACCGCCCACGAGCCGTCGTCGTCGGCGTGCGCGGCCACCCACTTCTCCCGGTCGGCGATCAGCGCGCTCAGGTCGGCCGCCGCCGCGGGCGCGCCCATGCCGACCGCGGAGGCGGCCCGCTCGCTGGGCCCGGGCGGTCGGGCGTCGTCGCCGTTCTCGACCGGCCGGATCACCAGGGCCCCGACGATCAGGACCACGGCGACGACGGCCGGCACGAGCGTCTTGCGGCCGGTGAAGGTCACGGGTGGTGCGGGGCGCGATTCCTCGTCCATGGGGTCACTGTGCGTCAATATGAAGAGCGCGCGGAGGTGTCCGAAGAGGGTCGCGCCCGGGTTCACACCGATGGCGGCGGGTGCCACGCTGGCACCATGGACGATCTCTTGGCACGCCTGCACGCGGGGTTGCCGGCCGCGGCCGTGATCACCGACCCCCAGGTGACCTCCGGGTACGCGACCGACATGGCGGGCTTCTGCGCGGCCGGCACCCCGGCCGCCGTGGTCCTGCCCCGCACGGTCGAACAGGTCCAGCACGTGATGCGCACCGCGACGGCACTACGGGTCCCGGTCGTCCCGCAGGGCGCCCGCACGGGCCTGTCGGGCGCGGCGAACGCCTCCGACGGCTGCATCGTGCTCTCGCTGACCGCCATGGACCGGATCCTGGAGATCGACGCGGTCGACCGGCTCGCCGTCGTGGAACCGGGCGTGGTCAACGCCGTGCTCTCGCGGGCCGTCGCGGAGCGCGGCCTGTACTACCCGCCCGACCCCTCCAGCTGGGAACAGTGCACGATCGGCGGCAACATCGGCACCGCCTCGGGCGGCCTGTGCTGCGTCAAGTACGGGGTCACCGCCGAGTACGTCCTCGGGCTGGACGTGGTCCTGGCCGACGGGCGGCTGCTGCGCACGGGACGGCGCACCGCCAAGGGCGTCGCCGGTTACGACCTGACCCGGCTCTTCGTCGGCTCCGAGGGCACCCTGGGCGTCGTCGTGCAGGCCGTCCTCGCGCTGCGCCCCGCGCCGCCGCGCCAGCTCGCGCTCGCCGCCGAGTTCCCCTCGGCCGCCGCGGCCTGCGCGGCCGTCTGCGCGGTCATGGAGGCCGGACTGACGCCCTCGCTGCTGGAACTGATGGACCGCACGACGGTCCGCGCCGTCAACGCGCTCGGCAAGATGGGCCTGCCCGAGACCACCGAGGCGCTGCTCCTCGCGGCCTTCGACACCCCTGACGCGCCCGCCGACCTCGCGGCCGTCGGCGCGCTGTGCACGGCCGCCGGAGCCGGCACCGTGGTGCCCGCCGACGACGAGGCCGAGTCCGAACTGCTGCTCCAGGCCCGCAGGATGGCCCTGACCGCGCTCGACACCCTGCGCCCGGCCACGATGATCGACGACGTGTGCGTGCCGCGCTCGCGCCTCGCCGAGATGCTGGACGGCACCGCGGCGATCGCCCGGGCGCACGACCTCACCATCGGGGTGTGCGCGCACGCGGGCGACGGCAACACCCACCCCGTGGTCTGCTTCGACCCGGCGGACGCCGACGAGACGGCCCGGGCCCGCCGGTCCTTCGACGAGATCATGGCGCTGGGCCTGGCGCTGGGCGGCACGATCACGGGCGAACACGGGGTCGGCGTGCTGAAGAAGGAGTGGCTGGCCCGCGAACTGGGGCCGGTCGGCATGGAGGTGCAGCGCGCGGTCAAGCAGGCCTTCGACCCGCTGGGCCTGCTCAATCCCGGCAAGCTGTTCTGAGGCCGCGGCGGGGCCCCGCCGTCGTGCGGCGGCCCCGCTCACACGTCGCCGTCCGCGGACTCGTCGGAGGGCCAGGGGTCGCGCAGCCACAGGTCATCGGCCGGGGTCGGCGCGAGCAGCGCCGCCAGCGCGTCGTCCAGGCCCAGGCGTTCGGCCTCGGTCCCGGGCGGCACCATCCGCAGGGTGCGCTCCAGCCAGGCCGACACCGCCGCGGCCGGCGCCTCCAGCAGGGCGTCCCCGTCCGGGGAACTGAGCGCCATGCAGAGCACGCTGCGCCCCTCGATCTTGGTGGGCCAGATCCGGACGTCGCCGTGGCCGCTGGGGCGGAAGACGCCCTCCACGAGCAGCTCGCGGGCGAAGGTCCAGTTGACCGGCGCGCTGGTGCCGGTGTGGAAGGTGATGTGGACCGCGTACGGGTCGCCCGCGCGGTAGGACAGCTTGGCGGGCACGCAGATGCTGCGCTCGGGGGACAGGACCAGTCGCAGTTCCAGCTCGCGCTCGATGACGGGGTAGTGCATGGCAGCCTCACTTCGATTCACTTCGCCTCGCGCGGGGCCGGTGTCCGACCCCGCACCCGGAGAGAGCGCGCCGGCACGCGACTATGACGCGACTTCCGCGAACGTTCCGAAGGATGGCCGAAAACTATCGGCTGACCGAAAGCAGGTGCATGGGACGAGGTTCGCCCGAAGGGCTGCACTCTTGCGTTACCCGCCCTGCGGCACGGCGGTTCTTGGCTATGGTCCTCCCCTGCACATGCCTCGCGCCACGAACGGAGTTGGGGACATTGACGGCCTCCCCTGGAGACGGCGGGCACGCGGCCCGCGAGGGGTACTACCCCGACCCGTCCATCCCCGGGTACGTCCGGTACTGGAACGGCGGGTCCTGGGTTCCCGGTACGAGCCGCCCCGCGCCCGCGGAGGAGACCGGCCCGGTCTTCCTCGACGAGACCTCCCTGACCGCCGCCTGTCGCGAACCGGAACCCGTCGCGCAGTCGGAGCCGGTACGGGCGCCAGAGCCCGATCCGGTGCGCTGGCAGGCCGACCCGGTGCACCAGGCGGGCTTCGGCGGCCCCCGTGACCAGATGGTTTCCTGGGGTCAGGGGGAATCCGAGCACGGGCACGCCGTATCCCGTCCGGGTGGTGTCTCGCTCGGCCGGAGCCGCCCCGAGCCGCTCATCGAGGCACAACCGGAATCCCACCCGGAGCCGTTCCCGGAGCCGCGCTGGGAGTCGGTGCGCGAACCGGCGGCCGTCCGCGCCTCCGCCTCCGGGGTCCGGATCGGCCGCGCCCCGGCCGCCCCCGCCCAGCCCGCCGCCCCGGTCGGAACCTACGACGGCGTCGGCATCCTCTCGGCGAGGTCACCGGTGGCGCCGGCCGTGCCCGCCGCGCCCGCGGCGTCCGTCGCCCCGGTCCCCGACTGGCCGGAACCGCAGGGCAGTCGCCGCGCCCCCGCGGCCGTGGCTGCGCCCGCCCCCGCCCGCACCGCCGTGGCGCCCGCTCCCGACCCGGCCCCGGTCCCGACCCCCGCGCCCGTCGCCGCGCCCGCGGCCGCCGCGCCCGTCCCCGCCGCCGAGGCCGCGGCGCCGGCCGAGGAAGCGGTCCGTGCCCCCCGGCGCACCGATCACGCCGTCTTCGAGCGGATGGCCGAACGGGCCGCGCGCCCCGCCGGGCCGGCCCGCCGACTGCTCGCGCGGGCCGTGGACTCGGTGGTGCTGGGCGCCGTCGCGGTGGCCGTGGCCCAGCCCCTCCTGCCGGCCGTCACCGCGCACCTGGACGCCAAGGTGGAGGCGGCCCGGGGGAGCGGGCGCACCGTCACGGTATGGCTGCTCGACGGGACCACCGCCGGCTACCTGGGCGTCGTACTCGGTGCCGTACTGCTCTTCGGCGTCTTCTGCGAGGTGCTGCCGACCGCGCGGTGGGGTCGCACGTTGGGCAAGAAGCTGTTCGGGGTCAGGGTGCTCTCGGTCGCGACCCGACGACCGCCGTCCTTCGCCGCGGCGCTGCGCCGGTGGCTGGTGTTCGCGCTCCTGGGCCTGCCCGGCTCGCTGCGGTGCCTGGGCGACCGGGCGCGCCGGCAGGGCTGGCACGACAGGGCGGCGGGGACGTACGTGGTCCGCTGAGGGCCGACCGCAGGCCCGCCGAGGGCCCGTTCGGCCGGGCGGGTCGCCCGAACGGACGCGGTCGCATTGCGCGGGGTGCGCGGCCGGGTTCGACTCGGGCCATGAGCACCGACCAGCCGCCGCCGGGCCCGTCGCCCGAGGACGACCCGTTCCTCAAGAAGCCCCAGCAGCCGACGCCGCCGTCGGGCGGCTCGCCGTACGGCTCACCGCCGCCCGGCGGGCCCACCCCGCCGCAGGGCGGCGGGCCCTACGGCGGGAGCCCGCCCGGTGGAGGCGGATATCCGCCCCCGCCGCCGCCCTACGGCGGCGGGGACCCGTACGGCGGGGGCGGTAGAGGCGGCTACGGCATGCCCGACCCGCTCGCCGGGATGCCCCCGCTCGCGGACTTCGGCAAGCGGCTCGCGGCCCGCGTCATCGACCTGCTGATCATCAGCGTGCCGCTGTACCTCCTGCAGTGGATCTTCAGCAGCAAGCGCTACGTCGTCGACACCAGCAAGGGCGACGACATCAGCGACGTCGTCGTCAGGTCCTACAGCGGCAGCGGTCTGATCTGGACGCTGATCGGGATCCTCGCCTACGTCGGCTACGACTGGTTCATGACCAAGAAGAACGGTCAGACCATCGGAAAGAGGGCGATGAGCGTGCGCGTCGCCATGCTGAACGACGGCAGCGTCCCGCCGTCCAACGCCGCGCTGACCCGCGCCGCGGTGCTCTGGCTGCCGACGCTGCTCTGCTGCTTCTGCCTGTGGCCGATCGCGCTCGTCGTCTCGATGCTCATCGACAAGCCGTACAAGCAGGCTTGGCACGACAAGGTCGCCAAGACCGTGGTGGTCAGCTCGGCGACATAGGCGGCAGCAGGGTGCGCCCTAGTGGTGCACGGAATGTTCGTGGGCGGCCGTCCGGGGTGCAGGGACCCGGGCGGCCGCCGGTGCGTCCACGGCGGTGTCGGGTCCACGGCGCCGCCGCTTCGGCATGGGCACGGTGAGGGCGACGAGCAGGCCGAGGGCGAGGGCCGCCGCTGAGATGACCGCGACGCCGAGGCCCGTGCTCGTCTGCGAGAGCAGCAGCATGGCGATCGTCGACACGACGACGGTGACGGAACCGGAAGTGAGCTGAACGGCGGTCGGTCGCGGCATGGCGATATCCGTCCTCAAGCAGGGAGGGAACTCTACGACGGGGGATGCCCGAGCCTGACCAACGGTAAGCGTGTCCTAACCCGTTGGCACCGGTCTCCCGGAGCATGGGGGGCGCACGGAGTCATGCCTTGGCCCGAGATGGGGGGCGCGGGCGCGGGCGGGAAGCGCCGTTCGCCCCATATGGCTGCGGAACGTCCGAATAGCGGAACTCCCTGACCGCATAGTGCAGTTGTAGGGAACAAGTCAAGGTCTGTCTTTTCTCGCGTTACTCCGGTCAAATGTCGTCACTTGAGACGCGTGCCGCGCGGAACCCCCCGCTCCGATGGAGACGTTCCGAACGTCCTGGCGGCCGCGGGAGGGGAACGACATCAAGTGACCAGCAACTCAGACTCCGCCAGAAGGCGGGCGCTGCGCGCCACGGCAGTCGCCGTGACCATCGCCGCGTGCGCCGCCAGCGGCGCAGCCTTCACCACCGCGACCGCGTCGGGCCCCGTGGCCCCCGCGCCCGTGGCGGCCGCCGTTCAGCAGGACCCGACGGCTCCGGCCAACTCGGTCAACCACAACCTCGACGGTCCGTACAGCAAGCAGCAGGAGCAGGCCCGCAAGGCCGCCCTGGAGCAGGTGCTGTCGGGCAAGACCAACGTCGAGCAGCGTGGCGCGTCGAAGGTCGTCAAGCTCGACGACAAGAAGTACGTCGAGCTGGGCCGAGAGAAGACCGACAAGATCTTCACGATCCTCGTCGACTTCGGCGACCAGGTGGACAGCACCACCATGTTCGACCCGGACGGTGCCGACGGCCCGAAGCCCCCGGTGCAGAAGTACGGCGGCAACCCCGGCCCGGCGCACAACCAGATCGCGCAGCCCGACCGCAAGACGAACAACAGCACCGCCTGGCGCAAGGACTTCAGCCGCGACTACTTCCAGGACCTGTACTTCGGTACCGGCCAGGGCAAGAACTCGCTGAAGACCTACTACGAGAAGACCTCCTCGGGTCGCTACTCGGTCGAGGGCCAGGTCCAGGACTGGGTCAAGATCCCGTACAACGAGGCCCGTTACGGCTCGAACTACTGCGGTCAGACCAACTGCGCCAACGTGTGGGACACCGTCCGTGACGGCGTCACCGCCTGGGCCGACGCCCAGAAGAAGGCCGGCAAGACCGACGCCGAGATCAAGGCGCAGCTGTCCCAGTACGACCAGTGGGACCGCAACGACTTCGACGGCGACGGCAACTTCAACGAGCCCGACGGCTACATCGACCACTTCCAGATCGTCCACGCGGGCGAGGACGAGTCGGCCGGTGGCGGCGTGCAGGGCACCAACGCCCTGTGGGCGCACCGTTGGTACGCCTACGGCACCGACGCGGGCAAGACCGGCCCGGCGAACAACAAGGCCGGCGGCACCCAGATCGGCAACACCGGCATCTGGGTCGGCGACTACACGATGCAGCCCGAGAACGGCGGCCTCGGCGTCTTCGCGCACGAGTACGGCCACGACCTCGGCCTCCCGGACCTGTACGACACCTCCGGCGGCGGCGAGAACTCGGTCGGCTTCTGGTCCCTGATGTCGGCGGGCTCCTGGCTCGGCAACGGCAAGGACTCCATAGGCGACCTCCCGGGCGACATGAACGCCTGGGACAAGTTCCAGCTGGGCTGGCTGAACTACGACAAGGCCAAGGCCGGGACGAAGTCCACCCACAAGCTGGGCGTCGCGGAGTACAACACCAAGGACAAGCAGGCCCTGATCGTCGACCTGCCCGCGAAGCAGGTCAAGACGGAGATCGTCGCTCCCGCCGAAGGCGCCAGCCAGTGGTGGAGCAACATGGGTGACGACCTCAAGAACACCCTCTCGCGCCCGGTCGACCTGACCGGCAAGTCCTCCGCGGCCCTGTCCCTCAAGGGCTGGTGGGACATCGAGAAGGACTACGACTTCCTCTACGCGGAGGCCTCCACCGACGGCGGCGCCAACTGGACCGCCCTCGCCGGCACCGCGAACGGCAAGGCCATCCCGCTCGACGCGGGCGGCAACCCGGCCCTGACGGACGTCTCCGGCGCCTGGCAGGACCTGAAGTACCCGCTCGACGCCTACGCGGGCAAGAAGTTCGACCTCCGCTTCCGCTACCAGACGGACGGCGGCGCGGGCGGCAAGGGCTTCACCGCCGACGCCATCACCGTGACCGCGGACGGCCAGGCCCTCTTCACCGACGGCGCCGAGAACGGCGACAACGGCTGGACGGGCAAGGGCTTCTCCCGCATCGGCGCCAGCTTCACCAAGGAGTACGCGCAGTACTACCTGGCGGAGAACCGCCGCTACGTCTCGTACGACTCCACCCTCAAGGTGGGCCCGTACAACTTCGGCTGGGCCGACACCAAGCCGGGCTGGGTCGAGCACTACCCGTACCAGGACGGCCTGCTCATCTGGCAGTGGGACACCTCCCAGAAGGACAACAACACCAGCCAGCACCCGGGCCAGGGTCTGATCCTCCCGATCGACGCCAACGCCAAGCCCATGAAGTGGGCCGACGGCACCCTGCTGCGGAACAAGATCCAGCCGTACGACGCCACCTTCAGCGCGTACTCGACGGACGCCTTCACCCTGCACAAGAACGGTCAGGCGCTCTTCCTGAAGCCGAAGCCCGCCAACCTGGTCTTCGACGACCACAAGGGCACGTACTACTACGACGAGAACCCGACCGGTTCGGTGAAGGTCACTGACACCAACACCAAGATCAAGATCGTGAAGGAGCCCTACGACGGTCTCCAGATGACGGTCGAGGTCGGTCCCTCCACCAAGTAACACGCATCACCGCAGGTCAGAGCATGATCGGCCGTCGCCCTCTAGCGGGCGGCGGCCGTTCGCGTTTAGATGCCCGTGCGAGTTTCTTATTGACGGGGGAGATGACAAGCGTGCCCGGTGGAGGTTTCGTCCGATTGCCCGGCGGCAGCGTGGTGGTCGCGCTCATGCTGCCCAGACCGTCCGGTGAGGGCGGAAATGTCCGCGTGCTGGTGCACGCCGTGAACCGGGCCCGCGCCCTGACCAGGCTGCGGAACCTCGGGATGCGGGCCGTGTACCTGCGCGGGAACGCCCAGCCGCCGACACCCGACGAGGTGACGGCGGTCCTGCACCATCCGGACGGCCTGCTGTGGCGCGGCGCCCCCGACCGGGCCGAAGAGCTGTGGCACCCGATCCGGGCCCTGCTACCGGGGGCCTGAGGCCGACCTGGGCAAAGCCTGGGCAAAACCTGTGCGTCCGCTGTGCGGGGGCCCGGGCGGGGTGCGGGCGGGGCGTGGGGGGTGTGCGGGGCGTACGGGGCGTACGGGCCCTGCGGGGCGTCCTACGCGCCGGTCACGTGCGGGGAGCCGGAGAGCTTCACTCCGGCCGTCCTGAGCTCCTCCAGGGCCCGCTCCGTGCTGTGGGGGGCCACTCCCGCCGTGAGGTCGAGCAGCACGCGGGTGTCGAAGCCCGCGCGGACGGCGTCCAGGGCGGTCGCCCGCACGCAGTGGTCCGTGGCGATGCCGACCACGTCGACCTCGGTGACCTCCCGGGCGCGCAGCCAGTCCGCGAGCGTGACGCCGTTCTCGTCGGCGCCCTCGAAACCGCTGTACGCGGCGTCGTAGGCGCCCTTGTCGAAGACGGCCGCGACGGCGCCCGAGGCGACGGCGGGGGCGAAGTTCGGGTGGAACCCGACGCCCTCGGTCCCGGCCACGCAGTGCACCGGCCAGGAGGTCTCGTAGTCCGGCTCGGCCGGGGGGCGGGCGAAGTGCGCGCCGGGGTCGACGTGGTGGTCGCGGGTGGCGACGACGTGCCGGTAGCCGGGGGTGGCCTGGCCGATCAGCTCCGTGATGGAGGCGGCCACGTCGGCGCCCCCGGTGACCGCGAGGCTGCCGCCTTCGCAGAAGTCGTTCTGTACGTCGACGACGATCAGTGCGCGGTGCATGTTCGCGTGTCCTTCGCTCGGTGTGACGTCTGTGCCCCTGGCCTCCGGCCGCCCGGCCCTCCGCTGGCCCTCTTCCCCACTCCCCCCACCCCGAACCCGAGGGCCGCACCCCCGGCCCCACCGCTTCCAGCCCCGCTGGTCGGGCCGGCCCCACTTCCAGCCTCGCCGGCGTTTGAGGCGCCCCCGGAGGGCGGGACGGCCGGTGGTCGGGGGCCGTGGGGTCGGGGCCGTGTCCTGTCCGCGGGTGCGGTGTGCCTCCGGCGGCGCCTCAAACGCCGGCGGGGCTGGATGGGGCCGGCGGGGCTGGATCGGGCCGGCGGGGCTGGATTCGCCCCCCCCGGGAGGGTCAGGCGTACTCGGTCGGGATGACGGCCTCGCCGCGGGAGAGCTGGGTCGCGGAGAGGGGGAGCGCCGCCAGCGCCGCGCGGTGGCGGTCGCGCGCCGCCTCCAGCGGCTCCCGCGCGACCACCTCGCCGCCCTTGACCAGCTGCACCAGCAGCTGCTCCCCGGCCAGCCCGGACGGCACGGCTCCGGTGCCCACGACCTCCGCCTCGGCCACCCCGTCGGCGTCCCGCCGCCGGGCCGCCCACTTGCGGCCGCCCACCGAGGTCTTGCCGCCGGAGGACTTCTTCGCCACCGGGTGCAGGACCGCCTTCGGGTCGGCGGAGGTGGCCCGGGCGACCAGCTTGTAGACCATCGAGCACGTCGGGTGCCCGCTGCCGGTGACCAGTTGGGTGCCCACCCCGTACGCGTCCACGGGCGCCGCGGCCAGCGAGGCGATCGCGTACTCGTCCAGGTCGGAGGTGACCACGATGCGGGTGCCGGTGGCCCCCAGCTCGTCCAGCTGCTGGCGCACCCGGTGCGCGACGAGCAGCAGGTCACCGGAGTCGATGCGGACCGCGCCGAGCCCGGTCCCCGCCACCTCGACGGCCGTCCGTACCGCGTCGGCGACGTCGTACGTGTCCACCAGCAGCGTGGTGGATCCGCCCAGCGAGGCCACCTGGGCCTCGAAGGCGTCCCGCTCGCTGTCGTGCACCAGGGTGAAGGCGTGCGCGCTGGTGCCCACCGTGGGGATCCCGTACCGGAAGCCCGCCGCCAGGTCCGAGGTGGAGGCGAAGCCGCCGACGTACGCCGCCCGCGCCGCGGCCACCGCGGCCAGCTCGTGGGTGCGCCGCGCGCCCATCTCGATCAGCGGCCGCCCGCCCGCCGCCGAGGACATCCGGGAGGCGGCCGCGGCGATCGCCGAATCGTGGTTGAGGATCGAGAGGATCACGGTCTCCAGCAGCACGCACTCGGCGAAACTGCCCTCGACGCGCAGCACCGGGGAGCCGGGGAAGTAGACCTCGCCCTCCGGGTAGCCCCAGATGTCGCCGGAGAAGCGGTACGAGGCCAGCCAGTCCAGCGTCCGCATGTCGACGACGGCCCGCTCGCGCAGGAATTCCAGCACGGCGGCGTCGAAGCGGAAGTTCTCCACCGCGTCCAGCACCCGGCCCGTTCCGGCCAGCACTCCGTAGCGTCGGCCTTCCGGCAGCCGTCGGGTGAAGACCTCGAAGACCGAGCGCCGGTCGGCGGTGCCGTTGGCCAGGGCGGCCTGCAGCATCGTCAGCTCGTAATGGTCCGTGAAGAGCGCTGTCGACGGCACGTCCACCGGCAGGCCCAGGTCCGCAGGGTTCATGGCACGGATGCTAGCGCACATCTCGTCAAAGTGACGAGATGTAGGGCCCGTTTGTGCGACGGGCCCGTCACAGTGGCAGCATGGGACGAGTGAGTGTCGCCCCCATTGAGATCGAACGCACCGAATCCGCCGAGGAGACCTTCGCGGTCCCCGAGCCCGACGTCCCCTGGGTGACGCTGGTGCACAACGACCCCGTCAATCTCATGAGCTACGTCGCGTACGTGTTCCAGGCGTACTTCGGCTACTCCAAGGACAAGGCGAACAAACTGATGCTCGACGTCCACCACAAGGGCCGGGCGGTCGTCTCCAGCGGCAGCCGCGAGGAGATGGAACGCGACGTGCAGGCCATGCACGGCTACGGCCTGTGGGCGACCCTCTCCCAGGACCGCAACTGATGGAGCGCGAGACGGGCACCTTCGTGCCGCTCGACGGCGGCGGCGCGGCCGTCGCCCTCGACGAGATCGAGATCCAGATCCTGCGCTCGCTGGCCGTCCAGCTGCTGGAGCTGATCGGCCCCGGCGCGGCCGAACCGGCCGCGGACGCCGACCCGCTGGCGGTCCTGTTCGCCGCCGACGGCCCCACCGAGCCGCCCTCCGACCCGGCGTTGGCCCGGCTCTTCCCGGACGCCTACGGCGGTCCCGGCGGCGACGGCGGGGCCGACCCGGAGGAAGTCCGGGCCCACTCGGCCGAGTTCCGCCGCTTCACCGAGAACGACCTGCGCACCCGCAAGCGGGAGGACGCGCTGGCCGTCGTACGCAGCCTCGACGCGCTGACGCTCGACGACGGCCTCGACGACGGCCTCGACGACGGCCTCGTCGACGGCCTGGACGAAGAGGCCGCCGACGCCGGCGGCGGCGCCGTGTTGGAGTTGACCGGGGAGCTGCCGCTGCGCTGGCTCGGCTCGCTCAACGACCTGCGGCTCACCATCGCGGCGCGGCTGGAGATCACCGAGGACGACGAGAGCGCGGTCCTCTTCCGGCTGCCGGACGACGACCCGCGCAAGCCGATGGTGATGGCGTACCTGTGGCTCGGCGGCCTCCAGGAGACGCTGATCGAGACCCTCTGAGGGAGCTCCCGACACGCTCCCGACACACTGCGTTCGCTCAGCGGACGCTCAAATCCGGATAACGATCAGATCACCACCATGTGGTGGTCTGATCGCGTTCAGGGATTTTGTCCGTATTTTTTCGTGCCATGGGTCACCTTTTCACGCCTCGATCACCCGTAAGGCCGTGATAAATCTTCACGACTGCCGACGGGACGCCACCCCTGTTCCCCGGCTCGCTCGAACCGGCTGACCGCCGGGTGCAACTCCATCCGTATCCGGGGGGATCGAGGATCCGGTCCGCAGCCATTCTCAGGCGCGGGTCGGCGTGGAGAAAGGCGCACCAAGACATGACCTCTGTGCAGGTCGAGCACGACGACACGAAGCCGGCCGGCGGCGAAGCCGAGGCGGGCGAGGGCTACCACCGCACGCTCGGCGCGCGGCAGATCCAGATGATCGCCATCGGCGGAGCCATCGGCACCGGCCTCTTCCTGGGCGCCGGAAAGGCGATCTCCAAGGCGGGTCCGAGCCTGATCCTGGCCTACGCCATCGCCGGCCTGGTCATCTTCTTCATCATGCGGGCCCTGGGCGAGCTGCTCATGTACCGCCCCGTCTCGGGCTCCTTCTCGGACTACGCCCGAGAGTTCCTGGGCCCCTTCTGGGGGTACGTGACGGGCTGGACCTACTGGCTCTTCTGGGTGGTCACCGGCATCGTCGAGGTCACCGCCGCCGCGAAGTACATGGCGTTCTGGACGGACGGCAGCTTCCCGCAGTGGGGCTTCGCGCTGATCTTCACGCTCATCCTCTACGCCGCCAACCTGATCTCCGTGAAGCTCTTCGGCGAGCTGGAGTTCTGGTTCTCGATGGTCAAGGTCACCGCCATCGTCGGCATGATCCTGATCTGCGCGGGCATCCTGACCATCGGCTTCTCCGACGCGGCCGACACGGCGAGCGTCTCGAACCTGTGGAACGACCGGGGCTTCTTCCCCAACGGCATCGGCGAGACGCTGATGACCCTGCAGATCGTGATGTTCGCCTTCCTCGCGGTCGAGCTCGTCGGCGTCACCGCCGGTGAGTCCAAGGACCCGGAGAAGACCCTCCCCAAGGCCATCAACACCGTGCCGTGGCGGATCGCCGTCTTCTACGTCGGCGCCCTGATCATGATCCTGTCGGTCATCCCGTGGCACCAGTTCAAGGCGGGCGAGAGCCCCTTCGTGCTGGCCTTCGAGAAGATGGGCCTCGGCATCGGCGCGGCCGTCGTCAACTTCGTGGTGCTGACCGCCGCCCTGTCCTCCTGCAACTCGGGCATGTACTCCACCGGCCGCATGCTGCGCGACCTCGCGCAGAACGGCCAGGGCCCGAAGGTCTTCACCAAGCTGACCAAGAGCGGCACCCCGCTCGTCGGCACCACCTTCTCCGCCGCGCTGATGCTCGTGGGCGTCTGGATCAACTACGTCGCCCCGGGCAAGGCCTTCGAGTACGTCGTCTCCTTCGCCACCATCTCCGGCATGTGGGCCTGGATCATGATCCTGGTCTGCCAGATCCGCTACCGCGCCAAGTCCGACCGCGGCGAGCTGCCCGCGTCCCCGTTCCGGGCGCCCGGAGCCCCGTACACGAGCTGGTTCGCGCTCGCCTTCATCGCCATGGTCATCGTGATGATGGGCATCGACAAGGACGCCCGCGTCTCGCTGTACTGCGCCCCGCTGTGGGGTCTGATCCTCGGCGTCTCCTACCTGGTGATGAAGAGCCGCAACCCGAACGCGGACGCCTTCGTCAAGGCCTCGTAAGGCTCCTGTCCAGCATCCGGGCCCTTCCGTACCACTCCTCGGTACGGGAGGGCCCGTCTGTTTATCCTTTCGCTCATGCTGACCCTCACCCAGGACCTGTACGACCGGATCGTCGAGCACGCCCGCAAGGACCACCCGGACGAGGCCTGCGGGATCGTCGCCGGTCCGGCGGGCACCGGCCGCCCCGAGCGGTTCGTCCCGATGCTGAACGCCGCGCGGTCGCCCACGTTCTACGAGTTCGACTCCAAGGACCTGCTGAAGCTCTACCGCGAGCTGGACGACCGCGACGAGGAGCCCGTGATCGTCTACCACTCGCACACCGCGACCGAGGCCTACCCCTCGCGCACGGACGTGACCTACGCGAACGAGCCCGGCGCGCACTACGTACTGGTCTCCACGGCGGACGCGGACGGCCTCGGGGAGTTCCAGTTCCGGTCGTACCGGATCGTCGACGGAGTGATCACGGAGGAAGAAGTGCAGGTCGTGGCCGGTTACTGAGAGGTTACTGCCCAGTATGTGAGCCGATGGCGTCCACGATGCGGAATCACACTCCAAACGCCGGACCGGGAATCGTTAACATGACCGCATGGTTCCCCACGACGTGAGCATCGAGACGCCCGGCAGGCTGCTGCTCGTGGCGCGGCTGCACGTCGACCTGTGCCGCCTCGCCAGTGCCATCTGTCCTGCCGCTGCCTGACCACGGCAGTGCCCGCAGTGCCGCGCAGTGTCCGCGCTCGCCGCGCGCCGCACCGCGACCCCGCTCCGCCCTTACCGCCGTTCCCGCCGCCCTTCCCGCTTTCTTTACGACTGGAGCCAGCCATGGCCATCGAGGTCCGCATCCCGACCATCCTCCGCACCTACACCGACGGCGAGAAGGCCGTGTCCGGTGAGGGCGCGACCCTCGGCGACCTCTTCGCCGACCTGGAGACCCGTCACAAGGGCATCCAGGAGCGCATCATCGACGCGGCCAAGGGCGGCGAGCTGCGCCGCTTCGTGAACGTGTACCTGAACGACGAGGACGTCCGCTTCCTCGCCGGCATCACCACCGAGCTGAAGGACGGCGACAGCGTCACCATCCTCCCGGCCGTGGCCGGCGGATCGAAGTAATGCGCTACGACTCCCCGCTGGCGGCGGTCGGCAACACCCCGCTGGTCCGGCTTCCCCGGCTGTCCCCCTCGGAGGACGTCCGGATCTGGGCCAAGCTGGAGGACCGTAATCCGACCGGCTCGATCAAGGACCGCCCCGCGCTCCACATGGTCGAGCAGGCCGAGAAGTCCGGCCGCCTCTACCCCGGCTGCACGATCCTGGAGCCCACCTCCGGCAACACGGGCATCTCGCTCGCCATGGCGGCGAAGCTCAAGGGCTACCGGATCGTGTGCGTCATGCCGGAGAACACCAGCCAGGAGCGCCGTGACCTCCTGGCCATGTGGGGAGCCGAGATCGTCCCGTCGCCCGCAGCGGGCGGCTCCAACACGGCGGTCCGCGTCGCCAAGGAACTGGCGGCGGAGCACCCGGACTGGGTGATGCTCTACCAGTACGGCAACCCGGACAACGCGGGCGCCCACTACGCCACGACCGGCCCGGAGATCCTCGCCGACCTCCCGTCCATCACCCACTTCGTGGCGGGCCTCGGTACCACCGGCACCCTCATGGGCGTCGGCCGCTACCTGCGCGAACACGTCGAGGGGGTCCGGATCGTCGCCGCCGAACCGCGCTACGACGACCTCGTCTACGGCCTGCGCAACCTGGACGAGGGCTTCGTCCCGGAGCTGTACGACGCCTCCGTGCTGACCACCCGCTTCTCGGTGGGCTCCGCGGACGCGGTCACCCGCACCCGGGAACTGCTCCAGCAGGAGGGCATCTTCGCCGGTGTCTCCACCGGGGCCGCGCTGCACGCGGCGATCGGCGTGGGCCGCAAGGCGGTCGCCGCCGGTGAGTCCGCGGACATCGTCTTCGTCGTCGCCGACGGCGGGTGGAAGTACCTGTCGACGGGCGTCTACACGGCGGCCACGACGGAAGAGGCCATCGAGGTCCTCCAGGGCCAACTCTGGGCCTAGCCCGCCCTTGTGCCAGGTCCGACCCAGCCTCGCCGGCGTTTGAGGCGCCGCCGGAGGCTGTACGGGCCTGCGGCGGGGGGGCCCACCCCCGGCGGGGGGGGGGGGGGCCGGGGGCCCCCCGGGCGGGGGGGGCGGCGGGGGGGCCCCGCCCCCCCCGGGGGGGGCGCCGGGGGCGGGAGCCCCGGGCGCC
>NZ_JBITDP010000027.1:0-120533 GCF_044454405.1 Streptomyces sp. NPDC051555 | reverse complement strand
GGGGGGGGGGGGGGGGGGCGGCGGGGGGGGGGGGGGGGGGGCGGGGGTGGGGGGGGGGGGGGGGGGGGGCGGGGGGGGGGGGGGGGGGGGGGGGGCCGGGGGGGGGGTGGGGGGGGGGGGGGGGCCGCCCCCCCCCCCCCACCACCCGGTTGACCGGTCAGGCGATGGAGAAGGTCACGACCGACTGGTAGGTGTCCGCGAACATGAACGGCGGGAGCTGGATCATCCCGGCGCCGCCGACGGCGAACTCACCACCGGTCAGTTCGTCCCCGCCGGCCGCCTGGGAGGCGACCTTCATCGGGGTGTCCGTGATCGCGCCGGGGGTTCCGGCGGAGCAGGTGCTCGGGCTGTCCGCATTGGTCACGGTGCAGGTCGGCTGGATGCCGATCTGGGCCTTGGCCATGGAGTGACCGGTGGTCTGGTTCAGGAACGGCGTACGGGTCGCCGTCACGTCCCAGCCAAGGGTGCCGCCGCGGAAGTCCTGGACGGCCGCGGCGTTGAACATGCCGACCACCGACTGGGCCTTGCCGTTGATGGTGACGGAGCCGAAGCTGACGGCGGGCTGGCCGTCCTTCGGGCCCAGCGCCAGCGGGCCGGGGAGCACCTCGACGTCGACCGGGTTCTTCACGCCCGCCTGGTCCTCCAGGAACACGAACGCCTTGGCCGGGGCGATCGAGCCGTCGATCTTGATCGCGTCGGCCTTCTTGGTGACCGTGAGGGTGCAGCTGGCGACGCCTGACGCGTCGGCCGTGCCCGTGCCCGTGTCACCGGTGGCCGCGCCGCCGAGGAGGGCGGAGCAGGTCACGGCGCCCGCGGGGAAGTTGGCGCCGGTGGCGACGACGGCGGTGCCCGCCTTGCCGCTGTTGGGCGTCACCTTCGTGGTGATCGGATCCTTGGGCAGGGCTTCCACGGCGACCGAGCCGACCGAACCGCTGGGTCGCGGGCCGGGCGTACAGGTCGTGGTGTACACCGTGCCGCCGAGGTCGGCGTCCGTGATCACCTGGTCGATGGTGATCTGGACGGTGGTGCCCTCGGTGCCGTCCGGGATGGTGATGTTCCCGCTGAACGCCGGCGGGTCGGCCTTCTTGTTGGCCTCCTGGTGGCTGGGCACGGCCGGGCTGGTGACGGTCTGGGCGACCCCGCCCACGAACAGCTTGGCCTTGATGGTGTTGACCGTGTCGATCGTGAACATCGGGATGACCGGGGTCTCGCCCGGGTCGATGGTGATCGGCACGGACTGACCGGCCTTGGCGCCGTCCGGGAGCGTGATCGTGAAGTCCTGGTTGCCGTTGGCACCCGGCTGCGGCGCGGGGGCGACGCAGTTCATGGCGACCGGCGTGGTCTTGGTCGCTGCTTGAGCCGTACCCGCCAGGCCCACCACGCCACCCGTCAGGGCCAGGGAAAGGGCGCCCGCCCCGGCCAGAACTCTTCGTCGGAACGTTGTCGTACTCACTGGGTCGCGACTCCTTCGTCGAACGAACCCTCCCCCCACCCGCTGTGGGGGAGAGGCCGAGCCGGTGCGGTGGCCGATATTGACGCGTCGCGGTCATGAGAAGTCAATGACTTGCTTTCGCCCGAAGCACTCAGAAATTGATGTCCCATCAGAACGGGGCGGGGAGCGGGCGGGGTACCGACTGGTCGGTGGGTCGCGGGTGGGGTCGCAGGTGGGGCGGGTGGGGTGTCCTGGGTGTGTCCGTAGCCGATCCGACCTGCGCATTCCGCCGTGCGGGGTCGCGCCGTCGTACCGCCGTACGGTCCTACGGAGCGGGTTGGACGGCCTGGACGGGCGGGGCGGACGGCGGTACGGGTGCGGGCGCCGTCACCGGGGCCGGTACGGGTGCGGGGGCCGGTACCGGTACGGGGGCGGGTACGGGTGCGGGAGCGGGGGCCGGCACGGGCGCGGGTGCCGTCACGGGTGTCCGCGGGGTCTGCAGGAGCAGGTTCGGGGTGCGCACCGGCAGGTTCGTGATCTTGTTGACGGCCGCGCTCCTGGTGATCACCTCGGCCACCTCCGCCGGGGTCCTGGCCGTTCCGGCGGCCAGGATCAGGGCGGCGGTACCGGCCACGTGCGGGGCGGACATGGAGGTGCCCGAGAGGGTCCGGACGGCGTCCGGAGCGCCCTTCCAGGCCGAGGTGATGCCCAGACCCGGGGCGAGCACGTCCACGCAGCGGCCGTAGTTGGAGAAGGAGGCCCGCCGGTCGGCGGCGTCGGTCGCGCCGACCGTCAGGGCGCTCGACGTGCTGCCGGGGGAGGAGTAGCAGGCGTTGGCGTTGTCGTTGCCCGCCGCGACGGTGAAGGTGATCCCGGAGGCGACGGCCCTGGCGACGGCCCGGTTCATGCCGAAGCTGTAGCTGCCGCCCATGCTCATGTTGGCGACGGCCGGGCCCCCGCCCGCCCTCCTCGCCTTGAGCGCGTGGCCGATCATCCAGTCGATGCCCCCGATGATGTCGGAGACGCTGCCGCTGCCCTGCTGGTCGGCGACCTTGACCGCGATCAGGCTCACCCCCTTGGCGACCCCGTAGGTGGCGCCGCCCAGGCTGGCCGCCACATGGCTGCCGTGCCCGTTGAGGTCCTGGGCGGCCTCCGTGGTCTCGTTGGCCCCGAGGACGGCGCGGCCGCCGAACTCCGTGTGGGCGGTGTTGATCCCGGTGTCGAGGACGTACGCCGTCACGCCCGCGCCGGTCCCCGGGTACGCGTACGCCCCGTCGAGCGGGAGCGCGCCCTGGTCGAGGCGGTCCAACTGCCAGGGCGCCCGCGCCTGGGACCCGGGCCCGCCGGTGGTGCCGGAGCCGGCGGTGGTGCCAGAAGTGGCCGTGGTGTCGGTGGTGTGGACGAGGGCGTCGGGCTCGACGGACGCCACCCGCGGATCGGCGGCCAGTTCGGCCGCGCGGGCCGCGGTGGTCCGTACGGCGAAGCCGCTCAGGGCGGTGTCGTACACCCGGTCGATGGTGTCGCCCGCCCGCGCGGCCTCGGCGGCCAGGGCCCGGGCGGGGGCGCGCGTGGAGGTGTCCTTGAGGACGACGACGTAGGGGGCCGTGGCGTCGGCGGTGTCGTGGCCGCTGCTCGCGCCGGAGTGCGCTTGCAGGGGCAGCGCGGTCGCCGCCAGCAGGGCGGCGGCGGGGAGCAGCGCGGTGATTGCGGTCATGCGGCGATGCTCGGCGAGGCGGGGAGGGTGCGCGCGGAGGGTGCGCCGAGTGGGCGCACGACACGCCGCCCAAGGGGGGTACGGCGTGACGGATGTGACGGGTGGGACGGGCTGTGCGCACCCCGTCCTGAGGGTTGGCGGCCCTCAGGCCTTCGGAGCCGTGTCCTCGGCAGCCGTGACCTCGGCGGCGGGCAGGGCCCAGCCGCGCATCGTGAAGACGCCCTCGTCCACGGCGCCGGCCGAGCGGTACGTCGCGAGCGCCGCCTCGTTGTCGGTGTCCACGCCCACCCACATCCCGTAACAGCCGCGCGCCCGTGCCTCGTCCGCGAGCGCGCGGGTCAGAGCGTGTCCGATCCCGCGGCGCCGGTGGCCCTCGTCCACGCTCAGCTCGTACAGGCACATCTCGGTGCCCTTGTCGGGGTGGCTCATCTCGACGCCGGAGACCATGCCCGCCGGTACGCCGTCCACATAGGCGATGAGCATCAGGTGCCCGGCGGCGGCGAGGAACCGGGCGGCCCAGTCCTCGCGCGCGGGGCCGTCGAAGAGTCCCTCTGCGGCGACGAGTTCGGCAACGCTGCAAGCCCGGCGGATGTCCATGCGGCCCAGGCTAGCGCGGTGACCGGAAACGTTCACCGGGTCACGGCGCCGGCGCCGTCTCGGGCACGGTTCAGGCCGTGGGGCCCGCCTGTACGGCCAGCGCGGCCGCGTAACCGCGGGGGGCCGGAAGGTCGGTCAGGGTCCAGCCCGCGACCGCGGCGGGGGCGGGGGCGGAGCCGACGTACGGGTCGACGAGGCCCAGGGCGAGGCCCGTGCCGGTGGCCTTGAGGTAGGCCTCCTTGCGGCACCAGATCCGGGACAGGGCCAGCGGCCGTCCCGACTCGGGCAGGGCCTTCAGCTCGGCGGTCTCGTCGGGGTGCAGGGTGTGCAGTACGTCGCGCACGGCTTCGGGGCTCGGTATCGCCTCCACGTCGACCCCGAGCGGAACCCGGGAGAAGGCGAAGTAGGCCAGGTCCCCGCTGTGCGAGAGCGAGAAGTGGATCGCGCCGCCGGCGACGGCGGGGCGGCCGTGCGGGCCACCGCAGCAGGGGCAGACCTCGCGGACGAGCGAGACCCGCTCGGGGGCCAGGCCCAGATAGCCGCCGAGCAGGACCCGCAGCCCGACGTGCGAGGCCAGGTAGCGGTGCCGGTCGGCCTGCTGGCGGCGGCGGCCGGCCTGGTCGCGCTCGGCCGCGTCCAGCAGGGACAGTGCCTCGGCGACGCGGTGCCCACCCACCACGTCCAGCGTGGTGTCCAGGGCCCACAGGGACACGGCGCTGCCCTGGGGCAGCGCGCCGATCCGAGGGGCGCCGCCGCCGAGTTGGTTCACGTACTCGATCACCTGAACGAGGGTAGTCGAGGCCGGGGGCGCGCAACCAGGGCGGTCCGGTCCCGTGCTCCGGCGCACGTCAGCGGGTTGCCGTGGCGCCGGCCATCGTCGCCGTGGGCGGGACCGCGCCGGGCGTCACCGGGCCGTTGGTCCAGGCGTAGACCTTCTGGCCGCGCACCACGACGTGGTAGCGGCCCCGGCACTCCGGGCTCGCCTTGCTCCCCGCGTCCTTCGGCCACCACTTCGCCGCCAGCTTGGGGCTGCCGGGCCGCGCCGGGGCGTCCGCGCAGGGGGATCCGCCCATCGGGGTCCGGCCGAGGGTGAAGCGGATCAGCTTCGCGTCGCCCGTCGTGTGGGCCTTCACCTTGACCCGCTTGGCGTCCTGCGGGATCCAGTCGGGCAGGACGAAGGCGGGGTCGCCCTGCTTCGGCGCGTCCGCCGCGGTGGCGAACGTCTTCTCCTCGTTGTTGAAGAGACGGGCGTTGACCATGTCGGTCACCGGGTTCGGCGGAAGGTTCGGCAGCGCGACGGCGGCGACGGCGATGACTCCCACGGTGGCGAGGGCGATGACGAAGGGACGCTTCATGTCTTCCAGTGTTGCCGCCGGAATCCCCCACCGGGTCCGCCCTGCGGACGAACCTCTATTCACCGCAAGTCTGATACGGATATCCGCCCCCGCCCGCCTCTCCCTTTGGACAGAGGAGCCGATCCACCGTGAGGTGTACGCGGGAGATCCCTGCGACCTCGGATAATCGGGGATATGTCTTTTATGGGGCGCACCATGGCCCGCGCCGCGGTCGAAGCGGTCGGCGGCGGGCTCCTCATTCTTGCGGCGTACGAGGCGCTCAACCGGATCGGTGTCGCCCTGGGGCTGAACGCGAAGCTCGCGCTGACCCTCCTCGCGCTCGCGGTCTTCGTCGTGCGCCGCCGCTTCCCCGAAGCCGCGCTGGTCCTCATGGGCGCCCTGCTCGGCGCGATGACCGCCCTCGCCCCGCTGGCGGCGGTGACCGCGTACACGGTGACCCGGCAGTTGGCGGGGACCGGACGGCGGGCCGCCGTGTTGCTCGCCGCCAGCGCGGTGACCGTCCCGACGGCGGGCCTGGCCGTCTACCGGCGGACCGGCGGCGGCTGGGACTACGGGCTGACCGTCGGCGCGATCCTGGCCGCCGTCGCCGTCCTCGTACCGGGCCTGGTCGGTGCCTCCGCCGGGCAACAGCAGCGGTTGCTCGTCGCGCTGCGGGAGCGGACCGTCGCCGCCGAGGAGGCCCGGCGGCTCGCGGACAGCGAATCGCGCATCCACGAACGGTCGCGCATCGCCGCCGAGATGCACGACCTGGTCGGACACCGGCTCAGCCTGATCTCCCTGCACACCGGCGGCCTGGAGATGGCGCTGCGCGGCCAGCCCCAGGACCTGCGGGACAGCGCCGCGCTGATCCGGCAGGCGACGAGGGACGCCATGCGGGAGCTGCGCGAGGTGCTCGGGGTGCTCGGGCCGCTGGGCCGGGACACCGGTACGGACGCCCTGACCGACGCCACCGGCACCCGGGCCGACATCGAGGCGCTGGTCGCGGAGTCCCGGGCAGGCGGGGTCGCCGTGGACTTCTCCTGGACCGGTCCGGACACCGACCGGCTGGAGGCGCGGGTCCGGCGGGCCGTGCACCGGGTGGTGCGCGAGGCCCTGACGAACGTCCACCGGTACGCGGTCGGGGCCGCCGTGGAGGTGGCCGTCGCGCACACGGCGGAGCTCGTCGAGGTGAGCGTCGTCAACGGCGCCCGCGCCGCGGCCCCCGATCCGCGGGCCGCACCCGTCGGGTCCGGGCGCGGGCTGTCGGGGCTGCGCGAACGGGTCTCCCTGCTCGGCGGCATGCTCTCCGCCGGACCCTGGGGCGTCGGCTTCGCGGTCGTCGCCAGGATCCCGGTGGGGCCCGGCCGCAGCGCCGCGTCCGCCGGCGCGGGGGACCGTACGCGGGAGGCGGGGAGCGCGTACGAGGGGAGCGCCGACGAGGGGAGTGCGTACGAGGGGGTACGGGCCGGCGCAGGGCCCGGGAGCACGGGGGCCGCCGCGGCCGTCGACGACGGCTTCGCCGCGCGGATCGCGGCGGAGGCCGGGCGGCTGCGCCGGGCCCCGCTCCTGGTACCCCTCGCCCAGGCAGCGTCCGCGCTGCTGGGCCTCGCCGGGATCGTCGCCGTCCTCGCGGCCGGCTTCCAACTGGCGGCGCAGGCGCAGCCGTCCCGCTACGTAGCGCCCAAGCCGCCGCAGATCGGCATGGACCGGAACGAGGCGCGGTACGCGGGCGTCGTGGACTTCGGCCTCGCCCGCGCCGCGGCGGCGGGGCGCGAGCCGCCCCGGCCCGCGGGCGCCTCCGAGTGCGTCTACCCGTACGTCGACGACCGGGGCACGGAAGGCGCCGACGCCCTGCGGCTCGTCCGCTACTGCTTCCGGGACGGCATCCTGACCACGATCGACCGATTCGAGGTGCCGATGGCGCCGAGGAGTTCACGATGAACCGGATGAACCAGCAGCCCACCCCTGACCACGCCGCTGACCATGGCGTCGGCCATGCCGTCGACCCGGCCTCCGGCGCCGCCGTGCGGGTGCTGCTCGCCGACGACGAGCAGATGATCCGGGCCGGCGTGCGGATGATCCTGCGGCACGCGGGGGGCATCGAGGTCGTCGCCGAGGCGGCCGACGGCGCCGCCGCCGTCGAACTCGCCGCCCTGCACCACCCGGACGTGGTGCTCATCGACATCCGGATGCCCGTCCTCGACGGCCTCGCGGCGATCGCCCCGCTGACCGCCCTGGAGCCCCGGCCCCAGGTGGTCATGCTCACCACCTTCGGCGACGACGACAACGTCCTGCGCGCGCTGGCCGCCGGAGCCACCGGCTTCCTGCTCAAGGACGAGGGCCCCGACGAGTTGATCAGCGCCGTACGGTCGGCGGCCGCCGGGGACGCCGTGCTCTCGCCCGGGGTCACCGGAACCGTCATCCGGCGCATGCTGGAGGGCGGCGGAGCCGTGCAACCCGTGCGCCGTCCCGCACCGGGCGCCCCCGACGCCCGGATCGCGGCGCTGACCGAGCGCGAGCGCGAGGTGCTGGGCCTGCTCGGTGCCGGGCTGGCCAACGCGGCCGTCGCGGTCCGGCTCGGCATCGGCATCGGCACCGTCAAGACGCACGTCGGCTCGATCCTGGAGAAGACGGGCTGCGCGAGCCGGGTGCAAGCCGCCCTGCTGGCCCACCAGGTGGGCCTCGACGGCCCGGCGGACCCGGCGCCCGGGGCCTGACGCCCGATCCGGCGCCCTGCCCGGCCCGCCCGACGCCTGAACCGGCCGGGCTACGTCAGGCAGAGCGCGGCCAGTGCGGGCAGCCGCCGGGTGATCTCCTCCTCGTCGTCGAAGTCGAAGTCCCACTCCGGGTCGAGGTCGGGATAGCTGATCGTGAGCGAACCGTCCGGCAACTCTCCCCCGGTCGCCGCGCGGTAGGCCTGCCAGACGATGTCCAGGGTGTCCTCGCACTCCAGGCCCTCCGCCACGGCCGCGGCGACCGCGGGCAGGGTCGCGAGCGAGTCGGGATCGGCCAGCGCCCGCTCGAACGCCGCCCGGCCGCGGGTGATCAGCCAGCCGCGGAAGTAGTCGAAGCCGTCGTCCGAACAACCGCCGTTGATCAGGTAGGCGGCGGCCCACAAGGGGTTCCGGTACGACTGCGCGAGCAGGTCCCACAGCACCTGCTGCGCCCGCGCGATGTCCGCGGGAGCCAGCTCCGCGAGCAGCGCGGAAGCCTGCCCCGCGACCTCCTGCGCGGCCGGATCGGCGCCGGTGCGCGCATCGGCGCCCGCCCGGGTCCGGGCCTCTTCGATCAACTGCCAGAAGCGCTCTTCGTCCATGGGGCGATGGTGGCACCGGGGTCTGACAACGCCGGCCGGTCTGCGGGCGGTCGGTGGTCGCGCGCTGGCGTGCGGGGTTACGTGTGGGGTGGTGTGTGGGGCGGTTCAGCGACATCGGGAGATCAGGCTCGGGCCTCGACGGGGTCCGGGTCCGGGTCCGGCGCCGATGCCGGGGCCGGGGCCGAGGTCGGCGCGGGTGCCGGTGCCGGTGCCGGCACCGGGTCGGGGGAGGACCGCAGGTGCGGGAACCGTTCGACGTTGGCGATGCGGCGCGCCCAGACCAACGCCGCCGCGTCACCGACGGGGTTCGGCTGCCGGGTGAGCCCGGCCGGTCCGCCGGCCGCGACGGTTTCGCCCCACCGTGCGAAGTGCTCGGCCTCGTCCTCGTCGAGCAACTCGAACAGTGGCCGGCCGAAGTCCGTCGCCCTTCCGGGAGCCGGCCCGGTGGTCAAGGAGCACCGGAACGCCTCGACCAGGCACGTCAGTTCGCGGTCCTCGTCGTCGAGCCATTCCGGCAGCCGCCGGACGTCCAGCCGCCGCAGGTCCGGGCGGCGTACGTCGGGGCTCACTGATCCCGGGCTCGGTAAGTCCGAGCCCGGCAGGTCCGGGCTCCGTAAGTCCGGGCCCCATAAGTCCGGGCCGCGTAAATCGGCGCTCCGTAAGTCCGGGCCCCGTAAGCACGGGGCGTGCCGCAGCAGGATCCGGGCGACCCGGGCGTCGGGGGCCAGCCCGTCGTGCCAGTCGGCCAGTTCGCCGAGCAGCGCGGCGTGTTCGCGCTCCAGCCGCAACACCAGCGCGACGGCGGCGGTCAGGCGCCGCCGGTCCCGCTCGCCGTCCGGCGCGTGTTCGGTGAGGGCGAGGTAGTCGACCAGGACGGTACGGGCCCGCGGCTCGTCCCCGGGGTCGTCGGTGCCCAGCAGCAGCGCGTCGGCGCCGAGGGCGCTCATCGCGTAGTGCGCGCCCACCACCTCGGGCAGGAACGGGCCGGGCAGCCGGGCGAGCGCCAGGTGGAAGGCGGCGTGCAGGAGGGTCAGGGGGCGCGCCTGGGAGCGCCTAAGGAACTCCGGGGTACCGGGGGCGGGCAGTCGTACGCCGAGTCCGACGAGGGCCGGGCCGCGCCGTCGGGCGCAGCCGGGCAGGAGGAGGGGGGCCCGCTGGCGCAGGACGAGGCGCCGGGTGGCGCAGCCCCGCCCGACCAGGTTCGTGAGGAGCGGTTCCAACGCGTCCCGCACCGCGCGCACACGGTCGGCGATCGCATCCGCATCCGCACCCGCGTCCGCATCCGCATCCGCGGGGCCCGGACCGGGGGCTCCGGTGGGCGCGGACAGGAACGCGTCCAGGATCCGGCGCGCGACGAGCGCCGTCGTGGCGCGCTGAGCTCCGCGGGGGCCGGCCGCGCCCTCCTCGTCCAGGGGCCGCGCACCGCCGCGGTCCTCGTCGTCGAGTAACCACCGGAACACGGCGGCGGGTCCGGCGGCGAGAACCGCGGAGGCCTCCTCCCCGGCGTCCGTAGGAGCGTCCATCGGGTCTCAGTCCTCCGTGGCGGTCGGTGCGGTCGGTGCGGTCGCCGTCATCAGTGCGTTGACCTCGGGGTAGGGGAGAGCCTGGGCGCCGAAGCCGAAGGTGCCCTGGGTACGGATCTCCTCGGCGGCGCGGACCACCGCGCCGAGCGCGGCCCGCGACAGCGCGGAGCCGACGCTGATCCGGCGCACGCCGAGCTCACCGAGGTCCGCCACGGACAGCGCGAGCGCGGGCGAGCCCATCAGGACGTTGACCGGGCGGTCGACGGCGGCGCACACCGCGCGCACGGACTCGGCGTCCGGGAGCCCGGGCGCGTACAGCACGTCGGCGCCCGCGGCCTCGTACGCCCGCAGCCGTCGGATGGTGTCGGGGAGGTCCGGCCGGCCCTGGAAGAAGTTCTCGGCGCGGGCGGTCACGGTGAAGGGGAAGCCGAGCGCGCGGGCGGCGGCGACGGCCGCGGCGACCCGCTCCACCGCCTCGTCCAGCGGCCGCACGGGATCCTCGGCGCGGCCGGTCGAGTCCTCGATCGAGCCGCCGACCAGCCCGGCCGCGGCGGCGAGCCGAATGGTCTCGGCGACCTCGTCCGGCGTCTCGCCGAAACCGCTCTCCAGGTCCGCGGAGACGGGCAGGTGCGTCGCGGAGACGATGACCGCGGCGTTCGCCAGGACGTCGTGCCGGGTGACCCGGTTCCCGCCGTCGGGCAGGCCGAGCCCGTAGGCCAGTCCCGCGCCGGTGGTGGCGAGCGCGGCGAAGCCGAGTCCGCCGAGCAGGCGGGCGGTGCCCGCGTCCCAGGGGTTGGGGACGACGAAGGGGCGCGGCTCCTCGTGGAGCCTGCGGAAGGCGAGGGCGCGGGCGAGCTGATCCGCGGGGTCGAGCTGGTTCACGGGGTCGTGCTGGTTCACGGCGTGGCTTCCTTCGGGGTGGTGGGCGTGCCGATCGCGTGCGTAGGCGCATTCCGGCCAGCATCGGCCGGAATGCGATGGTCGTCCGGGAGGCCCTCGACCGTGTGCCGGACGTCAGCCCTTCGGCGCCGCCGGGCGGGCGGGGCGCCGCCGGGACACGGCGACGCCGCTCAGGCAGACCGCGCCGCCGAGCAGGGTCAGCCAGCCCGGCACCTCGTCCAGGGCGAGCCAGGAGATGAGGATCACCACGGCCGGCACCGCGTAGGTCGTCGCGCCCATCTTTCCGGCGGTGGTCCGCGACAGCGCGTACGCCCAGGTGGTGAAGGCGAGCGCGGTCGGGAAGAGGCCCAGGTAGACGACGTTGAGGGTGGCCGACGCGGGAGCCCGCGCGAGGTCGGAGATCAACTGCCCGCTGAACGGCAGGCAGAGGACCGTGCCGATGACGCAGCCGAACGTCGTCACCTGGAGCGGGGTCGCGTGGTTCAGCGCGGGCTTCTGCAGCACCACCCCCGATGCGTACGCCACGGCGGCCAGCAGGCACAGCAGCAGGCCCACGACCGAGGACGACCCGTTCCCTGAGGTCGAGAAGCCGACGATGACCGCGCCCACGAAGGACACGGCCATGCCGGCCAGCAGCAGCGGCGGGAACCCCTCCTTGAGGAACCAGCCGCCCAGCAGCGCGATCAGCACCGGGCCGATGTTGACGACCATGGCCGCGGTCCCGGCGTCCACCAACTGCTCGCCCCAGTTCAGGACGACCATGTAGACGCCGAACCAGAGCAGCCCGGACCCCAGGATCCCGGGCCACGCCTGCCGCGGCGGCACCCCGCCGCGCTGCGTCACCAGGAGGAGCACCAACACCACGGACCCCGTCAGTAGTCGCCCGAGTGCGAGGGCGCCGGGGGTGAAGTGCTCGGCGGACGCACGGATGGACACGAACGCGGAAGCCCAGAGCAGCACGGTGACGGCCGCGGCGAGCAGCGCGCGCCGGTCCGTCCCGGGACGTTCGGAGGTGGACGAGGTGGTCATCCCCGCAATCTAGGTACTCGACGGATCCTCGAACAAGATCGGCACCCGTGCCGTGTCACAACGGTCCGGACGCATCGTGCGATACCGCACCTTCGTCCGCGCCCGCACCTTCGCCCGCGCCCGCGTCTGCACCCCTACCCGCACCCGGATCCGTACTCGCCGGCGCCCACCGCCTCCGGATGATCCGGCGGCACCGGCGGGCGCGCTCGGCCGCTGGGCCGTCCAGCGAGGAGAGTTCGTCCAGGTAGCGGAGCAGGTCGACGACGGGCTCGTGGTACCGCGCACCGTCGAGGAAGGTGACGGCCGCCTCCACGAGGCCGTCGTCGTGAACGGGTTCCTCGTCAGCGCGGTCCTCGTGCGGGGTGAGGAGCAGGACCCGGAACAGCGCGAACAGCCGGTCGATCTCCGCCGCGAAGGGTCCGGACACCGGAGCGGAGAGCACGTCGGTCCACTGCTGCGCACAGGCCGCGAACCCCGACTCCCGGGTGTCCAGCAGGACCTTCTCGAACCGGTACGCCAGGTCGGCGGGTTCCACGGCGGAGGCCCGCTCCAGATCCTGGCGCGCCCCCGCCAGGTCGCCCGCCTGCCGCCGGGCGGCGCCCCGCAGGACCCTCGCCCAGGCGGCGGTGGGGTCGAGGGCCAGCACGCTGGTGAAGTCGGCGACGGCCGGGCCGTAGCGGCCGCACTGGCGGTGGAGGTCGCCGCGGGCGCCCAGCACCCAGGTCTGGGTGGGATCGAGCGAGAGGGAGGCGGCGAGGTCGGCGAGCGCCTCGTCGTAGCGACCGAGTTGCCCGTACGTCTCCCCGCGCGAGCCCAGCACCCAGGCGTCGCCGGGGTCGAGTGCGATCACGGCGTCGAAGTCGGTGAGGGCCCGTTCGTGGCGGCCGGCCTGGCGGTGGGCCTCGCCGCGCTGGCCGAACGCCCAGAGGAGGGTGGGATCCTGCGCGAGCGCGGTGTCGAAGTCGGCGACGGCCAGGTCGTAGCGGCTGGCCATGCGGTGGGCCAGGCCGCGCTGGGCGGTGGCCCAGGTGTAGGCGGGGTCGATGTCGAGCGCCCTGGTGAAGTCGGCGACGGCCTCGTCGTAGCGGCCGGCCATCCGGTGGGCTTCGCCGCGGGAGTCGAGCGCCCAGGAGTAGTCGGGGTTGATCGCGAGCGCCCTGGTGTAGTCGGCGACGGCCTCGTCGTAGCGGCCGCTCTCGCGGTGGGTCCGGCCGCGTTGCGTGCGGGCCCAGACGTAGTCGGGGTCGATGTCGAGCGCCCTGGTGAAGTCCGCGAGGGCCGCGTCGTGCTGCCCGCCCTCGCGGTGGGCCTCGCCGCGGGAGGCGAAGGCCCAGTCGCTGTCGGGGTCGGCCTCGATCGCGCGGTCGAGGTCGGCGATGGCCTGCTCGTGGTGGCCGGCCATGCGGTGGGCCTCGCCGCGGCGGGAGAGGGACCAGGAGTCCCCGGGGTCGATGCCCAGGGCGATCGTCAGGTCGGCGACGGCCCGTTCGTAGTCGCCGAGACAGCGGTGGGCGTCACCGCGCAGGGCCCAGGGGCGGCCGCTGCGGGGATCGGCGGCGATCGCCCGGTCGAGCTCGACGACTGCCTCCGCCTCGCGGTCGTCGACGTAGAGCTGCCGGCCGCGCAGGGTGTGGGCCAGGGTCCGTACGGACTGCGGCAGGTGACCGTGGTTCAGCAGCCCGGTGAGGCAGTCGAGCGCGGGCTGGTCGCCCGCCATCGCGCCCTGGAGGCGCTCGGCCCAGCGCGCGAGGGCGGGATCGGAGGTGTCCCGGGCCGCCTGCGCCAGGGTGTCCGTGTACTGCCACAGGGCCGCGGGATCCTCCCCGGCCGCATGGACCGCCAGCTCCAGCGCCTCCGGTAACGCGGCGGTGGGGTGCGCGCAGAGCCGGTGGTACGCCTCGTCCAACAGGTGCCCGCGCCACAGGGCGTCGCCCCACCACTTCGCCTCGGGCAGTCCCGCTTCCACGGCGGCCCGCCAGCCGGCGTGCGCATCGGCGAGCCGCAGGTGCGCGTCGGTCCAACGGCGCGGCGAACGGGTGCGCTGCTGGCGCACCATGCTCGCCCGCACCACCGCGTGGTACTGCTTGTAGCCGCCGTGGCCGGTGACGAAGGGCTGCCCGCACCACCACGTCCACAGCTCCAGCGCCCCGGGCGGCACGGCCGCGGCGAAGACGTCCTCGTTGAGCCGCGGGGCCAGTGCGCACGCCAGGACGGCCTCGCGCTGGAGCAGGTCCGTGCACCACTGCACGAACCGGTCGACCGCCGCGTCCACCACGTCGCCGCCCGAGTCCACGTCCTCGGCGGAGCCGGGCTGGGCCAGCGCGAGCAGCTCCACCAGCAGTGGCAGCCCCATGGACAGCTGCCACACCGCCTCCACCACCCCCGGGTCCGTCACCCCCCGCGCGGCCAGCAGCGCCCGCGTCTCGACCTCGGTGAACTCCTCCAGCGGTACGTCGGCCACCTGCGCCCGCAGCGCGGCCCACTCGCGCTCGGCGAGCTCGTCCCGGCCGGCCAGCACCACCATGACGTTGACCGCCACCGGCCCGAAGGCGTCGTCGAGCAGGTCCCGCAGCCATTCGTCCAAGGCGCGGCCGGTCTGCTCCCAGGTGTCGAAGAACAGCACCACCCACGGGTACCGGTCGCAGAGCCGCCCCAGCTCGGCGACGAACACCCGGCTCACCCCGGCCGCGTCACCCCCGCGGGCCCGGCGGCCACGGCCGCGGACACCGGCCCGGAGCCGGTCCAGGCCCTGGGCGGCCGCGTCCGGATTGGTCATCGCCGTCACCACCGAGGCGCCGGGCAGCAGCGAGGCCGTGCCCAGCGCCGCCTGCGTCACGAGCCGACTCGACAGCGAGGCCTGCTCCTGCTGCGCGTCCTCCGCGGGCATCGGCTCGGCCGATGCCTCCAGCTCCCGGCGGTACTGCTCGGCGGCCCGGTCGAACTCCTTGAGCGGACCGGCCTGTTCCGCCAACTGCCGGGCCAGCTCGACCAGGGTCCGTTGGACGCCCTGTACGTCGCCCTCGTCCACCACCGCCGTCACGGCGCCCGCGCGCCGGGCCGCCTCCTGCCACTGCCGCAGCAGCGTGGACTTGCCCACACCGCCGACCCCGCGCACGTGGAAGAGGAACTCCGCCGGGTCCACCTCGGACTCCGGATCCTTGGCCAGGTTGTCCGCGAACAGCGACAGCTGCGCACGCCGGCCCACGAACTGCCCCCGCGCCCGCTGCCGGATCAACTCCCCGCGCGACCGCCCCCGCTGCCCCGCCATAGCCACCCCGTCCCTCGCCGGCGTCCCCGCCCCGAGCCGCCGACCGCCGCCCCTCGGAAGCGTCGACGACCGCCCGTACGGACACTCTCACGCGAGCCCGCCTCCCGTCCTGGGAAGCCCCTTGCACCTATGTCGTCACGAGCACCACGGTGCCGGCGAGCAATCGGACCAGCAGGAGCAGCACGAGGGCGTTGAGCACGGTGGCGATGACGAGCGGCGTGGTGCGTGTCCGGCGCAGGAGGAGGTACCCGAGTCGGACTCCGTACACGGCCAGGCCGGTCGAGGCGCTGAGGACGACGAACTGCACGGCGCCCCAGAACGGGGGGAGGGAGAGGGCGTTGTCCCTGGACAGGTTGGACGTGACGAAGAGGACCACGTAGGCCAGGAAGAATTGCGGGATCCCCAGGACCCACACCTTCCCCGACTTGGCCGGGGCGAGGACGGCCGGAGGCGCGGATGCGGGCGGCAGGGGCGGCAGGGGCGGCAGGGGAGGGAGGGGTGGCGGTGGCGGAGCCGCGGTGAGGCCGGGGGAGGGCTCGTGGGCCGGGAGGGCGTGCGGCGGCCGGATCGCCTCGCGCAGCCGTTCGGCGAAGCGCGGATCGGACCGCAGTTCATCGGCGATCACGGAGCCGACGATGCGTGCCGACCCCTCGCCGGGCTGCTCGTCCAGACGGGCCAGCGCCGAAGCTCCCAGGACGCTCCTCCCGAGTTGCCCCCGGACCAGTTCGCGAACCGCCGCGGCCTGCTCCGCCGGGACCCGCACGCCACCGGTCAATATCCGTACCGCCGCGCCCGATAACTCGGAATCCTGCATGCCGCCCCTGCCCGATCGTCGGTGGGGACCGATCCTACGAACAGCGGCGCTGCCAGGGAACGGCGCGGGCGGGCGCCCGCGTGGTGGTCCCGGTGCGGTGGTGGTCCGCGTGGCGATCCGGGCCCTTACCGGGGCGCTACGAGCGGCTCGGTAGGGTCCGGGGACCTGTGCGAAAGCCCTCCCGGGGGAGGGCTCGCGGTGGTGGAGAAAAAGTGCCCCCGGCAGGACTCGAACCTGCGGCCAAGTGCTTAGAAGGCACCTGGCGTCTGTCAGGACGATGCTTCCCTGACCTGCACGAATGGCTGCGGCCCACGACTGGTCGCCTATAGCTTCCGCCGTTATCGGGAAACCCGTATGGCCCCCCACAGGCATTGCCAGGGGCTGCGTCGAGTCCCTGTCCCAGGGGAGCCGAGGGCGAGGGCGTGAAGCCGACCGGTGCGGAGAGCTAGGGACACGACTCCTCGGTCTTGGCGACGGTGAAGGTCAAGGGCTGGCCGGTGAGCGCTGCACCGGACTTCGGGTCCTGGGTGCAGACCTTCCAGTTCGACTCCTGGAGGACCATGCGGCTCTGCACCGCGTCCTTCACGGTGATGCTCGCGTTGGCCGGGATCGCGGAGCGGACGGCCTTTATACCCTGGCCGACGAAGTTCGGCATGACGTCGCCGGCCGGCTTCGGGGCGGGCGCGTCTGTGGTGGGGCAGGTTTCTTCCAGCTTGACCGCGCCGAAGGCCTCTCCATCCTGGTGACCGTCTTCGGTACCGCCAGTCGCAACGAGGTCGACCAGGAGATCCCGGCCTTCCTCGCCCGGGCGGGCCCGGCCGAGAAGGCCCTCTTCGCCCGCACCGACGGGCTCCCGCCCGCCTGGGGCAACCTGATCCTCACCTCCGGCGTCTCGGCTGGCTTCATCGTCTCCGCCGCCTCGCCGTGATCGTCTTCCTGGTTGCCCTCTTCGCCATCCAGGTCCGCCCCTCCGACATGGAACGGCTCAGGGGTGGCGGGATGATGCCGGGCGGCTAAACAGAAAAAATTCGGCCGTTCTATTTGTGATGCGCGCGCCGAATTGTGAATCCCATGTCTATCCGAAGTTTTTCTCCTCTAGCTTGACCGCATGAGCGAAGATGATTCCCTTCCGTCAGCTCCTCTCTGTGCTCTGGTGCCGGACGAGGAGTGGGCACGACTGACGCGGTATCCGGAGCAGACCTACCTCGCGGGCCGCGCCCTGTTGCGGCAGGGGGACCGGGGGACGCATGTGCTTGCTCTGGTGGACGGGCTGGTGAAGGTCGTCAGGACCGAGCCCGACGGGCGGCAGCGACTGCTCGGTTTCCGGGGGCGGGGCGAGATCCTGGGAGAGATGGCTCTTCAGCCCGAAAGCGTCCGGATGGCCGATGTGTGGGCGCTGAGGAAAAGCAGGGCATGCATTGTGCCCGCACAGGATTTCCATCGCTTCGTCCAAGAGGCCAAGCTCGCCCGCCCTATTTTTGAATTAGCCTGGAATCGTATGCGCGAACAGGCCGAGCTGTGCGAGGGGGCTGTTCATGAACGTCTCGCCCTGGCCCTGCTCCGCCTGGTCACGGCAGCCGGTGAAGGCAAGCAAGGGAAGCACTGCTTCTCCCTCACCAGGGAGGAGCTGGCCCAGCACATCGATGTGGGCCGCAAAGCCGTCAGCACGGCGCTGGAGCGGCTCGGCCCCGACTGCGTGAGCGTGGGAAACCGCCGGATCGAGGTTGTCAGCGTGGAGGGCCTGCGCAAGGTGGCCGGCGGCCACGCGGCCGGCTGACACCCCCGTCGGGGATGTGGTCCTCATCACTCCTTATCGGGTCCTGCGGAACGGAACGGCTCCCCGCCCGCTGTGAAGCTCGACGTCACGCGACAGCTTTCCCGCCCGGCCCGAGAGCGGCCGGGCGGGCTTCACGGAGGAGTGACATGCCCGAGTTCAGCAGCGCCCTGCCCCAGCGGATCGCCGCCCCGTACACCCACAGCAGGGCGCTGCCTCCCTACCGGGGCATTCTGGCCGTCGACGCGAAGGACTTCACGGGCCGCCCGGCGATCGAGCACGAGGCCGTCAGCCGGGTCGTCCCCGAACTCCTGAAGACCGCGCTCCACAGGACCGACCTCGGAGACCTGTGGGAGGACCGTACGTTCCCGGCCACCACCGGGGACGGCTATGTCTTCGGGTTCGACCCGGCACGCATGCCCTTCGTCATCCACCCCCTGCTGCTCGCCCTCCAGGAGGTCCTGACCGACTACAACGTCCTCTCCCACGGGGCGGTGCCGATCAGGCTCCGCGTCAGTCTGCACGTCGGCCCGCTGCCGGAGACCGGGGACGAGTTCGGCGGCAACGGCACAGCGCGCAACGACACCCACCGGCTGCTCGACTCGCGCCCCGTCAAGGCCGTGCTCACCTCCCACAACGAGAACATCACCCACGTCGCGGCCATCCTCTCCGAGCGGTGCTACGAGGACGCGGTCGCCGGCGGGTACACCGGGCGCCACCCCGACCACTTCGTGGAGGTGGCCGCGACGGTCGAGGGCAAGTCGTTCTCCCGACGGGCATGGCTCTACGTCCCCCAGCCCTCCGGCCCTCTCTACGAGGGAACCCTCGTCGAGGGCGCCGCTCCGGAGCCCGTGCAGGAGCCCTCCCCGCAGTCCGCCGACTTGTCCGGCGACGACACGACGGCCCGCGGCACGGATGCCATCGCCGCCCCCCGCGGCAACATCAACACCGGCACCGTCCACGGCGGTCAGAGCGTGAGCAACCATCACGTGGCCGGTGACCATGTGGCGGGCGACCGGATCGCCGGTGATTACGTGGAGGGCCACAAGATCGGCAAGATCCGCCGCTTCCAGGGCGACCAGGTCCGCGGCGACAAGCGCCAGGGGCGCAAGTGACGGGGGACGGGAGGGTGGGGGCGGCCGGGCTGCCCGGCCCCGGACCCCTGCCCGAGGAAGGGGCTCCGCGATCCGAAGCGGACTACGACATCGCCGAGTTGGTCGGCGGGGCCAAGGAGTGGGCGTCCGTGATCTACGCCCCCGGAGGGAACATCAACAACGGTTCCGTGTACGGCGGGCAGGGCGTACGCAACGGCTCCAGGCCGGAAGGGCGGCTACGGGAAAGCAGAGTACGCGAGGGCCCGATCCCGGACATGGAGAGAGAGGCCGCCGCGCTCGGTTTCGCACGCCCCGACTGGTTCGAAGCAGCCCTCGCGAAGCTGAAGCAGGGGCCCCTGTTCCTGGTCGGCCGACCAGGAACAGGCCGTCGTACCACGGCGCTCAACCTGCTGCGGGAGAGCTGCGGGGCTGGTGCGCCACTGCGGGCATGGACGGCGTCACCGAACTGGACCGCTGGAAGCCCACCGACACATCGGCTCGGGGCTATCTCATAGACGGCCTGTTCCCCTCCCGCCCTCTTTCCCCGGTCATGCTGAGAAACGTGCGGGAGCTGCTCAAGAAGGCTCAAGCGTGCATGGTGATCGTCCTGCCCGACGACACGGCCCTGCTGCACCGGCTTGAACGGGACCTCCACATCAGCCCCACCGTGTGCTCCCCGCCGTCACCCTCCCTGGTGTTCGGCAGTCGCTTCGAGGCGGTGGTGCCGGACCGGTGGGAGCGGGACCGGCTGCTGTCCGCGCTTGCCAGCCGTCATGACCTGGGCGAACTTCTGGTGCCGGAGCTGGTACCCGCCGAAGTGGTGGAGCTGGTGACGGCCCTCGTCGAGGCCGACGGCGATCCGGAGGCTCTCGGCGACCTGGGGCTCCGGCTGAGCTACCGGGCCGAGCGGGAGGTCCCGGAGCTCATCAAGAGCTTGTGCGACGAGCCGGAACCACTGGCCTTCCTGCTGGCCGCTTCGGTCTACGAGGGGCTGGACCAGCAGATCGTCAGGAACGAGGCCGACCGGTTGACCAAGCTGGCGGGCGATCGACTGACGGCGGTGCTGCCCGGCACAGATGCCGACGGGGCCGCGAAACAGGACCGGCCCAATCCGAAGTTCGTCTTCCGGCACTCTCTGACAGAACTGCTGCACGCCGTGCGTGCGGTCCGTCAGAACCGCGAGATCCGGGCGGAGGGAGCCTACTCGCACAGTGTGGAGGCTGTGGCGTTCATCAGGCATCGCCAGGCCGAGGCCGTTCTCAGACATGTGTGGCGTGAGTATGGGCAGTTGTCAGAACTGCTCGTCGAGTGGTTGCGGGACGTACCCCGAACCGGCGGGCTCGCCGAACCGGCGGGCCGGGCCATGGGACGGGTGGCGAGCTGGGGCGGCGGGCGCAACGCCCTGGTGCACCTTCTGGAACTTGCCCGGTCGGATCGTGCGACCAGTCGGCTCGTCGTGGCGAACGCGCTGGGCGTCGCGGCCGAGGACCCCGTGCTCGTCGCCGAGATTCGTTACCGATTGCATCGCTGGAGCACGGCGACCGACTTCCGTCTCAGGACGACGGTGGCGCACGCGTGCGGCGAGGAATTCGGCCTGGCCCGCCCCGACCTGGCCCTGCGGCTCCTTCAAAGTCTCTTCCACGCGGCACAGGTCCGGGAGGGAGAGGAGTACCAGGTGAAGGTGGCGGTGGAAGCGGCGATCCTGCGGCTGTTCCAGGCCGGCAACGAGACGAAGGTATTCGACTTGCTCCGGAAGTGGCTGGACGACGAGGAGTACGACCAGGAGCAGGTGCTCTCGCTCTTCAGCCGGATGCTCTGGTCTCCCCAGTGGTTCATGAGGAACCTCGCCCTGTGGACGCCGCAGGGGCAGGCGCTGGCCGACTTCACGGGCCGCGCCCTGAACACGGAGAGTTCCTTCGAAACGACGTGCTGGACGTTGCTGCGCTGGGCGGAGTCGGGCCAGTGGGACGACGAACAGTTCCGGGCCGTCGAGAACCTGTTCGCGGCCATGGCCCAGTCCATGCGCTCCGGTGAATTCCGATTGTTCGTAGAAATGGACCAGGCGGGCGCGAACGGCTGGCCCGGCCTCGTCACCGCCCGCGACGCACTCCATCGGTGGCGGATCGGCGCGCACAGGGAGACAGCATGAACGACGACACCACCGACCGTCTCTTTCACCGGCTGGACAGGGCGCCCTGGCGGGAGATCCTCGGCCATCGCTGGTCCGCGCCGAAGGACTGGGCACTGGTGCTCAGGGACGAGGCGGGGGCGTACTCTTTCCTCGGCCGGCGAGGGAACCCGGAGGGTTCCGGCGCCTATCCGCCCCTGGTGGACGAGGCCCCCGCTCCCCACCTGAACGGAAAGTACAGCGACGTCTTCCGGGTGGACACGACGGAGCACGTGGACACGCGGGCGGTCGGCCTCCCCACGGTCTACGGCACAGAGTCGGTCGACCTCTGGGTCTCCTGGTGGGTCCACGACCCCGTACGCGTCGTCCGTGCAAGAAGTCTGCACGGCTGGCACCTGGTACGGACCCATCTCGCCTCTGTCCTCCGTTACTTGTCGGAGGCCCAGGCCGCCTCCGGCAACGGGCTGGGGGCGCCGGAGATCATGCAGCATTTGGGCCTGCCGCAGCGCCTGGAGGAGCACGGTCTGAGCTACCGGGTGTTCGACGTGCGACTCCGGGAGAACGATGAGGAACTGCTTCTCGGTCGGAGGGAAAGCGACGGGGTCCGTTACTCCTGGACGGCCAGCCGTCGGGGCGAGTACGAGTTCTGTCTCCAGGCACTCCATGCCGGACCGGTGTCGCTGGCGGCACTATGGCTGCTTCGTCACCCCGAAGAGGTGCGGCAGGTGCTGGACTGGGCGGTCGACCACCAGGATCTGCTGACTCCGCCGCGTTCCGACTGGCAGGAGGAGCTGGCCTCCCTGCTGGGCACGTTGACCGAACAGGAGCGCAAGGAGCTCTCCGGCCTGCTGCGTGACCGGATCGGGGCGCTCGGGAGGCCGGTTCCTCGCGAGTACATCTGACTCTGTGGAGATGTATTCGAATATCGAATTTATGGGCGGGTGTGTCGCTTTCGGTGACGCACCCGCTCTTCTTGTTCATGCCGTTCCGCAAACCCTTTCCGTGTGTGACTGGGGTTACTTGATTCCTGGTCCTCCGGAGCAGCTCCGGGGATGAATCCGCGGGAATCTCGACGTGTCGAAAGGAGGACGTCCGCACGATTCCCGGGCGTCCACGGAAGGAAAGGGCGACATGCGAGCAGAAGAACCTCAGACCCCGGACAATGTCCTCGCGTTCCGCCGGCGACGGGAAGCCGCAGGCCCGGCACCCGAGCCCGAGGCGGCCCCGGGCGCCGCTTCCCGGGCGGCGACCTCCCCCGCGACGGTGCTGAACGCCGAGCGCGGCATCATCAACACCGGCACCGTCCACGGCGGTCAGCACGTCACCACCGTCGAATTCTCCGGCCACACCGGCGGAGGAACCGATGGCGACAGCTGATCTCCCCGGCGAGACCGAGCCCGACTTCGCCGAGTTCGCGATGGCTGTGGCGGGCCGGGGGCCGGCGATCTGGGCCCCCAACGGCGTCATCAACACCGGATTGCTGACCGGCGGCCAGCACCAGCGGCTCGCACCTTCGGTGGAGGGCGGCGCGGTTCCGGGGCCGATGCGGCAAGGCCCCGTACGGACGAAACACGTGCAGGCGGCGCGGCGGTGCTTCGTGGCGCCGCCCGGCTTCGAGGAAGCCCTCGCGGTGCGCGAATCCGGCATCGTGGTGCTCGTCGGCGAGGCCGGGACGGGGCGGGAGACACACGCGCTCAACCTGCTCGCGCACGGCCACGAGGCCCCCGTGCTTGTCCAGGTCGACGGAACGGCCAACCTCTCCCGGTGGTCGCCGCGCGCCCAGGGCGTGGACGGATACCTGGTGACGGAGCTCGCGGATCCCTTCGCGCTCCGGGCGTGGGACCTGGCCCGCCTCGAAGGGCTCCTGACCGAGGCGGGCGCCCGCCTCGTCATCGTCCTGGTGGAGGCCCCCGGCCTGGTGGGCGCACTGGAGGACCAGCTCGGCGTGCCGGTCCTGCGCCACCGGCCGCCGGATCCCCGGAAGGTCTTCACCACCCACCTCGCGGACGGCTGCCCCGACGAGGCAGTACCCGCCCGGTTGCTGCGTGCCCTGCAACCCGGCGATCTCGACGAGCTGTTGCCCGACGGCCTGCCACCACGCCACGCCGCACAGGCCGCGGCCACCCTGCGGCGCCTGGGGGCGGCGGGCGGCCCTGCCCCGGGGGAGCTCATGCGCATCCTGGCCGGCGCCGAGGGTCCCGAGATCCTGGCCCGGGCCCAGCGCGATCCCGCACTCCTGGCCTGTCTGCTCTCCCTCGGCGTCTACGGAGGACTGCACCGTGCCGTGATGATGGAACGGGCGCGAGAACTGCTGCGGCTGGCGGGCCCGGACAGGATGCGGGGTCCCGGCTCCTACGGTCATCCGGGCGAGGAGCCTCCGACGAGGCCGCCAGCCGAAGTCCTGCGGATCCTCGGAGCCCATCGTGTGAGCCGCGCCGATGACGAGGCCACCGACAGGGTGTCCTTCTTCTGGCCCGCCGTGAGCGGGGCCGTGTGGGACGGCCTGTGCCGGGACCGTGCGGACCTCGTGCCGGTGGTACACGCCTGGCTCGCCGACCCCGGCCCGGAGGAGGACCAGATCGAGCGGGCCGGCCGGGCCGTCGCCGCTCTGGCGGAGGCCACGAGCGGCAAGTCCCTGGAACTGCTGCCCGCGCTGGCCTCCACTCCGGTCTTCCCCGCCCCGCGGGTGGCTGGGCGATGCCTGGCGACACGTTTCCGGGACCGGGAGGTGGCACAGACGGCGGCCGACCTGCTGGACCTGTGGAGCGTCACGCCCGAAGCCTCCTTGAAGCACGCCGTGGCGTACGCCTGCCAGGAGCCCGAGGGGCTCGGGGACGAGCAGGCGTTGCGACTGCTGGAACAGCTCGTCGAGACCCTGGGCGCCGGTACGGACGACCTCTCCGTCTTCGAGGCTGCCAAGGGGGCACTCGTACGACGCTTCGAAAGAGGCGACCACACCACCAGGGTGACCGTCCTGCACCGGATGCGGGACTGGGCGCGGACCGACGGCACGGTCGGCCTGCTGACCGCCTGTGCCTTTCCCGTCATGGCCCGCACCGACTCCCTGTGGTGGAGCGGACGGGCTCTGGCCCGCGCCGGCTCGGCGGCGGTCGCCGTCCACCTCGTCGGACACTCCCTGAACGAGTCGGTCGCCTTCTCCGGCATGGGAGATGCCCTGCTCACCTGGTGCGCCGGGGCGGTCGGCGCCAAGGGCCGGTCCCGGGCGGTCGCCCGGCTCCTCGACGGGCTGGTGACCGCTCGGGAGCCCGGCGTCCTCCGCTGGCTCCTGGCCGTGGAAAGAGGCCCGGACGCGATGCCCGGCAAGGCACCCGCCGCCCGCGCGCTGAAGACCTGGCGAGACAACACCCCGGCCTCGCAGGCTGGTTGAACAGGAGGCGACCCATGACTTTCTTCTCTCGCCCCGGCATCCTCACCACCGTCGAGCGCCGGTGCGCCGGAAACGAACCTACGCCCCCGCTGCGTTTGTTCGACGGCACAGAACCGGCGGGCGTACCCCTTTCCCTGGACCGGGCCCGTGTATTGCTCTACGACCGCACCGCGTGCTCCCTGGCACGGGCTTCCCTGTGGCACCAAGTCGCGGAGCGCTTCCGGACCGGAGGGCCCGACTGGCGGGAGGCGGTGGTGTGGCTGGGGCTCCCGGGGCTGCGCGGCAACGCATCCCGGATCACCCGGTCCCGCCGTGCCGACCGCGAGGACGTCGAGGCGGAGCTCGTCACCTGCTACCTCGAAGAACTGGCGAAGCTGGACCCGCGGGACCCGGAACCCGGGAGTGCGGTGCTGCGGTCGGCCTGCTCCCGCGCCTGGGAGGTCTGGCGCGACACGCACCGCGAGAACGCGGTGGAGGACGTGGAACGCGCGGGCGGTACTCCCCCCGGCGCGGGCAGGGACGACGTCTGGCGGGCGGACTACGACCCGGCCCCGCGCCGTTCGGGGCTCTCCGCGAGCCTGCGGATCTCCGTACCCGCGCACCGTGTCGAAGGCGTACGGATCGGCGCTCTCGCCAGTGCATGGGGCGTGGCCGGTACGGCCACGAGCGTCGGGTACTCCGGACGGGGCCGCCAGGTCGCCGCCCTCTCCCTGCGCCGGGTCGGGAGGGAGGGATGAGCGGCTGCCACGACACACCCCTCACCTTCCGCGAGATCTTCGACCTGCCGGTGAGCGTCGACCTGCGCACGGCGGCCCGGGCGTTCGGTATATGCATGGGCACCGCCTACCGGTTGGTCGCCCGAGACGAGTTCCCCTGTCCCACGGTGTCCGTCGGCCGCCGCCACCGGGTGCGGACCGTGGAGCTGCTGGCCGCGCTGGGCATCGAGGAGCGTCCCGTCTTCGCCGACGAGGTCGCCGACGGCGTGGCACTCACGCTCTTCGACTGATTCCTCTCCCGCCCTGCCGGCGGTCGAGGCCGCCGGCAGGGCCCCACTCCCGGACCGCCACCGAAAGGAAACCACCATGCCCACCTGCCTCGTCATCGACGGGACCGCGACCACCGCCTACTCCGCCACTCCCTGCCTCCCGGAGGAGCGGCACCGGTCCGCCGTCCTCCACGAGGACATCGTGCGCCCGGTGTGCGAACAGCTCGGCCTCACCCTGTTGAGGGCGGGCAGCCTCGCCGAGGCCGGCCTGCCCCTGGACCAGCTGCTGCACCTGCTCACTGAGGCGGACGTCGTCGTCGCGGACCTCGGCGGTTCCGACCCGGACCTGGCCTTTGCCCTCGGCGCGCGCCACGCCCTCGGCCGGCGCACCGTCCACGTCACCCAGGACGCCGAGTGCCGTCCCACCCCCCGGACGGTGCTCCGCCTGGCCTTCCTGTCCCATCCGGACGGCACAGCGACTGCCCGGAAGCAACTGCTGGATGTGCTGGCGGCGGACCCGGTGCGGACGGACGGCGCGATCGAGACGGGCTCCGCGACCGGAGCGGAAAGCGGCCCCGACGACAACCTCCCGGGCCTGTTCGATCTGATCGTGGAGGCCGAGGCCCAGATGGAGGCGCTCGCCGACGACATGGCCGACGTGGAAGCGGCCATGTCGGACCTCGCTGAGCTCATGATGCTCCTCGGGGAGGAAATGACCCGGGTCAACCACTCCGGGGCCACGGCGAACAAGATGATGGCCGTGGTGAACCGCCTGGCCAAGGCCATCGAGGGACCGACCGGAGAACTGGAGGCTGCGGCGGACCGCTTTGCCGAACGCATGCGCACCTCCTGCACCGGCTTCCAGGTGTTCCTGGACTGGCTGGCCACCACTCCTCGCGCCGAATGGTCGGAGGACGCGGAGGGAGTGCTGGAGCAAATCGCCCTGACGGACTGGGGCGCCGAGATCGAATCGGCTTCTGTCCAGGAGGGCATGGCCATGATCAACATGATCGGTGCCGCCAGTCGCCTCATGCGCCGCCCTGTACGCAGGATCACGTCGGCCTTCCGGAAAATGCTCCACAGCATCGCCATGATGAAGGAACTGCAGTCCAAGGCGGTGGAGTTGCGCCGCTCCTGAATAGTGCCCCGCCGCGGCGGGGCCCCTGGAGTTGTCGAACTCGCCAACCATCACGGCGCTGTCCGACGTCGAACCGAAAGGGTCGGGTGCACTTCCCCCCTCCTGCTCAACACCATGCGGCAGGTGGTGGGTTCGCTCGCCCTGTCGACCCTGGGTAACGGTCTTCGGCACCTTGAGCCGCAACGGGGGAGGCGGAGACCCTGGTCTCCGCCTCCCCCGCCCGGGTGGCCCCGTGCGGCAGGCCGACTCTCCCGGGCCGGCCAACTTCCCTCCCCACTGGGGCGGCCAGACCCTCGTCGCCGTCGTCGCGGCCGAACTGTGGTCGCCGGCCGCCGGTCGTGCCGTTGTTCCCGGTTCCGGTTCCGGCGTCGAAGCTGCTGGCGGGGCGGCCTCGGGTGCCGGACCGGCAGGCTCTGTGCGGGATCCTGTTCGTGCTCCATGCCGGGATCCAGTGGGAGTACCTGCCGCAGGAGCTCGGCTTCGGCTCGGGGATGACGTGCTGGCGGCGGTTTGCCGCGTGGAACGAGGCCGGTGTGTTGGACCGGCTCCGCCTGGTCCTGCTGAAGACGCTGCTGACGGCCAGGCAGCTCGACTGGTCGCGGGCGGGGAAACGACTCAAGCCATGTCCGGGCCGCTCGACGCGGCCCAGAAGCGGGCCCAGCCCGGTCGACCGAGTACGGCCGGGCAGCAAGCACCACGTTCTCGTCGACGGGCAGGGCATCCCGCTCGCCGTGTCGCTGACCGGCGGAAACCGCAACGACGTCACCCAGCTGATGCCCCTGATCGCCAAGGTTCCCTCCGTCGCGGGTCTGGTCGGCCGGCCCAGGCGTTGGCCGACGGTGCTGGCGGACGCCTGGGCCGGGGCGCTCCCGGTGGTAGGCGAGCCGCGCCCTTGGCACTGAGGCCAGTACGGTCAGGGCGTGGCTGCGGCCGGATCTCCGAAGCACGGCTCATGAGTTCCGAGAACCCGTCCTCCCGGGTGTCTCCTCTGTACCGGCCTTCCCTCGTGGGGCCCCAGCCGGCATGGAGAGTCTCGACCTCCTGGGAGTCCGTCACGGCTGTCGATCCGACCAGGGCCTTCGTCAGGAGCACTCCACGTGTTCTTCCCACGAGGGCTGGGAGCCCTTGGTCCTCAGGATCCGTTCCCCTTACGACACGAACAGCGATGTCGGCCACACCAGCTCGTAGTTGCTCAGATCCACGATCACTGCGTCATCACCCAATCGCACGTACGGCGGGGTGGGCTTCGGATCGTGCTGCCTGCCACCCAGCGCCCTGACGTCATGCGAGGTCTCCTATGGCACGCGAGTGGCACGCCGACCCCAAGAGGTCTAGACAACGAAGAAAGGCTCAGGTCACTTACCTGGGCCCTCTCGCAAGCGCGGATGACTCCGACGTCTAGGGGAGTTAGCCCGCGATATGGGACGCCCACTTCGCGGAGCTCTTGGACCTCAGAGACCCCGCTGTACCGGCGCAGGCGGACTCGTGTTTCCACGTTCGATCAGGCGAGGGACCGATGTGGCCGCCTTCGACCCGGCTGCGTCTACTGCGGATCGTTTGTGTCGAAGGCGGTTGCCCGGAAGGCGTTGCGGACAGCCGTGAGGGGCTCGCGGTCGCGGTTGAGGCGGAGCTTGTTGGTCAGAAGGACGGCCCAGCGGGCTTGCGTAGGGCTGATCCACATGCCTGTGCCTGTGAAGCCGTAGTGGACCCAGATGTCGTCGGCGGGGTCGGTGCCGGGGGCGGGGTGCCAGAAGAGGCCGCGGGCGGGGGTGAGGTCGCCGGTGTGGAGGCGGAGGGAGTCCTTGATCCAGGTGGGGCCGAAGGCGGCCTGGGTGGGAGCGAGCATGTGGCGGAGGAAGAGGGCGAGGTCGTCGAGGACGGAGAAGGTGCCGGCGATGCCGCAGACGTCGCCGAGGAGACGGGCGGAGAAGTCGTGGGCGGTGCCCTTGAGGTGGGTGCCGGTGGTGTCGTCGTACTCGGTGGGGGCGCAGCGGGCCGCCTCAGTATCGGGGAGGGGGCCGAAGCTGGTCCCGGTCATGCCCAGTGGGCGCCAGATCCGGTCGGTGGCGAGCTGGTCCAGGGGCTGGCCCGCGAGGTGCTCGGCGAGGTAGCCGAGGATGAGGGCGGCTCGGTCGGTGTACTCGACGGCTTCGCCCGGCGGGCGGTGGAGGGCCTCGTGGAGGACCCCGTCGCGGATGTCTTGGGGGTCGGTGCCGTAGAGGTTCTTCAGGTTGGCGCGCAGCGGCAGGCCGGCGGTGTGGGTGAGCAGGTGATGGGTCGTGGCCTCGGCCAGGGAGTGACCCGCGACTTCGTCCCAGAAGGCGCCCAGGGGTGCGTGGAGCTGGAGTTTCCCCTCTTCCACGAGAGTGCCGATCGTGGACCAGACGGCAAGAATCTTGGTGAGGCTGGCCACGTCGAAGACGGTGTCCAGCCGCATCGGCTCGTCCGGCTGGGTGGGGTCGAGGAGGCCGACGGCTCCGCTGGCCTGGATGCCGGCGGCGTCCCCGACCGCCCACACCGCGCCGGGATAGACCTCGTCGCGCACTCCGGTCTGCAGGAGGGCTTCGATCCGGTCGCTGGTGGGGGTCATGGTCTCCCGATCGTCGTGGGTCGCGGGTGGTCCACTGGCCAGGTTAGTGACGCGGCCAGGGCAGTGCCCGCTGCGCCACAGGCGGGGTCAGGCGAGCCGTCGGCCGAGGTCGGAGATGGCTGCGACGGTGGTGCTGAGAGGGAAGCGGGCGGCGTTGGTGCGGCCGGATGCCCGGAGCATCTCCAGCAGGCCGGGTGTCGTGCGCAGGCGGTGGAGATCGTGGGCTGCGGTGGTGGCGTTGGTGAAGTCGGTTGCCAGGCCGCTGCCGGAGAGGGCTTCGCTGAGTCCGGGGACGGGTTGGTAGAGGACAGGGAGTCCGCAAGCCTGAGCTTCGAGCGCGACGAGCCCCATGGCCTCCAGGGTCGTGGAGGGCACGGCAAGGACGTCGTGGTCAGCGAAGACCTTCCAGAGCTGTTGCCGGCGGAACCAGCCGAGGTAGCGGACGTGGACACCATGCTGGCGGATGACCGGCGTGAGGTCGTGGAACTGGGCGCGCGGGGCGGCGATGCTCAGCTCGACCGAGGGGGTGGCCGAGATGGCTTGCAGGAGGGGTTCGAGCCCCTTCTCGGAGCTGAGGCGCCCGGCGAAGAGCACTCGCAGATGGCTGGCGGGGCGCCGGGCGGGCCGGGGTGGTGGGCTGGTCAGGAGGTGGTCGGGGACGCCCCAGGGGATCTTCTCGATCTTGCGCCTGTCCGTCTTGGGAGTGAGCTTGAGGAGGCGGTCGGCCATGGCACCGGTGGGGACGACGATCGCGTCGGCTTCGGAGGCGGCCTCGCGCAGGATGCGTAGCTGGGTGCTGTGGTTCTCGGCATACAGCAGGTCGGTGCCGTGGACGAATGCGATCCGCGGGTGAGCGGGCAGCGCCCGCAGGAGAGCGGGGGTGGCGCCGAAGGCCAGGTGGTGCAGGTGCAGGATGCCGATCTGACGCGGGTCGATGGCGGTCGTCATGGCGTGGCGCAGGTTCGTGATGTACCGGCTGAAGGCGGGTCCGCTGATGGACTTGCCTGAAGCGTGGAGGAGGTCGAGGCCGGCAGGCGTGCGGGGTCGGGGACCATCGGGAGCGAGCATGAAGGCACGGGCGGGGATGGCGGGTTGTGCGCCGGTGTAGAGGTCGAGGAAGAGTTCGACGCTGCCGCCGGGGCTGGGGTACGGCAGGTCGAGGGCGGTGGCGACGAGGGCGTTCATCGACGGCCTCCGGGGTTCTCCTCGTAGAGGCGTGACGTCTCGATGCCTTCGCTGGTGCGGTACTTGAGGCCGTGTTGCTGGTAGCTGGCGGGGGAGCCATGGGTGCGGAGGAAGACGAGCTTGCCGAAGGTCATGCCGGGCCGGACGCGTACGGGGCGGGTGGCTCGGATCTCCAGGGTCCAGCGGATCGCGTGGCCCTGGTGCCCGAGCGGCGCCGATACGTGGACCCAGATGCCGAGGGATCCGGTGGTCCGGTCGCCGTTGAGGAGCTGGGCGTAGGTCTCGGAGCCTGTGCGCTCCAGGGTGTGGCCGAGGTAGAGGTGGCCGGGCTCCAGGACGTATCCGTCGTCGGGGAGGGCAAGCTCGCGGAAGGCGGTGGGAACGGCGGCGTCGAGGTCCCCCTCGCAGACCCGGAGGGTGCTTCCCAGTCGCCAGTCGTACGCGTTGGGGGAGAGGCGCCTCGGGTCGTACGGGTCGATGGCGAGGTGGCCCGCGGCGTGGGCGGCGGCGATGGCACGTCCGGTCAGGATCACGACGCCGCCTCCGACGCGTCGAGGTCGCGCCAGTAGGCGGAGGACTGGGGACCGGAGGCCGCCTGGTACTTGCCTGCGTACAGGTCCACCGCGCCTTCGGAGACGAAGAACATGATCTGCCCGATCCTCATCCCGGCGTAGATACGGACGGGACGGGTTGGGGTGAGCATCAGCGTCCACTGGCCGTGGAACCCGATGTCCCCGATCGGTGCGGTGATCTCGACGAAGAGGCCGAGGCGGCCCACGGAGGAACGGCCGAACAGCAGCGGGACAAAGCAGTCGGAGCCCACCTCCTCCTGGGTGTGCCCCAGGTAGAGCTCGCCGGGCTGCAGCGTGTACCCGTCGTCACCGATCTGGATGCGGCGCGTGGGATTGGGGCGATGGGAGTCCAGGACCTCCTCCGTGTAGGTGAGAAGGACCGGTCCAAGGCGGACGTTGTAGCTGTTCGGGTTGACCTGGGTGGGCAGGAACGGACTGATGCGCAACCGCCCGTCCTGCGACGCGGACGTGATCTCGGGGCCGGTCAGGATCACTGGTCGTCTCCGTTCGTCAGCATGCTCCGGATCGCCGAGCCGAGGCCGAGGCCGGCGGGGTGGGTGCGGCCGTCGAGGCAGCTGTCGGCCAAGTAGTCGGTGGTCAGCACGCTCGTCAGCCCGGCCGGAAGGGGGTCGGGGGAGGTGACGAGTGGGCCGACCCGTTCGGCGAGGTGCGCGACGAGGGCCTCGGGATCGTGGCGGTGGGCCAGCGCGACGCGGGCCTCGACCAGGGTGTTCGCGAACGGCTCGATGGTCAGCAGGTCACCCGTGGTCAGGACCTCGCCGAGCAGGGTCGTGCGAACGGTGGTCTCGTTCAGAACGACCGCCTCCCTGCCCAGTCCGCTGTGGAGCCGGTCGGCGACGGCCTGGAGGAGGGCCCGGCGGTCGAGCTGGTGATTTCGGTAGGGCTTCGCGATCCGTCCGAGGGGTTCAGCCAGCTGGGCCTCGACCATGGCCATGCGGTCCCGCAAGGAGGCCAGCTCGAGCGGCAGGTCCGGTGCTACGGCCTCGGCGGAGTCTGGGAACAGGGCCGTACGTCCGACCCAGCCGGCGGAACCGGGCGCCGCGATGGCGTAGCCGACGGCGAGTTCGCGGCCCTTGAGGACGACGGTGTTGCCGACGCGGGCAGGGCCCGTGTGCCGGCTGTGGCAGTGGCCCGCGAAGATCACGTCCAGGAAGGGGCAGGCTTCGGCGAGCCTGAGGTCCTCCTCGAAACCGGAGTGACTGAGGAGCACCCAGGAGTCGACCTCGTGGTGGTGCGCGAGCATCAGTTCGCGCAGCGCTTGCACTGGGTCGGTCGCCCGGTGTCCGGACCGCTGGCCGACGGGGATCGATTCGAATGCCTGGAGACCGATCACCCCGGTGACGGCCGTACGCCGACCTGCGACCTCCACGATGCGCAGACGCCGGAAGAGGGCGCTGCCGTTCGCGGCGTCGACCGTGTTCGCGCACACGGTCCGCTGCCGGAGCATCGGCTCGAAGTAGTGCGGCCAGCCATGGTTCCCCGGCGCGATGACGTCGTACAGGCCGAGCAGGATCTCCCTTTCCAGGGCGCCCTGGCCAAGCCGGTAGTAGCCGGTGCCCTCGAAGAAGTCACCGCAGTCGACCAGGAGATTGTCCGCCCGCGACTGGTGAAGGTGGCCGAGCAGCAGGTCGCCCGCGCCGAGGGCGGAGTGGACGTCGGTGGTGGCCATGATCTGGCGCACCGAACGGCTCGCGGTCATGGGGTGACCTCGCAGATGTCGGCGCCGAGGTGGAGGAGCTTGCCGGGCAGGTCGGCGTGGCCTCGGCGGAGCTGGTCGACGCCGCCGAGGGTGGTGATCCCGCGGGCGGTCAGAGCGGCGACCATCAGGGCGGATCCGGTGCGGATGTCCGTGGCCTCGACGCCGGCCCCGGTCAGGCGCTGCGGCCCGGTCAGCCGGCACTCGGTGGGCGAGATCTCCTCGATCGTGGCGCCGAGCCTGGCCAACTGGGGAAGCAGGTTGCCGTGTCGGCCGGGGTTGATCGAGTCGGCGAACAGGTGCGTGCCGGGCTGGCTCAGGGCGAGGGCCATCAGCGGGGGCTCGAAGTCCGCGTCCAGGCCGCCCGGCGACAGGGTGGCGATGGCCCGCAAGGGTTGACCTGTCGGCCGGGCGTTTCCGCCGTCAACGAGGAGGGCCTCGTCTCGGACTGAGGTAGGGATGCCCAGACGCTGGAGCGCGGCCTGCAATGGCAAGAGGTCGCGCCCGCGGATGCCCTCGATCCGAGCGTTGCCCCCGGTGGCGGCCACGGCACAGGCCAGGGTCCCCGCCTCGATCTTGTCGCCCGGTACTCGCCAGGCGGGGATCTCGGCGGGGACCACCGCGGTCGTGAGGTCGAGGACCTGCTCACCGACCCGGGCCTCCCAACCCGCCGAGCCGAGGGCGTCCAGCACAGCGAGGACTTCCGGCGACAGGTTCGGCAGACCCAGGCGCAAGGCCTGGCCGGAGACGACCGCACGGAGCACGGCGGCGATCGTCGCGCCGCGCGACCGGAAGGGCAGTGCGAGGGAGACCACGCCGGTACGCCGTTCACCGGCCTCGACGATGTAACCGGCGTCCTGGACGGTCACGCGGTCGCCGAACGCCTCGTAGACCTTGAAGTGCAGGTCCATCCCGCGCTCCCCGATCCGGCAGCCACCGGGCCAGGGCAGCCGGGCGCTGCCCTGTAGGGCTAGAAGGGCGGGCACCAGGTAGTAGGAAGCCCGGATACCCGCGGCACGGCCCAGATCGGGAGCAGTGGGTGCGGTCTCCGGTGCCATGACCAGCAGGCTGCCCTGCTGCCCGACGGCCTGAGCGACATGCCAGCCGGCTCCCTGGAGCAGTGCCAGCATGGACTGGACGTCGGCGCTGGCCGGGACGTTGTCCAGCTGAACCGTCCGTCGCACGGCCGCCGCTGCGGCCAGCATCGGCAGGGCGGCGTTCTTGGAACCGTCGACGCGGACGGAGCCGGACAGCGGGCTCCCAGGGCGTACGGCGATCACCTCAGGGTTCGATGCAGAGGCTTGGGTGAGTGCCACGATCAACTCCTCCTGGAGGGGTGCGGTTCCACCAGGCAACCGGTTCGTGGACGGGCTCCGCGATGTCCTGTGCGGGCGCTGCATCGCTTATGCAGGTTGTGCATGGCGGGCAAGTTCCCTGCCGCTAGGCTCGGTTGAGCAGGCAGGATCGGTCTCGGCAGAAGGGGCCGTGGCGCAGATGGCCGACACACAGGGCGAGGCACACCGCGTCGGTGAGCTGCTCCGCCAAGCGCGGGTCTTACGGGGCCGCTCACAAGCGGACGTGGCCGCCGATCTGGGCTACCACCAGTCGAAGATCAGCCGCCTGGAGGGCGGGCGCGGAACCGAGGACATCCGAGTCCTCCGAGAAGTCGCCCGCGTCCTGCGGATCCCGCCGGCCCATCTCGGGCTGGCGGAGACCGCCCTGGAAGCCGAGCCCGACGATCCGGAGACCGAGGACATGCTGCGCCGCCGTACCCTGCTTGCCGCCAGTGTCACCATGCTCGCTACCCCCGTACCCGTGGCGGCGGCGCATCCGGCCCTGGTCCAGGCTCTACTTCCCGGCGTGCTGGCGGCTTCGACGACCGAGTCGCCCTCCGCGGAACAGCTTCGGCAACGAGCCATGAACGTGCGGCAGCTTCTGACCACATGCGACTACACGGAGCTGGAGCGAACGCTTCCCGGCCTGATCACGGATCTGCGCCAGGCGGCCCGCAGTTCAGGGCAGCCGGAGGAGGTGTCCCGCTTCCTGGCCACTGCCTACCAGACCTCGGCCAGCCTCTTCCTCAAGCGGGGAGACGCGGGTACGGCGTGGCTCGCCGTCGGCCGGGCCATGGCCGAGGCGGAGCGCTTCGGTGACCCGCTCGTCCTCGCCGCCAGCGTTCGGCTCCAGGCGCACGTCCTGGTGCGTGAGCAGCATGCTCGCCAGGCGGTCACGCTGGTCCAGCACACCGCTTCCCAGCTCACCGGCTCGTACGACCGCCGCTCTCCGCACCATCTCGCCGTCCTCGGCCTGCTCCTGCTTCGCGGAGTCACGGCCGCGAGCCGCGCCGGCGACCGAGCTGCGACCAGCGAGTTCGTCGCCGAAGCGAAAGAGGTCGCGCAGTACATCGCTCTGGACCAGCCGGACGTCTGGGCCAACTTCAGCCCGACCAACGTCACGCTGCACCAGATCAGCGCCGCCGTGTCCTTCGGTGACGCCGGCATCGCCCTCGACGCGGCCCGCCCGCTCATGCGCCGCCACATCCCGGTACCCGAGCGCCGAGCCGCCCTCTGGATCGAGACCGCCCGGGCCTACGCCCAGCAGGGTCGTCTCGCCGACGGCTATCAGGCCCTGCGGATCGCCGAGACCTGCGCCGCCCAGGATGTACGCCGTCCCGCTGTCCGCGAACTGGTCGCCGACATGGCCGCCCGGGACCGCCGTCGTACGCTGCCAGAGCTCCACCACTTCAGCCGCCGACTGGGAGTACCCGCGTGACCGAGCCGCAGCGCAAGCCCTTCCTGTACGTCGTCGTGTGCGCGGCCGGGGTGGCTGACGATGTCGGCAGACTGATCAGCGCCGCACAGGAGCGGGGCTGGGACGTGGGTGTGGTCGCAACACCCCAGGGGCTCGGCTTCCTGGACGCCGCGGCTATCGAGGCTCAGACCGGGTACCCGATCCGCTCGGCGTGGCGCTCACCCGGCGAGGCGCGGCCGTTCCCGCCGGCCGACGCCATCGCCGTCGCGCCGGCCACCTTCAACACGGTCAACAAGTGGGCGGCCGGATTCGCGGACAACCTCGCCCTCGGCATCCTGTGCGAGGCCACCGGCATGGGAGTCCCGACCGTGGTCCTCCCGTACGTGAACAGCGCCCTCGCCGCTCACCGGGCGTACCAGAGAAGCCTGGCCGAGCTCCGCGAGATGGGCGTCCTGGTCAGCAGCTACCAGCCCCACCCTCCCAAGTCCGGCGGAGGCGCCGACCGCTTCCCCTGGCTGGAGGCGGTCGAACTCCTGGCCCCAGCAATCCGCACCGAGGTCGAACGCCCTTGAGATGCCTCGCGGTCGGCGTGGACTGTGTTGGTAGTCGGAGCCTTCGCCTTACTGGACGAGGTGGAGTACGGGCCGTTGTTCCTGGACGCCGAGTAGATCTCGAACCCGCCTGTTGGTCCAAGCCAGTTCATGCGCCAGCTCGGACACCGAGAGATTCGTTTCCTTGGACGCCAGGTCGAAGGCCTGACCGAGCAGCGAAGGCTGCTCACCGGAGAAGTTCGAGACCGACTCTGGCGTGAAGCCGGGCTGGCCGTCGAGCGCGCGCAGGCGCTGGTACGTCCTGCTGGCGGTGGCGTCGGAGATCAGTCCCAGCTCGCGGCATCGGTAGACGAGCGACTGGAGGGATACCCCCCAGACTCCCCTCAGCTCCGTCAGTCGTGCGATATCCATCCGCCTGGGCAACAGGGGCAGGATGCTGGCCTGAGGTGTCAGGAACTCGGCTGCGAACGCGTCGGCCTCTTTCTCCTGGCGGCTGTCGCCGGTGGCATCGCCGTGAAGCACCAGGTGGCCCAGTTCATGCGCGGCAGTGAACCGGTGCCGGTAGATGTCGTCCGCCCGGTTGGCCGTCAGAACGACGAGCGGCCGCGCGGCCCGGGTGGAGAAGGCGTCCACGCTCGCAGCGGAAGGATCACTGGCTGGTGGCATCACCACCACGATGCCGTGCGACTCCATCCGGCGCACCAGGTGTGTGACAGGGCCGTCGCCGAGACCCCAGCGCCTGCGAAGCTCGCGGGCGGCGGACGCGGGATCGGTGGACAGCTCCTCGCCGGGGTGGACTTCCCCGCCGGCGAAGCCGGGCAGATCCACGAGGGGCAACTGGATCCGCTGTTCCAGCGCGTAGGTGAGCTCCCAGACCTGCTCGGCGAAGGCGAGAGCGCGCTCTCGCTGGGACTTCGGCGTACTGCGCAGGCTTCGGAAGTGCGCCATGGAGGCGTCGAGCCGGTTGGCCGGCCTTCCCAACAGGAAGAACGTCACCGGAACTCCGAGGATCTCCGCGAGACGGGGAATCAGGTCAGGCCGTGGCTTGGAGACCCCTGTCTCGTACTGACCCACCGCGGCAGGCGTCACTCCGAGCTGCGCCGCCACGTCCTTCTTCGTCATCTCCGCCAGCCGACGGGCTTGCGTCAGCCGAGTGGGATCGAAGCCGTCGGAGATGGCACGCGGCGTGGCGCCTCGTTCTTCCGTACCGGGAATCAGGTCTTGCTTAGTGAGTCGCATCGTCTTCGCTGGTCTGGTCCTCGACGGGTTCTGCCTCGGTCTGAGCGGGCACGTGCAGGGCCCGGTCCGAGGCGGTTCGAGAGGACAGCGTAAGGGTGGGTTCGGTTCCGTCGGCGAAGCTGGTGTGCGCCGTGATCTGGCCCGGGATGATGATCGGCCGCGACGTGTACGAGGCGACCGCCTGCGGCAGGTGGAGCGCCTCGGGGTCGGTGGTCCACTCCAGCTGCTGGTTCATCCCGAGAGCGGCGATACCCCAGTACGCCTCCAGCAGTTCAGAGGCGTTGCAGGCGAAGGGCACCAGGATCAGCTGGGTGTCCGGCGGGATTGTGGCCAGGGCGCCACGCGGTTCAGCGACCGTGACAGCCGCCCCGAAGTCGAGGTCGAACGGGTCCTGGGTGTGCTTCGGCGTCGGCGCGAAGGTGAAGAGTTCCTTCACCAGCCGCGTCTCGTTGGGGATGCGCGCGCTGCGCACGTCGGACTTGGTCTTGGCGTACCGGAACGGGTAGAGCAGTCCGTTGCCGATGAGCATCAGCTCGTAGGGGAACCCGAAGGGCTGGACCGCACGGGCGCCCGGCAGGTCCTTGAGTTCGTCCTGCAGCCGCTCGTACTGGTTCTCGTACCGGCTGGTGCCGTAGGCGCGAGTGGTGCGAGCTGCGCCTTGTTCCTGTGCGGCTTGTGCGTTGGCCTGCATGTTGCGAAGGCCCTGTCCGACGCCGAGGCGTACAGCTGCGGCCTGATCGCCGAACACGTTGGTCGCCCACTGCGACGGAGGCACACTCATGCGGACGACTCCTAGGGTCGGACTACGCATCGAAGCATTCCAGTGCGGTCTTGACTTTAGTTGATGTCGAAGTTTTTGCACAACTGCTTCTGTGTTCGGCGTGTTCGACCTCAGCGGGCGCATCGCCGGGCGGGCTTTGCCTGGCGTCCCCCCGCGCTGCTGAACGTCGTTCATCACTGGGCAGTCCGTCCACGTCGATGGTGTCGAGCTGCTCCACTGAGGTGTCAACGAGCAAGGAGACAGACCGACATGATCGAACGAGTCCGAGCCGTCCTCGTCACCGCCGACCACACGATGCTGGTCATCCGCCGCACCAGGCCCGGATTCCCCGTGTACTGGGTGCTGCCCGGCGGCGGGGTCGAGGAGGGCGACATGTCCCGGGAGGCCGCTCTCCACCGGGAGATTCATGAGGAGATCGCGGGGAAGGCGGACATCGTCCGCCTCCTGCACACGATGGAGTCCGACGCCGAGCGTCAGCTCTTCTACCTCGCCCGCATCGCGACGTGGTCCTTCGCAGACCGCACCGGCCCCGAGTTCAGTGCCGAGGGACGCGGCGAATACGCCCTGGAGGAGATCCCGCTGACCACGGAGGGGATCGACGGCATCGACCTCAAGCCCGAGGAGATTGCCTACGTCCTGCGGGACGCCATCGATGCCGGCGCACTCGGGTCCGGGGCCGTGATCTAGCGGTACGACATGGGGGCATGCCGACGGGGCCAACGGTGAGTTGCGTTGGCCCCGGTGGTGTTCGTCAGAAGGTGTACGGGGTGAAGCGGCGAGCGGGCTCGGTCACGACGGTAAGAAGCCGATCCAATTCTGCCCTGTCGTCCTTGGCCATGAGCTCTACGGCATTGCCGAGGGTCTTCGTGGTGAGCTGATCCATGAACGGGGCGAGGAACCGCTGCAGGGCTTCTGGGGCCTCTGTCTTCATCCGCAGGTACTCCATGTAGCGAGTGTGCTGTGCCGCGAACTCTTCGAACTCGGCGCGGGTGGTCGAGAAAGCGGTGGCCTGTTCCTCCATGGTGAAGGGGCGGCCGTCTATGTGGGACCAGGTGTTGGTGTCGCGTCGGTACTTCAGGTGCGAGTCGCAGAGGAGGGCGACGATGTGGGGTCGGATTTCGGGTTCGGGCATAGGTGTGCTCCTCGAGGGTGTGTGGAACGGGTGATGTCTTAATGGTCTGGAGAATCCCCGGTTTGGCTGACCGGGGGTCGTCGGCTATCTTTCGCCGCTCGCCTCTGCTCAGAGCCGTCGGACTGGCCCGCTCGCCGCCTTGGACGCAGACTGTGTTGCGGGAGCCGGGAACGGTGCGCGCAGGCTGCCTTGGGCAGGGGTGCCGGGCAAGTGGGCGCTGTGGCGCAGGCGCCAGGCGAGGACGTCGCTAATGGATGCCGCGGTGTCGAGTTCTTGGCGGCGGGTGGCCTCGGCGGTCAGGGAGGCCGGGTCGCGTCCGATCCTCAGGGCGTCGGCGAGAGTGGCAGTCAAGGCGGGCCATCCCGGCTCGGCCAAGACCTGCTGGGAGTGTTCCGAGACTGAACGCCGAAGGGGTGGCGGTGTGCCGGTGGAGCACGGGCTGCGCGGGAGGCGCGGCGCGAGGACGCCCAAAGTGGTGGCTCCGTCCTCACCCTGGCCCAGGTCCGGACCGGCGTGGTCTTGGGCTGGCGCAGGCGCTTCTTCTCATGCGGCTGTCGCGGGTGCTTTCGGGCACGATCGGCGCGGGTACGGCGGCTGTGGCGCTCGGACGGCTTCTCTTCCCGCTGAGGCTTCGATCCGCCCTCGGTCGAAGCCTCGCGGACCTGTGCCACCTGGTGCAGGTCCTCCCCAGCCCTCTCGGGGGCGGGGTCGACGGAAGCTACGCTTCCGTCCCAACTTGCTCCGCCCATGGCTGGGGTTGTGGATGCTTGCTGCTAGCCGGGCAGTTTGACGAGGTTGTTCTGGTCGTGCACGTGGCGTCCTTCTCTTGGCAGGCATCATTGGCTGTGCGGCGCGGTGGATGGTGTCGGGTTTATGCGGCACGACGGGTTCCGTGGGGTCGTGACGGCCTGGGCGCGGTGGGTGCTGGGGTTCCGAGGTGTGCCAGCGATACGGCTGGTGTGGGGTTCTGGCGGCTGCCCCTTCGGAGGCTGGTCCCCGACGTGCTCCCGGCTCCCGACTTGGTCCCCAACGGGTCCCCGGTCCCCGGTCCCCGGTCCCCGGTCCCCGCTCCAGCCGGTCCCCGTCCCCGGTCCCCGTCCCCGGTCCCCAAGCGCGGTCCCCAACGGGTCCCCGGCCCTCGGTCCCGAGCACGGTCCCCAACTCGGGGTGTCTCCTATTCGGTCCCTTTCCCGCATCCCCGGTCCCCGGCCGTCAACGGGAACCGAAGCAGACGAGGCCTGGCTGCTTCGGTGTATGAGGCCGCCCGCCAGCGGTTCCAAGGACATCGCGGTCGATCGGGGACCGGGTTCGCACGTCTCAGGGGACCGGTCCCCGGGCCTGCGGCGGGGACCGAATCGATGGGACCGCCCTGCGGGACCGAGCGTGAACTCTTGGGGGCCGGAAGCGCTGCCGGTCCCTGTGTCCTGGGGAGAGCCCGACGTGCTGGTGTGATCGGCCGCCCGGGACGCGGGCAGCCGCCGCCCTTCCATATGGTCCGGGATCATCCTGGGAGAGGCTGGCCCGTCAACAGCTGTTTTCGGGACGGTGGGCTCGGGGGTTCCGTCAGCTGGGACGGTCCGCGGGAGTCGAGGAGTCTCCGTTTCTCGCGTCGGATGCGGCAGCTGCCCTGTGGTCTGCAACCGGACGATGTCCTGTCACCGCTTGTCGCTCGCGAGGAAACGCGCTTAGTGGCGATCTGGCGCCCGAACGAGGCGCTTCGGCCTCCTCGCTTGCGGAGTGAACCGAAAGGCCGTTAGCTGCCCGACAGGGCCGCCCTAAAGGCGGTAGCGGCTAGTCGGTGTGGTGGATGTCCACAACTGTGGGTCCAAAACCCCGGTCGGCGAAATGACGCAGATTCCGGCCGGGAGCCGAGTTCGTTGCAGATTCGGAGATGGCGAGCGGCGCTGGCGCTTGGCGCCCCGTAAGGAATGATCCAGGATCCAAGATCCTAGATCCAGACGCCTCATCCTCGCGAGGGCTCGTCGAGCCCTCGTCGAATCCCTTCTGACCTGGTCTTTCTTTCTGTCCTGCTGGAAGGAGCGCCAGTGGCGGGCGAATGGCGCCCACCAGCACCGCACTTCGTCGTATGGTAGGGCCGGGAGTTCTGGGAGATCGGGCAATTGGGACGATCGAACCCTCGATGCATCCTCGCGAGCCCTCGGCGAGGGGGTCGCGAATCGCTTCCATCGGCCGTGCGCTGCGCGGTATACCAGGCAATCCCCGGTCAGCCAAACCGGGGATTCTCCGGATCGTTGTGGGAGTTACCTCCGACTGCCTGTGGTGGAGCAGTCGGACTTTCTCTCCCTGCGTGCGCGCCCTCGTGCGCACGCCGAAAGGAACGTCCCCGTTGCACCGATCCCCGATATCCCCTGGCTTGGGGCGCCGAGCCGAGAGCGGCATCCGCACGGCGCCCGCCTCCCGTCGGCCCGGCGACAAGTTGACCGTCGACGAGCTCTGCTCCGAACTGCGCATCGCACGATCGACGTTCTACGACTGGCGCCAGAAGGGCCGCGCGCCGCGCTGCATACGGCTCCCCAATGGAGCCCTGCGCATCCGCCGCGGTGACCTGGAGAACTGGCTCGCCGACTGCGAGGACCACGCGTGACGCAGCGGTCCTTCAAGGTCCGCATCTACGACATGGAGGTCTACAAGGGCAAGCGAGGCGCCACCTACACCGTCCGTTGGTCCGTGGACGGGAAGAGGCGAGGCGAGAGCTACAAGACTCGCGCCCTCGCCGATTCCTTCCGTGCCTCTCTCCTCACTGCCGCGAACAACGGCGAGCCCTTCGATCACGACACCGGACGGCCCGTGTCCCACGCCCCACCGACGGCCGAGGTCAGCTGGTACGAGTTCGCGCTCCAATACGTCGACATGAAGTGGCCCCGCATTTCAGCGAACAACCGCAAGAGCACAGCGAAGGCCCTGACCAAAGTCACCCTTGTGCTCCTGCGTGCCGAGGTGCCGGACCAGTTCGATCCGGTCGAGGTACGGACGGCACTCCGGGAGTACGCCTTCAACAAAGGGCGCCGCGGCCAGGCCCCGCCGGAGGTGCGAACCATCCTGTCCTGGGTTCGGCGGAATTCCCTGCACATGTCCTCCTGGGAGGACGTCCAGCACGTCGACCGCGTCATGCACGCGCTGAGCGCGCGCCTCGACGGCTCGCCGACCGCCGCCACTTCGGTCAACCGAGACCGGCGGATCATGAACGTCGTCATGAAGTACGCGATTCGCCAGAAGATTCTCCAGGTCAACCCGCTGCCCAAGGGGAGGGAGGAGGGCGCTGCGCCCAAGGAGGCGGACGCCGTCGACAAGCGCTCCCTGCTCAACCCCGACCAGGTCGCCCGACTCCTCGTCTGGATCGGTGGGCGTCCCCGCACCGGATACCGGCTCCGCGCCTTCTTCGCCACCCTCTACTACGCGGGCCTGCGCCCGGAGGAGGCCGTCGCCCTGCGCGTCGCCGATGCGACGCTGCCGGAAATGGGCTGGGGCGAACTGCTTGCTCATAGGGCGGAGCCCGAGGTCGGCAGTCAGTGGACGGACGACGGCAAGGTCCACGAGAGCCGTCAGCTGAAGGGCCGGGCCGTTGGCGATACCCGTCCGGTGCCCGCCCACCCGGCGCTCGCCGCGATCCTGCGCGAGCTCGTAGCGCGTGACGATCTCGAGCCCGGCGACCTCCTGTTCCCCGGGGAGAAGGGCGGGCTGCTCGCCGGATCCGTGTTCCGGCGCGTCTGGAGCAAGGCGCGGCAAGCCGTGCTCGACGAACACGAGTACGCCTCGCCCGTCGGCAAGCGCGTGTACGACCTCCGGCACACCTGTCTGACGACCTGGCTGAACAATGGAGTCCCGCCGGCCCAGGTGGCCGCTTGGGCGGGCAACAGCGTCCCCGTCCTGCTCGCTACTTACGCTCGATGCGTGACCGGCCAGCTCGCCGATCTTCAGAAGCGCATCGAGGGACCGCAGGAGCTGCCCGCCGTAGTCTCGCCGCCGGACCGGTCGGGGCGGAACTTCGGGAAGTTTTCGGGAAGAACAGCCGCCGAGAGCCGTCCGGAGCCGGTTTCAGTCGGACTGCCGGCGCTGGCACCAGGGTCCCCGAGCGGGCTTACGTCACCGCAACGGCGCTCACGCTAAAGTGCCTCTGACCTGCGCGAAAGCCCTCCCCGGAGGGAGGGCTTCAGGTGGCGCGAAGAGAGTGCCCCCGGCAGGACTCGAACCTGCGGCCAAGTGCTTAGAAGAGACCGGCACGGTTCCCTCACGAAGTGCCCCTGACCTGCGGCGGAGTCTAACCCCGTGGGGAATCTGCTCGTCACCTCACCGCGTATTCACCGGAGCCGTGGGTTCCGGGACTCCGAGTCACCTGCCCACCGCCGCCCGCACCGTAATTCGGGACCTGTGCGGGGGCTTGGTCAGGGAGTGCCCGTGGGAAGCTGGACGAAGGCAAAGCCCTGCCGGAATCCGCCGGCGGAGTCGCGAACGAGGGAGACCGGGTGCCGCAGGCCAGTCCGCGGGGTACGTACTTGCAGGTCTCTGAGGCTCTGAGACTGCAGATCGAGAAGGGCAAGATCGAGGAGCGGCTGCCCTCCGAGGCCGAACTGATGGCTACCTACGGAGTCGGCCGGTCGACCGTCGGGCGTGCACTCAAGGTGTTGAAGACTGACGGCGTGATCGAGTCTGTACAGGGCGCCGGGTGGTACGTGACCGGCACGGGTGATCGGCGGCCGCTGGTCGAGCGGATCACCGACTTGTTGCGCGTTGACGGCGTGGCGGTGGGCGACGTGTTCCCCTCCGAGGGTGAGCTGTGCGAGGCCTTCGGGGTGTCCCGGACCGCAGTGCGTACGGCCATCGCCCTGCTGGAGGGGCGGGGCCTGATCGAGATGGGGCCGAGCCGACGCCGTCAGGTTCGCGCCCTCCCTACCGGGTCGGGAGGCTCATAGGCATGGCAATCACAGATGTCACCGCGCGGGCCTACGAACTCGCTGAATCCCTGCTGGCCGAGCCGCTGCCCCGCCGCTGGTCCCACTCCCTCGGGGTGGCTCAGCGTGCGCGGTCTCTCCAGGGGGTCCTGGGCACGGATGCCGCGCTCATGGAGGCGGCCGCGGTCCTGCACGACGTCGGCTACTCGCCCCGCATCGCGTCCACGGGCTTCCACCCGCTCGACGGCGCGCGCTTCCTCAGGGATCAGGAGGGGGTGGACGAGCGGGTCGTTCGGCTCGTGGCTCATCACTCCTGCGCCCTGCTGGAGGCTGAAGAGCGCGGGCTGAAAACTGAGCTGGCCGCGGAGTTCGAACTGGAGCGGCCGGCGCTCGTGGACGCGCTGCTGTTCTGCGACATGACGACCACCCCCGACGGCGGGCACACCACCTCCGAGGCCCGGGTTTCGGAGATCGTCGGCAGGTATGGCCCCGACACCATCGTGGGCCGGTTCATCCAACGGGCGGCCCCCGAGATTCACGCTGCGGTTCAGCGGGTCGAGGGCCGTCTGACCGCGACCCAGGAGGCCGGTTAGCCGATGTAGGGCCTGCTCCGGGTGCGGTCGAGCCCGTGGGTGATCCGCAGTCGCATGGACGGGTGGATCTCCAGCTTGTCCAGGTCCGCGGGGGAGAACCAGCGGACCTCCTTTGATTCGGAGCTGGTGCGCAGGGAGCCGCCGACCGGTCGGGCGTGGAAGCAGATCGAGAACTGCTGCCGAACCTCGCCGTCGTCGTATGCCATGACGTGCTGCGGGTCGGTGTAGAGCCCCACGATGTCCTCGACGACGACCGTGATCCCGGTCTCCTCGTCCACCTCCCGAGCGACGGTCTGCGTGACGCTCTCGCCCGCATCGTGCCCACCGCCGGGCAGGGCCCATAGCCCGTTGTCCGTCTTGTGGATGAGCAGGAGGTTCCCCTCCTCATTGACCACGATGGCGGTCACGGACGGAACAACCGAGTTGGCTGCCGGGGCGTTCGGGTCGCGGAAGTAGTCGATACGGCTCATGACGTGCCTTCGTAGTCGGTGGGCGAGGTGATCCGGCGGGAGGACTCCCAGACCCGCTCGACGCTCTCGGCGTAGGTGTCGAACAGCTCCCCTCCGGGGACACGCTGAAGGTGGAGCACGGGTGCCATGTAGGCGCCGACTCCGTAGACGTGTCCGTTGGCGAGCAGTTCGTTGTCTGCACGGTAGATCGAGTTGTAGAGCGTGGTCGAGTGCAGCCTGAACTCCACGCCGGGCAGCTTGAACAGCGGCGCGTAGTTGAGCAGGGCGTTTCGGACCTTGGAGGCCATGGCCGCACCGATCCCCTCGTCCTCGCCGCGGACCGCCACGGCAGGGCTGTTGGGGTCGCCCAGCATGAAGCGCACGGGAACTCCGTCTGCCGAGCGCTCGCGCACGACACGGTGGAACCGCGGATCTTCGGTCAGCCAGAAGCCCGAGTAGACGAGCACGTCGAAGTGAGCGGCGGCGCCCGAGTAGAGCTTCGTCCAGGTGTCCGGTGGGACGACGGACCGGTGCGGGTAGAGCGTCAGCACCTCGGATCCGCTGGACGCCATGACCTCCTCGGAGGTCCGTTCGTCCGGCCAGAGGTAGGAGACTTCGCGACGCAGCAGGGAAGCGATGGCGTACTGAAAGCGCCTGTAGGGCTTGCGCTTTGGGTCGGCGATCCAGCGCTCGACGGTCTTTGGGGATACGCCCAGACGTGCCGCGACCTGCTCCAGCTTGAGGTTGCTCTCCACGATGGCTCCGCGAAGACGTTCGTTGGCCATACGACTTCCCCCAACTAGGACGCCCTGGAACGACTTTGACTCTAGCGAGTCGGCACCGAGTCGTACATGCGCGGAGTCCAACGTCCCGCGCTTCCCAGCCATGCTGGTCATGTCGCCACCGAGGGCGGCGGATCCGACACCCCGAAGCCAGCCGATTGACGGCGCGGATTTGATCTGTCACGGTGAGAGGCATGTAATACATGCGTCGCTTAGGCGGTGCGTGGCAGTCGCTTTGGCTCCGGCGTTGCCCCGTGCTTACGGGAGGCCTGACAGGTCTACCGCGCACCGCCGGCGGTCTTGCTCTCTTGAGAACTGAACAGTGATCGTGCGGGGCTGACGCGAGTCGGCGGTCGCGGTAGGTGCCTAGGGCGAGGGTCCGGGGGCAAACCGCCGTGATGCACCGTTGACTCCCCCTATGTGCTTGGCAGGCGCTACCCGGGCTCGGGTGTGGGGAGGAACAGCGAGGCTCCAACGCACGTGGCGGCAAGAGTGAGACCGCCCCCGAGACGACCGGGTGAAGTCGTCGGCGGCACGCCATCCTGCACCGATTCGTGCAGGCCGCCCTGCTGGCGTCAGAGCAGCGACGATGACGCGCCCGACTCTCAGGCTCGGGACCGGAACTCCGTGGCAACGGATCCGGTGAAGCCTTGCCCCTCCGGATGTGGAGGCTGCTGTGTTCCACCGACATCTGCGGGCGTCAGCCGTACTAGACCGGTACGGCTGGCCGCGCCCTTCGCGTCACTGCTCAACCGCTGTGCGGGCACCGGCGGCTCAGCCGACCTTAGCTCGCACTGCCCTCAACCTCCGGGACGTCTCGGCGTACCGGCCGGCTGCCTCCTCCGCCCGTCCGGTGCCCTTCGGTGCCGTACGGGCGGGGTCGAGGGGAGCCGGAGTTATCGGCCCCGGAAGGGGTTCGAGATGAACAAGAAGCTCGCCGCGGCCATCCAGCGTGACAACGACCTGGAGGACGCGGGCATGCACGGCGACGACCGCAAGACCTGCTGGTCCCATCAGGGCTGGGCCGCGGACTGCGAGAGCGACCCGGCGCACACCGCGCCGAGCGCGCTCCACTTCCCGCGCCCGGCCTGACCCTTCCACCCTCTAACGGCGTGCGGCCCCGGTGCTGGAACACCGGGGCCGCTTCGAGCCGTCCACCTGCTAGGGAGAACACGACTCATGAAGAACATCGCCGCACTTCAGGCTGCTGTTACGCCGTGGTCCGACGGTTTGGAGCCGTCGGCCGCGGAGCTGGACGCGATCGAGGCCGAGATGCCGCTGATCGTCGCCGAGGTCGAGTTGCTGGACGCGTTGATCGTGCTGCTGGACCGGCCGGCGTCGGAGTTCGACGCCCGCCGGATCCGCCGGGCCCACCACCGGGTGCTGACCGCCCGAAAGGACGCGGCCAACCGCACGGTCGGCTCGCAGGTCTCGGGGGACGCGGCATGAACGAGCGCACCGAAGCGGCGCACGTCGACCTGCTGGCCGCGATCGTTGAGGCGTTGAACCTGCCGCTTCCGTCGATCGCGGATGCGGATGAGCGGCTGTACTTCCGGTTGCTGGAGCGCCGGGCCCTCGCGGTGCGGATTGTCATCGAGGCGAACCGCGCAGTGAGCCGGGACCCGCGGTGGGCGGCGGACGCGATCCGCCGCCGGACCGCCGAAGAGCCCGTCACCTACACCCCGTGGGAGAGCAAGAAGAGCGAGGACGAGCGGTGAGCGGCCGCCCGCTGACCCTCGCCCAGAAGCTCGTACTCGGGCTCGCGTTCGTCCCGATGCTCGTCACCGGCGGCGCGGGCGGGTACGGGACCTTCTCCAACATCAAGGGCGCCTACAACTCCGGTACCGCGCTCGGCGCGGTCGCCGCGGGCGAGGGCGCGACCGCGGTCTTGGCGTTGGTGCTGCTGGGGCTGACCATGTTGGGTCAGTCCTCCCCGGCCGTGGTCCGCGCCGGCCTGTGGGCCCTGCCCGCCGCGGCGTCGGCGATGTCCGCCGTCGCCGCGCCGGACGGGCCCCGCACCGTGATCTACGCGATCACGCCGCTGGGCATGTCGGTGTCGGCCGAGGGTATGGCCTTCCTCGCACGCAGGATCGTGATCCACGTCGATGGCCGCGACGCCGAAACGGAAGCCCGCGCGGCCGCCGTGGTCCAGGCCCTCGCCTACCACCGCGCCCGCGCCCAGAACCACCCGGACAAGAACGTGCGCAAGCGTTCGGACCGGGCGTCGTGGCGTCTGGCCCGCAAGGTCGGCACCGCGGACACCACGCTCGGTGCCCGGCTGCTGGAGGTTCAGCGAGAACGGATCACCACCGGCGCCGACGTCGCCCTCGGTGACATGTTCGCGATCACCGTCACACCCCCGCGCGAGCCCGTCACGCCCACCCGTGACGCCGTCACGGCGGCCGTGACGCCCGCCCTGCCGTCCGCGCCCGAACCGGCCCCTGAGAAGGGTGCCGTCACGGAGGGCCGTGACGGGGAAGACACGCAGGTCAGCGACTCGCTGGCCGGTGCCGAGGGAGAGGGCGTCACGCCCGCCGTCACGCCCGTGACGCTCGCCGAGGTCGCCGCCATCGCTGGGGTGCCGACACCGTTGATCGGTGAGGCGCTGGCCGATGAGCAGATCGTGGTCGTGCTCCGCTTTCTGCGCTACTCCACCGACCCGCCCCTGTCCTACCGGCAGACCGCCGCCGCGTTCCGCGAGAGCGGATTCACCGGCGGCGAAGCCCGCATTCGGAGTGCCTGGGCCACTCTCATGGCCCAGGAGGAGAGCCCCCGGTGACCGCCGTCTACTGCTGGAGGCTCGCCCCGGACGGCCTCGCCACCCGCCGGCAGCTGCGGGCCCTGGGCCTGCGGCCCGGCGGACAGGACGTCGTCGCTCAGGTCGAGCGGCCCCGCTACCGGCGCGGGCCGCTCGTCGCCTACCTCTACCGCGTCGACCTCGCGCGGCCGGTCCGTCCGATGACCCCCGGCCGGTGGGCCGCCCTCGCCAAAGCGAACACGGCCCGCCGCACCTGCCCCGCCTGCCGCTCTGATGCCGGATACGTCATACCGGCCTCCCTCGGCACGTGCGTGACCTGCGCCTACCCCGAAGAACAGAGCGCCGCCTGAGCCCTGTCTCCTCTTCTACCTCGGAGTTGCCTCGTGTGGCAGACCGTCATAGCCGTCCTGGGCACCCTCGCCGGTTCCCTGGTCACCGCCCTGCTCCAGCGCCGGGCCTCACGCTTGCAGGCCGAGATCGCCCGCCAGGACAAGGCGGCCGCTGACCGTCTCACCGCGGTGACGGCCTTCGCCTCCGTGCTCGCCGACCACCGCCGGGCGATGTGGGTGCGCGAGCACCTGCGCCTGAACGGCGCGCCCGGCCAGCAGATCGCGGACGCCCGAGCGGCCAGTCACGTCACCCGCTCGGCGCTGACCGCCCCGCATCTGGCCGTCAGCCTGTTCCTCCCCACGCTCCAGTGCCCCGCACTCGTCGCGGTGGAGGCCACCTACGCGCTGCGCAACGCCTCCCACCTGGACCAGCTCACCGCACGGCGCACCGAGGCCCTGTCCGCGATGGACGCCTTCACCGGCGCCGCCCGCACCGCCCTGTCCGTCTGAACTCCAGCAGGGCCCGGCCGACCGCCTCCTACAGCACCGGCCGGGCCCTCAACTCCCTTGAAGGAGCACGTTCAGCATGACCGAGACCGTCACCGATCCGCAGGCTCCCCCCGAAGAATCCACCCCTCCCCCCGTCGCCGCGCTGGACGCCGGCACCGCGACCGTGGGCAAGCAGGTGGAGCAGAGCACGGGTGGTTTCCCCGTGGTCCCGCTGTCCCTGTCCGGTACGAACACCGCCGCCGGCCTCCTGGCCACGGCCGCGTTGGCCGGTGGCCCGGTCGCCGTCGCCGTGGCGATGACCGGCGCCGCCGTCCTAGGCACCGCCGCCGCCCGACACCGCGCCCAAACCACCAAGAGGAAGAACCCCGCCAAGCATCCGGCCCCGGCCGCTGGCCGGACCACCGGCACGAGCGCCGGCCGTGGCCTCCTGGGCCAGATCCCCTCCCAGCCCCGCCCCGCAGCACGTACCGCGGGCGGAACCGGCGCCCGCAAGACCGCTGGTGGGCAGGCCCGCCACCGCGCTGCAGGCACGTCGGCCGGTGGCCGGTCGGGCGGCCCGGCGGCGGGATCGTCCCGGGTGTCGGCCCGCGAGCGTGCGGCCCGCGCGGTCGACGCGGCAGCGGGTGGTCGGGCCGGGCAGGTACGGGCACTGCGCTCCCAAGCCCGCTCGCAATCGCCGACCCGGGCCGCTACCCGTACAGCGGCCACGCAGGCCCGCCGCCAGGTCGCCGACACCCGCCGCGCGGCGAAGGCCAACGAGCGCGCGGCCGGCGCCGGGGGCAACCCGCGCGGCGTCGCCGCCCGCACCCTGGGCAAGGGCATCGGGAAAGCCGTCGCGCTCCGGGACAAGGCCGCCGCTGCGGCCCGGGGTGCCCGGGATCGCAGCGCGGCGCGGACCGTGGACGCAGGTCGTCAGGGCATTCGGCAGGCGGCTCGTCGTCAGCGGATCGCCGCGGCGAAGGCCCCGGCCCGCCAGGCCGCGCGCCGGGCGCTGCGTCGTTCCGCTGCTCGTTTCCAGGCCCGCCGGGCGCTGGCCGCCGTCCTGGGCGGCGCCCTTGGCCTGCTCGGCATGGTGACCACGCCGTTGGGGCGGTGGCTGGGCTGGGGCTGGCTGATCCACCCGGGCCGCCGCCTGTACCGCTTCTTTGCGGGGCGGGCCCGTATCGAGCGCGAGGACCAGGACGGTTCCATCCGTGCCCAGTTGGACGCCGACGAAGAAGCGGCCGAGGAGCAGGTCGCCGCTGCCGAGGAAGAGGACGAGGTCGAGATCGGGGATCAGGCCGCCCGTCCCGCAACGCATGTTCCCGCACCGCCCACCAGTCAAGGAGAGCCCGGTATGAGCAGCACGGACACGGGATTCAGGTTCGAGGAACTGGCCGCCGAGATGGAGCAGGCCGCGCAGTCCTACGAGCCGGAAAGCGCGATGGAGATCCTCGCGATGGTCGAGGGCCTGCCCGAAGCCTTGGCGTCGATCGCGAACATCATGCGGATCCTCGCGGAGCGCTCCGACAACGAGTTCCCCCTGGACAAGGCGGTCGCGGACGGGTTCGCGGACATCTTCGGCACCCTCAACGCGGCCACCGCCGCCGCCGAGGACCTCGGCGAGACCTTCCGCCTGGTGCACGAGCCGGACATCGCCCGTCACGAGGACCCCCGTAACGGGCCCGAGGCCGAGAAGGGCTGGAACGTCTGATCATGGCTACCTCCCAGACCGTCACGCACAACGGGCTGGCGCTGGACTGGGCGGCCGGTCACGGACCCGTGACCGGCGCCCTCTCCGCGACCACCGGCGCCTACGCGATCGCCACCGTCGGCACCCTCGCCCACATGCCCCCCACCTGGGCCCTCGCCGCCGGCGCGGTCGGGGCGATCGGCCACACCGCCTCCGGGCTGCGCCAGAAGCTCGCCGCCCGCACCATCAGCGCCCGCGCCGCCTCCTGGTTGTTGGGCTCCGGCTGGACCACCTGGGCCCTGGCCACCGGCCCCCTCACCTGGGCCGCCCTCGGTTCCCTCGCCGTGATCGGCGTCGGCATGGGCGCTACGGCCCGCTCCGTCGGCCTCTACGAGGAGGCCCGGGAGCTGGAGGCGATCGCCGCTGCCGAACGGCACGTCGCCCGTGAACTGTCCGCGGAGCGTCGGGCGATCGCCGCGGAGTGGGTCGACCGGATCCAGCGCGTGTGCGGGATCACCGTCCGGATCCTCGCGGTGGAGATGTGGCCCACGAACAGCGGGTTCACCATCGACGCCGAACTGCCGCCCGGCGGCGCCACCTACGCGAAGATCGCGCAGCACAATGCCAGCCTGTCGGCCGACGCCCGCCTGCCGCACGGATGCAGCGCCGCCGCCACGCCCGGCATCGACCAGGGCCGCGTCCTGATCGACGTCACCACCGTCAACGTCCTGGCCGCCGAAGTCCCCTACCCCACCGACTACAGCCCCCTCTCCATCCACACCGGGGTGCCGTGGGGGTACCGGACCAACGCGGACGAGATCCTCGCCTACCTACGGGAGCAGTGCGCGCTGGTGGTCGGGCCGACCGGATCCGGGAAGACGAACATCGTCCACGTCATCTTGGCCGGGTTCGCCCGCGCCACCGACATGCTGACCTGGGTCATCGACCTCAACGCCGGCTCCGCCGGCCTGCCCTGGGTCCGCCCCGCCATGGCACCCGCCGGGGAGGGCGGCGCGGTGGTGCGGCCGGGGATCGACTGGCTGGCCGCCACCCACGAGGAAGCCGACCTGATGCTCGATGCCGCGCTGCGGATCGGCCTCTACCGCAAGCGCGCCTACCAAGACCTCATGGCGCAGGCCAACACCGACCTCCTCCCGATCAGCGCGGACATCCCGCAGATCATGCTGGTCATCGACGAGGGCGCCGAGATCCTCATCAGTAATGAGCCGGAGAAGAAGCGGCTCGCGAAGAAGATCCTCGAAGTGATCCGCATGCTCCGCGCCATGGGCATCCGCACCGTACTCACCGCGCTCGGCGCGACCGGGTCCGTGCTGGGGAACATGATGATCCGCCGCGAAGCCAAGACACGCATCGCCCTCACGGGCGGGGCGACGGAGGGCATGGACCTCTCGAAGCTGTTCCCCGGCGGCCGGGGTCTGCGGATCGAGCAGGCCCCCTACAAGGGGACCGGGTTCATGGGGACCCCTGAGTCCCCGGCCGCGCTGTTCGGGACGTGGCGGATCCTGCCCAACCAGATCCGTGACATCGTCCACGCCACCAGCGACCGCCACCCCTACCTCGACGCCATCTCCGCGAAGGCCGCGGGCACCGACTACGCCCGCCGCTGGGACCACAACCGCACCGCCTGGATCACCGACCACCAGCAGCCCACCACCGGCCTCCCGGACCCGGCTGCAGAGGGGCGGCCCGCAGGGCTCAACCTCTCCGCCCACCGCGCCGCCACCGGCCCGGCGGTCCTGGACGAGGACGCCCTCGCGGCGGAGTTCATGCGGCAGATCGACGCCCAGTTCGCCACCACCACCGACCCCGACACCCCGGCCGAGCGACCGGCGCACCCGGGGCTGAACCTCTCCGCGCACCGCGCCGAGGACAACGCCGCCCAACAGGCCGCGTTCACCCTCCTGCTCGCCGCGGGACCCGAGGGGACCGGAGCGTCCGCGATCGCCCGCCACCTCGACCGGTACGGCACCTCCCGCCAGACCGTCGCCGGATGGCTCAAGACCTGGACCGAGGAAGGCGAAGCCATCCGGATCGGGACCGGCACCAAAACCCGCTACGTCCACCGCCAGCACGCCCCTGAAGGGCCCTGTGAGGACTGACCTTGTCGCTTGTCGCCCCACCACCAGCAGACACCGCCGCTAGCCCTCCTGGGGGCTTGCAAACGGTGGCTGACCTGGGAGGCGACAAGCGACAAGACAAGACAAGCGACAAGCCACACGACAAGCAGACGACAAGCCACGCGGCAACCACCCCTTAACCGTTAAGGGGTGCTCGTCGCGCTCATCAGGGAGCCCCGTCGTGCATGAACGCACCCGCACGAGCACCCCCGCGCCCGCCCGCTACGGCGACCCGGTCCTCTACCCGACCACCATCCAGCACCCCGCGATGCTGCCCGCCGAACTCCCGCCCGGCGTCGAACTGGTCACCCTGCCCGGCGGCCACCGCACCCTCGCCTACACCCACCCCACCCCCGCGCCCGCCCCCGTTGCCCAGCAGATCCCCGCATGGGCCAAGACGACCGCGCTCCTCGCCCCCACCGTCGGCGGCGGGATCGCCGCCGCCGGGTTCGGGATCTCCTACGCCGCCCCGGGACTGATCGCCATGACCGACGCCCTCTGGGCCGCCATCACCCTCATCGCTGCCGGCACCCTCGCCCCGCTCCTCCTCCGCGCCGGACGCGGCGCGGGACGGGGGGCCGCACCGGTCCAGCACGTCACGCAGAACATCAGCGCCACCGGCCTCTTCGGCCGCGCCACCGGCACCATCAACCACCGCTGAAAGGACCGTCCGTGGAGGACATCTACTGCGACGAGTGCGGCGACTACCACGACGGCGACCACTCCTGGTGCGAGGACTGCGACGGCGACCTCTGCACCGAGTGCGGCGGCTGCGACTGCCCCGACACCCCGTGCCCCGGCTACGTCGCCCACGTCACCGGCACCCACTGACCCGAACCGGGAGACCCTGTGCCCAGCAGCTTTGTCACTGCCGTCGCCACCCGGACCGGCACCCGCGGTACCAACGCCGACGCCGCCCACACCTGGACCGCGGCCGACGGGGCCGTCGGGGCCGCCGTGATCGACGGCATCGGCCACAGCGACCCCCTGCACGACCTCGTCCCGGTCCTGGCCGTCGCCGCCGCGCGGACCAGCGCCACCGACGGCGCGCTCAGCGGGCTCCTGACCGCGTCCCTCCTGGTCCGTGACCCCGGCGCCGTCCCGGTCACGCCCCGCGTGGACGCCGTCGCCGTCACCGCCCGCGCCCGCCCCGGGCACGCCACCTGGATCTGCTGGGCAGGAGACGCCCGCGCCTACGGCTGGGACGGCACCACCCTCACCCGCTACACCACCGACCACAACGTCACTACCTACCTGACCACCCACGGCATCCCGGCCGAGATCGCGGACCGGTTCGCCAACCGCATCAACATCGCCCTCGTGGACGCCAGCCCCGCCACCGTCCACCACGTGACCATCCCCGCCGGCCACCTGGTCCTGCTGACCTCCGACGGAATCCACGACCAGATCACCCACGACCACATGCAGCACCTTGTCGCGAAGCACGCGAACACCCCCAGGGCGCTCGTGCAGAGCCTCACCGCGGTCGCCCAACCCGACCACGACGGCTACCGCGACGACGCCACCACCCTCGTCATCGCACCCGCATAACCCGCACCACCAGACCAGACACAACGAAGGCGGCCCGCTCTCGCCAAAGCCCGGGCCGCCTTCCCCCAGCACAACTCAACAGAGAGCCCAAGCTGAGGAGTCCAGCATGACCCACCCCACCTTGATCAGGGGAGAGGGCCACGGCGATCGGCCGTTGCTCCTGGACCTGTTCTGCTGCGCCGGCGGCGCAGCCACCGGCTACCACCAGGCCGGGTTCACGGTCGAGGGCGTCGACATCGTCGACCGCTCCGCCCGCTACCCGTTCACCTTCCGCCAGGGCGACGCCCTGACCTTCCTCGCCGCTCTGATCGCTTCCGGGGAGATCCGCCGGTACGCGGCCGTTCACGCTTCCCCGCCCTGTCAGGCCGGATGCGCGCTGACCGTGGGGACCAACCGGTCCCAGGGCTGGGGCGGCACCCACCTCGACCTCGTCGCGCCGACACGCGAACTCCTCGACGCATCCGGACTCCCGTACGTCATCGAGCAGCCCGACGGAAAGGCCGACGTCCGCAAGGACATCAGCCTGTGCGGGGAGATGTTCGACCTCGGCGTCCTCAGGCACAGGAACTTCGAACTCGGCGGCTGGACCACCCCCCAGCCGGCCCACAAGCCGCACCGGGGCCGGGTCCGCGGTTGGCGACACGGCCGCTACTTCGACGGCCCCTACGTCGCCGCCTACGGGACCGGCGGCGGCAAGGCCACCGTGGCCGAGATGCAGACGGCCATGGGCATCGGCTGGACCGACGTCCGCGAGGAACTCACCGAAGCCATCCCGCCCGCCTACACCGAATGGATCGGCCAGGCCCTCCTTGCCCACGTCCTCTCCGGGGCGGTGGCCGCATGAGGACAACCACCGCTGAAAGGGGGCAGCCCACTAATAGAAATTGGGAGCTCGGCCCCCAATAGCGTCGCTAGCCGCTCGGATGAACTGTCCACGCGCGTGATGCCGGGCGTACTCAACTTCGCTTTGCTCATCGGTCATCAGCATAAAGATGCGAGAGGTGCTTCCGGGGTTTGAATTGGAAACATCGGCCGCCGTCGTATAAACGTCCAGACAAGAAGTCCAAACATTATGAGCGGCTTCAGATACGAGGTCCGGGCCTTCAAGGACGACTGCGGCACACGCCTCGCGAAGAACAAGGATCGCAGCTTCTGTCTCCCCAAACGCGGGATCGGCAGGGGCATCGGGCGCGATGCCCGGATAGGCCCTAAGCAGGTCCTGTATCTCTCTGTCAGCCGCGTGGTAGGCCCTGAGCGCTTCCAGATAGACATCGCGTCGGGTCGTGCGGTGCATCACTCTGCGCTGCTCTCGCCGCTCTGCCTCTTTCTCTCGGAAGTCCTGCCTTCCCTTGAGGAGATTGAACCCCCCGGTCAAGGCCACGCCGATCAAGGCGCTGCCTGCACCGATAGCCGCACTCCAGAGATCAGCCAATTCAGTTCTCCCCCTCAGCCTGCCCCACGGCGGCCAGACCCCTGAACCGTCCCATGAGCTATAGCGGCTACGGGCCTTCCTGACAACGCCGAGAGCGGCCCCCTCTCACGCCAATGAACTGGGGCCGCTCTCTTCCAGCAACCACTGGAGGAATCCAGCATGACCCATCGACCCGCATCCGCGCTGCTGACTGCCGCGCTTGATGCTGCCGCACTTGGCTGGAGCGTGTTCCCGCTCCGCCCCGGACAGAAGCGGCCCGCTCTTCACCCCGCAGAGCACTGCCCCGCCCTTGGTGACTGCGCCGGAGGCCACCGCAAGTGGGAGGATCGGGCCACCAGCGACCCGGACCGGATCCGCCGCGCGTGGGACCGGATCCCCTTCAACGTCGGCATCGCCACCGGCCCCTCCCAACTGGTGGTCGTCGACCTCGACATGCCTAAGGGCAAGGGAAGTGCGGACGCGCCTTGCGGCGCGGACACCTTCTTGGCGCTCTGCGGGCGCGCCGGGCAGACCGTCCCCGCCACGCTGACGGTGCGGACTCCCACCGGCGGGACGCACCTGTACTTCTCCGCCCCGCATGCGGTCCGGCTCGGGAACACGGCGGGGCGTCTCGGCCGGCTCATCGATACCCGGGCCTGGGGCGGATACGTCGTCGCACCCGGCAGCGTGGGCGCGGGAGGAGCCTACGAGGTCACCCACCCCGCGGCCCCGGCCCCGTTTCCCTCGTGGCTGTACGCCCTGCTCGCGCCCAAGCAGGCTCTGCGCCAGCTCACCGGCCGCCCCGCCACTCACCGGACCGGTAGGTACGCGGCCGCCGCGCTGACTGCCGAGACCGCGTCGGTCGAGTCCGCCCCGACCGGGGAGCGCAATGGGACCTTGCTGCGGGCCGCTCGTGCTCTGGGGCGGTTCATCGCCGCGGGCGACCTTCCCCGCGACGTGGTGGAGGAGGCTCTTCAATGGGCGGGGGAGTCGGCGGGTCTGCCGGCTGCCGAGTGCCGCAGCACGATCCGCTCCGGTCTGAACTGGTCCATCACACGCAACGCGATGCGGCGGGCGGCATGAGCGACCTCCCCCGCTCCTCCTTGAAGAGCCTCACCCCGGCCCCCACCGGCCCCCGCCTCGCCGAACCGGCCCCCGCCACGGACGGCGGTGGGGCGCCGAAGGTCGTCGCCGAAGGCGTCCCTTCTGCTGTTCGCCCTGACTCGCACCCGGCGGACGGCCGGTACATCGTCGCCGTCCTCCACATCTGCGCCCCGCGCGGCGCCGTCCCCACCGCCACCTCGAAGTGCGAGTGCGGCGGCCACGACCGCAGCGCGGTTGGTCAGCGCGCCGTCCTCGTCCTCATCAAGGCCCACGAGAACCACCGCGCCGTGTGCCCCCTGGGCCGCACCGCCACCACCGACCGGAGGAAGGCCGCATGACCGCCGACACCCAGACCCTGCCCGCGCCCATGCACACGGCCACGGACGGCTCCGCCCTGCTGGACGCGGTCGAAGCCTTCCACCGCCGGTTCAACGTCTTCCCCACCGAAGCCGCCTACGTCGCCGTCACCCTGTGGGACGCCCACGCGCACCTGCTCGACTGCTTCGACTCCACCCCGCGCCTCGCCTTCCTTTCCCCCGAACCGGGGTCGGGGAAGTCCCGCGCGCTGGAGATTGTAGAAACCCTGGTCCCCCAGCCGCTGGTCGCCGCGAACGCGTCCGCCCCGGTCCTCTTCCGCGCTGTCTCCACCCTCGATACCCGGCCCACGATCCTCTTCGACGAGGTCGACACCATCTTCGGCCCCAAGGCCGGGGACAACGAGCCGCTCCGCGGCTTCATGAACGCAGGCCACCACCGGGGCGCCGGCATGTGGCGCTGCGTCGGCGACGGCACCAACCAGACCGTCCAGGAGTTCCCCAGCTTCTGCGTGGTCGCCATGGCCGGACTCGGCTCGCTGCCCGACACGATCCTGACCCGGTCGGTCATCATCCGGATGCGACGCAGGGCCCGCAACGAGCACGTTCAGCCGTTCCGCCGCCGCCTGCACGCCCCCGAAGGCCACGCTCTGCGCGACCGCCTCGCCGAATGGGCCGACAGCGTCCGCCACCTCGTCGACGGGGTCTTCCCCGAAATGCCCGACGAGGTCACCGACCGGCCTGCCGACGTCTGGGAGCCGCTCATCGCCGTCGCCGACGCTGCCGGAGGCGACTGGCCGGCACGAGCCCGCACCGCGTGCGCAGAAATCGTCGCCGCGTCCAAGGTCGACGACAAGGGCAGCATCGGGATCCGGCTGCTCACCGACCTGCGCGACCACGTCCTCAACGGGATCGAGCGCCTGCCCACCGTCGCCGTACTGGACCGCCTGTACGCGCTGGAGGAAGCGCCGTGGGCGGACATGGGCGGCAAGCCCCTGACTTCCCGAAGCCTCGCGAAGATGCTCGGCGAGTACATGACCGGGGCCAACAAGCCGATCGAGCCCCGCAACATCAAGAACGGCGGCGCGGTCCTCAAGGGCTACTACGCCGCCGACCTCGCGGACGCGTGGACGCGGTACTGCCCGCCCCCCACCCCCTGAGAATCCGCTACTTCCGCTACCGCCGCTACCTCGCAGGTCAGAGGGCATGACGAGGTAGCGGGAAGCGCAAAATCATCCGCTACCTCGACAGCAACACCCGCTACCGGCCCGGCCCCCAACGGCCGGGCCGGTCGCGTATCTATCCGCTACCGCTACCCAATCCGCTACCGAGATCAAGCCCCTGACCAGGGCGGTAGCGGAGGTAGCGGCAGTAGCGGATTGCTAGGAGAGGCGAGATGTCTCTTCACCCCTCGAATGCTTCAAAGTGACTACGCGGAGGCAGCCTTGCCCAGCCACAGCGGGAGCCGTGTGATGCTCACCGTCCCCGAGGTTTGTGAGGAACTCGGGATCTCGCGATCCACCTTCTACGACTGGCGCCAAAAGCGACGTGCACCTCGCTGCATCAAACTCCCGAACGGAGACCTGCGGGTTCGTCGCGGTGACCTGGAGATGTGGCTTGGCGACTGCGAGGACGCTGCCTGATGGAGACCACCTACAACGTCAAGCTCTGGAAGACCTCGGTCTACAAGGGCACCCGCAAGACCACGTACACGGTGCGGTGGGAGCTTGACGGCAAAGAATGGCGCCAGCCCTTCGCCACGGTCGCCCTCGCGGATTCCTTCCGCGCGGAACTCGTCCTCGCGACAAGCCGCGGCAAGGCATTCAGCACGACGACCGGCCGCCCGCTCTCGAAGGAGTCGAAGGCTAGCGAGACCAACTGGTACACCTTCGCGGTCGGGTTCGCCGATGCGCAGTGGGAGCGCACGTCGGCGAACAACCGCAAAGTGGTGTCGAAGGTATTGATGGCTGCCACCGTGGCCTTGCTCCGGGCGCCAGTGCCGGGCCACATCCTTCCAGTGGACCTGCGGACCGCACTTCGCGAATACGGGTTCAACGCCAGGCGACGGGAGGAGGCACCCCCGGAGACTGCGGCCATTCTCAAGTGGGTCGAGCGGAACACCCTTTCGATGGCGGCATGGGAGGACGCGGGCAAGGTCGACGGTGTACTCCGCTGCCTGTCTAGGAAGCTCGACGGCACTCCGGTCGCGGCGAGTTCGGTCAAGCGCAGCAGGCGGGTCATGAACGTGGCGATGGAGCAGGCAGTCAAAGACGGAGTCTTGGGCCAGAATCCTCTCCCGAAGGGCAAGGGGAGCGCGCCGAAGACCTCGTTGGCCGTGGACAAGCGGGCGTTGATGAGCCCGGACCAGGCGGCGCGACTGCTGGGCGCGATCAAGGGACGTACGCGAGGCGGCGCGCGGCTGTACCCCTTCTTCGCGACGATGTACTACGTCGGTACGCGCCCGGAGGAGGCGGTGGCGCTCCGGGTCTCCGATGTTCGACTGCCCGCCCCCGAAGCTGCGGACCAGTGGGGGGAGCTGTTGGTCCACACTGCCCAGCCCGAGGTGGGGAAGCACTGGACGGACTCCGGTGCGATCCACGAGGAACGGGGGCTCAAGGGGCGCGCGTCCGATGACATGAGGACGGTCCCGTGCCGCCCGGCGCTGACGAGGATCCTGCGGGACCACATCGCGGCGGAGGGCCTGAAGGCCGGGGATCTCGTGTTCCAGGGGGAGAAGGGGGACATGCTCGCCGGATCGGTCATCCGGCGAGCATGGACCACCTCGCGCAAGGGGGTGCTGTCACCGGAGGACTACGCGTCGCCCTTGGCCAAGAAGGTCTACGACCTGCGGCACACCTGCCTGACGAACTGGCTCAATGACGGTGTGCCGCCGGCGCAGGTGGCGGAGTGGGCCGGTAACAGCGTCCCTGTCCTGCTGGCCGTCTACGCCCGGTGCATCACCGGGCACCTCGCCGACCTGAAGAAGCGGATCGAGGCTGGTGGCGACCTCCCCGAAGTGGGTCCGGCGGGTTGAGGATCCGACGCGGAAACTTCTCCGCGTATTCTCCGCAGCCACCCGCAGGAAGCCGGTGACAGCCGGACAGCGCCGGACCGCCCGCAAGATCACCAAAAGGGTCGTCGGGCGCTTACGTCATCGCTATGGCGCGTTCGCTAGGGTGCTCTGACCTGCACGAAAGCCCTCCCCGGGGGGAGGGCTTGAGGTGGTGGAGAAAAAGTGCCCCCGGCAGGACTCGAACCTGCGGCCAAGTGCTTAGAAGGCACCTGCTCTATCCACTGAGCTACGGGGGCCGGAAGGTGGCCTTGTGGGGCCTGGAGCCCCGGGGTGGGGGTGGGGCTGCGGTCCGTGCCGGGTCAAGGATAGGGCTCCGGCCGCCTTGTCCCGGTTGCTTCCCCCGCGTGCCACGATGTGGAGGTTCGGTGAAGCGGTCCCGATAATCGCAGGCAGGTGCGATTCTCGCATCGCTTTTGCGCCGCGGCGCCCCGGGTGTTGTGCACTCGTTATGCCTGTGCCCCACTCGTCCCGTCTGTCTGTGATGTCTCGGCAGGGGGCGCATCCACCGTCGGGCGCCGCCCCGGCGGCCGCGTGCCGCCCGCCCGTCGCCCGCCCGCGTGGGGGCCGTCCGGAGCCCGTCGGAAGTGGCTTTGATGCACCACCCGAGTCGCGTTCGCCGCGCAGGAGGCGTATAAGCTTCAAAAAAGGTCACAAATTGGGCATTCTTCACATGTGGTGACCTTGGATGTTCGGCCTCAGCTGCTCGATGCCCTCTCCGCCGTGCGCGACCGGGTAGCCTCCGTGCGTCTACCGCTGCCCCTGCCCGGTGCCCCGCGCGCCCGTCAGACCAGGTCAGAGTTGCTCGCACAGCTCGACGACTACCTCGTGCCCCGGCTCAAAGCCCCCGAAGCCCCGCTCCTCGCCGTCGTCGGCGGGTCCACCGGAGCCGGGAAGTCCACCCTCGTCAACTCTCTGGTGGGCCGCCAGGTGAGTGAAGCCGGAGTGCTCCGGCCCACCACCCGCACGCCCGTTCTCGTCTGCCATCCGGATGACCACCACTGGTTCGCCGGCATGCGCGTGCTCCCCGACCTGATGCGCGTCTGGCTCCCGCAGGGCGAGGAGGAGGCCGTTCCGGTCGGCCTGAAGGGGCTCGGTCGCCGCTCGGCCGCCGCGGGCGGCGGGCAGCCGCGCGAGGTGCGCATCGAGACCGTCAGCACCCTGCCGCGCGGCCTGGCCGTCCTCGACGCCCCCGACATCGATTCCCTCGTCGTCGACAACCGGACCCTGGCCGCCGAACTGATCTGCGCCGCCGACGTCTGGGTCATGGTCACCACCGCCTCCCGCTACGCCGACGCCGTCCCCTGGCACCTGCTGCGCACCGCCAAGGAGTACAAGGCGACCCTGGTCACCGTCCTGGACCGGGTGCCGCACCAGGTCCTGGGCGAGGTCTCGCGGCAGTACGCCGCGCTGCTCACCCGGGCCGGGTTGGGCGACGTACCGCGCTTCACCGTTCCGGAGCTGCCCGAGTCGGCCGGTGACGGCGGGCTGCTGCCGGCCAGCGCGGTGGCGCCGCTGTTCGCCTGGCTCAGCCACCACGCGCAGGACCCCGCCGCGCGGCAGCAGGCCGTCGGGCGGACCGCGCTCGGCATGCTGGACTCGCTCTCGCGCCGGATGCCCGAACTGGCCTCCGCCGTCGCCGCCCAGCACGCGGCCGCCGTACGCCTGACCTCGGCCGTCGAGGACGCGTACAAGCGGGAGGGCAAGCGGGTCCGCACCCGGCTCGACGGCGGCGCGGTGCTCGCCGGGGACGCCCTCACCCGCTGGCGCGGCTACCCCCTCGACACCACCCCCGACGAACTCCTCGACTCCCTCGCCGAGTCGCTCGGCGCGCTGTTGCAGTGCGCCGTGGCCGCCGCGGACGAGCGGATCGCGCAGGCGTGGCGCCGGGAACCGGCCGCGGCCGCGGTTGCGATGCCGGCCCCCGACCAGGAGGCGGCCGAGCGGATCGGGATGGCCGTACGCCGCTGGCGGCGCGTCCTGGAGGAGCTGGCCGAGGAGGAGGTGGCCCAGTTGGAGAAGCAGCCCGGGCCGGACCCGGACGGCGTGGCCGCGCTGCTCGTCGCGGTGCTGCTCGGCGGCAAGCGGGCCCGCGTGGCGGGCGAGAAGTTGGCCGAGCGGGTCGGCGTACAGGTCGCCCTGCGGCTGCGCGACCGCGGCGGGGAGCTGGTCGGCGCCCACCTCGACCAGGTGCTGCGTGCCGAACGCGACCGCCGCCTCGCGCCCCTCGAAGCACTCGAAGTGACCCCGGAACCCCAGGCGGAACTGATCGCCGCGCTGTCCGTGCTGCAGAAGGAGAGGTGACGCGGTGACCGCCCTGACCGACCGAACCGACGACCGTGATCACGACCACGACGACCGCGACGACCGCGAACCGGCCCACGACCGCGACCACGACCGCGACCGCGACCACGGGCTCGACGGTGAGCACGATCGGGGCGGGGAGGGCCGGCCGCGCTGGGACGACGGGTTCATCGCGCGGTCGCGCCGGATGGACATGGGCCCGGGCGACGACGACCCCGACGGCAACGGCGGCGCCGACGAGGCGCTCGTACGGGCCGTCTCCGGCGCGGAGAACGACGGCGGCAAGGCCCCCGCCGCGCCGCCGCTCAGCCCCGAGGGCCAGGCGCTGCGCACCCGGCTCGAAGCGCTGCGCCAGCTGGTCGGGCTGTCCCGGACCCGGCTCGACGGGAAGACGCTGGCCGAGGCGGGTCGGGTGCTCGACGAGTACGCCGCCCGGCGCGGGTTGTCCGCGCAGCACACGGTCGTCGCGATCGCCGGTGCCACCGGAAGCGGCAAGTCCACGCTCTTCAATTCACTCGCCGGGGTACAGATTTCCGAGACCGGCCTGCGCCGCCCGACCACCGCCGCGCCGATCGCGTGCAGCTGGTCAGACGGGGCGGCCGGGCTCCTGGACCGGCTGGAGATCCCCGGCCGGCTGCGCCGGCGCCCGCGCGAGACCTCCGAGGCGGGGGCGCTGCGCGGGATGGTCCTGGTGGACCTGCCCGACCTCGACTCCGCGGTCCGTGCGCACCGTGACCACGTGGACCGGGTGCTGGCGCTGGTGGACGCGGTGGTGTGGGTGGTCGACCCGGAGAAGTACGCCGACGCCGTGCTGCACGAGCGCTACCTGCGCCCGCTGGCCGGGCACGCCGAGGTGACGTTCGTCGTGCTCAACCAGGTGGACCGGCTGCCCGGCGAGGCGGCCGACCTGGTCCTCGACGATCTGCGCCGGCTGCTCGACGAGGACGGGATCGCCCTCGGCGAGCACGGCGAACCCGGCGCGACGGTCCTCGGGCTCTCCGCGCTCACCGGCGAGGGGCTGGGGGAACTGCGCGAGATGCTCGGACAGTTCACCCAGGAGCGGGGCGCCGCGACCCGGCGGATCGCCGCCGACCTCGACCGGGCGGCGGGTCGACTGCGCCCGCTGTACGTCGCCGACGGGCACGCCGGGCCGGAGATCGGCGAGGCCGCGCGGGCCGGGTTCGAGGACCGGCTGGCCGAGGCGGTGGGCGCGTACGCGGCCGGGCTGGCCGCCGAGCGGGCCTGGCGGCGCAATGCCGGGAAGGCGTGCGGGACGCCGTGGTTGAGGCTGTGGCGCTGGTACGAGGGCCGGCGCGCCCCGCGCACGCTGGCCGGGCTGGCCGCCCTGGCCGCGATCGGCGGGCGCGCTTCCGGGACGGCCCCGGCGCCGGTCGAGCAGGAGGTGACCGCCCGCCAGCGGGTGGAGCAGGCCGTGCGCACGGTCTCCGACGAGGCGGTGCAGGGGCTGCCCGACCCCTGGGCGCAGGCGGTGCGGGAGACCGCGGTGCGCGGTGGCGAGCTGCTGCCGGAGGCGCTGGACGAGCTGACGGCGACGGTCGCGGTGCCCGGCGGGAAGCCGCCGCGGCCCGCCTGGTGGCCCGCCGCGGTACTGACCCAGGCGGCCATGACGCTGCTCCAGATCTACGGTGGGCTCTGGCTGGTGGGCCAGATCGTCGGGGTGCTGGAGCCGCTGCTGCTGCCGCCGGTGCTGCTGATGGTGACGGGCATCGTGGGCGGGCCCCTGGTCGAGTGGGCCTGCTCGATCGCGGCCCGCGGCCCGGCCCGGCGGTACGGGCAGGACGCGGAGCAGCGGCTGCGGCAGGCGGCGGCCGGGTGCGGGCGGGCGCGGGTCCTTGAGCCGGTCGCGGCGGAGCTGCTGCGCTACCGGGAGGTGCGCGAGCAGTACGCGACGGTGGCGAGGTTGTCCACAACCCGCCAGTAGTCCACAGGCCGGGGCGGGGTGCGGTCGGTCGGGGTCAGCATGGGTGGGACGTGCTGAATCACCGCGACGGCCGGTGGACGAGGGCGAAGGTGAAGGGGAGGGGCGGGGATGAACGACACCCTGGTGACGTTGGTGGGGAATGTGGCGACGGGGATGGACTACCGGGAGTCGCCGAACGGTGCAGTGGTCAGATTCCGGTTCGCGGTGACCCCGCGGTACTGGGACCGGCAGCGGGAGAGCTGGAAGGACGGTTCGACCAGCTTCTACACGGTGTGGGCGAGGCGGGCGCTCGCCGTCAACCTGGCGGGGTCGGTCGCCTCGGGGGAACCGCTGGTGGTGCACGGGCGTCTGCGGGTGCGGGACGAGGAGGGCGACGGGGACGGAAAACGGTGGGTCTCGGCGGAGATCGACGCGGTCGCCATCGGGCACGACCTCAATCGCGGGACCTCGGCCTTCCGACGCATCGTCCGCACGGACGCCGTACTGACGGAAGCTCAGAAGGCGGCGGTGGGTTGAGTGTTCGAGGCCGCTAGGATTTCACGGAACTCACGGGCACCTGGGTCTATGGCCCGGAGGGGAAGACTGTGTCGATCGCCGTTCCCGCATCCTCTGCTGAACCTGCTGCATCTGCTGAACCTGCTGAACCCGCTGCGTCCACTGAACCGGACGTACCTGCTGAACCGGTCGCATCTCCTGAACCGGTTGCATCTCTTGAACCTGACGCATCTGCCACATCTGACGCATCTGCCGAAGCCGATACGTCCACTGCGCCGGCCGAATCGGGGGGCGGGCTGCGGGCCGCTGCGCGGAGACCGCTCGCCATGGCACTGCTGGCCGCTGCGCTCGCCACCGCGCCGGGCACCGCGGCCGCCGCGGGGACGGACGTCGGGGGCGCCCGGCCGCCGGAGGGCGCGAGCGCCGTGCTGGACGGGTTGAAGACCTACGGGCAGGCGGTCCTGCGCACGCAGGACGGCGGGGTGCAGCAGATCCCGGCCGGGTTGTACGAGATGCGGGTCGACGGCGGCGGGATGCTCCAGACGTACGGGGTCGGCCTGGCCGGCTTCGCGCAGCCACAGGCGCACTACACCGAGACCGCGTGGAGCCGCAGTCCGCTCGGTGGGCACAGCGACGCGGGCCGGATCCGCTGGGTGTTGGAGCACTCCTACCCTCAGTTGAACGACCTGACCGGACTGGCCAAGGCCGCCGGGGCCGGGTCGCTCACCGCCGAGAGCGCGGCGGCCGGCACCCAGGTGGCGATCTGGCGGCTGGCCGACGGTGCGCAGGTGGAGGCCTCCGACCCGGAGGCGGAGAAGCTGGCCGATTTCCTCCAGCGGGTCGCGGGACAGCTGCCGGAGCCGCCGGCCTCGTTGGGCCTGGATCCTGGGGAGGTGTCCGGGCCGGTGGGCAGCAGGATCGGTCCCGTCACCGTCCGGACCGGCGCGCAGAGCGTGACGGTCACCCCGGACGCGGCGGCCGTGGCGATGGGCGTGCGGGTGGTGGACGCCGACGGGCAGCCGGTCAGCACCGCGGGGAACGGCAGCAGGCTGTTCTTCGAGGTCCCGGCGGCCACCCCCGACGGGGTGGCCTCGGTGACCGTGCAGGGCGCGATGAGGGTCCCGGTGGGCCGGGTCTTCACGAGCGGGGAGCAGACCCAGGCACTGATCGTCGCGGGGTCGAGCGAGTCCTCGGCCTCGGCCGTGGCCACCGCGGTGTGGCCGACCCGGGTGGTTCGGGTGCCGGCCGACGGCCAGCGGGCTCAGGGCTCGGCCGGGACGTCCGTGGGGCCGCCGACCGGTGCGACCCGGTCCACGACGGGGACCACGGGGCTCACCGACGAGGAGCGGCTGGCGGCCAGCGGCAGCTCCGCGGCCACCCCGGTGATCGCCGGGCTGGCGGTGGGCCTGGTGGTGCTGGGCGGCATGGTCGTCCTGCTGCTGCGCAAGCGGCCGCTGGAGGAGGACGGGATCGGTGCTCCGGCCCGGCCGGAGGACGACGGCGCGTAGACCCGTACCGGGATCGGGCCGACTCGTACCCCGCGGCCTGTACTCGTACCCGTACCCGTACCCGTACCCGTGGTCCGCCCGGCCCGTCGCTCGTGCGGAGGCCGTTCGGTGGGCGAGGCTGGTTCCGAAACGGGATCGGCGGGTAAGGGCGTGGAATGGTTGATCAGGAACTGACCTGGCAAGGAGCGGTCGCCCGGGGCGACCGCGCGCTGTTCGACGCGGTGGCCCGCAGACACTGGCCCGGGGCCGACCGGGTGTTGCCCCGACTCGGCCGGGCCGCCAACCACGGGGTGCTGTGGGCCGGTGCGGCCTCGGCGCTGGCGGTGTTCGGCTCGGCCCGGGCCCGGCGCGGGGCGCTGCGCGGAATGGCCTCGCTCGCGCTCGCCTCCGCCACCATCAACACCGTCGGCAAGTGGTCGGTCCGCCGGACCAGGCCGCTGCTGGAGGGCGTGCCCGCCGCGCGGCAGCTGGCCCGGCAGCCCCGGACCACCTCCTTCCCCTCCGGGCACTCGGCCTCCGCCTTCGCCTTCGCCTCCGGTCTGGCGCTGGAGTCGCCCGGCTGGGGCCTCGTCGCGCTCCCGGTAGCGGCCTCCGTGGCCTTCTCCCGGGTGTACACGGGGGTGCACTACCCGACCGACGTCCTGACCGGGGCGGCGCTCGGCGTGGCCGCGGGGTGCACCGTCAGGTGGCTGGCCCGGGACATCGAGCGCCGGCGGGTCTCGCCGGGCAACGAGCGTCCGGCGGCCGACGCCCCCGCGCTGGCGGACGGCGAGGGGCTCACGGTGATCGTCAACCAGGGGTCGGGGACCGCTGCCGAGGCCGGGCTCGACCTGGTCCGGGAGCGCCTGCCCAAGGCCGAGCTGATCGAGTGCGAAGGGCCCGACCTGCCCGCCGAGCTGGCCGCGGCGGCCGCGCGCAGCGCCGTGCTCGGGGTGTGCGGGGGCGACGGCACGGTGAACGCCGCCGCCACCGCCGCGCTGCGGGCCGGGGTGCCGCTCGCGGTGTTCCCGGGCGGGACCCTGAACCACTTCGCGCTCGACCTCGGGCTCGCCGGAGTCGAGGACACCTGCCGCGCGGTGGCCGCGGGCCACGCCGTCAAGGTGGGCGTGGGCCGCTTCACGCCCGGTCCGGCCCGGGCGGAACCGGCCGACGACGCGGGCGCCGCCCCGGTGCCCGCGCCCGGTGCGACCGGCCGGGAGGAGTTCGGGTACTTCCTGAACAACTTCAGCATCGGCGCGTACCCGGAGCTGCTCGGGCACCGGCTGCGGTGGGGACCCCGGATCGGTGGCGGGCCCGCGGCGGTGCTGGCCTCCTGGAAGGTGCTGCGCGCCGAGCGTCCCGTGCGCATGCGCCTGGCCGGGCGGAGCCGGGCCGTCTGGCTGCTCTTCGCGGGCAACGGGACCTACCAGGGCAGCGGCCCGACCCCGCGGCACCGGATGAGCCTCGGCGAAGGGCTGCTCGACGTACGCCTCGTCTTCGGCGGCGGGCGCCCCGGTCCGCGACTGCTGGCCGCCGCCCTCGCGGGCCCGCTCACGCGCTCGCCCGTCCACACGGCGACCAGGCTGCGCAGCCTGCGGGTCTCGCAGGTCCCGGAGGGCACCCCGCTCGCCTACGACGGCGAGTACGCGCTGGCCCCCGGAGCCTTCGTCCTGGACGAGCTCCCCGACGCCCTCACCGTCTACCGCCCGCGCTGACAGCCGCGCTGACACCCGCGCCGACACCCGCATCGGGGCCGCGGGCGGGTCGCCTCCGCCGGCCCCGTGCCCGCCGTGTCCGCGGTCAGTGGACGACGCGGAAACTGTGCCAGGGGGAGGAGTCCGGGGCGGTCACGTTCGACATCGTGGTCGCGACGTAGATGCCGTCGGCCCGGTCGGTCTTCGTGCAGTCCGGTGTCCGGTACAGGACGACGTCGACGAGGGTGTTGTTCACGACGTGGGTGGCGCCCTTGGGGACGTCGATCTCGTGGCAGCCCTTGACCGAGGTGTTCGCATAGCTCAACTCGACCGGCGACTCCTGGCCGCGGAAGGTGAGCGTGCCGACGGTGCTCCGGCCCAGGCCCGAGCAGGCGGTGGCGGTCAGCAACAGTGCTGCGGCCCCGGTGATGACGCGGATACGCCTGCTGTGGGACATCGCGAGGTCCTCGTCTGTGCGGTGATGCGGTCCTTGTGACCAGCCTGCCCCGGTACGCGGCGGACGGCATCCGATGTTCCACTGGCCGGATGAACGGGGCCCCGCCGGGCCCGCCCCGAGCCCCCTCCGCAGGCCGCCGCGGGCCGTCCGCGGGCCGATGGCGGGCCGGGCCCAGGTCAGGGGGGTCTGACCTACCCATTCGCCCCGGGGTATGGACGACTGGCAAGATGGGGTGTATCTGCCCACCATCGATCTGCCGGACGGTTTCTCTTGGCTGAGTTCATCTACACCATGCGCAAGACGCGCAAGGCGCACGGCGACAAGGTGATTCTTGATGACGTCACCCTGAACTTCCTGCCCGGCGCGAAGATCGGTGTGGTCGGCCCGAACGGCGCCGGTAAGTCCACCGTCCTGAAGATCATGGCGGGGCTGGAGCAGCCGTCCAACGGCGAGGCGTACCTGTCTCCCGGCTTCACCGTCGGCATCCTCATGCAGGAGCCCAAGCTCGACGAGTCGAAGACCGTTCTGGAGAACGTCCAGGACGGCGCCGCCGAGATCATGGGCAAGCTGAAGCGCTTCAACGAGGTCGCCGAGGAAATGGCAACCGACTACACCGAAGCGCTCATGGACGAGATGGGCAAGCTCCAGGAGATCCTGGACCACGCCAACGCCTGGGACCTCGACGCCCAGCTGGAGCAGGCCATGGACGCCCTGGGCTGCCCGCCCGGCGACTGGCCCGTCACGAACCTCTCCGGTGGCGAGAAGCGCCGCGTCGCGCTCTGCAAGCTGCTGATCGAGGCCCCGGACCTGCTCCTCCTCGACGAGCCCACCAACCACCTCGACGCCGAGTCGGTGAACTGGCTGGAGCAGCACCTTTCGCAGTACAAGGGCTGCGTCATCGCCGTCACCCACGACCGGTACTTCCTGAACAACGTCGCCGAGTGGATCCTGGAGCTCGACCGCGGCCGCGCCATCGCCTACGAGGGCAACTACTCCACGTACCTGGAGAAGAAGTCCACCCGCCTCCAGGTCGAGGGCCGCAAGGACGAGAAGCGCCAGAAGCGCCTCAAGGAAGAGCTGGAGTGGGTCCGCTCCAACGCCAAGGGCCGCCAGACCAAGTCCAAGGCCCGTCTCGCCCGCTACGAGGAGATGGCGGCCGAAGCGGACAAGATGCGGAAGCTGGACTTCGAGGAGATCCAGATCCCGCCGGGCCCGCGTCTGGGCTCGATCGTGGTCGAGGTCAACAACCTCAACAAGGCGTTCGGTGACAAGGTCCTCATCGACGACCTGTCCTTCACGCTGCCGCGCAACGGCATCGTCGGCATCATCGGCCCGAACGGCGCGGGCAAGACCACGCTGTTCAAGATGATCCAGGGCCTGGAGGAGCCGGACTCCGGCTCCGTCAAGGTCGGCGAGACCGTCAAGATCTCGTACGTCGACCAGAGCCGCGCCAACATCGACCCCAAGAAGTCCCTCTGGGCGGTCGTGTCGGACGAGCTGGACTACATCAACGTGGGCCAGGTCGAGATGCCGTCCCGCGCGTACGTCAGCGCCTTCGGCTTCAAGGGTCCGGACCAGCAGAAGGCCGCCGGCATCCTCTCCGGTGGCGAGCGCAACCGCCTCAACCTGGCGCTGACGCTCAAGGAGGGCGGCAACCTGCTGCTCCTCGACGAGCCCACCAACGACCTCGACGTCGAGACCCTCTCCTCGCTCGAGAACGCGCTCCTGGAGTTCCCGGGTGCGGCCGTGGTCATCTCCCACGACCGCTGGTTCCTGGACCGGGTCGCGACGCACATCCTCGCCTACGAGGGCGAGTCCAAGTGGTACTGGTTCGAGGGCAACTTCGAGTCGTACGAGAAGAACAAGATCGAGCGGCTCGGCGCGGACGCGACCCGTCCGCACCGCGCCACGTACAAGAAGCTCACCCGCGGCTGAGACTGAGGCTGGGACAAGCATGGCCAGACACCTCTACCGGTGCCCCTTGCGCTGGTCGGACATGGACTCCTTCGGGCACGTGAACAACGTGGTCTTCCTCCGCTACCTGGAGGAAGCCCGGATCGACTTCATGTTCCGGCTGGCGCCGGGGGAGGGCAGTGAATCCTTCACGGGCGGTTCCGTCGTGGCCCGCCACGAGATCGACTACAAGCTGCCCCTCGTGCACCGTCACGAGCCGGTCCTCATCGAGTCCTGGGTGACCCGGATAGGCGCCGCGTCCCTGACCATCGGTTACGAGGTCAAGGACGTGGCGGAGGGCGACCGGCCCGAGCAGGTCTACGTACGGGCCTCGACCGTGGTCGTGCCCTACAACCTCGCCGAGGGGCGGCCCCGCCGCATCACGGCCGAGGAGAAGCACTTCCTGCAGAAGTACCTCGACGAGCCCACGGGCCCGGAAGGGGCCGTCGCGGCATGAGCGAACGGCTGTGCCTCGCCGATTCCGGGGAGGCGGCGGACCTCGCCGCCTTCCTGGGCCGGCTCGTGCACTACGACCGGGCCGCCGCGGTCCGCCTCCAGGTGAGCGGCGGCGCGCTCGCCGTCTTCGGCCGCCCGCCGTCCTTCGAGGTACTGGCGATCCGCACGGCCCGGCTCGCGGAGCCGCTGGCCGTGCCGCTGGACCGGACCGTCTCCGCCGGGGAACTCCTGGAGGCGATCGACGAGGCCTCGGGCAGCGCGATCGTGCCCGCGGCCGTCACCGGGCCGCCCTGGACCGGCGTACTGCCGCCCCGCGGCGGTTGGCAGCAGGTGCCGGGGCTGCCCGGCGCCGAGGCGATGCGCGCGGCCGTGGCCGCGGCCGTCGCCGATTTCCGCGCCCGCGACGAGGCCCTGCCCGCCGCACACCGGACCCGCGCCGAGCGCGACCGGATCGGCCGGGAGATCTGGTCCCGCACCCTGGGCGAAACGGCCCTGCCGCTGCGCGCCGTGCACGCCGCGCAGTCCCTGGGCTTCCTGCGGCCGGTACGGTCCACCGTGCCCCCGCAGCCCGCCGTGCCCGACGCCCCGGAGCCCGTGGCGCTGCTGGCCTGCGGGAGCTGGCTGCGGCTGCGCACCCCGTACGGTTCCGTCGTCACCCGTCGCCCGGGCGAGGGCGGCCTGGGCGCGCTCCAGGTCCGCCCCGTCTAGGCCGGCTCGACCGGCGGTCGGGCTCAGCCCTCGGTGTTGATCATCGAGGCGGCGGCGTACGTCACGTAGCGCCACAGCTGGGCCTCGTGCTCCGGCGCCAGGCCCAGCTCGTCGATCGCGTCCCGCATGTGCCGCAGCCACGCGTCGTGCGCCGCCCGGTCCACCTGGAACGGGGCGTGCCGCATGCGCAGGCGCGGGTGGCCGCGGTCGTCGCTGTAGGTGGTCGGACCGCCCCAGTACTGCATCAGGAACAGCGCGAAGCGCTCCTCGGCGGGGCCCAGGTCGGCCTCCGGGTACATCGGACGCAGCAGCGGGTCCTCGGCGACCCCCTGGTAGAAGCGCCGGACCAGGCGGCGGAAGGTCTCCTCGCCGCCGACCTGCTCGTAGAAGGTCTGCTCCTGAAGGGTGCTCCGCGGAATCTCGTTCACCTGACCATCGTCTCAGACGCCCGGACGGAGGACCCCGGTCCTAGGACCACCGGATGCCCACCGGGCGCCCGGCCGATGCCCGGCCCATGCCCGGCCGACGGGCGGCGCCGCGGCGTCGGCAGCACAGTGGAACCATGGGCGGTACGGAGACCAGAGCGACCCGGGACCTGCGGGAGACGGCCCACTCGGCCCAGGTGCGGGAGCTGACCGCGGCCGGGGTGCTGACCGACCCCGCCTGGCTGGCGGCCTTCGCCGCCGTGCCCCGGCACGTCTTCGTCCCCTTCTTCTGGACCGGCCGCGGCGCGGGCCACGAGCGGCTCTGGGCCGAGGACCCCGATCCCGAGCACCGGGCCCGCTGGCTGCGCGGGGTCTACACGGACGCCCCGCTCGCGACCCGGCTGCGCGACGGCGAGCTGGTGTCCTCCAGCAGCCAGCCCTCCCTCATGGCGCGGATGCTGGACGCGCTGGAGGTCCGGGACGGGAACAACGTGCTGGAGATCGGCGCCGGCACCGGTTACAACGCGGCGCTGCTGTGCCACCGGCTCGGCGAGGACCTGGTCACCACGGTCGACCTGGACGAGGAGATCACCGAATCCGCCCGGGCCCACCTCGCCCTGCTCGGCTACCACCCGGCCGTGGTCACCGGGGACGGGGCGCGCGGATGCCCGGCCCGGGGCCCCTTCGACCGGATCATCGTCACCTGCACCCTGCCGCTGATCCCGGCCGCCTGGCTGCCCCAGTGCCGCCCGGGCGCGCGCGTGCTGGCGCCGCTGTCGACGGGGCTGATCGCCCTGCGGGTGCGGGACGCCGGCTTCGCGGAGGGGCGGTTCCTGCACACCTCGGCGTACTTCGTCCCGCTGCGCGGAGCGGGCGCCTCGCCCCCGTGGGTGGCGGGCGGGCTCCCGTACGAGCTGCTGGAGAACGAGCGCTTCCAGTTCATGCTGATCCTCACGGCGGGCGTGCTGCACCCCCGCGAGGCCCTGGACCTATGGCGCCGCGAGGACCGCCCGCCGCGCGAGCGCTTCGGCGTGACGGTCACCGACGAGGGCCAGTGGTCCTGGTTGGACGACCCCCAGGGACCGTACGTCTGGCCCCTGGGAGACGACCCGGAGGCCGGTCCTAGCCCCGGCGGACGGTGACCGTGGTCCAGGCGCCGACGTGGACGCGGTCGCCGTCGCGCAGCGGGACCGGGACGTAGGGCTGGATCGGGTCCTCGCCGCCGTTGATGTAGGTGCCGTTGGTGGAGTTCTGGTCCACCACGGCCCAGCTGCCGTCGGGCTGCTGGACCAGGACCGCGTGGGCGTGCGAGACGCCCGGGTCCTCCGGGGGCACCGACAGGTCGACGTCCGGGGACTCGCCCGTGGAGGCGCGGCGGCGGCCGATGGTGATCTGGCCGCCGGACAGCGGGAGGTGCTGCTCCGGTGAGTACGCGGGCAGGTTGAGCCCCGAGGCCTCGGGGCCGCTGCGCTGCATCATGGCCATGAAGTACGACCGGTCGGGCCCGATCGTCGCGGTCCAGGCGCCGCCCTGGGGCGGGATCGGGACCTGCTCGGGCTGCTGGTACGTCGGGCGGTACTCGGCCTGCGGCTGCGGCTGCGGCGGCTGCTCCTGCACCGGCGGCGGCAGCACCCAGTCGTCCTCGCGCTGCAAGGACTCGGCGGGCCGGTTGACCTGCGAGGGTCGCGAATCGCGGTACTCGTAGGGGTCCTGGGCGTACGAGGCCTCCGCGGTCGGCAGCGGCTGCGCGCCCGTGGTCCCGGCCGGACCGGGACCACGGACCGGGGCGGGCCCGGGGGTGGTCGCCGGGTTCGGGGCGATCGGCGTGTACGAGGTCGCCGTCCGGGTCAGGAAGTTGAAGCGGCACTCCTCGCAATACGGGGCCATCGCCTCGCGCGGGGTCCGGCACTGCGGGCACAGCTCCGCCTGCGCGGTGGGCTCGCCCCCGGCCATCGGGAAGCTGCCGTAGTCGTAGGAGGGCGGCGCCGGAGGCTCGTGGCCACCCGCGGGGGCCATGCGGTGACCGCATACTTCGCACCAGTCGTCGGAGACCGATTGGTGCCCGTTCGGGCAGGTCGGCATGTCGGCCGTTCCCCCTTCTCCCTGCGTCGGGACGTCAGTTTCGCTTCACTCGAACGGTCTGTGTCGACCGCGTTTCGAGGGTCATCTCGTCGGCGTCGGCGACCTTCGCCTTCAGCCGCACAGTACCCGCAGCGACATCCACGACATCCACCACCTTTGCCAGCAGTTTCGCAGTGTCCTCGTTCCCGGACACACCGGCCAGCTGCACGGCACGGCCGAGTTTGGCGGTGGCGCCGTCTATATCACCCAGTTTGCGTGCTTCCAGGCCCTGCTGGATGACCTCGGCCAGCTCGGCCTGGCCGGTGTAGTGGGCCACCTGCGCGTTGATGGCGGTGGAGGCGGCCAGGTCGTCCGTCCACACCGCGCGGACCAGCCCCTGGGACTCGGAGAGCATCGTGGCCGCCTCGCCCTCCCGGCCCGGCAGGACCAGGGAGACCCGGGAGGCGAGCATCTCCTGGCCGACGGAGGCGCCGGGCACCCGGACGCAGACGTGGTACTCGCGGGACTCGTCGCCCCAGGAACCCGTCGGGTAGTCACCGGCGCGCGGGCCGGCCGCGGTGCGGCGGTCGGTCAGGTCCTGCACCGCGGGCGCGACCTGCTTGACGTACTGGATCTCCGCGCCGACCGGGCTCCACAGCCGCAGCGCGACGTCGGCGACCTCCTTGCCCATGACGTTCTCCATCATGAGCGTGAAGTCCTCGGCCAGGTGGGCCGGATCGGCCACGATGTCGGCCGTGCCGAGCAGCGCGCTCGCGATGCCGGTCACCTCCTTGACCTCCCAGTCGGTGCCCACCCCGCGGGCGTCACAGGTGAACCGCCCGGCGCAGGCGTCGAGGGTGGTGCGCAGCAGCTCCGGGCTCTCGTGCTCGTTGCGGCCGTCGGTCAGCAGGATGCCGTGCCGGATGGTGGCGGGGGACTGGCGGAGCAAGCCGTCGGCGAGGCGCAGCCAGGTGCCGATCGCGGTGCCGCCGCCGGGGGTGAGGGCGTCGAGGGCGCCCTTGGCCTGGGCGCGCGTGACCGGGTCCGCGACCGCGAGGCGGCCCTGGCCGGGATAGACCTCCCGGGCCACGTGCGTACCGGCGATCACGGCGAAGGAGGTCCCGTCGTGCAGGGTGTCGATCGCGGCCGCCGTGGCCTCCCGGGCGCCGGTCATCTTGGCGGGCGGGTACGCCATGGAACCCGAACAGTCGACCATGATCACGACGGCTGCGCCGCTGCCCGGGGTCGCGACGCGGGTCGCGGCCGCGCCGCCGGTGGACGTGACCGTCACGATGGCGTGCACGTCCTGCCCGCCCACCGGGAGGAACTCGTTCTGGTACACCTCCACGGTGAAGCGCGGTGCGCTCGGCTTGGCGAAGTTCGCCATCAGGACGGTCTCCTCGGGTGTGCGTCGGGCTGGTTGGCGAGAGGTCAGGCGGCGGGTGCGGCGGCCGCCTCGGGCACGGCGAACGGCACCACGGCCACGGTCACGTTGTCGTGGCCACCGCCGTCCAGGGCGTGGCCGACGAGCACCTGTGCGCTGTGCAGCGGTCGGGCGGCGGCATCGGCGGGCAGTACCCGCGCCATGTCCTGTGCGGATTCGGCGTAGTTCCACAAGCCGTCGGTGCAGACGACCACGACGCCGGGCCGGTCGGGCTTGAAGGCGACGGTGTGCGGCTCCAGTTCGTACGCGTCGGCGCCGAGCCAGCCGGTGATGGCATGGGCGCGGGCGTCGGCGTAGGCCTCGGCCTCGTTCATCAGACCCGCCGCGACCATCTGGGCCGCCCAGGAGTCGTCCTCGGTGAGGCGGGCGGGCGGGGCGGAGCGGTCGTCGGGCACCCAGTACGCGCGGCTGTCGCCGACCCAGCCGATGATCAGCAGCCCGCCCGCCGTGACCGCGCCGACGAGGGTGCAGGCGGGGGCGTTCTGGGCGCCGGGGACCTCCGGGGCCAGGGCGTTGACGGCGGTGGCGGCGGCCAGGATCGCCTCGTGCATGGCCTGTTGGGGCAGTGCGCCGCGGGGCAGCGCATCCAGCAGGGCCTCGTTGGCGGCCACGGCCGCGGCGGCGGAGGCCTCGTCGGGGCGGCTGGCCGAGGACACGCCGTCGCAGACGATGGCGACGGTCGCGGCGCTGCCGTCGGGCAGCGCGGTGGCCGCGACCGCGAAGGAGTCCTCGTTGCGGTGGTGGCGCAGGCCGCGGTCGCTGACGGCGGCGACGCTGCCGAGCTCCTCTTCGAGGTGGTCCCGCTCGCGGGGCTGGGCGTGGCCGCAGTGCTCGCAGTAGCCGTCGGTGTCGACGCGGCCCGCGCGGCAGGCGACGCAGGTCTTGCCGGTCGGCTCGCCGCCGGGGCCGGTCCCCGCCGCGGGCGCGGGCGAACCCGCGGCCGGGACGGCAGCCGTTCCCGCGGCCGCGGTCGCACCGCTTCCGGGGTGGTCGGTGGTCGCCCCGTCGGGCGCGGCGGCGCCCCACCCGGCGGGCTCGTCGACGAGGGTCGGCACGGGAGCGGTGGCCCCGGCCGTGGCCGACCATCCCGCGCCGTACCCGGCGTTCCCCGCGGCCGCCCCGGCCCGGGAACCGGAAGCAGAACCGGAACCGGAAGCGGCCGTCTGCCCGGGCGGGTACAGCGCCGGCGCGGGCGCAGGGCCCGCGACGTGCGACGCGTCGGACCAGCCCGCGGGGCCCGAGGGCTCCGGCGTGCCGGCCGACGGCGGGAAGTCGGGCCGGACCGCCGCCCGGCCGGGGGGCGTCAGGGCGACCGTCGGGTGGTCGTCCGGGGGCGGGGGATCCGCGGACAGGGCGTATCCGCAGACCCCGCAGAAGAGGTCACCCTCTTCCAGCGGTTCCGCACAGCTGGGGCAGCCCGACGGCCGATGCATCGACATCACTCACACCCACGTCCGTGGACGGAAACGGTTTGCCCGTTCCACCAGTTCGATCCTCTCCTCGCCCCGCTGCGCCAGACGGGCCAGGACCCGGTAGGAGCGTTCCAGGCCGAAGCGCAGCCCCCGCTCGTCCAGTTGGCTGCCGAGCAGCGAGGTCCGGCCGGGGTCAGGACCCCGGCTACCCGACAGTACCCAGTCGAGCGCCGAGCCCAGAACCTCCGCCGTCAGCACCTCGTAGCGCACGGCGTCCAGACCGAACCGTCGCAGCGCCTCCACCTGCCCGGAGGCCGCCCGCAGATCGTCCAGGAGCGGCTCCTCGGGGGAGCGGTCGCGCAAGCGTGCCCGTACGGCCGCCACCCGCGCGGCCGTGTAGTGGATGGACGACTCGGGTACGGATTCCAGCGTCCGCACGGCCGCGACCCGGTCACCGGCGGCCAGCTGGACCCGGGCCAGCCCGAAGGCCGCGCTCACGAAGCCCGGGTCGGTGACCCAGACCAGGCTGTAGTACTCGGCGGCATTGTCCAACTGGCCCAGGACCTCCGCGCACAGGCCCAGCGCCAGCTTCGGCGCGGGTTCGCCGGGGAAGGCGTCGTAGATCGCGTCGAAGGACAGCGCCGCTATTTCGTCGTCCCCGGCGGCCAGGGAGGCGATCCCGCGCGCCCACACCACCCGCCAGTCGTCGGGGTGGTGGACCTCCAGCTCGGTCAGGGTCTGGCCCGCCACGGCGAGTTCGCCCAGCTCCAGGTGGGCCCGCAGCGCGCGCAGCCGCAGCTCGGCGGAGTCGGCGGGCGCCGCTCCCAGCGCCCCCAGCAGGTCGGCGGGAGCGGACGCCAGCAGCGCGGCCAGGAAACCGGCATTGGGGTCGGCCGGGTCCACCAGCGGCACCGGCAGGGCCAGTGCGGTGCCCCGGGCGTCCAGCCCGGCGAGCGCCGCGGATCCGGGCACCCCGGCGGGGTACGCCCGTACGGCGGGCGGGGCCACGAGCGGGGCGGCCCGTGGCGCCGGAACGGACGCCCCGGCCGGATCCGGTCTCGCGGGGACCTGGAGGTTCCCCGGGCCGCCCGTCATGTGCGTGGCCGTCGTCGCCAGCGCGGGCACCGGGGTGGCGCCCATGACGGGCACCACGGAGCCCACGACGGACACCGCGGCAGCCGGGGCGGTCGCCGTCACCGCGGACACCGCGCCGTGGCCGCTCCCCACGGCCGCGGGCGGGGCGGGCGCCGGGCGGCGCCGGCCGAACAGTCCACCGCGCCGCGAGGTCACGTCCCGCGCGCCGAGGCGGGACACCGCGGCCCCGGCCTCCTCGGCGAACAGCAGGGTGTCGGTGACCTGCACCTCCGGCGCGAACAGGGTGGACAGCTGTGGTCGCGGCCGGCCCGTCTGGAGCGCGACCACCTCCCGCAGCACGCCCGTCAGCTGGTCGGCCATCTCCTGCGCCGAGGCGAACCGCCGCCCCGGATCCGGGTCGGTGGCCCGCACCAGCAGGCGGTAGAAGGACTCGTAGCGCCGGAAGACCTCGATGTGGTCGGGGTCCGGCAGGCTGTCCACGAAGACGTTCGTGTAGCCCTGGAAGTCGAAGGTCAGCACCGCCAGCGTGCGCGCGACGGTGTAGAGGTCGGAGGCCACCGAGGGCCCCAGCTCGGCGACTTCGGGCGCCTGGTAGCCGACCGTGCCGTAGATCGCCGATTCCTCGTCGTCCATCCGGCGGACCGCGCCCATGTCGATCAGCTTGAGCTGGTCGGCCTGCTGGATCGCGTTGTCGACCTTGAAGTCGCAGTACAGGAGGTTGCGGCTGTGCAGGTGGCCGAGCGCCTCCAGCGCCTCGATGCCGTACGCGCAGGCCTGCTCGACCGGCAGCGGGTCGCGCCGCCCGTCCGGCCGGCGCCGCTCGTTGGCGATCTCCTTGAGGGACTTGCCGCCGACGTACTCCATCACGATGTAGCCGTCCAGCGAGCCGGTCCGCTGGTCGAGGTGCTCGACGAAGTTGTAGATCCGCACGATGTTGGAGTGCTCGATCTCCGCCAGGAAGCGCCGCTCCGAGATGGCCGCGGCCATCGCGTCCTGGTCCCCGGTGTCCAGCAGGCCCTTGAGGACCACCCAGCGGTCCGAGACCGCGCGGTCCACGGCGAGGTACACCCAGCCGAGGCCGCCGTGCGCCAGGCAGCCCGCCACCTCGTACTGGCCGTGCACCACGTCGCCCGAGGCCAGCTTGGGCACGAAGGAGTAGGGGTGCCCGCACTTGGTGCAGAATCCCTCGGTCCGGCCCGGCCGGTCGCCGCGCGCCCGACCGACCGGGGCCCCGCAGTCCGACTTCGAGCAGAACCGCTTGCGCTCCGGCACCTCCGGGTTCTCCAGCACCGCGGCCGAGGGATCGGGGCGCGGCACCTCCGGTACGGCCACCAGCCCGGCGCCGAGCCGCCCGCGGCCCGAAGGCCCGGACGCCGAGCCCGAACTGCGCACCGACACCGAACGGCTGGACGCGGCGGTCCCGGACAGGGCGCGCGAGAGCCGCCCCGAGACCGAACGCCGGGAGGACGAGGAGCGCGAGGACCGCGCGGAGCGGGCCGAGCCGGAACCGCGCGCCGAGGGCTGCGAGCCCTGGGAGCCGCGTGCTCCGGCGCCCCGCGCCGCGCTGGTCATCCCGGTCGGCGGCGACACCAGCTCGCCGGCGCCGGCCGAGGCGGCTCCGGGCGAACCCGCGGCGGCCGATGCGCCGCCGGTCGAAGTGGCACCGGTCGAGGCGGCACCGGTCGAGGCGGCGGGTACCGCGCTCGGCAGCGGCGCCAGTCCGCAGGTGTCGCAGTACAGCTCCCCGCCGCCCATGTCCTCGTACGTGCCCGGGCAGCCGGGCCGGCCGCACGGAGTCCCGATCAGGCTCATGCGTCTTCCTTCCCCGGCCCGACGGGCCGGTCCTGCTGCGGCACCAATGACTCGGCGGCCGCCTGTTGGTAGCGCAGGACGGCCTGCTCGGCGGCCCGTAGGTCGCAGGGCGCGCTCCACAGCATCCGCCGGGCCGCGTCGTACCGCTCAACGAGCAAGGGGTCTCCCGCCGTTCCGTGCCGGGTCATCTTCGCCCGGTACGCGTCCAGCCTGCCCCGCAATTCGGCCCGCACCGCCAGCGGCGCGGTCACGGCCGTCAACGACGCGCGGGCCCGCAGCAGCTCCTCCTCGGCCCGGGCCTCCAAGGACTCCAGCAGCGGGGACAGTCGGTGCCACTGGGACTGGCGCCGGTAATCGGCGGCCGCCGCGAGCTGCTCCTGGAGCACGGTCGGCGGTCCGCTGACCGCGGGCACCTCGGAGGCCGCGATCTTCGCCAGCACCTCGCCGCGCGCGGTCCGCGCCTCCGACAGCGTCCGGTCGGCCCGCGACAGCACGTCGCGCAGGCTGATCAGCCGCTGCTCGGCGTCCTGCCGCACGGTCAGCACCGCCTCCACCTCGCGCCGGACGTCCTCCAGCGCGCGCGCCGCCCGGTCGTAGCGGGCGGTGTCCGGGCGCCCGCCACCCGGCGCCGAACTGCCCTGGGTGGGCGTCCAGAAGGCCAGTGGGTCCTCGATGACCCGGGCGCGCAGCTCCGCCAGCTCGGCGGTGATCGCCTCCAGGTCGTCGCCCGAGGGGTGTGCGCCCGGGCGGACGCCGACGGAGTGCGCCAGCGAGCGCGTGCGGTGCAGCTCGGCGGCGAGCAGGTCTATCCGGGCGGGCAGCGCCGACCACACCGCGTCGGCGGCCACCACCATGTCCAGCGAGGACGCGTACAGCTCGTTCATCCGGGCGACCAGCTCGGCGAGCGAGAAGCGCTCGGCCAGCTGGGCACCCTCCACCGCACCGCCCGCGATCATCACCCCGGCGCCGCGCAGCCGCTCGGTCAGCTCGACCAGGTCCTCGCGGCTCGGCCAGCGGCGCCGCTCGCGCAGCTCACGGGCAGCGTTGAGCGCCCCGCTGTAGGCGTCGAAGTAGGTCCACAGGCGGGTGATGGCGGCGTCGGCGGCGGCCCACCGCTCGCGGGTGATCCCGACCAGGGCGGCGCCCTCCAGCAGCCGGCGCCCGGCGTGGTCCTGGAGGGCGAGCAGCGAGGTCTCGACGGCCTCGTGCTCCGCGTCGAGCCGGGTCAGCGCGCGGTCGACGTCGTCCCGGTCCATCACCCCGGGCCCGGCTCCTTCTGTTCCCGCCACGGCGCTCAGCCGTCCCGGTACTTGGGCGTCGGCGGGCCGGGGATGCCGGGCAGCACGGATTCCAGGTGGGTGCGGTAGGCCTTGATCCACTGGCTGCTGTCACCGCCCGCCCGGTAGTTGTCCAGCACCTTGTTGATCCGGCGCACCAGATCCGAGGCGTCCTTGTTCATCGCGACGCCGTAGAACTCCTTGGTGAAGGGCGATCCGACCAGCTTGACCGTCGGGTCCTGCGCGGCCTGGCCGGCCGCGAGCGCGTTGTCCGTGATGATGCCGTCGACCTCGCCCAGCTGGAGCCGGACCAGGCAGTCCAGCTGGTTGGGGACCGTGACCGACACCGAGCCGAAACCGTTCTCCTTGAGCTTGCTCTCGGCGATGGAACCGGCCGCCGTGCAGATCTTGCGGCCCTTGAGGGAGCCGTCGTAGCCCGTGATGGGCGAGCCCTTGGGAGCCAGCACCTGCTGGCCCGCTTCGAAGTACGCCGTGGAGAAGGCGACGTCCTTGAGCCGGGCGCAGTTGATCGTCATGGTCCGTACGACGATGTCGACCCGGCCCTCCACCAGCGCGGGTATGCGCTGACTGGTCGGGATCGCCCGGTATATGACCGCGTTCTCGTCGCCCAGGATGTCCTTCGCTATCGCCTTCACCAGGGCGATGTCGAAGCCGTCGAGCTTGCCGTCGACCGGATTGCGGTAGCCCCAGCGGAAGCTGTTCTGGTCGACGCCGGCGACGAGCTTGCCCGCCGCCTTGATCCGGGCGATGGCCGCTCCGTCCACCCCCGCCGGCCGCAGGCTGGCCTCCGGGTCCTGGCAGGTCTCGTCCACGGCGGGCGCGGCCGGCGCCACCGCTGGCGCGGCGACGCCCTGCTGGACCGTGCCGCCGCGCCCCGACTCCGGGGCGGCCTGGGCCAGCGGCAGCAGGACGGCGGCCGCCGTCACCGCGCAGGCGGCGGCCATCGCGCTCACCCCGCCCCAGCCGCGCAGCCGCCGCGGGACCTGCCCGCCGCCGTCGCCTCGCTCCACCCGCAGCCCTCGCATCCGCATCACCTGTACTCCGAAAGCCTGCGCCCGATGCCGAGCAGCGCGGCCGCCGCTCCGAGGACCGCCAGCGCCGCCCCGCCCGTGACCAGACCGCCCAGGGCGCCGAGTCCGGCGCGGGCGGCCCGGGTGAACTCCTGCTGTTCGTGCGCGACGGCCTGCTCCAGGGAGGCGTCCACCGTGTCGAAGGACGCCCCGCTGCTGTCCTTGCCCCCGATGACCTGGGGCAGCGCGAGGTCGTAGTCGCCCTTGTTGTCGGTCTCCCGGGCGGCCGCGTGCCGCTGCTTCCACTGCGTCACGCCCTCGACGGCATGCGCGACGGGCGTCCGGCCGCTCGTGTCGTCGGCGAGCTCCGCGGCCTTGGCGAGGCCCGCGTCGAGGTCCTTCATGTTCTTGGTGAAGTCGACGTCGTACTTGTCGGACTTCTTGTCGTCGGCGAGGACGGCGCCCCGCGCGATCAGCGTCAGGTTCTCATTGGCCCGCGCCTGGAGCGAGGAGATCCGGGCGTCATTGAGCACCTTCAGCGACTCCTGCCCGCCCGAGCGGGCCTCGCTCAGCTCGGTCCGGGCGACCGTGTGCCCCACGGCCAGCCACAGGAGCACCACCGTGGAAGCGGCGGTCGCCGCCAGCAGCCCGTGGTTGAAGACGCGGTGGGTGCGCCGGTAGTTGCGCCGCTGGGCCCAGACCAGGGCCCCGATGGCGAGCAGGCCCGTACCGAAGGAGCCCACGGGGAACGCGCGGGCGTCGTCGTAGTCTTGGTAGAGCCGGTCCGTCTCCGCCCGGTAGAGCCGCTGCGCGGCGGGCAGCAGCTGGGTGCTCATCTGCTCGTTGGCGTAGCGCAGGTAGGCCCCGCCGAGCGGCAGCCCCTGCCGGTTGGTGGCCCGGGCCTGCTCTATCAGGCCGGTGTAGCGGGGCAACTGCTCGCCGAGCAGCGCGATCTCCTTGCGGGACTCCTCGTCGCCGCCGGTGTTCGCCGCGGCGTTGACCAGCAGCCGCGAGGCGTTCGCGATGTCCTTCTCGTAGCGCTCGCGGACCTCGCGCGGCTCCTGACCGCCGGCGAGGAACCCGCTGGAGCTCGCCGTGTCCGCATCGGCCAGCGAGCGGTAGATGCTCGCCGCGTCCGCGCTGAGCGGCTGGCTGCGGCCGACCACGTCGTCGGCGGCGCCCGACCGGTCGGAGATCTCCCAGACCGTCACCACGCCGAAGAGGAGCACCAGCGCGGCCAGGGCCGCCCCGATGATCCGCAGCCGCCCGGGCTCGGTGGTCGCCGCTTCCCGCAGCCGCTCCACGCCCTCCGCCCACGCGCTGCGCCGCCCCGGCAGCGCCGGGCCGCCGCCGCCGGCGGGCCCGACGGGGCCGGGCGTGGTCGTGGGCGCGGACGCGGGTGCGCGCGATGTGATGGCCACCGTGACCTCCCCCTCGGTCGTGGACTGCTCGGGAGCAGTATGGCCGTACTGACGGCTCAGCACAGCACCCGGTGCTGGATCTTGAAGTGATGTGCCCCCCGGCACCCCTTCACCGTCAATACGTTCCTACGGGCGCCACAGTTCCAGACATGACCCGGCTCGGGGCGGGTTCACCCGAAATGGGCACGGAGTTTTCCGTACGCGGCAGCCGGCGCACCGATCGCGTCCAGCCCCAGCAGCCCCGCGCCCAGCACCGGCGGCGCGGTCACCACCGACACCCGGGCCAGCGGGGCCCGTTCGGCGAGCCCCGCCCCGACCCGGTCGTTGAGCCGGGCGTGCCCGGCCGCCAGGACGCTGCCGCCCAGCAGTACGGGCGCCTCTTCCTCCAGCAGGTCGAGCCGCTCCAGCGCCACCGCGGCCAGGGCCACGACCTCGTCCGCCTGCCGCTCCACCAGCGCGCGCGCCGCCGGGTCACCGGCCCCGGCCACCGCGAAGAGCACCGGGACCAGCTCGTGCGTACGCTCCGGGGCGATAGCGCCCAGGTGCACGGCCTCGATCAGCTCGGTCATCGACGTCAGCCCGAAGTGCTCGGGCAGGGCCGTGGCCAGCGCGGTCGGACCGCCCCGCCCGTCCTCGGCCCGGGCCGCCCACCACATCGCCTCGGCGGCGAGGCCGCCCCCGCCGCCCCAGTCGCCGGAGAGCTGGCCCAGCGCCGGGAAGCGGGCGGTGCGCCCGTCGGGGCGCATGCCCACGCAGTTGATCCCGGCGCCGCAGACCACGGCGACCCCCAGCGGTGGCCCGCTGCCCACCAGACCGGCCCGCAGGATGGCGAAGGTGTCGTTGCGGACCTCGACGGTCCGCCCCCACCCCCGGGCCCGCAGGCCCTCGGTCAGCGCCTCCTCCTCGACCGGGAGGTCCGCGCCCGCCAGACAGGCCGACACGTGGGCGACCCCGTCCACGGAACCGGAACCCGAACCGGAACTGGAACCGGAGTCGGAGTCGGGGTCCGCCAAGTGGGCCGAACCCACCGGCAGGCCGAGGGCCCGGGCCTTCGCCCGGGCCTCCTCCAGGGCCGGGGCGATCGCGTCGAAGGCCGCCGCGACGCCGACCGCCTGCGGGCGGAAGCCGGGCCCGCGCGCGGTGACGAGCACCGACCCGTCCGCGTCGACGAGGGCGAGGTCCGTTTTGCTGTTGCCCGCGTCGACGGCCAGCAGCACGGTGCCCCTCACGCCCATGCCAGGTGCTCCTTGTTGTGCGCGAGGAGCCGGTCGGTCAGTCCCTCGGCCAGGTCGAACTGCCCGACCAGCGGGTGCGCGAGCAGCGCCTTGGCCACGCGCTCGCGACCGCCGCGCAGCGCGGCGTCCAGCGCGAGGTCCTCGTACGCCGTGACGTGCGCGATCAGTCCCGCGTAGAGCGGGTCCAGCCGGGGCACGGCCAGCGGCACCGGGCCGGAGCGGTCCACCCGCGCCTGCACCTCGATGACGGCGTCGTCCGCGAGGAACGGCAGGGTGCCGTTGTTCAGCGTGTTCACCACCTGGATGGAACTGACGGGGCTGCCGCCGTCGCCCAGCAGCGCCGCCGCCAGGTCCACCGCGGCCTCCGAGTAGAAGGCGCCGCCCCTCTTCGCCAGCAGTGCCGGCTTCTCGTCGAGCGCGGGATCGCCGTACATCGCCAGGAGTTCCCGCTCCATCGCGGCCACCTCGGCGGCCCGCGAAGGCTTCTCGCCCAGCTCCCGGACCACCTCGTCGTGCGTGTAGAAGTACTTCAGGTAGTACGAGGGCACGACGCCGAGCCGGTCCAGGACCGCCCGCGGCAGCCGCAGATCGGCGGCGACCGCGTCCGCGTGCTCCGCGAGCAGCCGCGGCAGCAGGTCCTCCCCGTCGGGGCCGCCGCGGCGCACCCCGAGCTCCCAGGTGAGGTGGTTCAGGCCGACGTGGTCCAGGTGCAGCTCACTGGGGGGCACGTCGAGCAGCGAGGCGAACTGCCGCTGGAGGGTGATCGCGACGTTGCACAGGCCGACCGCCTTGTGCCCGGCCTGGAGCAGGGCGCGGGTGACGATCCCCACGGGGTTGGTGAAGTCGATGATCCAGGCGTTCGGGTTGGTGCGCCGGACCCGCTCGGCGATGTCGAGGACGACCGGAACCGTACGCAACGCCTTGGCGAGCCCGCCCGCGCCGGTGGTCTCCTGGCCCACGCAGCCGCACTCCAGCGGCCAGGTCTCGTCCTGCTGGCGGGCCGCCTGTCCGCCCACGCGCAGCTGGAGCAGGACGGCGTCGGCGTCCGCGACCCCGGCGTCCAGGTCGGAGGTCGTGGTGATCGTCCCGGGGTGGCCCTGGCGGGCGAAGATCCGCCGGGCCAGCCCGCCGACGAGCTTCAGTCGGTCGGCTGCGGGGTCGATCAGCACCAGCTCGCCGATCGGCAGGGTGTCGCGCAACCGGGCGAACCCGTCGATCAGTTCGGGGGTGTAAGTGGAACCGCCACCCACTACTGCGAGTTTCATGTTTTTCCTAGCCTTTCACTCCGGTCAGGGTGACGCCCTCGACGAACGCCTTCTGGGCGAAGAAGAAGAGGACGATCACCGGGGCCATGACCAGCACGGTCGCGGCCATGGTCAGGTTCCAGTTGGTGTGGTGAGAGCCCTTGAAGGACTCCAGTCCGTAACTGAGGGTCCAGGCGGCCGGGTTGTCGGAGGCGTAGATCTGCGGGCCGAAGTAGTCGTTCCACGCGGCGAAGAACTGGAACAGCGCGACGGCGGCGATGCCGGGCTTGGCCATGGGCAGGACGACCCGCAGCAGCGTCCGCAGCTCCCCGCAGCCGTCGACCCGCGCCGCGTCCAGGTACTCGTCCGGGATGGTCAGCAGGAACTGGCGGAGCAGGAAGATGGAGAAGGCGTCCCCGAACGCCATCGGGATGATCAGCGGCCAGAGCGTCCCGGACAGGTCGAGCTGCTTGGCCCAGAAGAGGTACATCGGGATGACCACCACCTGCGGCGGCAGCATCATCATCGAGATCACCAGCAGCAGCGAGAGCCGCCGGCCGCGGAAGCGGAATTTGGCGAGGGCGTAGGCGACGGGCACCGAGGACACCACGGTCAGCAGCGTTCCGAGCCCCGCGTACAGCAGGGTGTTGCGCCACCACAGGAGGAACCCGGGGGTGTGCCACACCTTGGCGTAGTTGCCCCACTCCCAGGTGCGGGGCCACAGGTCGCGGGTGAGCGCCTGCTGGTCGCTCATCAGCGAGGTGAGGAGGAGGAAGACGAAGGGGAGGACGAAGAAGAGGGCGGCGGCGACGCCGAGGGAGTGCACGGCGATCCAGTGCAGCACCTCCTTGCGGCGGTGGCGGGCCGCCGCCGGGCCGATCGGCGCGGCGGGCGGGGCCGTCTTCGGGGGCACGGTCGTGCCGGTGGTCACGGCCATCTCAGTCACCGGTTCCGATCAGTCCGCCACGGCGCCGCATCAGGAGCGCGGTGAAGGCCATGGAGAGGGCGAAGAGGACGAGCGCGAGCACGCAGGCGGTGCCGTAGTCGGAGCGTTGGAAGCCGACGTTGTAGATGAGCTGGGGCAGGGTCAGCGTGGACTTGTCCGGGTAGCCCGGCTCGAACTGCTGGCCGGAGCCGCCGATCACGCCGGCCGCCACCTTCCCCGCGACCAGCGGCTGCGTGTAGTACTGCATGGCCTGGATGATCCCGGTGACCACGGCGAACAGGATGATCGGGGAGATGTTCGGCAGGGTGATGTGCCGGAACCGCGCCCAGGGCCCGGCCCCGTCCAGCTCCGCGGCCTCGTACTGCTCCTTCGGTACGTCGAGGAGCGCGGCCATGAAGATGACCATCAGGTCGCCGATCCCCCACAGCGCCAGCGCGGTCAGCGCGGGCTTGGACCAGTCGGGGTCGGTGAACCAGCCCGGCGCGGGCAGCCCGAGCGCCTCCAGCCAGGTGTTGACCGGCCCGGTACCGGGGTTGAGCAGGAAGACGAAACCGAGGGTCGCGGCGACCGGCGGGGCCAGGTAGGGCAGGTAGAAGAGGGTGCGGAAGACCCCGGCCCCCGTCTTGATCTTCGTGATGAGCAGGCCGACGCCGAGCCCGAAGAGCACCCGGCAGCTCACCATGACCACGACCAGCCACAGGGTGTTGCGCATCGCGGGCCAGAAGAGCGGGGAGTCGGAGAAGATGTACGACCAGTTGTCCAGCCCGTTGAGGACCGGCGGACGGAAGCCGTCGTACTTCGTGAAGGAGAAGTACAGGGTGGACAGCAGCGGGTAGGCGAAGAAGACGGCGAAGCCGATCAGCCACGGGGACATGAAGGCCGTGGTCCGCAGGGCGGACCTGCGCCGCTTCGCGCTCAGGGTGTGGTTCATCGTGGGCTACTCGGCCTTCGCGATGTCCGTGTCGATCTGCTGGGCGGTCTTGGCGAGCCCGGCCTGGAGGTCGCCGACCGCACCCTTCTCGACCCCGTACGCGAAGTCGGCGAAGGTCAGCTGGTAGGTGCCGCCGTCGGGCTGGGCCGGGGTGGTGTTGGACTTCGCGTGCTTGGCGATGTCGATGAAGGTCTTGAACTGCGGGGACACCTGGAGCTTCGGCGAATCCATCGCGGCCAGCGTGGAGGGGACGTTGTGGATGTCGTTGGCGAAGGCCACCACCGCGTCGGTGTCGGTGGTCATGTACTTCACCAGCTCCCAGGCCGCGTTCTGCTTGGCGCTGCCGGAGGCGATGCCCATGATCGTGCCGGACAGGTAGCCCTTGCCGTAGTCGTCCTTCTGGTCGTCCGGCACGGGCAGCGGCGCGGTGGCGATCTCGAAGCCGACCCCGGCGTTCTTCGCCATGTCGGCCCGCCACTCGCCGTCGATCTGCATGGCGACCAGCCCCTTGTTGAAGGGGTGTTCGGCGCTCCACTCGTCACCGAACGTGGTGCGGAACTTCTCCAGCTTGTCGTAGCCGCCCAACGTGGCGACCAGGTCCTTCTGCGCGGTCAGCATCTTGGCGAAGGCCGGGTCCTTGGCCAGGTTCGACTTCCCCTCGGCGTCGAAGTACGTCGGGCTCCACTGCGCGGCGAGCCGCATCGGGGTGGTCTCGTAGCCGTGGAAGGTGGGCATCAGGCCGAGCTGTTCGTAGCTGTCCCCGCGCTCTTTGGTGAGCAGCTTCGCGTCCTTGACGAACTCGCTCCAGGTCTTCGGCGGTTCGGTGATCCCGGCGGCGGTGAAGGCGGTCTTGTTGTAGACGAGGCCGTAGGCGTCGTTCAGCAACGGCAGCGTGCACTGGTTGCCCTTGAACTGGGTGTAGTCCAGCAGGGTCTTGGGGAAGACCTTGGTCTTGTCGATGCCCGCCTTGGCCAGGAAGGGGGTCAGGTCGGCGAAGGCTCCGGAGGCGCAGAACTTGCCGACGCTGTCGGTGCTGAAGGAGGACACCACGTCCGGGGCCTTGGCACCGCCCGCCCGCAGCGCCTGGTTGACCTTCTCGTCGGTCATGTTGCCGATGACCTTGACCTTGATGTTCGGGTGCGCCTTCTGGAAGCGGTCGATGCTGCCCTGGATGGCCTTGACCTCACGGGGCTCCACCCAGCCGTGCCAGAAGTTGAGGGTGACCTCCTTGTTCGGGTCGTCGGAGGTGGCGGCGCCGCTCTGCCCGGTACACCCGGTGGCGAGGGCGGATATCGCGGCGAAGGCGGCCGCGAGGGTGGTGAGGCGGCGGGTGCGTCCGGGCATGGCGGTGTCTCTCTCTGCGCGGGGAACGTCCGGTCGGGGTCCAGCGGGAGAAGCGGGAGGTGCGGGTGGTGCGGGTGGAGCTGGCGGTGCGGCAGGTGGGGCCGGTGGAGCCGGTGGAGCCGTTGGTCTGCGGGGGCGCGCCGGGGCGCGGTGGGGCGGGCGGATCAGCGGGAGGTGTCGAACACTTCGTCGCGGGTGGCGGCGAGCGCGCTCTCCAGCGCGCCGCGCAGCACGGGCCGTGTGCGCACCTCGCCGGTGACCAGCCGGGGCCGGGACGGGGCGAGGTCGGCGAGCTCGGTCTCGATCAGTTCGCGCAGCAGGTCCCCGCCCGCGGTGGTCACGGCACCGGAGAGCACCACGATCTCCGGGTCCAGTACGGAGACCAGCGAGGCGAGACCGGTGGCGAGCGCCGTGGCGTACGCCTCCAGCAGCCGCAGGTGCGCTCCTGTGGGTTCGGCGGCGGCCCGCTCCAGCAGCGCCACCGCGCTGGCCACCTCGGCGGCGTGCCCCGGAGTGCCCGGCGCGGGCGGCTCCGTCCACGGCATCTCCAGGCCCAGCCCGGCGGCCAGTGCGGGCAGCACCTCCACGCCGGCCAGCTCCTGGTAGCCCCCGGAGTTCTCCCGGGTCACGTGGCGCACCAGCGGCCGTCCGGGCACCGGCAGGAAGCCGACCTCGCCCGCGCCGCCGGTCCAGCCGCGGTGCAGCCGTCCGGCGATCACCAGGGCGGCGCCGAGGCCCTCCTCGTTCCACAGCAGGACGAAGTCCTCGTGGCCGCGGGCCGCGCCCAGGCGCTGCTCGGCGATGGCGGCGAGGTTCACGTCGTTCTCGTACTCGACGGGCATGGGCAGCGCCGCCGCCAGCTCCTCCAGGAGGGTGGGGGAGTGCCAGCCGGGCAGGTGGTCGGCGTAGCGCAGGACCCCCGTGCGCGGGTCGAAGGAGCCGGGGGAGGCGATGACCAGGCGGTGGACGTCGCCGCGCTGGAGCCCGGCGGCCTTGACGGCGTCGCCGAGCGCCTGGGTGACCTGGTCGACCACGGGGGTGCCCGGGCCCGGGTTGGGCAGCTCGCAGCTGCCCACGACCTCACCGGTGAGGTCGGCGACGGCGGCGACGATGCGGCCCGGGGTGACGTCGAGCCCGGCGGCGTACGCCGCTCGCGCGTTGATCGCGTACAGCTGGGCGTTGGGTCCGGGGCGTCCGGTGGCGGTGCCGGTGGCCACGACCAGCCCCCGGGCTTCCAGCCGGGCCAGCAACTGGGAGGCGGTGGGCTTGGAGAGACCGGTGAGCCGGCCGATCCGGGTCCGCGACAGGGGGCCGTGGGCCAGCAGCAGGTCCAGTGCGGCGCGGTCGTTCATCGCGCGCAGCAGACTGGGGGTTCCGGGGGTGGTGCTGGCCATGGGGTGTTCTCTCCCTGACGCAGGTGTGAACTGTTAGGTAAGTTTCCTATCAGCTGTCGGCCCATGTCAATGGCGGTGCGACAACGACGCTGCCCCCGCGGGGAACGACCTGCGGGGGCAGCGGTGGGGAGGCCGCGCGAGCTGCGCGGACCGCCCGCCTACTTGGTGATGCGGGGCATTCCCGGTCCGACGGGGGGCGGGATGGGGGTGGTGGCCATCGACTGCGGCGAGGCCGGGTTCGCCAGCGCGGACGGCGCGGCGACCGCGGCCGACGGGTCCGCGGCGTCCTCCTCGTCCGCGGCGGCGGGCAGTCCACCGACGATCCCGATGCCCGCGTCGTCGAAGGCTTCCTTGATCCGCCAGCGCAGCTCGCGCTCCACCGAGAACTGCTGGCCGGGCATGGTCTTCGCGGAGACCTTGACGGTCATTGACGCGAGGAGCACCTCGTCCAGCCCCAGCACCTCCACCGGGCCCCAGAGCCGCTCGTCCCACGGCGTCTCCTTCGCCATGGACTCCGCGACCCCCCGGATCGCCTCGCGGATCCGGCCCATGTTCTCGGACGGCTTGACCTGGACGTCCACCCCGGCCGTCGACCAGCCCTGGCTGAGGTTGCCGATGCGCTTGATCTCGCCGTTGCGGACGTACCAGATCTCGCCGTTGTCCCCGCGCAGCTTGGTGACCCGCAGGCCCACCTCGACGACCTCGCCGGAGGCCACGCCCGCGTCGATCTTGTCCCCGACGCCGTACTGGTCCTCAAGGATCATGAACACGCCGGACAGGAAGTCCGTCACCAGGTTCCGGGCGCCGAAACCGATCGCCACACCGGCCACACCGGCGCTCGCCAGCAGCGGGCCGAGGTTGATGTCGAGGGCGCCGAGCACCATCAGCCCGGCCGTGCCCAGGATCAGGAAGGACGCCACCGAGCGCAGCACCGACCCGATCGCCTCGGAGCGCTGGCGCCGGCGCTCGGCATTGACCAGCAGCCCGCCCAGGGCCGTGCCCTCGACGGCCTCCGCACCGCGGTTCATGCGGCCTATGAGCTTGGTCAGCGACTTGCGGACCACCGAGCGCAGCGCCGCCGCTATCACGATGATCAGCAGGATCTTCAGGCCGAGGAACAGCCAGTCGGCCCAGTTGTCCTGGATGAAACCGGCGGCGTTGTTGACGCTCTGGGTTGCTTCCTCGGTGTTGCGGGGCACGACGGGTACGTCGTCGGCCGGCGGATACGGGGCGGCGGGCCAGGGCACGGCAGGAACCTCCAGGCGTAGCGGTCTGCCCGGCGAGGACACCCCCGGACGGGGTCCGGGCGGATGCGCGGGCAGACCAACCACACTAACGGGGCAATCCCCGTGACCCCGTTGTCGTGTTCCGGGGAGAGAGGGGACTCACGTCCGGACGGCGTCGATGTGCCGTCGTCGTGTCACCGACCTGCCGCCGACGTGCGGCCGATGTGGGCGAAAACACCTCCGACCCGTTACGGGCGCGTGGTGGCGCTTCGACCAGCGGTGAGGAGAGACTGGAAGGCAGATCGTCCCGGCGCGAGCCACGCGCCGCCGGCGTACAAGGAGGCAGTCCGTGCCGCACGTCCTGGTCCTCAATGCGTCGTACGAGCCCCTCGGCGTCGTACCGCTCCGCCGTGCGCTGGTCCTCGTCCTGGAGAACAAAGCGGTCTCCCTGGAGGAATCCGGCGCCTTCCTGCACAGCTCGACGAGGGTCGTCCCCGCGCCCAGCGTGGTCAGGCTCAAGCGATTTGTGCGGGTCCCCTACCGGGGGCCCGTTCCACTCACCCGGCGCGCGCTCTTCGCCCGTGACGGCGGGCGCTGCATGTACTGCGGGGCCGTCGCCACCAGCGTCGACCACGTCATCCCGCGCAGCCGGGGCGGTCAGCACGCCTGGGACAACGTCGTCGCCGCGTGCCGCCGCTGCAACCACGTCAAGGCCGACCGGCACCTGCTGGAACTGGGCTGGCGGCTGCGCCACCAGCCCGCCCCGCCGTCGGGGCTGGCCTGGCGGATCATCGGCACCGGGCACCGGGACCCGTGCTGGATGCCCTACCTCCAGCCGTACGGGGCCGCCGACGCGCTCGACCGCATCGGCGTGGCCGCCTCCGACCCGGCCCGCATCGGCGCGGCGGCGTCCTGACCCCCGGGCGAGGGCGAAGGGGTGGGCACGCCCGCCGCGTCGCGGAGGCTCGGGTTCCGTCGGAGGCGGGCGTTCTGGTCGGGAACGCCTGGAATGCGGCACGGCCGGATGGGTAGGGCTGCGGTGTTCCCCGTAACGGGTTCCGCCCGCGCGTCGTCAGCCATGCGAGGAGTACCGCCGTGAACGCCCGCCCCACCCACCAGCCCGCCCGCCCCGCCCGCTCCAGACCGGCCTCCGCCGTGTCCGTCGTGCCCCTGCTCGCCCACCTGCCCCGGCGGCTCTCCGTGACCGAGGGCGCCGCCTTCGGCCCGCTGACCAGCGAGTCCCCGCTCGCCGACACCGCACACGCGCCGCTCACCAGCGAACCGCCGCTCACCGACGAGGCTCCGCTGACCAGCGAGCCGACCACCCCCGCCGCCGCTGCGGGTTAGCCGAGGGATACGCATGGACCTGGCCCGGCTCGCCGCCCACCACGGGGTCGCCACCTCGTACCACCCCTCCGAGGGCGTGACGGTCCGGGTGCCGGAGCGGACGGTCGTGGCCGTGCTCGGGCTGCTGGGCGTCGACGCCGGGACCCCGCAGGAGGTGCGGGCCGCGCTCGCGCGCGCCGAGCGGGAGGCGGCGGAGCGGCTGCTGCCGGTCACGCTGGTGCACTGGGCGGGCGCCGAGCCGCCCGCCGGCCTCGCCGAGCTGCCGCCGGGCACCGAGGTCCGGCTGGTGCCGGAGGCGCAGGAGGCGCAGGAGGGGAGGGCGGGCGAGCCGCTGGTCTGGGAGATCGGGCCGCAGGGGCCGCTCCCGGCCGCCGGGCTGCCACTGGGGGTGCACCGGATCACGGTGACCCGGCCCGACGGGCGGACCGGCGCGGCCACCTTGATCGTGGCCCCGGACCGGGCGCCGGCCGCGCCGGAGCGCGCCCACGGGCTGCTGGTGCAGCTCTATTCGCTGCTGTCCGAGGACTCCTGGGGCATGGGCGACCTCGGGGACCTCGCGCAGCTCGCGCGCTGGGCCGCGCGCACCCACGGCGCCGGCTTCGTCCAGGTCAACCCGCTGCACGCGGCGGTCCCCGGCACGCCGACCGACCCCTCGCCCTACCGCCCCTCCTCGCGCCGCTTCCCCGACCCGGTGCACCTGCGGATCGAGGACCTCCCCGAGTACGCCGCCTGCCCGGACCGGGTGGCCCTGGCCGAGCTGGCCGCACGGGGTGGGCAGCTGCGCCGCCTGGTGCTGGAGAAGGACGCCCTGATCGACCGGGACGCGGTGTGGGCCCTCAAGCGGGCCGCCCTGGAGCTGTTGTACACCGTCCCGCGCGAGGCGGACCGCGAAGCCGCCCTGGAGCGGTTCCGCGCGGAGGGCGGGCCCGCGCTGGCCCGGCACGCCGAGTGGTGCGCGCTGGCGGAGCGGTACGGGGCCGACCCCGCGACCTGGCCCGCGGACGCCGCGGCCGGGCCCGCGGAGCTCGCCTTCCACGGCTGGCTGGCCTGGCTGACCGACGCGCAGCTCACCGCCGCCCAGCGCGGGGCGCGGGAGGCGGGGATGTCCGTGGGCATCGTCCACGACCTCGCGGTCGGGGCGCACCCCGAGGGCGCCGACGTGCGGGCCGCGCCCGGTACGTACGCCACCGGTGCCTGCGTCGGGGCCCCGCCCGACGCGTTCAACGCGCGCGGGCAGGACTGGGGGCTGCCGCCGTGGCGCCCCGACCGGCTCGCGGCCTCGGGCTACGCGCCCCTGCGCGATCTGCTGCGCGGGGTGTTCCGCTATGCCGGGGCGCTGCGGATCGACCACGTCATGGGCCTGTTCCGGCTCTGGTGGATCCCGCGGGACACCCCGCCCGCGGAGGGCACGTACGTCTCGTACGACGGCGAGGCCATGCTCGCGGTCCTGGTGCTGGAGGCCCACCGGGCCGGGGCGCCGGTCGTCGGAGAGGACCTCGGGACCGTGGAACCGGGGGTCCGCGAGGCGCTCGCCCGGCGCGGGGTGCTCGGCACCTCGGTGCTGTGGTTCGAGCGCGACTGGGCGGGCGGCGGCGCCCCGCTGGCGCCGGCGCACTGGCGCGCGGACTGCCTGGCCACCGCCACCACCCACGATCTGCCGCCCACCGCCGCCAAACTGGCGGGGGCTCACGTCGAACTGCGCGACCGGCTGGGCCTGCTGACCCGTCCGGCGGAGCTGGAGCGGGCCGAGGACGCGGCGGACACGCAGGAGTGGCTGGCGGTGCTGGACCGGCTCGGTCTGGACACCAAGGGCGAGGAGGCCGCCGTACGGGCCCTGTACGGGTTCCTGCTGCGCACCCCGGCCCGGTTGGTCGGCGTGTGGCTGCCGGACGCGGTGGGCGACCGGCGGCCGCAGAACCTGCCGGGGACCTGGGACCAGTACCCCAATTGGCGGCTGCCGGTGGCCGACGGGAGCGGACGGCCGCTCACGCTGGAGCGGATCGCCGCCTCGCCCCGGGCGAACGCCCTGTTGAGCGCGGTGCGGGAGGGCGCGCACCCCCGTACGGCACCCCCGGGCGCGCGCGCTGTTTAGGTGTTCGCTACGTTTGCACCGTGGACAAGAAGAACGCTCTGCGCGCCGGCGCTGTCACGGCCGGAACGACGCTGATGATGCTGCTGATGACGTCTCCCGCGCTCGCGCTGACCCGCGACGACGGTGACGACCCGGGCAAGGGCCTGAGCATTGCCGAGACGCTCGGCCTGTTCGTGGCCGCGCCGATCGTGCTGTTCCTGGTCATCGCGGGCCTCGTGATGGTCGGCGACAAGTCGCGCAAGACGCAGGAACAGTAGGACCAGTACGACTGACGTAGGGCCGGCCCCGCGGGGTCGGACCTGACGTGGCTTCCGGGGCGCCGGAGGTCCGCAGCGCGGTACGTGACGCTTGACGCGTGACGTACCGGTGGCACTGTGGACCTCCGGCGCCCTTTCGGCGTGCCATCAGGGACTGCCGAGCCCTCAGAGGTCGCAGTGCCCTCAGAGGCTGCCGTGCAGTTTGCGCAGCAGGGCGATGAGGGTGGTGACCTCCTCCTCGTCGAGGCCTTCGAGGCCCGCGCGCTGGACCTCCAACCCCGCGGTGACCGCCTCGTCGATGAGGGCGAGGCCGCGCTCGGTGACCGTCACCTGGAGCCCCCGCCGGTCGTGCGGATCGGGGCTGCGGCGCAGCAGCCCGGCCTTCTCCAGCTTGTCCAGCCGCCCGGTCATGCCGCCCGTGGTGAGCATGAGCGTGGCCGAGAGCTGGCGCGGCGAGAGGGTGTAGGGCTCGCCGGACCGGCGCAGGGTGGCGACGACGTCGAACTCCCCGCGGGAGATGCCGTAGCGGGCGTACGTCCGGTCCATGGCGTCGCCCATCGCCCTGCTGATCCGGTAGATCCGGCCGAAGACGGCCATGGGGGTCACGTCCAGATCCGGGCGGACCGCGTTCCACTGGGCGGCTATCGCGTCGACCGCGTCCTTTTCGCTCATGCGTCGCAGTATCCCGAGTCCCTTGGATAGATCGCAAGAAGGTAGCTTGACGGAAAGTAGCTTAAGGGTAAGCTACTTCCTAACAACCTACTTGGGGGAGCGGACGTGTCGGTGAAGCGGCGACGGGCGGCAGTGGAGCGGGTGGCGGGGGAGCGGGAGCTGCTCGTGGCGGCGGGGATCAACGCCGTCGGGATCGGCATGTACATACCGTTCACGCTGGTCTTCTTCCGGCACGTCACCGGGCTCTCGTTCGCCGCCGTCGGCATGGTGCTCACCGTCACCGGCCTCGCGGGGCTGGCGCTGATGCCGCTCGCGGGCACGGCCGTCGACCGGTTCGGGGCCAAGCCCGTCGTCCTGGTCTTCTACGGGATCCGGACGCTCGGCTTCCTCGCCTACCCCTTCGCCACCTCACTGCCCGCCTTCGCGGTCGTCGCCCTGTTCACCGCCCTCGCCGACCGCTCCTTCGCCCTCGTCCAGCAGTCGCTGATAGGCGAGGTGGCGCGCGGCGGGGCCCGGGACCGCCTCCAAGCGTCCCTGCGGGCCCTGCAGAACGCCGGGATGGGCGCCGGAGCGATGATCGTCTCCGGCGTGCTGGCCCTGTGGGGAACGGGCGGGTTCTCCTGGACCGCCTGGGCCAACGCCCTCGCCTTCGCGGCGGCCGGACTGCTCGTCAGCCGGGTCCGCCCGGTGGGCGGCCCGGGCGCGGCGGCCGAGCGGGCCGTGGGGGCGGGGCGCCCGGCCGTCGGGTACCGGATGGTGCTGCGCGACCGCCCCTTCCTCGGCCTGGCCGCCGCCAACTTCCTGACCGCCCTCGGCTACTCCGCCCTCTCGGTCCTCTTCCCGCTGTACATCGCCACCTGGCTGCGCGGCCCCGACTCGCTCACCGGTGCCGCCTTCACCCTCAACACCGTGCTGTGCGCCGGGGCGGGCGTCCTGATCGCGAGCCGGGTACGGCGCTCCGGCGCCCGTCGGACCCGCTCCGCCGCCCTCGGGTCGCTGCTTTTCGCCGCCGCCTTCGTCGGTCAGATCGTGCTCGGGACCGTGCGCCCCGGCTCGACCGGCCTGTTGATCGCCCTCATGGCGATCGTGGTCGTCTACACCGTGGGCGAGCTGGTCCACAGCCCCTCCGGCGGCGCCCTGTCGGTCTCCGCCGCCCCCGAGGCGGTGCGCGGCCGCTACCTCGCCACCTACCAGCTGTCCTACTCCCTCGCCGGCGCGCTGGCGCCGTCCCTCTTCACCGCGCTGCTGAGCGTCGACGGCCGACTGCCGTGGGCCGTGCTCGCCGTCGCCGCGGTCGGCGCCGCCGCGGCCCTGGTCCGGCTGGAGCGTCACCTGCCGGACGAGGCCGTGTACGCCGAGCCCCCGGTCCCCGTCGCCGCCCCGGCGCCGGCGTCCGTCGCCGCCTGACCCCGCGCCACCCCTTCTTCGTCACCCCTGTCCCGCATCCCGCATCCCGTTCGAGGAGTACCGCCATGAAGCGCCTCGCCACCGTCGCCCTGACCGCCCTCGCCCCGATCTCCTGGGGTTCCACCTACGCCGTCGCCACCGAGCTGCTGCCCCCCGACCGGCCCCTCTTCACGGGGGTGATGCGGGCCCTGCCCGCCGGGTTGATGCTCATAGCCGTCGCCCGGATCCTGCCCAAGGGCGCCTGGTGGTGGAAGTCCTTGGTGCTGGGCGCCCTGAACATCGGCGCCTTCTTCCCGCTGCTGTTCCTCGCCGCCTACCGGCTGCCGGGCGGGGTCGCCGCCGTCCTCGGCTCGCTCGGCCCGCTCGCGGTCATCGGGCTCGCCGGGCCGCTGCTGGGCGAGAAGGCCAGTACGAAGTCACTGCTCGCCGCGATCGTGGGGGCCTTCGGGGTCAGCATGGTCGTGCTCAAGGCCGGGGCCGCGCTCGACCTGGTCGGCGTACTCGCCGGCATCGCCTCCGCCGCCTCGATGGCGGCCGGAACGGTCATGACCAAGCGCTGGGGTCGTCCCGAGGGCGTGGGCCCGCTGGCCCTGACGGGCTGGCAGCTGACCGCGGGCGGGCTGTTGCTCCTGCCCGTCGCCGCCCTGGTCGAGGGGGCCCCGCCCGCCCTCGACGGCAAGGCCTTCCTCGGCTACGGCTACATGATGCTGATCAACACGGGGATCGCGTACTGGCTCTGGTTCCGCGGGATCGGCCGGCTCACCGCGACCTCCGTGACCCTGCTCGGCCCGCTCTCGCCGCTCACCGCCGCCGCCATCGGCTGGGCCGCGCTGGGTCAGGCGCTCTCCCCGGTCCAGGTGGCCGGGATGGCGATCGCCTTCGCGGCGACGCTCGTGGGCCAGCTGCCCGCCCGCACCCGCAAGGCCCGTACCCGCGCCCCGCTCGAACCGTTCACGATTGCTGAACAGAACGATCGAAACATTTCGATGGACCTGGTCAATGGGCAGGTGCGACGGTAGCACCGGAAACCACCCGCACCAGATCCCAGGGGGAGACACACAGTGGCCGTCATGGACCGCGTCCGTACCGCTTCGAAGGCACAGCAGGGCAGCGGGAAGAAGGGCGTCGCCGGGCTCGGCGTGCTCCTCGCCCTGATCGCCACGGTCGTCTGGTCCGGCAGCTTCGTCGCCACCCGGGACATGGCGGACTCCGTCCCGCCCGTCCAGGCCGTCTTCTGGCGCTGGATCATCGCGATCCTCGCCGTCGCCCCCTTCGCCACCCGGCAGGCCTGGCGGCAGCGGGCCCTGATCCGCCGCCACTTCGGCTACATCGCGCTCGCCTCGCTGCTCGGCATAGCGATGTACAACACCCTGGTCCACCAGGCCGGGCTCACCACCCCCGCCGGCACCATGGGCATGATCATGGCGGCCTCGCCGGTCATCATGGCCGTCTACTCCCGCCTCGGTGGCGAGAAGCTGGGCCCGCGCCGCACCGGCGGCATGCTGCTCGCCGCCTTCGGCGTGCTGCTCCTCGTCGGCCACGGCTCACCGGGCTTCGACTTCGCCGCCGGCGACCTGTGGATGTTCGCCGCCGCCCTGTCCTTCGCCTCCTACAGCGCGCTGCTGCGCCGCAAGCCCGCCGAGATCGGCGGCCCCGCCTTCCTGCTGACCACCTTCGTCCTCGGCGCCCTGATGCTCGCCCCGCTCTACGCGGTCTCGGTCCACGTGCAGGGCGGCTTCGAGGTCGCACCCGGTACGGTCGGCCCGCTGCTCTACGTCGGGGTCTTCTCCTCCGCCGTCGCCTTCTTCGCCTGGAACAAGGCCGTCTCGCTGATCGGCGCGGCCCGCGCGGGCGTCGTCTACTACCTCCAGCCGGTCTGCGTCGCCGTCCTCGGCTTCCTCCTCATCGGCGAACGGACCAGCCCGACCGAGCTGCTGTGCATGGCGCTGATCCTGGGCGGTGTGACCCTGGGTGCCCGCCGGTAGGTTCGGTCCCATGCACGACTGGGACATCAAGAAGCTGCGGATCCTGCGGACCCTCGCCGAACGCGGGACCGTGACCGCGACGGCCGAGGCGCTGAACATGACGCCCTCGGCCGTTTCGCAGCAGCTGACCAACCTCGCCAAACAGCTCGGGGTGGGACTGCTGGAGGCGCAGGGGCGCCGGGTCCGGCTCACCGACGCCGCGCACCTGGTCCTGCGGCACACCGAGGCGGTCTTCGCCCAGCTGGAACGGGCCGACGCGGAGTTGGCCGGCTACCTGGCCGGTGAGGCGGGCGAGGTCCGGGTGGGCGCCTTCTCCACCGCCGTCCCCGCGCTCGTGGTCCCGGCCGTCGCCGCGCTGCGCCGCAGTCATCCGGGGATCGAGGTGCGGGTGCGGGAGGCGGAGGCCGCGGAGGCGTACGAGCTGCTCTCCGCCGGGTCGGTGGACCTGGCGCTGTCCCTGGCGGCCCACGCGCCGACCGCCCGCGACCCGCGGTTCACCCGGATCCCGCTCTTCGCGGACCCGCTGGACGTGGCGCTCCCGGCGGACCACCGGCTGGCCGGGGTGGCGGGGCTGCGGCTCGCGGACCTGTCCGGGGAACGGTGGATCTTCGGGGGCAGTGGTCCCTGGTCGGAGATCACCCGCACCGCGTGCGAGGCGGCGGGCTTCGTCCCGGAGCAGGCGCACTCGGCCGCCGGGTGGACGGCGATCCTGGCCATGGTGGAGGCGGGGATGGGGGTGGCGCTGGTGCCGCGGATGGCGGTGGCGGGGCGGGCGTACGAGGTCGCGGTGCGGGTGCTTGAGGCGGATCGGCCCGCGCGGCACGTGATCGCCGCGCTGCGGCGGGGGGCCGAGGCCGCGCCCGCGGTGGCCCGCGTCCTGACGGCCCTCCGCGAAGCGGCCCCCTAGCCACCCCGCTCGCCTCAAACGCCGGCGGGGCTTGATCAGCCCGGCGGGGCTGTATACAGCCCGCCCGGCGTTTGAGGGCAATCGGGCAGGCGGGCCCGCGCCTCAAACGCCGGCGGGGCTACACATAGCCCGCCCGGCGTTTGAGGGCGTGGGTCAGGACGCCGCGTCTGCCGACTGGGCGCGGAGGGCTCGCTCGACGCCGGAGCGGGACTCCGACACCAGACGCCGCAGCGCAGCGTTCGGCTCGGCCGCCGACAGCCACGCGTCCGTCGCGTCCAGCGTCTCCTGGGAGACGAGGAGCGCCGGGTACAGGCCCACCGCGATCTGCTGCGCGATCTCGTGGCTGCGGGAGTCCCACACGCCCTTGACCGCCGCGAAGTACTTCTCCGCGTACGGCGCCAGCAGCTCGCGCTGGTCGGTCTGCACGAAGCCGCCGATCACGGCCTCCTGCACGGCGTTCGGCAGGTCGCCGGACTCCACCACCGAGGCCCACGCCTCGGCCTTCGCCTCGGCGGTCGGCCGCGCGGCGCGCGCGGTCGCCGCGTGGCGCTCGCCCGCCGCGGTCTTGTCCCGCTCCAGCTCCGCCGCGATCGCCGCCTCGCCGAGCACGCCGGTCGCGACCAGCCGCCCCAGGAACGCCCAGCGCAGCTCGGTGTCGACCACGAGGCCGTCGATCTCGGCCTGCCCGTTCAGCAGCGCCGCCAGGAAGGTCAGCTGCCCCTCGGTGCGGGCCGTCGCCGCGAAGGCGCGGGCCCAGGCGAGCTGGTGGTCGCTGCCGGCCGGGGCCGCGCGCAGGTGCTCCAGCGTGGCCTCGGTCCAGGTCGCCAGGCCGCTCTCGCGCCAGGCCGGGTCGGCGTACAGGTCGACGGCCAGCTTCACCTGGCGGTGCAGCGACTGCACCACGCCGATGTCCGACTCCTTGCCGATGCCCGACAGGACGAGGGCGAGGTAGTCGCGCGCGGCCAGTTCGCCGTCGCGCGTCATGTCCCAGGCCGAGGCCCAGCACAGCGCGCGCGGCAGCGACTCCTGGAAGTCGCCCAGGTGCGCGGTGACCGTGGCGAGCGAGAGCTCGTCGAGGCGGACCTTGGCGTAGGACAGGTCGTCGTCGTTGAGCAGGACGACGTCGGGGCGCTGGAGACCGACGAGCTCCGGTACGTCCGTCAGCTCGGCGGCGGTCACGTCCAGCTCGACGCGCCGCTCGCGCAGCAGCCGCCCGCTCTCCCGGTCGATCGAGTAGAAGCCGATCGCGATCCGGTGCGGACGCAGGACCGGCTCGCCCTTGGCGCCGGCGGGCAGCGCCGGGGCCTCCTGGCGGACGGCGAAGGAGGTGATGACGCCGTTCGCGTCGGTCTCGATCGCCGGGCGCAGGATGTTGATGCCGGCCGTCTCCAGCCACGCCTTCGACCAGGTGCTCAGGTCGCGGCCGGAGGTCTCCTCCAGCGCGCCGAGCAGGTCGGACAGGCGGGTGTTGCCGAAGGCGTGGGCCTTGAAGTAGGCCTGGACGCCCTTGAAGAACGGCTCCATGCCGACGTAGGCGACGAGCTGCTTGAGCACCGAGGCGCCCTTGGCGTAGGTGATCCCGTCGAAGTTGACGAGCACGTCGTCCAGGTCACGGATGTCGGCCATGATCGGGTGCGTCGAGGGCAGCTGGTCCTGCCGGTACGCCCAGGTCTTCATGGAGTTGGCGAAGGACGTCCAGGCGTGCGGCCACTTCGAGTCCTCGGCGTAGGCCTGGCAGGCGATCGAGGTGTAGGTCGCGAACGACTCGTTCAGCCACAGGTCGTTCCACCACTCCATGGTGACCAGGTCGCCGAACCACATGTGCGCCAGCTCGTGCAGGATGGTCTCGGCGCGCAGCTCGTACGCCGCGTCGGTCACCTTCGAGCGGAAGACGTACTGGTCACGGATGGTGACCGCGCCCGCGTTCTCCATCGCGCCCGCGTTGAACTCCGGCACGAAGAGCTGGTCGTACTTCGCGAAGGGGTAGTCGTAGGCGAACTTCTCCTGGAACCAGGTGAAGCCCTGCCGGGTCACGTCGAAGATCGCGTCCGCGTCGAGGAACTCGGCGAGCGAGGGCCGGCAGTAGATGCCGAGCGGGACGGACTGGCCGTCGGCGCCCTCGTGGCTGCTGTGGACCGCGTGGTACGGGCCGACGATCAGCGCGGTGATGTAGGTGGAGATCCGCGGGGTCGGCTCGAAGCGCCAGACGTTGTCCTTGACGTCGGCGGCCTCCGGCGTCGGGGAGTTCGAGATCACGGTCCAGCCCTCGGGGGCCGTCACGGTGAACTGGAACGCCGCCTTCAGGTCGGGCTGCTCGAAGCTCGCGAAGACGCGGCGGGCGTCCGGCACCTCGAACTGGGTGTACAGGTAGGCCTGCTCGTCGACCGGGTCGACGAAGCGGTGCAGGCCCTCACCGGTGTTGGTGTAGGCGCAGTCGGCGACGACGCGCAGCTCGTTGGAGCCGGCCAGCAGGCCCGGGAGCGCGATCCTGGAACCCTGGAACACGGCGGCCGCGTCCAGCGCGGTGCCGTTCAGCACGATCTCGCGGACGGACGGCGCGACCAGGTCGATGAAGGACTCCGCGCCCGCCTCGGAGGCCTCGAAGCGCACGGTGGTCGCGGACCGGAAGGTGCCGCCCTCCTGCGCACCGCTGAGGTCGAGATCGATCTCGTACGAGTCGATGGTCAGCAGCTTCGCGCGCTGCTGGGCTTCTTCGCGGGTCAGATTCGTGCCAGGCACGCGGCATCTCCTTCGATGGTGACGTTGCCCGGCCATCCTTCCATGCGGGCCGCGTCACCGCGTCGGAGTAATCCATGGGCGAAATCGCCGGGTGTGTCACCGGCTCCGTACGCGCTTGAGGGGCGGCGCCGGTGCGGCGCCGCCCCTCGCGCTGCGTGCGGGATCAGCCGCGCAGTTCCTCGGCCACCAGCTCCGCGATCTGGACCGCGTTCAGCGCGGCGCCCTTGCGGAGGTTGTCGTTGGAGAGGAAGAGCGCGAGGCCGTTGTCGACCGTCTCGTCCACGCGGATGCGGCCGACGTACGAGGCGTCCTTGCCCGCCGCCTGGAGCGGGGTCGGGATCTCGGACAGCTCGACGCCCGGGGCGGCGCCCAGCAGCTCGTAGGCGCGCTCGACGCTGATCGGAGCGGCGAAGCGGGCGTTGACCTGGAGCGAGTGGCCCGAGAAGACGGGGACGCGCACGCAGGTGCCGGAGACCTTCAGCTCCGGGATGCCCAGGATCTTGCGGGACTCGTTGCGGAGCTTCTGCTCCTCGTCGGTCTCGAAGGAGCCGTCGTCGACCAGGTTGCCCGCGAGCGGTACGACGTTGTAGGCGATCGGGCGCTTGTAGACGGCCGGCTCGGGGAAGTCCACGGCGCCGCCGTCGAAGGTCAGCTGGTCGGCGGCCTCGGCGACCGCGCAGGCCTGGCCCTTGAGCTCGGCGACGCCCGCCAGGCCCGAGCCGGAGACGGCCTGGTAGGTGGTGGCGACCAGCGCGGTCAGGCCGGCCTCGTCGTGCAGGGGGCGCAGCACCGGCATCGCGGCCATGGTGGTGCAGTTCGGGTTCGCGATGATGCCCTTGGGGCGGTCCTTGATCGCCTGCGGGTTGACCTCGGAGACGACCAGGGGGACCTCGGGGTCGCCGCGCCAGGCGGAGGAGTTGTCGATCACGACGGCGCCCTGCGAGGCGACCTTCTCGGCCAGCGCGCGGGAGGTGGCGCCGCCCGCCGAGAAGAGCACGATGTCCAGGCCGGAGTAGTCGGCCGTGGAGGCGTCCTCGATGGTGATCTGCCGGCCCTCCCACTCCAGGACGGTGCCCGCGGAGCGGGCCGAGGCGAACAGCCGCAGCTCGTCCATCGGGAACTTCCGCTCGGCGAGGATGCCGCGCATGACTCCGCCGACCTGTCCGGTGGCTCCGACGATTCCGACCCTCACGGTGACTCCTCTTGGTACGTACGACGCGGGCGCGCGTGAAGCCATCATGCGTTCGACCCCACGAGCCTTGTCCAATCCATTGTCCGAGGAACGGACGGTGTCCGGATCGTGTACCCCCGTGACGAGTATGTGGCGGCCGTGTTGCACAGCCGCCGAACGTCCGTTTTGCCGGTTCCCGGGTGACTACGGTCCGGACTGTCGTGACCGATATGCGGACACGGCCGTCCATAGGGCGAACCATCGCCCCACACCCGGGAGGAACCCCCGTGCGCGCCCACCGCAACCGTCGGTCCATACCGGCGCTCGCCGCCCTCGCGGCCGTCGCCGTCGCCGCTCCGCTGCTGCTGACCGCCAGCCCGGCCACCGCCGCCCCCGCGCGCGACGGGAAGCTCGCCAAGGAGCTGGTCGAGGAGGTCACCGCCCGCGGGGCCTACCGCCACCTGGCGAAGTTCCAGCAGATCGCCGACGCCAACGGCGGCAACCGGGCCGCGGGCTCGCCGGGGCACGCGGCCTCCGCCGCCTACGTCCACGACACCCTGAAGAAGGCCGGGTACCAGGTCTCCTACCAGGACTTCGACATCTTCGAGGCGCACACCAGGACGGAGCGGACCACCGTCCTCGGCGCGGACACCCGCGAGCTGGCCACCGCCGCCTTCACCTTCACCAAGTCCACCCCGGCGGGCGGCCTGGTCGCCCCGCTGGCCCTCGCCCGGGTCGACGAGACCCCCGGCTGCGACGCGGCCGACTACCCCGCCGGGGCCTTCGCCGGGAAGATCGCCCTGGTCAAGCGGGGCAGCTGCACCTTCGTGGAGAAGCAGAAGGCGGCCGCCGCGGCCGGTGCGATCGGGGTCATCGTCTACAACCACAGCGGGACCACCCCGGTCCGCGGCGGCTTCTCCTCGCCCACCGAGGGCGTCATCCCGAGCGCGGGCATCACCCTCGCCGACGGCGAGGCGCTGACCGCGGCCGCCGCCAAGGGCGAGGTGTCGGTGCGCCTGGACCTCGACCAGGAGCACGTGAAGAAGACCACGCGCAACGTGATCGCCGAGACCCGCGGCGGCCGCGCCGACAAGGTGGTCGCGCTCGGCTCCCACCTGGACTCGGTCCCCGAGGGCCCGGGCATCAACGACAACGGCTCCGGCTCGGCCGGTCTGCTGGAGGTCGCCCTCAAGCTGGCCGACGAGGGCGCCAACAAGAAGGGCAAGGGACCCGCGAACAAGGTCCGCTTCGCCTGGTGGTCGGCGGAGGAGCTGGGCCTGCTGGGCTCGGAGCACTACGTGGCCCAGCTGTCCGAGAAGCAGAAGAAGGACATCGCGCTCTACCTGAACTTCGACATGATCGCCTCGCCGAACCCGGTCCAGTTCGTCTACGACGGCGACGACTCGGACAAGGTCGGCGAGGGCGCCGGTCCGGCCGGATCGGCGCAGATCGAGGCGCTGATCAACGGCTTCCTCGACAAGAAGAAGAAGCCGCACGAGGGCAGTGACTTCGACGGCCGCTCCGACTACGGCCCGTTCATCGCGAACGGCATCCCGGCGGGCGGCACCTTCACCGGCGCCGAGGGCATCAAGACCGCCGAGCAGGCCAAGCGGTACGGCGGGAAGGCGGGGGCCCCGTACGACCCCAACTACCACGGGGCCGGCGACACCCTGAAGAACCTCGACCTCAAGGCGTTCGACACCAACCTGGACGTCATCGCGTACGCGGTGGGCACCTACGCCCAGGACCTGAGCTCGATCGGCAAGTAGCCGCGCGAGAAGGGGGGAACGGGGGAACGGGGGAACGGGGGGAGGGGCGGTGCTCATAGAGCACCGCCCCTCCGTCATGCCGTGATCAGGTCGACCGTTACGGGAGGACCTTCTCGATCTGCACGCTGCCGGTGCCGGCGGCGGTGCCGCGGCCGTTGAGCAGCTGGACCTGGCCGAAGAACTGACGGCCCTCGGGGGCCGCGCTGTTGACCAGGACGTTCGCCGAGACGCTCGTCGAGGCACCGTTGGCGAGGTTCACCTTGGCGGCCTCGTCGACCTGGACGGAGCCCAGGGCGGAGGAGAAGAACACGTCACGGTAGTCGTACGTGGTGGTGCCGGACGGCACCGCGTAGCCGGTGACGATGATCGTGTAGGTGCCGGCGGCCGGGTTGGCCAGGCTCACGGCCTCCTCGGAGTCGCCGTCGGCGGAGGAGCCGACCTTGACACCGTTCAGCTGGACTTCGAGGTCCAGGTCGGCGGCGGTGTCGGAGACGCCGCCGATGGCGATGTCCAGACGCGAGACGCCCGCACCGATGGTGACGGTCGAGGTCTGCACCTCGCCGGCCTTGATGGTCGGCTTGGCGACCTTCGCGGACCCGAGCTGGCCGCCCTGGAGCTTGCCGCCGGTGATGGCCGCGCCGTCGTTCTTGACGGTCCACTGGACCGGAGCCGCGGTGCCCTGCTTGACCTCGGGGAGCACCTTGACCGCCGGGTCGAAGCCCGCGCCCAGGACGCTGACGTCCAGCTTGAACGGGTTGTCGAGCAGCGGCGACGTGCGGCGCGCCTCGACCTCGATCTCCCAGACGCCGGGCGTCGGGTTGGCGTACGAACGAAGGTCGGGGCGGCAGGTGTTGGCCGGGTTGTCGTAGTTCGGGTAGCACTGCGTCGTCGCGCTGTCCTCGACGCCCACGCCGTACGGGTGGATCGAGATGAAGCGCGTCTGGCTGCCCGCCGCGAGACCACCGAGCGCGACCTCAAGGGTCTTGGCGCCCTGCGGCACGGTGACGAAGTACGACTTGTTGCTGTTGCGCTGCACGGACGAGGTGTCCGAGAGGCCGAAGGACGGCTTCGCCAGCGGGGTCGCCGCGACGACGGTCGTCATGATCTGCTTGTCGATGCCCTCGGTGGTGGCGTCGTCCAGCTGCAGGATGCCGCTGTGCGCGCCCGCCGTCTTCGGGTTGGCCTCGACCTTGATCGTGACGGGCTTGTTCAGCGGCAGGGTGACGTAGTCGTAGCCGCCGACCACCTTGAAGGTGCCGTCGTTGTTGCGCCAGGTCAGGTCGTGGCGGGTGCCGTACTTGACGCCGGTGGTACGGGTGACGACGACGTTGTAGACCTTCTTCTGGCCGACCTTCAGGCCGCCCTCGCGGTCGTAGAGGCCGGTGCCGAAGCCCGGGGTCTTCAGGAACTGGTCGATCGCGGTGTCGACCGGGGCCTTGACGGCGAAGTCATTGGCCTTCGGGCCGCGCTGGATGGACTCCCACGCGCCACCGATGTCGATCAGGCCGGCGCCCTGCTCGTGCGCGGAGGCCCCGTCGATCTTCTTCGCGGTGCTGGTGAGCGCGATGCGCAGGCTCGACGGGGTCAGCGCGACGTTGTTCTGCTTGGCGGCCGAGATCAGCAGGGCGCTGGCGCCCGTCGCCTGCGGCGAGGACATCGAGGTGCCCTGGAGCATCGAGTAACCGGCCGGCAGGGTGTAGCCGGCCTCCTTGACCGGGGAGCCGGGCAGCCAGGTCTGGGTGGTGTTGATCGCGGCGCCGGGGGCGGTGATGGTCGGCGTCAGGCCGCCGTCCTCGCGCGGACCGCGCGAGGAGAACGGGAAGAGCGCGTACTTCTTGGTCACGCCGGAGCCGTAGTTGGCGGCCCAGGTCTCCTTGGAGACCGCGGCGCCGACGCTGATGACCTTGTCGGCGAGGCCGGGGTCACCGATGGTGTTGACGCCCGGGCCCTCGTTGCCCGCCGAGATGACGAGCTGGACGCCGTAGGTGTCGATCAGGCGGGTGTACAGCTCGGAACGCGCGTTGTTGCCGTCGTTCAGCGCCGGCAGGCCGCCGATGGACATGTTGACGATGTCCACGTGGCGGTTGACGACGAGGTCGATCATGCCCTCGGTCAGCGCGATGTTGGTGCAGCCGCCGGTCCAGGAGCAGGCGCGCGAGGAGACGATCTTCGCGCCGGGGGCCTCACCGTTCATCTTGCCGCCGAACAGGCTGTTCGCCGCGGTGATGCCCGCGACGTGGGTGCCGTGCTCGGACTCGATGATGCCGATGTTGACGAAGTCGGCCTTCTTGCCGACCCAGTCCCCGCCGTACGGGTCCATCGGGACGTCCTTGCGGATCTCGATGGTGAACGGGATCCGCTCGGCGACGTCGGTCGCCGGGTTGTCCGTGCCGAAGTAGCCGATCTGGTAGCCGTCCTTGTACGGCTTCATCGGCTCGTTGTTGGTGAAGTCGCCGTCCTGGTCGGTGTCGACGCGGACGGTGCCGGCCACCGGGTCGTACAGCATGCCGAACTTGTCGGTGGTGTCGCCGTCGCGGTTGACGTCGCCCTTCATGTCACCGGTGGCGGTGATGGACTCGCTGAAGCGGCTCCACTGGAACGAGCCCTCGGGGGCCTTCCAGCTCTGGCCGCCCGCGGTGAAGGAGCCGCCGGTCGAGGTCACCGGGGTGATCTGCGGGCGCCAGGTCGCGTCGTTGTCCGCGATCGGGTCGGTCGCCGTCACCCAGTCGACGATCTTGCGCTCGCCGGTGGTGGTCTTCTGGAGCGCGGGGTGACCGAGGTCGACGCCGGAGTCCAGGATGCCGATGGTCACGCCGCGGCCGTCGGCCTGCGGGTTCTGCTGCACGAAGTCGACCGCGCCCGTCTCGAAGGACGGGTTGTACGGGTTCTTCGCGGGGGTGTTCTTGTCGGGCCCGGGGTAGGTCTCGGAGGCCGTCTTCTTCGCAGGCGCGTTCTCCTGCTTGGCGTCGGGACGCGGGTCCGGCAGCGAGATCTCGTGACGCAGGTCGATGCCGTGCACGGTCGACAGCTTGGCGGCGGCCTTGAGGGCCGCGTCCGCCTTGTCGGTCGGCAGCGTGGCGCGCACGTAGCCGAGCTTGTCGTACGTCTGGCCCACCGAGGCGCCCTGTACGGCGTCCAGCTGCTGGGCCACCTGCTTGGTCTCGCCGGGGGCGGTCGCCACCATCACGGTGACGGTCTTCTCGCCCTTGGCCTGCGCCTGCTGGAGCAGTTCGGCGTCGGCGGAACCGAGCTTCTGGTCTGCGGACTTGACCGCGGCGGAAGCGGCCGGGTCGACGGTGCCACCCGCAGCGAACACGGGCACCGCGCCGGTGGCCGCGAGGGCGGCCACCAGGCCCGCGGCGGCCGCGACGCGTGCGACGCGTCGCGTGCCGGATATGGAGCCGGGGGATTCGAGGGTCATCAGCATCCCTGGATAAGTGAAAGAAACGGTCCGGATTTCGGTGCCGGATGACCGGTCAGCTTGGCGCAAGTGACAGCTGTTTGGGGAGGGTTGTCATTGACCGTGACCTGTCATGGCGGATATTCGCCACCGCGGGGTATGCGCCACTGGGGCCTTAAGCGGGCAGACCCGCACCAACCGAGGGTGCTGAAGAGGAGATTTGTAGACTCGCTGACCGGATGTCAGCGCATGGACCGCGCCGGGGTGCACTCCGGGTGTGACAGATTCGCGGCCTCTAGCGCTCGCGCGTGCGCGCGTAATGGCGGGAGGCCTTCGCCCGGTTCCCGCAGGCGGTCATCGAGCACCAGCGCCGGGTGCCGTTGCGCGAGGTGTCGTAGAAGCGCAGGACGCAGCTCTCCGAGGCGCACGTGCGGATCCGGTCGGGCGCGGCGGTCAGCAGGTCGAGGTAGCCGCGGGCGGCCGTCCAGGCCGGGCCCCAGGCCGGGTCGGCGAACTCGGCCCGCTCGCCCGGCCCTTCGGAGGTCAGCGTGGCACGGATCCGGCCGTGTTCGAGCACCGCGTCGACCAGCGCGCGGGCCCCCGCGTCGGCGGGGTCCGCGACCGCGCGGGCCAGTGCCTCGCGCGCGGTCAGCAGGTGGATCAGGGTCGGCGGGTCGGCCCGGAAGCGGTCATCGAGCCCGGTGGAGCGCAGCCAGAGGGCCACCCCCTCCACCCGGGTCAGCCCGGCGTCGCCGGCCCCGGCGAAGAGGTCGGTGAGCACCCCGTCCCGCATCCAGCGGGTGTTCAGCAGGTCCAGGGCGATCGGTTCCCCGGTCAGCGGCCGCGGATCCGTCGTCGTCATGCCTGCTCCTGTGGCCCCTCGAAGGTCGGACTAACCCCTCAAGGATACGTGACCGGTTGACTGTGCGGCCTATAACCTTTAACTTTGATGTAGAAGGTTAGCCACTGGGAAGGAACCGGCCACCATGACGACGACCGCCATCAGCGCGCTGCGCACCGGCCACATCGGCCTGAACGTCACCGATCTCGACCGCTCGCTCGGCTTCTACCGGGACGCGCTCGGTTTCGAGCTGCTCGGCGAAGGCAAGGAGGCGGACCGCCGCTACGCCTTCCTCGGCCAGGACGGCGCACTCGTCCTCACGCTCTGGGAGCAGGCGAGCGGCCCCTTCGCCCCGGCCGCCGCCGGACTGCACCACCTGGCCCTGTCGGCGGACACGATCGAGGAGGTGCGGGCGTACGAGGAGCGGCTGCGCGGGCTCGGCGTCGACTTCGCCTACGAGGGGGTCGTCCCCCACCGCGAGGGCGCGGCCTCCGGCGGGATCTTCTTCCACGACCCCGACGGCACCCGGCTGGAGATCTCCGTCCCGGCCGGTGTCGAGGACGCTCCGGCGCCCGTAACGGGCGCTCCCACCTGCGGTTTCTTCTAGAAAGGGGTACGGGCGTGACGTACCGCCGAGGTTCCCTGGATGTGCAGCGGCGCGTGGGTGTCCGGGAGGCCGCCGAGCACGTCGGGCGCGCCGTGGGCAGTGGCATCCGCGAGGTCGCGGCCGTCTTCCTGGAGCAGCAGCCCTTCCTGGTGGTCGGGGCCGCGGACGCCGCGGGCCTGCTGTGGGCTTCGCAGCTCACCGGCCCGCCCGGCTTCGTACGGGCCACCGGGCCGCACCGGATCACGGTGAGCGGCGGGGTCCCCGAGGGCGATCCGCTCGCCGGGGTGCTCGCGATCCCCGGGACCGCCGTGGGCACCATCGCCCTCGACCCGCGGACCCGGCGCCGGATGCGGCTCAACGGGGTCGTGGACGCGGGGGCGCGGGTGGCGGGCCGGTTCAGCGTCGAGGCGGAGCAGGTCTTCTCCAACTGCCCCAAGTACCTCCAGAAGCGGCAGCCGTTGGAGCTCGTGCCGGAGGGGGGCGGGGTCGAGCGGCGCGGGGGAGCGCTCACCCCCGACCAGCAGGCGTGGGTCCGGTCCGCCGACACCTTCTTCGTGGCGACCACCGCCGAGGGCGGGGTCGAGGCCAGTCACCGCGGCGGCCATCCCGGTTTCGTCCGGGTGGACGCGCCCGGCGAGCTGTCCTGGCCGGACTATCCCGGCAACGCCATGTTCCTGACCCTGGGCAACCTCGTCACCGACCCGCGGGCCGGGCTGCTCTTCCCGCACTGGGAGAGCGGGGCGCTGCTCCAGCTCAGCGGCCGGGCCCGGACCGAGTACACGGCCGACGGCTCCCGGACCGTCCGCTTCACCGTGACCTCGGTGATCGAGAGCCGCCACCCGGGCCGGCTGCGCTGGAGCGGGCCGGAGTACTCCCCGGCCAACCCTCCCGTCGACGCCGGGACCGCCACGGGGGTCGGCCCCGCGCCGCAGGGGGGTCACCGGGGGAGCACGACGAGGTAGGCGGCGGGCTCGCGGTCGGCCGAGGCCGTCAGTGCGGTCCGGACGACCGCCGCCTGCTGCTCGGCGTGGTCGCGCAGCTTGCGCGGGGTGATGTGCAGGACGGTCACCCCGAGCCGCTCCAGGGCGTCCCGCTTGCGCGCGCACTCCGACCACTGCTCGTCCTCGCCCTGGCGCGGGGCCCGGGTGTCCAGCTCCACCGCGACGGCCTGGTCGGGCCAGTAGGCGTCCACCCCGCCCAGGTGAGGGCCGCCGGGGACGCGCAGGTCCACGTTCCACAGCGGCTCGGGCAGGCCGTACAGGCGCACCAGGTCGTACAGCCGGTCCTCGGCGATGGACCGCCCCTCCGCCAGCAACGACTCGACCGCGTCCACCACGTGCGGGCGGTTCAGCAGTCGGGCCACCGTCAACTCCCTTACCAGCGCTGCCGGTTCGCAGTGCCCGCCGCGGACCGCCTCGCTCAGCAGGCGCCGTACGGTCTGGGCGTCCGAGAGCTGCGCGACGGCGTCGGCCACGGCGCGGGCGACCGGAGCCACCGGGAGTCCGGTGACCTCCTGCGGGCGCGGCGGGGTGTGCGAACGGACCACCCGGACGCAGCCGGTGGAGCGGAGCCTGCGGGTGCCGGGGACCAGTACGTCGAGCTGGGGCAGGGCGAGCAGGGTGGGCGCGGAGGTGAACCGGTAGAGCGCGAGCGCCGCGAGCCCCGTGATCATGACCTCGCCGCCGCGGCGGCCCGCGTACAGCAGCGCCGCGTGCAGCCGCTCCTCGCTGGTCGCGGGCCCCGAGTGGAGCAGGAACACCCCGGGCAGGATCTGCTGCCAGGGCCGGCCGGCGGCGTCCGAGGCGGTGACGCCGTGCTCGCGGAGTTCGGCGAGGGTCAGGACGCGGGGGCGGGTGCCGGTGAGGTGCCGGAGGGGGAGGGGCGTGTTGTGGTTCATGAGCCGGGGATTCCGCATCCAGCCGCCCCGCTAACCGCTGTTACACGTTCGTCGACAAATCGGGACAAGCCAGGGCTAAAGTACGGGCGTTCGACTGTCGATAGGGCCCCCGCCGAATCCTGCCCACCGGGGCAACCCCAGCCCACCAGGGGAACCCAGCCTGCCGGGCAAATCCAGCCTGCCCGGCGTTTGAGGGCGTCTTGGAGCGACGCCCGCCCCCCAGCCCGCCCGACGTTTGAGGGCGTCTTTGAGCCGCGCCCGGGGTCGGGCGTTGCCTCCGGCGGCGCCTCAAACGCCGGCGGGGCTGGATTGCGCGGGGCCGGATCGTGCCCGGCCGGATCGTGCGGAGCCGGATGGTGCCGGCGAGGCTGGTGATCAGCCTCGCCGGCGGGTGAGGCGCGGGGTCAGGCCTGGGCCGCCGCGTCACACCGCTGCCCACGCAGCGCACGGGCCAGGTCGTCACGCGCTTCCAGCACCAGTCGACGCAGCGCCGGCGCCGCGTCGGCCCGCTCCGCCAGCCACGCGTCCGCGATGGCCAGCGTCGCGTCCGTGTCCTGGAGCGCGGGGAACAGCCCGCGGACGACGTCCATGCCGATCTGGATCGAACGCTCGCTCCAGACCCGCTCGATCGCGTCGAAGTACCGCTGCGCGTACGGCGCGAGCAGCTCCCGCTGCGAGGACTGCTGCATGCCCGAGATCGTCGCCTCGACCAGCGCGTTCGACAGGGCGTCCGACTCCACCACCACGGCCCACGCCTGCGCCTTGACGGCCTCCGACGGCCGCGCCGCCAGGCACCGCACCTGGTGCCGCCGGCCCGAGGCCGTGTCGTCGCGGGTCAGTTCGGCGGCGAGCACGCCCTCGTCCACCGCGCCGTGCGCGCTCAGCGGCAGCAGGAAGTCCCAGCGCAGCTCCTGGTCCACCTCCAGCCCGTCGATCCGCGCGCTGCCGTCGAGCAGCCCCAGCAGCAGCTGGTAGTCGCCCTCGGTCGTCGCACCGGCCGCGAAGAAGCGGGCCCAGGTCAGCTGGTGCTCCGAACCCGGCTCGGCCAGCCGCAGCTCCTGCAGCGCGCAGGCCGCCAGCACCCGGCCGCCCTGCTCGCGCCACTCCGGCGCGCCGTAGTGGGTGACCGCGCTCTGCGCCTGCGCGTGCAGCATCTGGAGCACGCCGACGTCCGTCTCGCGGCCCGCGTGGGCGAGGACCAGCGCGAGGAAGTCCCGCGCGGGCATCAGCGCGTCGCGCGTCAGGTTCCACAGCGCCGACCAGCACATCGCCCGCGCCAGCGGGTCGGTCAGGTCGCCGAGGTGCGCGCGCAGCGTGGCGAGCGAGCCCTCGTCGAAGCGGATCTTGCAGTAGGTCAGGTCGTCGTCGTTGACCAGGATCAGGTCGGGCCGCTCGGCACCCGCCAGCTCGGCGATCACCGTGCGGGCGCCCGCGACGTCGGCCTCGGTGCGCGCGTAGCGGACCAGCGTGCTGTCCTGCAGCCGGTAGAGGCCGATCGCCACCCGGTGCGGGCGCAGTTCGTCGCCCTCCTGGAGCACGGAGAGCTCGGTGATCCGTCCGGCCGCGTCGTAGGTCACCAGCGGGGTCAGCGCGTTCACGCCGGCGGTCTGGAGCCAGGCCCGCGACCACTGCGCCATGTCCCGGCCGGAGACCTCGGCCAGCACCGTCAGCAGGTCGTCGAGGGTGGTGTTGCCGTAGGCGTTGGCCTTGAAGTAGCGGCGCGCGCCTTCGAGGAAGGCGTCCCGGCCGACGTAGGCGACGAGCTGCTTGAGCACGGCCGCGCCCTTGGCGTACGTGATGCCGTCGAAGTTGAGCTTCGCGTCCTCCAGGTCACGGATGTCGGCCGTGATCGGGTGCGTGGACGGCAGCTGGTCGGCCCGGTAGGCCCAGGCCTTGCGGTTGTTGGCGAAGGTGACCCAGCCGTTGTCGAAGCGGGTCGCCTCGACCATCGAGAAGGTGCCCATGAAGTCCGCGAAGGACTCCTTCAGCCACAGGTCGTCCCACCACTTCATGGTGACCAGGTCGCCGAACCACATGTGCGCCATCTCGTGCAGGATGACGTTCGCGCGCCGCTCGTAGGAGGCCCGGGTGACCTTCCCGCGGAAGATGTACTCCTCGCGGAAGGTGACCATCCCCGGGTTCTCCATGGCGCCCAGGTTGTACTCCGGCACGAAGGCCTGGTCGTACTTGCCGAAGGGGTACGGGAAGTCGAAGTGCTCGTGGAAGAAGTCGAAGCCCTGCTTGGTGACCAGGAAGACGTCGTCCGCGTCGAAGTGCTTGGCCAGCCCCTTGCGGCACATCGCACCGAGCGGGATCGTCAGGTCCCCGCGCGTGTAGGTGTCCGTGACGTAGTGGTAGGGACCCGCGACCACGCAGGTGATGTACGTCGAGATCGGCGCGGTCTCGGCGAAGCGGCGGGTGTCGCCCTCGCGGGACTCCTCCGCGCCGTTGCTCCAGACCTGCCAGCCCTCGGGCGCCGTCACCTCGAAGCGGTAGGGGGCCTTCAGATCGGGCTGTTCGAAGTTCGCGTACACCCGCCGGGCGTCGGCCGGCTCGTACTGGGTGTAGAGGTAGACCTCGCCGTCCTCCGGGTCGACGAAGCGGTGCATGCCCTCACCGGTCCGGCTGTAGGCGCAGTTCGCGTCCACGACCAGCACGTTCTCGCTGGCCAGGTCCGCCAGCGCGATCCGCGAGCCGTCGAAGACGGCGGCCACGTCGAGGGCGGCGCCGTTGAGCGTGACCGCGTTCACCGAGGGGGCGATCAGGTCCGCGAAGGTGGCGGCGCCGGGTACCGCGGAGCGGAAGCGGAGCGTCGTCACCGAGCGGAAGGTCCGTGGCCCCTCGGCCGGTTCGCTCTCGTCCACGGCGGACCGCAGGTCGAGGACGACCTCGTACCCCTGGACGGACAGCAGCTCGGCCCGCTCACGGGCCTCGTCGCGGGACAGGTTTTCACCGGACACGGGCACTCCTTCGTGCGTGTTCACGTGTTCACGTTTTCGGTTCGAATCCTCCCACGGGGAATGCGTTCGGCCGTCGGGCGGTTGCGACGGTGAGCGCGCCCCCGGGTGCGCCCCCCGATCCGTCCCCAGCCGTGTCCCCGAGGACCGCCGTCACGAGGAGAGTCATGCCCGACACCCAGGTGCCCGAGAAGACCCCGGTCGACTTCTGGTTCGACCCGCTCTGCCCCTGGGCCTGGATGACCTCCCGCTGGATGCTGGAGGTCGAGAAGGTCCGCGACATCGAGGTGCGCTGGCACGTCATGAGCCTCGCCGTGCTGAACGAGAACAAGCTCGACGAGCTGCCCGAGCGCTACCGCGACCTGCTCGGCCCCAAGGGTCTGGAGCCGGTCCGCGTGGTCGTCGCGGCCCAGCAGAAGCACGGCAGCGAGGTCACCGGCAAGCTGTACACGGCGCTGGGCACCCGCTTCCACAACGAGGACCAGGGAGCGGGCCGCGAGACCATAGCCGCCGCCCTCGCCGACGTCGGCCTGCCGGCCGAGCTGATCGAGTACGCCGACTCGGACGAGTTCGACGAGATCCTGCGCGCCTCGCACAACAACGGCATAGAGCGGGTCGGCCAGGAGGTCGGCACGCCGGTCATCTCGGTGCCCGGAGTCGACGGCGAGGACGTGGCCTTCTTCGGCCCGGTCGTCACCCCGGCCCCGCGCGGCGAGGCCGCGGCCCGGCTGTGGGACGGCACCCTGCTGGTGGCCTCCACGCCCGGCTTCTTCGAGATCAAGCGGACCCGTACGGTCGGCCCGAACTTCGGCTGACCGGACGGCCGAGTAGCAGCCGCCCGGTTCCTCCCTTACCGTCCCGTTATGGGGACTGGGCAGACCGGGCGGCCGGGTACGGGCGCGGTGGTGCTGGGCCGCGACGGAGGCCGGGCGGACCCGCGGCAGCCGAACGGGAACGCGCCCCACGGCAGCCTCCCGGCCCGCCCGCGCGACCGGGTGCTGCGCGCCGCCGCGCTCGCCGTGCCCCCGCTGTGGACCGCGCTCGGGGTCCGGCACGCCGCGGGCACCCTGCGCCACTACCTGCGGGGCGCGGGGCGCCCGTACCGGGTCGACGCGCGGGCGCTGCTCGCCGTGCCCGTCGTACGGGCGGAGGTCGACCGGCAGCTCGCGCAGTGGCGCGCGGACGCCAGGGCCGTGGGCGAGCCGGGGGCGTACGCGGCGGACAGCGGCTGGCGCGGGGTGCTCATCACCCGGCGCGGCAGCGCGGACTGGTGGCTGGCGCTGCGCGGGGCCGAGTACCGGATCAGCGGCACGGTCCGGGTGCACGGGGACGGGTCGGTGGTGAGCGACTACCGCTTCCAGATCCACAAGAGCTGGAACTTCGACCACGGCGAGTCGGAGTTCGGCATCCCCTTCACGCCCTTCGCCCGGCTCCACGAGACGGGCCTGGCGCACGAGTTCACGGCGGTCGGCGAGGTGGACGGGCTGGTGGACGTGGCGGGTCCGGCGGACGCGGTGGGTCCGGGGTACGCGGAAGGCCCCCGCGAGTCATGTCCTCGCGAGGGCCCTCCGGTGGAAACGTCCGCAAGTGAAGGTTGAGAAGACGATCACGAGGCGGACGGCTCAGTGGCTGATCAGCCCTTGGCCGGGATCAGCAGCGGGGTGTTCGCCTTGGCGTCGGCGAAGCGCTTGGCCACGTCCTGCCAGTTGACGACCTTCCACATGGCCTCGATGAAGTCCACCTTCTGGTTCTTGTACTGAAGGTAGAAGGCGTGCTCCCAGGCGTCGAAGACCAGGATCGGCACCGAGGCCGCGCCCACGTTGCCCTGGTGGTCGTAGATCTGCTCGACGATCAGGCGGCCGCTGACGGGCTCGTACGCGAGCACGCCCCAGCCGGAGCCCTGCGTCGCGGAGGACGCGAAGGTGAGCTGCTTGCGGAACTTCTCGAACGATCCGAAGGACTCGGCGATGGCGTCCGCGAGGTCGCCGAGGCCGTCCTTCTCGTCCGGGACGCCGCCGCCCTCGTCCGTCTTCGGGTTGGCCATGTTGTGCCAGTAGATGCTGTGCAGGATGTGGCCGGAGAGGTGGAACGCGAGGTTCTTCTCCAGGCCGTTCAGCGCGCCCCAGTTCTCCTTGTCGCGCGCCTCGGCCAGCTGCTCCAGCGTGGTGTTGGCGCCCGTGACGTAGGCGGCGTGGTGCTTGTCGTGGTGCAGCTCGATGATCTGCGGGTTGATCACCGGCTCCAGCGCCGCGTAGTCGTAGGGCAGCTCAGGAAGCGTGTAGATGGCCATGCGGATATCCGGTCCCCTCAGTCTTCTTATTGCAACACTTGCGCAACTGCACGCTAGCAGCATCTATTTCCGCAGGCAGCTAAGGGTTACCTGGCTTGTCGGGGCCTCCGGTACGCCGGAGGCCGGGTCCACGCGAACGCATGGACCCGGCCTCGGAGGGATGGTGTGAGGGGTCGTCACCCGGCCGCGCGGGCCGCCGCCGCGCGCTGGCGGACGTATCCGGTGAGCGCGAGCGCGACCGTGAGTCCGCCGGTGAACAGGACCTGGACCCGGGTGTCCTCGCCCACGGCCATCAGGACCAGCACCCCGGCCACCCCGGCCAGGGCCACCCAGGTCAGGTAGGGGAAGCCCCACATCCGCACGACGAGCTTGCGCGGATCCTCGCGCTCCATGCGCCGGCGCAGCACGAACTGGGAGACGGCGATGAAGCCCCAGACGATCAGGATCACTCCGCCGACCATGTTCAGCAGCCAGGCGAACAGGGTCTCCGGGTACCAGTAGGACAGCAGCACGGTGACGAAGCCGAAGCCGGAGGAGGCGAGGACCGCGCGGCGCGGCACCCGGTGGGTGAGCTTGCCCAGTGCCTTGGGCCCCTGGCCGCGGGAGACCAGGGAGTAGGCCATGCGGGAGGAGCCGTAGATGTTGGCGTTCATCGCGGACAGCAGCGCGATCAGGATGACCACGTTCATGACCTGGCCGGCGGCGGGGATGCCCAGGTGGTCCAGGGTGGCGGCGTACGGGCCGTCCTCGGTGACGGCCGGGTCGTTCCACGGCAGCAGCGTCACGATCACCAGCATCGAGCCGACGTAGACGATCGCGATCCGCCACATGGTGGTCTTCACGGCCTTGGCGACGCCCCGGACCGGGTCCTCGGACTCCGCGGCGGCGATGGTCACCGTCTCCAGGCCGCCGTAGGCGACGACCGAGGCCAGCAGGCCGACGAGCAGTCCGTCCACCCCGTTGGGCAGCAGGCCGCCGTCGTGCAGCAGGTTCGCGGTGCCGGGGGAGGAGGTGCCGGGCAGGACGCCGAGGACGGCGAGCACGCCCAGGCCCAGGAAGAGCGCGATGGCGCCGATCTTGAGCGCCGAGAACCAGAACTCGAACTCGCCGAAGTTCGCGACGGCGCCCAGGTTGGAGCCGCAGAACACCGCCATGAAGATCAGCACCCACATCCACGAGGGGGTGCCCGGGAGCCAGCCCGTCACGATGTGCGCCGCGCCGATGGCCTCGATGGCCACGCCGACGCACAGCAGGATCCAGAACATCCAGCCGGCGGTGAAACCGGCCCACGGGCCGATCGCGCGCTCGGCGTGCACCGAGAAGGAGCCGGAGGCGGGGTTCGCGGCGGACATCTCGCCGAGCATCCGCATCACGAACATCACGAGCAGTCCGGACACCGCGTAGGCGAGCACGATCGAGGGCCCGGCGGCGGCGATCCCCGCCCCGGAGCCCACGAAGAGGCCGGCTCCGATGACTCCGCCGAGGGCGATCATCGAGAGGTGTCGCTGCTTGAGGCCGTTGCCGAGGGGGGATCCGGCGGGATCCCCGGGCGTCCGGTCCTCTTGCTGCTCGGGCGGCGTGGCGGTGCGCTGGCTCATGTAGGTGTGCCTGTCCGGTGTGCGGGTGGACGGGGTGAGGTGCACCAGTTTGCCTACCGTCCGTTTATCGGACGTTCCCCGTCCACGATGTGGACGGCCTCTTCACCCGAAGTGATCATCCACCCGCGACCGTGCCATCAGGAGCGGGCGGCTCGCAGTTCGCGTGCCCCCGCGACGAGGAGGACGGCGAGGGCCGCACCGCCCGACCACAGGAGCTGGGGGCGTGCGTCGTCGTCGAAGAGCATGAGGACGAGGACGGC